>CANRDO010000013.1 GCA_947629385.1 uncultured Lachnospiraceae bacterium
CGGTGATCTGTGAGCCAGGAAGCCTGCTTACGACTTATTATCATTGATGTCACGAGGTATGACAGGATAATAAATCGGTTACAGATTTTCCTGAGCTTGGGGAATATTTGATCGAGAAATTTTGCGGATGTCCTGTCTCTTCGGAGGCAGGATTTTTTTGTGGTGATTCTGATATGGGAAAGACTGGTCTGGAGACGACCTACGTTTTGAAAAATAATAAGAAATTGCGCTGCGGCTACACGACCGGCTCCTGCGCTGCGGCTGCGGCGAAAGCGGCGGCGCTGATGCTCTTTTCCGGCTGTGTGCAGCGGGAGGTTTCGCTGATGACGCCGAAAGGGATTGGGCTGCGGCTGGAGATTCTGGACGCGAAGCTGGAGGACGGCAGAGCCTCGTGCGCGGTGCGCAAGGACGGTGGGGACGATCCGGACGTCACGAACGGACTTCTGGTGTACGCGTCGGTGAAACGCTCCGCGCAGCCGGGAATCTCTATCGATGGCGGCAAGGGAGTCGGCCGGGTAACGCGAAGGGGTCTGCAGCAGCCGGTCGGCGCGGCGGCAATCAACGAGGCGCCGCGGCGGATGATCCGCGAGGCGGTGACGGAGGCCTGCCGGGATTTTGATTATTGCGGAGGTCTTGAAGTCGTCATTTCGGTGCCGGGCGGCGAGGAGGCAGCCAGGAAGACCTTTAATCCGCGGCTCGGGATCGAGGGCGGGATCTCGATCCTTGGCACGAGCGGGATCGTCGTGCCGATGAGCGAGGAGGCGCTGCTGGCGAGCATCCGGCTGGAGATGGAGATGCATAAAGCGAACGGGCGGGAGTATCTGATCCTCACGCCGGGCAATTACGGGGAAACATTCGCGGGAAACGAATTGAAGCTGGATCTGTCAAACGCCATGAAGTGCAGCAATTATGTGGGACAGACGCTGGATATGGCGGTCGAGCTTGGGATAAAGGGCATTCTGTTCGTGGCGCATATCGGAAAGTTTATCAAGGTGGCCGGCGGAATCATGAACACACATTCGCGCGAGGCGGACGCCCGGGCGGAGCTGATGGCGGCGTTCGCGCTGCGCACCGGGGCGGATCCGGAGACAGCGCGCCGCGTTCTTGAGACGGAGACGACCGACGAGGCGTTGGGGATTCTCAGGCAGGCCGGACTTATGCGGCAGGCGATGGAGCTCGCTGCGTCCCGGGCGCGGTATTACCTGCAGCATCGAGTCGGAGAGGCCTTGCAGACGGAGGCAATCCTGTTCTCCACGGAGTATGGTTATCTGGCACAGACAGAAGGAGCGGAGGGGCTTTTACAGACGATTCGGGACGTCGCCTTGCAGCATGCATAGAGCTTGCCGGCACAGAAGGGCAGGCTGCGCGGCGCAGCAGGAAACATGAAAAAGAATTGAGAGGAAAATGCTATGGTACATTTTGTTGGCGCCGGCTCGGGCGCGCCGGATCTGATCACGCTGCGAGGGATGCGTTATCTTCAGGAAGCGGATGTGATCGTCTATGCCGGATCACTGGTGAATCCGCAGCTTCTCGGTTACAGAAAGCCGGGCTGCGAGGTCTACAACAGCGCGAAGATGACGCTGGAGGAAGTGCTGGAAGTATTGAGGAAGGCTGAAGCGGCAGGCCGGATGTCCGTGCGTCTGCACACGGGAGATCCTTGTCTCTATGGGGCGATCCGCGAACAGATGGATGTGCTGGACGAGGAGGGGATCGCCTACGACTACTGTCCGGGCGTCAGCTCGTTCTGCGGCGCGGCGGCGGCGCTGAACCTCGAATATACGCTGCCGGACGTCTCGCAGAGCGTGATCATCACCCGCATGGCGGGGCGAACGCCGGTGCCGGAGCGGGAGGAGATCGCTTCGCTCGCCGCGCACCACGCGACGATGGTGATCTTTTTGAGCACCGGGATGCTGGAGGAGCTGTCGAAGCGCTTGCTTGCGGGCGGTTACGAGCCGGAGACGCCTGCGGCCATCGTCTACAAGGCGACCTGGGAGGATGAGAAATCGTTTGTCTGCACGGTCGGCACGCTGGCGGAGACGGCGAAACGCAACCAGATCACAAAGACGGCTTTGATCATCATCGGGGATGTGGTCAGCCACGGCAATTACCGAAGATCGGATCTGTATAATCCGGCGTTCACGACGGAATTCCGGGAGGCAAAGTCCATGGATCAGCACAAGGCCGGAAACGCGGCAGAAAGGCCTGCGGATCTGTAAGACGCGGGGGCATGGATTTAGGAAACAGTGAAAGAGAGTACAGAGATCAGAACAGGAATTCAGATCATGGAGATTGCGATCATATACTTTACTGCACACGGCGCGGGGACGGCGCTGCGGATCAGGGAAGCGTTGGAAAATAAAAAAGAACCGCAGAATGAAAGTGTTCTGACTGACGGAAGGACTCTGCCGGTCTCGCTTCGTCAGTGGACGCAGGAAGCGTTTGCCGAACACGATGCGTTGGTCTTCGTGGGCGCGACGGGGATCGCCGTGCGCAGTATCGCTCCGTTCCTGAAAAGCAAGACGAGCGACCCGGCGGTGTTGTGCGTGGACGAGCTTGGGAAGTTTGTGATCCCACTGGTCTCCGGGCATATCGGAGGCGCAAATGCGCTCGCCGTCGAGCTGGCGGACGAGTTAGGAGCCGTGGCGGTGATCACGACGGCGACGGATCTGAACGGGAGATTCGCGGTCGATCTGTTCGCGAAGAAGAATGATTTGTGGATCTCCGATATGAAACTTGCAAAACAGATCTCCGCGGACATACTGGACGGGAAAAAGATCGGCTTTGTCTCAGACTTTCCGACGGCCGGAAAGATACCGGAGGAGCTCGAGCTGTGGAACACTGGGGAGGAGAACTTCACAGAAGAGAATATCCGGGAGGGAGATGCTCGGGAGAAGTTGGCACGGATGAAGGACGCTCCCGCGCGCGGCATCTGTGTCACCCTGGACGAGACGAAGCGGCCTTTTGAACAGACATTAACCCTTGTTCCGCGGATCGTCAGCATCGGCGTGGGCTGCAGGAAGAATGCGGCCCCGGCGGTGATCGAAGAAAAAATAGTTACGGTTCTGCGATCCTGCGGCGTGTCGATGCACAGCGTGGAGCGGCTTGCCAGCATTGACATCAAGGCGAAGGAGCCGGGGCTTCTTAGTTTTGCAGATAAGTGCGGGATTGAATTTGTCACGTACTCGGCGCAGGAGCTTATGGAGGCAGCGGGCGAATTTTCGGAGTCGGCCTTTGTGGAAGCTGTCACGGGCGTCTCCAATGTCTGTGAGCGCAGCGCCGTGCTCGCGGGCGGAGGGCAAAGAAGAGGACAACGAAGGACGGGACAGGATGCGATACAGACCGACGAGGGTGGCTGCAATGCCGGATCGGTGTCCGGCGGCAAGACCATGCCTCCACGCTGTGGGAAATTGATACGGAAGAAAACGGCGGGGGACGGGGTGACCGTCGCGCTTGCCGTCAGAGATTGGAGTGTGGAGTTTGGGTAAGATTTATGTGGTGGGAATCGGTCCGGGCGCGTACGAACAGATGACGATACGCGCGGTGCAGTGCCTGAAGGCCTGCGACGTGATCGTGGGCTACACCGTTTATGTGGATCTGGTGAAGGAGCATTTTCCGGATAAGGAATTTCTGACGACGCCGATGCGAAAGGAGCGGGAGCGCTGTGTGCTTGCCTTTGCGGAGGCGTCGAAAGGAAAGACGGTGGCGATGATCTGCAGCGGGGACGCGGGCGTCTACGGGATGTCCGGCCTGATGCTGGAGGTTGGGGAGAATTATCCGTCGATTGAAATTGATGTGATACCGGGCGTGACGGCCGCCCTAAGCGGCGCGGCGCTGCTTGGCGCGCCCCTGATCCATGATTTTGCCGTGGTCAGCCTGAGCGACCTCTTGACGCCTTGGGAGAAGATTGAGCGGCGCCTGCTCGCCGCCGCGGAGGCGGATTTCGTGATCTGTCTGTACAATCCGTCCAGCCGGAAGCGCTCCGATTACCTGCGCAGGGCGTGTGATCTGCTGCTGCGGTACAAGGCGGAGGATACGGTCTGCGGGATCGCCGGCAGCATCGGCCGCGAAGGGGAAGACGTGCGCGTACTTTCGCTGAAGGAGCTGCGGGATACGCAGGTGGATATGTTTACGACGGTCTTTGTCGGAAATTCACAGACTGTTGAGCTCAACGGGCGGATGGTGACGCCGAGAGGGTACCGGAGCAAAGAAGGGAAGAAAATGACGCCGGGAGGATGCCGGGATGAGTAAATTGCTGTTGTTTGCGGGAACCACGGAAGGCCGTGAGCTGGCGGAATTTCTTGACCGAAACGGAGTCGCCTGTGAAATCTGTGTGGCGACGGAATACGGGGAACAGCTTCTGGACATGACGTCCTCTTTGCATGAAATCCATGCGGGACGGCTGACACAGGAGGAGATGGTTCGCCTGATGAAGAAAAGCGGGATCACCCATGTCGTGGACGCGACGCACCCCTATGCGACAGAGGTCACGCAGAACATCCGCGAGGCATGCGAAACGGCGGGCTGCCGTTATCTGCGGCTTCTGCGCGAGGAGAGCGCGAACGTCGTGCGCTATGCGGATGCCTCCTGCGTTTTTGTGGATTCCGTGCAGGAAGCGGTGGAATATCTTTCCCACACGGAGGGTAATATCCTGGCGGCCACCGGGAGCAAGGAGCTGGAGAAGTATACGCAGCTTCCCGATTACCGGGAGCGGGTCTTCGCGCGTGTACTCTCGACGCCGGAGGCAGCGGCGTCCGCTGCGGCGCTCGGATTTCAGGGCAGAAATCTGATCTGCATGCAGGGGCCGTTCGACGAGGAGCTCAACTGCGCGCTTTTAAGGCAGGTGAACGCGCGCTATCTGGTAACGAAGGAATCCGGCAAGGCCGGAGGCTTTCCGGAGAAGGCGCGGGCGGCGAAAAGGGCAGGCGCGCAGCTTGTGGTTGTGGGACGCCCGCAGCAAGAGGCGGGATATTCGGCGACTGAGATCAGAAGAATTCTCTGCGAAGAATGGCAGATCACGCCGAAGCAGAGCGTTTCCCTGATCGGGATCGGCATGGGAAATCCGGACAATATGACGGTGGAGGCGCGGCGCGCCTGCGAGGAGGCCGATGTGCTGATCGGGGCGCCGCGCATGCTGGAAAGCGTGTGGAATTTGGCTGCGCCGAAGGTTCCGGCGTACCTGCCGGAGGAGATAAGAATGTATCTGAAGACACATCCGGAGTACGAGCGGGCTGTGATCCTGCTCTCCGGGGACGTCGGCTTTTACAGCGGGGCGAGAAAACTGCTGGATCAGCTGAAAGAGTATCCGGTGAAGGTTTACTGCGGGATTTCCTCGGTCGTCTATCTGTGCGCGCGTCTGCGCTGCTCCTGGGAGGATGCTTTTCTGGCCAGCATCCACGGACGGTCGCAGAATCTTGTCGGGGCGGTGCGCACACACAGAAAGGTGTTCGCGCTGGTCGGGAAACAGGAGAGCTTCCGGCAGATGTGCCGGGATCTTCTGGATTATGGGCTGGGACAGGTGCTGCTGCACGTCGGATGCAGGCTCTCCTATGAAGACGAACGCATCCTGTCGGGAAGCCCGGAGCAGCTTTTGCAGGAAGCGCCGGGTGATCTCGCGGCTGTGCTGATCGAGAATCCGGAGGTGGAGAAGGTGGTGACGCACGGCGTTGCGGACGAAGCGTTTCTGCGAAGCCAGGTGCCGATGACCAAGAGCGAGATCCGCAGCATTTCCCTCTCGAAGCTGCAGCTGGAGGAGGACAGCGTCGTATATGATATCGGGGCCGGAACAGGCTCGGTGTCTGTGGAGGCGGCGCTGCAGGCGTGGGCGGGGAAGGTTTATGCCGTCGAGAAGAAGCCGGAGGCGACAGAGCTGATCCGGCAGAACAGCCGCAGATTCGGAACGGCAAATCTCGAGGTGGTAGAGGGGATCGCGCCACAGGCGCTCGAAGGACTTCCTGCGCCGACGCATGCGTTCGTCGGCGGCTCCTCGGGAAATCTGAGAGAGATCCTGGAGCTATTGCTGAAAAAGAATCCCTGTGTGCGCGTGGTGCTCAACGCGATCACGCTGGAGACGGTCGCGGAGACGCTCCAATGTCTGCGCGAATTGCCTGTGCGGCAGGAGGACATCGCCGTCGTGAGCGTGGGAAAGGCAAGGAAGGCCGGGCAGCTGCACATGATGATGGGGCAGAATCCGGTGTATATCATTTCCTTTGCCGGGAGCGGGGAGATCGCGGAGAGCAAGGCGGAGTTCGAAGAAGCACAGAAGACAGACGCGAAGGAGCAAAAGAGATGACAGACGGGAAATGTGCGGTAAATAAAGAGGAGACGGTGAATCGCTGCCCGAGGATCCTGCTGGCGGCGGGCGCGAGCGGCAGCGGAAAAACACTGATCACCTGCGGGCTTTTGCAGGCGCTGTGCGACCGCGGGCTGCGCGTCACCTCATTCAAGTGCGGGCCGGACTACATCGATCCGATGTTCCACGCGCGTGTGATCGGCACAAGGGCCCGGAATCTGGACACATTTTTTACGGACGAGGAGACGACGCGCTATCTGCTCGTCCGGGGCGCCGCGGAGGCGGATATCTCCCTGATCGAGGGCGTGATGGGCTACTATGACGGTCTTGGCGGAAGCTCCGTGCAGGCGAGCAGCTATGATGTGGGGCGTGTCACGGACACGCCGGCGATCCTGATCGTGAACTGCCGCGGTATGGGACTTTCTCTGCTTGCGTATGTCAAAGGCTTTCTGGAGTTTCGAAAGGACAGCCGCATACGGGGCGTGATCCTGAATCAGCTTTCGGGGCGCCGGTATCCGGAGATGAAGAGGCTTCTGGAGACGGAGCTGGGCGTGAAGGCATACGGCTATGTACCTCCGGTGCCTGAGCTGCAGATCGAAAGCCGCCATCTCGGTCTGGTGACGCCGGACGAGGTGGAAGACCTGCGGGATAAGCTTGGAAGGCTGGGGCAGATGCTTGAGCAGACGTTGGATATCGACGGTCTGCTTGCATTGGCGCGGATGGCGCCTGACGTTAAGGACGGACGCTTGACCGGTTCCGGGTTCGGCTCAGGACAGCTTTCGGATATGGATTCGGGGCTTTCTCCCGTGATCGCCGTAGCGCGGGACGAGGCGTTTTGCTTTCTGTATGAGGAGAATCTGGAGCTTTTGCGCGAGCTCGGGGCGGAGCTGAAATTTTTTTCCCCGCTTCACGACAGAGAGCTGCCGCGCTCGGACGGCCTGCTGCTCTGCGGAGGATACCCGGAGCTTTACGCGGGACGGCTCAGTGAAAATCGCTCCATGAGAGAGAGCATACGGCGGGCGCTGGACGACGGACTGCCCTGCATGGCGGAATGCGGAGGATTCATGTATCTTCAGGAGGAGCTGGAGGACATGGAGGGTGTCGGCCACGCGATGGTCGGCGCGCTTCCGGGCAGGAGCTATTACACGAAAAAACTGGGCCGTTTCGGCTATATCGCGATGAGGCCGAAGATGGATCAGATGTTGGGGACGGACATTGGTGAGATCCGGGCGCACGAGTTCCACTATTTTGACAGTACAGCGTGCGGAGACGCATTCCACGCGCAGAAGCCGCTCCGGGCAGACGGCTGGGACTGCATACAGGGAAGTTCCTCCTGCATCGCCGGATTTCCGCATCTGTATTATTATTCGAATCCGGAGATCGCGGCGCGGTTTCTGAGGAAATGCGCGCAGAGGAAGCAGGAACCTGGTAAAAGCGCGAAAAATCTGCGTGAAAAGCATTTTGGGGAAAAGGCTTACGCAAAAGATGTGAGAGGTATGGATATGAAGATCGAACTGGAAAAGGTGAAGCCGATGGAGATCGAGCGGCGCAGCTTCGAGATCATCACGCAGGAGCTGGGCGACAAAAAGCTGCAGCCGGGGACGGAGCTGATCGTCAAGCGCTGTATTCACACCAGCGCGGATTTCGACTACGCGGACAATCTCTGTTTTTCGCCGGGCGCGGTGGAGGCCGGGCTGGAGGCGATCCGCGCGGGCTGCGACATCATCACGGACACGCAGATGGCGAAGGCCGGGATCAGCAAGAAGACCCTGGCGAAGTACGGAGGAGAGGTCTTCTGCTTCATGTCGGACGAGGATGTGGCGGATGCTGCCCGGATAAACGGGACGACGCGCGCGGTGGCGAGCATGGACAAGGCCGCACGGTGTTATGCGACGACTGACGTGAATACGACGGATGGGATGCACAGAGGAATGACTGTGAAGAACGATGCGGACAAAGTCGTAACGTCCGGGAAACCGATAATCTTTGCGATCGGCAACGCGCCGACCGCGCTGGTGAGGCTCTATGAGCTGATCGCCGAGGGGAAGATAAGGCCGGCCCTGATCATCGGTGTTCCGGTCGGCTTTGTCAACGTGGTGCAGTCGAAGGAGCTGATCATGCAGACGGACGTCCCTTTCATCGTAGCTCGCGGCAGGAAGGGCGGGAGTAACATTGCCGCCTGTATCTGCAACGCGCTGCTGTACATGCTTTCAAAAAAATAGTATTGTAACTTTAAGAAAAAGGTGTTACTATTAGGCGACAGGTGCGGACGCCACGGCGTTCGTTAAAAGGGAAACAGGTGCAAATCCTGTACGATCTCGTCACTGTAAGCAGGGAATGCAGGCCAGATGCCACTGGGAAACTGGGAAGGCGGCCGTGCGTGATGATCTGTAAGTCAGGAAACCTGCCTGTTGCTGGTACGGGAATTTGCATTCCAGATCACGAGTAATTGGTTGTACCGAAGAAGTTATCTTGTGAAATTCTGTGAAATGTCATAGGCAGGAATGCGCCCGGATTTTGTCATGCATGGATATGGCGAAAGCTCGGGTGTTATTATTTTCCTGGTATTCTCATGTTTTCTATTCTCATGATTGTATCTCCGGCGGAAATATCTGCCTGTGCTGTCATGTTCCTGTACCTGCGAGGACACACGCGCCTTGAAAAACCAAGCCTTGAAGCAACGGCGCGCTGTGCATCACAGTCTGTATGGCAGGCTGTGAAATTTGTGCGATGCACACAAAACAAGGAGGAGAGGAACATGAAAAACAAGGCAATGAAACTGATGACCTACGGTGTGTGCGCGGCGATGCTGGCGATGAGCGCGGCGGCTGTGCAGGCGGAGGAGACCGAGCTTACCGCAGCGGAGACGGAGCTGGAGACAGAGGTCTACACAGGCGACGCTTCCAACGAGAACGTGAGGAATCAGGACGACATCGGTGAGAAGGAGCTGCTGGTGATCAGCTTCGGTACCAGCTTCAACGACAACCGTCAGGCGACGATCGGCGCGATCGAGGCGGCGATGGAAGAAGCGTTCCCGGATTTCAGCGTGAGAAGAGGCTTCACGAGCAACATCATCATCGACCATGTGCTCACGCGCGACAATGTGAAGATCGACGATGTCGGCGAGGCGCTGGACCGCGCCGTGGCCAACGGGGTGAAGACGCTTGTCGTGCAGCCAACGCATCTGATGAACGGCTATGAGTACACGGATCTGTCCAATGAACTCGCGGAGTACGCGGATTCGTTCGATCAGATCGTGCTTGGCGAGCCGCTTTTAACCAGCGACGAAGACTTTGAGGCTGTAGCCGAGGCAATTGTTGCGGCGACGGCGGAGTACGACGACGGCGAGACCGCGATCGTGTTCATGGGCCATGGCACCGAGGCGGAATCCAACCAGGTCTACGCAAAGATGCAGGACGTCCTGACGGCCGGCGGTCATGAGAATTACTTTGTCGGCACGGTAGAGGCGACGCCGTCCCTGGACGACGTTGTGGCAGCAGTCGGCGAGAAGGAGTACAAGAAGGTCGTGCTTGAGCCGCTTATGGTAGTGGCCGGCGACCATGCGAACAACGATATGGCCGGCGACGAGGAAGGCGCCTGGAAGAAGACGTTTGAGGACGCCGGATACGAGGTAGAGTGCCTGCTGACAGGTCTCGGCTCCATGGAGCCGATCCAGGATCTGTACGTGGCGCATGCGCAGGCTGCGATTGATTCGCTTGCTGAGTAATTGGAATACCGGCTTTCGCCTGTGAGGCGAAGGCTGTAAAGCCCGGCGGCCGTTTTTTGCGGCAGGCCGGGCTTCCCATGTAGGAGAACAGATTTTTAGAGTGAATCAGGATAAATAACAGAACAGGGAGAATCAGAACATGAGGAAATTACAGAAATTAGCGGTGGCAGCGGTCGCTCTGACATTGATCGGAAGTATGAGCCTGGGAGCGCTGGCCGAGGACGAGACGGAAAAGGCCGGACAGGTGAAGAAGACTGTCCAGGCGGGCGAACAGGAAACGGAGCAGTCGTCGGAGACGGGCGTCGCCACGGCGGCGGAGATGGTGACGCCGGAGGAGGTCGTGGAGGACTGGATGGTTCCGATCACGGCCGATGAGCTGAACGACGGCGTGTATGAGATCGAGGTGGCGTGCAGCTCCTCGATGTTCAAGATCGACAAGTGCGAGCTCACCGTGGCGGACGGCGAGATGAGCGCGGTGATGACAATGAACGGAACCGGCTATCTCTATCTCTTCATGGGCACGGGAGAGGAAGCCGTGAAGGCGGAGGAGGAAGACTACATTCCTTTCGTGGAGAATGAGGACGGGCAGCATACCTACGAGGTGCCGGTGGAGGCCTTGGACGCGGGGATCGACTGCGCGGCGTTCAGCAAGCGCAAGGAGCAGTGGTACGACCGGACGCTGGTGTTCCTGGCTTCCTCTCTTCCGGAGGGCGCGCGCAAGGAGCAGGAGATGACGACGGTTGAGGAGCTTGCTCTGGCGGATGGGACGTATCTGATCGAGGCGACGCTCGAGGGCGGTTCCGGCAAGACGACGGTGGCGTCCCCGGCAAAGCTGACCGTGGAGAACGGCGAGGCGACCGCGGAGATCATCTTCTCAAGCCCGTACTATGATTACGTCCTGCTGGGCGAGGAGAAGTTCGAGCCGGTGAACGAGGAGGGTGATTCCACATTTCTGCTTCCCGTGAAAGGCTTCGACTACCAGATGGCGATCACGGCGGACACGATTGCGATGAGCACGCCGCATGAGATCGACTATCATCTGTACCTTGACTCGGCGACGATCAAGGAGGAGTGAGCGCGTTGCCGCCAACTGTTAAAGAAATCATACCCATGGAAAATGAGTTAAAAGAAAAAAGGGTACACGGAGAATGTATGAGAAAATGATGATACATGCGCAAAAGAGGAGCGGTATAAAGGAATGTGTGCAGTTTATGGCCGGTTTATTCACTCTGGCTTTGATGACCCTTCTTCCATACGCCGGCGTCTCGGCGCAGGGCGCCCGGGAGCTTGCGGGGCTGTCCTACGATCACAGTATGGAGCTGCTCTACGCCGAGCGCTTTTCAGTGGATTATTATGAGGGCGGCTATGCCCTGATCACAATCGAGGACGGTGGCCGCTATCTGGTCGTGCCGGAGAGGGCGAATGTGCCGGAAGGGCTGGATGAGGACATCACAGTATTGCAAAAGCCGCTGGATCGTATCTATCTGGTGGCGACCTCGGCGATGGACTATTTCGCGGCGCTTGACGGGATCGGCAGCCTGCGTCTGTCCGGGACGCAGGAGGACGGCTGGTATATTCCGGAGGCAAAGGCTGCGATGGAGGGCGGCGAGCTGCTGTACGCAGGCAAGTACAGCGCTCCGGACTATGAACTGATCGTGTCGGAGGGCTGCGATCTGGCGATCGAGTCGACGATGATCTACCACACGCCGGAGGTGCAGGAGATGCTCGAAGGCTTTGATATTCCGGTGCTGGTGGAGCGCTCCAGCTATGAGCCTCACCCGCTCGGCCGCGCGGAGTGGATGAAGCTCTACGCGGTGCTGCTCGGGAAGGAAGAGCTGGCCATGCAGTTGTTCGCGGAGCAGACAAAGAAGCTGGAGGCTGTGCTGAACACGGAGGAGACTGGAAAGACGGTGGCGTTCTTTTATATCAGCTCCAATGGTTATGTGAACGTGCGCAAGGCCAACGATTACGTGGCGAAGATGATCGAGCTCGCCGGCGGCGAATATGTCTTTTCGGATCTCGGGGACGAGGAGAACGCGCTCTCCACGGTCAACATGCAGATGGAGGATTTCTACGCCGGAGCGAAGGACGCAGATGTGCTGATCTACAACAGCACGATCGACGGGCAGATCGAAAATCTGGACGGGCTGCTTGAGAAGAGTGCGCTGCTTGAGGATTTCCGGGCGGTGAAGGAGGGCAATGTGTGGTGTACCACACAGAACCTGTTCCAGAAGACGACCGGACTGGCGGACATGATCGTGGACATTCATGCGGTCCTCAACGGAGGAGAGCCGGAGAATATGACGTATCTGTATCCGCTGGAGTAAGTGACTGCTTTTGGATTCAGAGCACGGAGGATGAGGAACGGGGCGGATTCCGGCTGAATGTGACGGATCATGGTTGAAAGCCGGGAAGAAGTCTTTCAGGATCTGAGATTTGCAGGACGACGTATACTCGGAGAGGTTGAAAGCCGGGAAAAAGTCTTTCAGGATCTGAGTACAGAAGGGAAGCAGGAGGGAAGCGAGATGGCACAGCAGGTACCGACACAACAAGAGCCGCAGACGCAGCAAAAACCGGAGAAATCTCCGGCAGAGGACGGGAGCAGACGGCGGACCCTGCGCTGCGGGATTTCCTTTGTCATCTTGTTCGCGCTGCTGGCGGTTCTGTTCGTCTGGAACGTAAATTCCGGCAGCGTGGATCTTACGGTACGGGAGATCTTCGGGATCCTGACCGGCCGCGGAGGAGACGAGACAGCCGTCAACATTATCTGGCAGATCCGCCTCCCGCGTATTCTCGCGGCGGTGATACTGGGAGGCGCGCTTTCGGTGTCCGGATTTTTGCTGCAGACCTTCTTCCACAATCCGATCGCGGGGCCTTTCGTGCTCGGGATCTCCTCGGGCGCGAAGCTCGTGGTGGCGCTGTCGATGATCTTCCTGCTGGAGCGCGGGATCACGGCGAGCTCGACGGTGATGGTGCTCGCGGCTTTCTTCGGCTCGATGATCTCGATGGGTTTCGTGCTCGCCGTATCGCGCAAGGTGCGGCAGATGTCGATGCTCGTGATCTGCGGCGTCATGATCAGCTATATTTGTTCGGCAGTGACCGATTTTGTCGTGACGTTCGCCGACGATTCGAATATTGTCAACCTGCACAACTGGTCGCTGGGCAGCTTTTCCGGCACTACCTGGAACAACGTCGCCGTGATGGCGGCGATTGTGTTTCTGGCGGTGCTTCTGACCTTCCTTCTCTCCAAGCCGATCGGAGCGTATCAGCTGGGCGAGGATTACGCGAGGAATCTGGGCGTGAACGTCCGTGTGTTCCGCGTCTGCCTGATCCTGCTCTCCAGCATTCTCTCGGCCTGTGTGACGGCCTTTGCTGGGCCGGTCTCCTTCGTCGGGATCGCGGTGCCGCATCTCGTCAAAAATATCTGGAAAACCTCGAAGCCGATCATCGTCGTCCCGGCCTGCTTTCTAGGCGGCGCTGTGTTCTGCCTGTTCTGCGATCTGATCGCGCGCACGGTTTTCGCGCCGACGGAACTGAGCATCAGCTCGGTGACGGCAATCTTCGGCGCGCCGGTGGTGATTTTCATTATGATACGGCGGCGGAAGATGGCTTAGCAGAAAATGGAAGAATGCAGAGCAGATCAATCAAGCGTCGAGATGATATAATGTCCGGTCGTGGCAGTGAGAATATTTTTTCACGATGGAGAGCTTATGGAGCAAGAAAGACTGTGAGGAGATAGTATGGCAAAGGAATTCTTCTTTTATACGGAGGAGATGACGGTCGGCTACGACGGGAAGCCCTTGATCCGGGACATCCGCATCGAGCTGGAGCGCGGCGAGATCCTCACATTGATCGGGCCGAACGGGGCGGGAAAGTCGACGATCCTCAAGAGCATCACGAGACAGCTGAAGCTGCTCGGGGGCTGTGTATACCTGGACGGACAGCAGATGCGGCAGATGACGGGCCGGGAGATCGCAAGGCGGCTGGCAGTGGTGCTGACGGAGCGCATCCGCCCGGAACTGATGACCTGCGAGGACGTGGTCGCGACCGGGCGGTATCCCTACACCGGCAATCTTGGACTTCTGGGTGCGGAGGATCGCGCGAAGGTGCGTGCGGCGCTTCAGACGGTACACGCCGCCGATCTTGCGCAGCACGATTTCAACGCGGTCAGTGACGGGCAGCGGCAGAGGATCCTGCTGGCGCGGGCGATCTGCCAGGAGCCGGAGCTGATCGTGCTGGACGAGCCGACATCCTTCCTGGACGTCAGGCACAAGCTGGAATTTCTGGAGATTCTGAAGCAGATGGTGAGGGAAAGGGATGTGGCGGTGATCATGTCCTTGCATGAGCTGGATCTGGCGCAGAAGATCTCCGATCAGCTGCTCTGTGTGAAGGGCGAACACATCGAGCGCCACGGCACACCGGAGGAGATCTTCACCTCGGATTATATCTGCAGTTTGTACGATATGGAAGCAGGCTCCTACAACGCGGCGTTTGGCTGCGTGGAGCTGCCGCCCGCGAAGGGGGCGCCGGAGGTGTTTGTGATTGCCGGAGGCGGGAGCGGGATCCCGGTGTACCGGAGACTTCAGCGGGAGGGGATTCCCTTCGCTACCGGGGTCTTACAGGAAAACGACATCGACTGCCTTGCCGCCTGTGAGCTGGCGGCCGAGGTCGTCAAGGAGCGGGCCTTTGAGCCTGTCGGCGAGGAGGCATACGAGCTGGCCCTGTCAAAAATGAGACAGTGCCGCCGGGTGCTCTGCCCACTGCGGACCTTCGGGGCGATGAACCGGCAAAACGAGGAGCTGCGGCGGGAGGCCAGAATGGCAGGGATTCTGGTCTCTGACAGTGAATTGTGAGATTTTAGGAAAAAGCTTTCCAGATAAGGACATTCCGGAAAAAACTTTCCGGGAGGGAATCACACGCAGGAACAAGTCGGCGGAATGGAGGTTAACATGGCAAGAAAAATCATGATCCAGGGGACAATGTCAAATGTCGGGAAGAGCGTGATCGCGGCCGGATTGTGCCGGATCTTCCGGCAGGACGGATACCGTGTCGCCCCCTTTAAAGCACAAAATATGGCGCTCAATTCCTTCATCACGAGGGAGGGACTGGAGATGGGCAGGGCGCAGGTCATGCAGGCGGAGGCCGCGGGCGTGGAACCCGTCGTCGCGATGAATCCGATCCTGCTCAAGCCTACGAACGACGTGGGTTCTCAGGTGATCGTGAACGGAGAGGCGATCGGGACGATGAGCGCGCGGGACTACTTCAAGATTAAGAAATCTCTGATTCCCACTGTCATGGAGGCGTTTGGCCGGCTGGACGAGGCGTATGATATCGTCGTGATCGAGGGGGCCGGAAGCCCGGCGGAGATCAACCTGAAGCAGGATGATATCGTGAATATGGGATTGGCGAAGCTGGCGGAAGCGCCGGTGCTGCTGGTCGGGGATATCGACCGGGGCGGAGTGTTCGCACAGCTCTACGGCACGGTCGCTCTTCTGGAGGAGGAAGAGAGAAGACGGATCAGAGGATTGATCATCAACAAATTCCGGGGCGACAGGACGATCTTCGATCCGGGCGTGGAGATGCTGGAACGCCTGACAGGTCTTCCGGTGGTCGGAGTGACGCCGTATCTTCCGGTCAGCCTCGAGGATGAGGATAGTCTGAGCGAGCGCCTGGAGGGACCGCAGAAGGCGGGGCTGGTCGACATTGCGGTGATCCGTTTTCCGCGCATCTCAAACTTTACCGATTTCAACCGATTTGAAGGAATCGAGGGCGTGTCGCTGCGCTACGTGTCGACGGCAGGCCAGCTGGGGAGCCCTGATCTGATCCTCCTGCCCGGGACGAAAAACACGATGCGCGATCTGCTGTGGATGCGGCAGAACGGTCTGGAGGCGGCGGTTCTGAAGGCGCACAGAGCCGGAAGCGCGATCTTCGGCGTCTGCGGAGGATATCAGATGCTTGGAAGGAAGATATCCGACCCGGACGGAGTCGAGGAGGGCGGAACGGTGCGCGGAATGGAGCTTCTGGACACGGAGACAGTGTTTGAGAGCGGGAAGACAAGGACGCGCGTGGAAGGGCGGATCCTGGTGCCCGGAGGGATCCTTAAGCCGCTTGGCGGCGCGCGGATCGCCGGATATGAGATCCACATGGGACGGACGTTTTCGGGCGAAAAAGCACAGCCTCTGACCGAGATCGTCGATGAGATTTCCGGGGAGCGCAGACAGGAGGGAGCGCATGGGTCGAACGTGTACGGCTCTTATGTCCACGGGATCTTTGACAGCGAAGAGCTTGCGTCCGGGATCGTACGCGCTCTGGCGCAGGCAAAGGGCGTCGCGGAGCAGATCGGGAAGCCGGTCGATTTCGCGGCGTTCAAGGAGACACAGTATAATCTGCTGGCCGCCGGCCTGAGAGAGCATCTGGATATGGAGGAGATTTACAGGATTATGGATGCGGAGGTATAGCGCCGATCCCTCAATCTGTCAAGGTCTAAAACTTTATAAAAATTGAGCCGCGGACGAATAGCCGCCTTGCAAAATGTGAATCATTTTACCAGAAGATACTTTCAGGAGGATGATCACATGGCACTGAACAAGGTAGAGATATGCGGCGTTAACACCGCGAAGCTTCCGACCCTTACAGGCGAGGAGAAAAAATTCCTGTTCGAACGCATCAAGGCGGGCGATGAGAACGCGCGGGAGCTGTACATCAAGGGGAATCTGCGGCTGGTCCTGAGTGTGATCAAGCGCTTTTCGAGCAGCAATGAAAATGTAGACGACCTGTTCCAGATCGGCTGCATCGGGCTGATGAAGGCGATCGACAATTTCAATACGGAGCTCGACGTCAAATTCAGTACCTATGCGGTGCCGATGATCATCGGAGAGATCCGGCGCTATCTGAGGGACAACAACGCGATCCGTGTCAGCAGGTCGCTGCGGGATACGGCCTACAAGGCGATCTACGCGAAGGAAAGCTACACGAAAAAGCACCTGAAGGAGCCGACGATCAACGAGATTGCGGAGGAAATCGGCGTGCCGAAGGAGGAGATCGTCTACGCGATGGATGCGATCCAAAGCCCGGTCAGCCTGTACGATCCGGTGTACACAGAGGGCGGGGACGCGCTGTATGTCATGGATCAGATCAGCGACAAGAAGAACAAGGAGGAGAATTGGGTCGAAGTCATTTCGCTCAAGGAGGCCATGAAGCGGCTGGAGGACAGGGAAAAGCATATCATTGAGCTCCGCTTCTATGAGGGAAAGACACAGATGGAGGTCGCGTCTGAGATCGGGATCTCGCAGGCGCAGGTGAGCAGGCTCGAAAAGAGCGCGCTCAAAAACATGCGGAATTACCTGCGGGCGTAACAGCGCCGCGGCCGTATTTCTCAGTTGCATTTTCTGCGTACATCCTCTTCGTGGACATCCACCAGAATGATGTCGGCGCCGATCTGGACGATACATTTCCACGGAATGACATATTCGTATTCGCGCCCGAGAAACCAGCAGAACTTGCCGGGACCGGGGATGATCAGGAAAAGAATGCAACCGGTGTTACAGTCGATATCGAGGTCGCCGACACAGCCGAGCGAGCGGCAGGTGCAGATATTGATCACTTCTTTTTGCTTCAGGTCAAAGAATCGCATGGCCATTTATCCTCCCAACAAAAGACGGCTGCTCTATTATATGATGAGAGTGCGTTGTTCGGCACAGACAGCGGCTGTGCTCCCGAAAGGCTGCACGGAAATGCATGATTCGTGATTGACAGTGGTTCCGACATCATTTATACTTAATGGCGGATTTTGAATCCTGATATCAGGTGTATGGGCAGACCTTAGACCACTGCCCTGAAGGCGGATTTGGCCAGTGGATGCCGGGGAGGAAAGTAGAATGAAGTGTCCGTTTTGTAACCAGGAGAATACGCGTGTCGTTGATTCGAGACCGGCGGATGAGAACAGCTCTATCAGGAGAAGGCGTATGTGCGACGCTTGCGGGAAGCGCTTTACGACGTATGAGAAGGTGGATACGATCCCGCTTGTCGTGATTAAGAAGGATCAGACCAGGGAGCAGTACGACCGCAGGAAGATCGAGGCCGGAGTGATGCGAGCCTGCTACAAGCGGCCGATTCCGATCCAGAAGATCAAGGAGATGATCGATGCCGCGGAGATGGAGATCTTCAATCTTGAGGAAAAAGAAGTCGAGAGCAAGGTGATCGGCGAGATCGTGATGGACAAGCTGAAGGATCTGGAGGCCGTTGCGTACGTGCGTTTTGCGTCGGTGTACCGTGAGTTCAAGGATGTCAATACCTTCATGAACGAGTTGAAGAAAATACTGGAATGAGGAGTCCGGTCAGATATACAGAGACGATTCCGGTCAGAAAATATGGCAAGGCAAGGCTTTCCGAGGAGGGATGACAGCTGCATCCGTCCGGAGAGATCCTTGCCTTTTTATATTGGTCTGTATATATTTTATAAGCTTCTCTTTTTTCTTAAGTTTTTTTGAATCTCTGTAGAATGCTTGCGGAGAATGGCTGGAAGGTGATATACTGAGAATGGTATTTTCAGGACAGGTGATGAGATTGAAGAGACGGATTGAACAATTACTAAACGGAATATTCGAATATGAGTCGGCAAAGCTTGTGATTGAGCCGAAAAAGCTTGTGATTCAGGCGGCTCCTGGAGCTGCGGCGCGCGGAAGCTTTCGCATTTTCGCAGCGGATCACCGCAAGGTGAAGGGCTTTCTCTACACATCCAGTCCGCGCATGATCTGTGAGCCCGCGGAGTTTCAGGGACTTGAGAATGAGATTCGCTTCCAGATCGACTGCAGTGGTTTTGAAGAAGGGACACAGGAACAGGGAAGCGTTACGGTCTGCAGCGAGCTCGGGGAGTATGTCCTTCCATATGAGATTGCGATAGAGCCAAGCCTGCAGAGCGAGGAGACGGCGCGGATTGACAGTGCCGCAGAGCTTGCGGCGGTCGCGCGGGAGAGTTACCAGAAGGCAAGCCGTATCTTTGCCACGGAGGGATTCGAGCAGAGGTTGACCAGGAGAGAGCCTCAGTTTGCCGCGCTCTATGGCAGCCTGCATGCGCAGGGGAGCGGTTATGAGCAGATCGAGGAATTCTTGGTCGGGACAGGTGCGAAGCAGCCGGTTGTGATTTCTGCGGAGCAGGCTTCCTATCGCTGGGACGAGCTTTCCTCTCCCGTGGGGCAGACGATCCGGATTATGAAGAATACCTGGGGGTACCAGGAGATTACTGCGAGCTCGGACGCACGCTTTCTGCGCATTGAGAAGAAGACTTTTACAACGGAGGACTTCGCCGGCAGTGTATACGAGCTGAATGTTGTGTTGGACACGAACCTGATGCACGCAGGGAACAACTACGCGAGACTTACGCTGACGGCGGGCTGCCAGTCTGTTGGGGTCGAGGTGACAGCGCGCAGGGCAGAGCGGGCTGGGGCCGGGCACGGATACCATACCTGCAAGATCATGAGAAAAGAACTGGAGGCTTTGTATGTGCGCTTCCGCCTGAAGAAGATCGATCTCGCCACCTGGGTGGAGCGTTCGACGAGCGTGATTGGCAGCTATAAAAGATCCGGGGGCCAGGATTTGTATGCAGACCTGTTTCTGGTGCAGCTGTGCTTTGCGGATGGAAAGAAGCAGAAGGCGTTGAAGCTGCTGGAGAGCTTGGATGATAGAGTACGGCGCGTGGATTCTCCGGAGCGCTACGGATTTTATCTGTATCTGACGACGTTCTTTTACCAGGAGGCGTCGTACGTTGACCGTGTGGAGGAAGAAGTCGTCCGCCTGTTTTCGCGGGATAAGACGAACTGGAGGCTGCTCTGGATCCTTCTGTATCTGCAGGAGAATTATCTGAATAATGATGTTGCGAAATACGAGGCCATCGCAGAGCAATTTCAATGCGGCTGCCGCAGCCGAATCCTGTATCTCGAGGCGTATCAGATTCTGAGAAATGACCCATTCCTGATGCACCGGCTGGAGGATTTTGAGCTGCAGCTTCTGCGCTTTGCGAGGGAGGAGAATATTCTGACCGCGGAGGTCGTGCGGCAGGCGGCGAATCTGGCAGCGCATTACCCTTCGTTTGATCAGAGACTTTTCGAGGTGTTGACGAGCGGCTATCAGCTCTATCCGTCTGAGGATCTTGTGAAGGCGGTCTGTCTGCTGTTGATGAAGGGAGACAAGAAGGACAGCTGTTTCTTCCCCTGGTACGCGAAGGGCGTCGAGAGCGGACTGCGCATCACAGGCCTCTATGAATATTATATGGAGACGATGGACAGCCTCGACATGGATTCCATGCCGCAGGTGATCCGGATGTATTTTGCCTACGATACCTCTCTGGACTATCGCAGGAGAGCCGCGATCTATCGCAGGATTGTGGAGAATCGGGAGCGCGATCCGCAGACTTATCATAGCTATCGGGCCTCGATGGAGAAATTCACGGCAGATCAGCTTGAGGCGGCGCGGATTTCTGATGATCTCGCGGTGCTTTACCGGACGTTTTTGAGGAAGAAATCCCTGACCGGCTCTTCGGCGGAGAAGCTGGCGAAGATTTTGTTTACTTTTGAGCTTAGCTGTGATCTGCCGAACATTCGGCAGGTAGTCATCCACTCTGCGCGTCTCAGGAGGGAGCAGGCGGCACTCTTTGTGGGAGGGCGGGCCTACGTCCAGATCTACGATCCGGACAGCGCAGTCGTGCTGGAGGATGCGCAGGGGCGAAGATATCTGCCGTCCGGGCTCTGCAGTGTCCGGAGGATTTTTGAGGACGAGGAAATGCTTGCGTGGTGTGTGCAGGCGATACCGAATTTCCCGGGTCTGCTTTTGCATGTCTGTATCAGATGCATGGAGAGTGGGCCGATTCAGAAGAATACGCTTTCTTATTTTGCAGCGGCATGTGAGATGGAAGCGTTCTCCGATGCTTTCCGCAATATTCTGCGAAAACGCGTGCTTGATTATTATGCAAACCATATTCGGAGCGATTCCCTGCCGGAGTTTTTGGAGCACATTCCATATCTGGACTATGTGAAGGTGGACAAGGCGGCTTTGATCACGCTGCTGGCGGAGGAGGGAAAATGCGCGGACGCATTTGCGCTTCTGGATGCCTATGGGACAGAGGGGATTGCGTTGCTTCAGCTCGTGCGTATCTGCAGCCGTATGGTGCTGGAGCTGGAGTTTGAGGAGAATTCCATGCTGGTGTCCCTGTGCCAATACTGCTTTGACCGCGGCAAGTATGACGACAAGCTGCTGCGGTACCTGCTTCTCTATTACGAGGGGCCGGTGCATGATATGAAGCAGATCTGGCAGGCAGCAGTTCGATTTGATCTGGATACGATGCTTTTGGAAGAGAAGATCATAACGATGATCCTGTTCACGAGGAGCGAGACGCAAGGGTCGGAGGCCGTGTTTGAGTCCTACTGGAAGAAGATGGGGCGCAAGAAGCTTTGCAGGGCCTATGTGAATCTCAAGGCCTACGAGTATTTTGTAAAGGACATTCCTGTGGCGGAGCCGGTGTTTGCCTACATTGAGCGTGAATATCTGTATTTGAAGCGAAAGAACAGGCCGGATGAACAGGAGCAGGTATGCCGTCTGGCGCTTTTGCAGTACTACGCGAGAAGCCTGGAGCTGAAGCCGGAGCAGAGAGAGATCACAGAGGAATTGCTGGAGGAGTTTGGTGCGAAGGGGATGCGCTTTGCGTTTTGGCGACGTTTCGACGAGGAGCTTCTGCGGCCGTACCAGATGGAGGGCAGAGTGTTTGCGGAGTACGCCTGCAACCCTGAGAGCAGGGTCACGATTTTTTATCGCCTGCGCGGCCGGGAAGAGGAGTACCGCGAGGAAGTGATGAAGGACTATTTCGAGGGAATTTTTGTCCGTGAATTCACACTGTTTGACGGGGATGAGCTGGAGTGTTATCTCGAGGAGGAGTCAGGCGGTGAGCGAAAGAAGACGGACCTTTGGGTGCTGCGGGCGCCTGCAGGGACATCCGGACGGATTTCGAAGTACGAATCGCTGAATCAGATCGCGCGGGCGCGAAGCGAGGGAGAGGAGAAGGCACGAAAGGAGCTGGAGGCCTACCTGACCATGGAGTATCTCGCTGATGAGATTTTTACACTGATGTAAAGGACTCTTCTGATCCGGGACGGAATATGGCACGGAGAGCGGGGATTCCGGGAAGACGCGGGCAGGAAGCATTTTCGGATGGAAAAAGCAGGGAATAAGGTGGAGCTATGACACAGGCAACAAATGAATTGGTATTGGGAATCGAGCTGAACGAGCAGTATGCTCAGATCACATACTATCATCAATCGGTCAAGGAGCCGATGACACTTGGCGCATCGGCGGACGCGGAGCACGCTCTTTTGCCGATGGGTATGCGGCAGGACAGCCGCGGCAGATGGCAGCTTTGGGACGGCAAGGACGGGGCAAAGGAGACCGCACAGCAGCAGAGTGGCGTTACGGACCTGTACAACAGAATCGAGAGGAAGGAGACTGTCCTTTGCTGCGGGCGAAGCTATGAGCCGCAGGAGTTTCTGGCAGTTTATTTTCAGCTGTGTCTGTCGAAGCTGAAGCTTCTGACGAAGGATACGAAGCTGCAGGTAATGGTGACGGTGCGGGAGCTTGACGATTGGTGGAGTACGGTGATTGTGGAGGCCCTCGAGCGAAACGGGCTGGACCGCAAGCAGATTTATCTTCAGGATTATCTTTCTTCTTTTTATTACCACACGATCAATCAGAAAAAAGAGCTGTGGTATCAGGATGTCGCGCTTCTGACGTACGAGGATGAGGCGATTGTCGGATATGTGCTCCATATCGACCGGAGTACGAGACCGGCGATTGCCACGGTGACGCCTGTCGCCCGACAGCTGATGAATGAGGAGGTGCGCGCCGGTCGCGGCGACATCGAATGGCAGAAGGAAAAGGATCGGCTGTTCTTTGAGCTTTTGAAGAAGGTGTTCGAGCGCAGAAATATCTCCGCCAGCTATCTGATGGGTGATTATTTCAACAAAAGCTGGGCGGAGCGTTCCATTCAGTTTCTCTGCTACAGGCGGCACGCGTTTCAGGGGCGGAATCTGTATTCCAAGGGCGCCTGCTATGCGGTGATGGAGCGTGTCGGCTTGACGGAGGGACATGGGATCATCTTCGGCGGGCGCGACATGATCGAGCGAAACCTCGGCATGGAGATGAGCGTCCGCGGCAAGGAGACATACTATCCGCTGGTAAATGCGGGGATCAACTGGTATGAGGCGCATCATGTCTGTGAGTTTATTCTGAACGGAGAGCGCGAGCTTCGCGTCCTCTCTCAGCCGATGGCAGAAGGGGAGAAAGTTGTGCATATGATGCGCTTTCCAGGACTTCCGTCCCGGCCGGAGCGCGCGACGAGGCTGCGCATGACGGTTTGGTTCTCGTCGGCGACTTGCTGCCATATCGAGGTGGAGGATTTGGGATTTGGCGGTCTTTACCGATCTTCAGGGCTTAGCTGGAAGAGAGAGCTGCACTTTTAGATATATGACATTGAGAGCGTGAAATGCTTTTCAGAGAAAGAAGGAATCCTCGATGAGTTACGATCTGTGCCTGGTCAAGCAGGCGGAAAAGCCATATTTCATAGAGAATATACGGACCGGCATCTGTTCGCTGGAGGAGCTGTGCTTCTACCTTTACAACAATATCTGTCTGATTGACGAGAGCATTCTCAACGAGGCTCTGTGCGACTGGATTCGCGATGAGCTGGGCCTTACGAGGCTGTATCGGCAGCTGTACGAGCAGCTTGAGAAGCAGAGTGGGGCGGCCTTTTTCGTGCTGCCGATCTTCCGCGAGGCAGGCTACCTGTCCCATGCGCAGATGCGGGATTTTCAGGAGAAGCTTGCGAAGCTCGAGGTGCAGTCTGACGACATGAAGCAGAAGCTTCGGGGCGATTATCTGTTCCGCGAAAAGATGTACGCGCGTGCGATTGGGGAGTACCGTGAGATCATGAGACGCAGGAATCCGGGCAAGCTGGGGACTCAGTTCTACGCGGCGGTTCTGAACAATCTCGGGGCCGCGTACGCCGGACTGTTTCAGTTTGAGGCGGCCGCGGAGTGTTTCCTTGAGTCGTATGAGTTAATGAAGACGAAGGAGACGCTTCGAAAATACATCAGTGCGCTCCCGCTGTTTTTGGATGAGAAGGAATGCAGGAAGCGCATTGAGAAGCTGAAGGCGGACCCTGTTCTCGTGAAGAGTATTCAGGAGTACAGCGCGAAGCTCTGCGCGAAGCCTGAGTTTACGGGGCGTCTGGAGCGTGTGCGGGGTCTGGAGCTGGATGCGGTTCTGGATGAACTGAAGGAGCAATATTGCAGAAGCACGAAAATCTGAACTTGCAATCTCAGGCTCAATCATATATACTTGCATGTGGCAAGAAGCCGGGCACGACAAAGCCGGACATTGTCCGGCCGCGGCGCGCCGAAGCAGACAGGTAAACAATTCACAGAGGCGAAAGAGGAGATCATTTATGGAAAAGAAGGAATTGCTCTACGAGGGAAAGGCAAAGAAGGTTTACCGCACAGACAATGAGGATGTATTGATTGTGGATTACAAGGACGACGCCACGGCGTTCAATGGCCTGAAGAAGGGCACGATCGTCGGCAAGGGCGTGATCAACAATCGTATGACAAATCATGTGTTTCAGATCCTTGAGAAGGAGGGCGTTCCGACCCATTTCATCGAGGAGCTCAGCGACAGGGAAACTGCTGTGAAGAAGGTGGAGATTGTTCCGCTCGAGGTGATCGTGCGCAATATCGCGGCCGGCAGCTTTTCGAAGCGCCTGGGCGTTCCGGAGGGCACGCCGTTTCAGGCTCCGACGCTTGAGTTCAGCTATAAGAACGACGAGCTGGGTGATCCGCTGATCAACGACTATTTCGCAATCGCGCTGGGTCTTGCCACGCGTGAGGAGATCGAGACGATCACGAAGTATGCGTTTAAAGTGAATGATGTTTTGAGAAAATATTTCATGCAGGCAAATATCGAGCTTGTGGATTTCAAGATCGAGTTCGGCCGTTACCACGGACAGATCATCCTGGCGGACGAGACCTCGCCGGACACCTGCCGCCTGTGGGATGCGACGACGCATGAGAAGCTGGATAAGGACCGTTTCCGCAGGGACCTCGGCAATGTCGAGGAGGCTTACAATGAGGTGTTCCGTCGGCTCGGGCTGGCATAGGGATCCATGCAGGAGATGAGAGAATGAATTGTGAGATCCACGAACAGATGGAGCCCGAGGATAAGCTGCGCGAGGAGTGCGGCGTCTTCGGCATGTACGATTTCTCGGGAGAGGACGTCGCGTCGTCGATCTACTATGGACTTTTCGCGCTGCAGCACCGCGGGCAGGAGAGCTGCGGGATCGCGGTCAGCGACACGCAGGGGCCAAAGAAGAAGGTATTGTCGCACAAAGGTATGGGACTTGTGAACGAGGTGTTCACGGGCGACCACCTCGCGGCGTTGAAGGGAGACATCGGCGTCGGACATGTGCGCTACTCGACTGCGGGCGGGAGCACGCGTGAGAACGCGCAGCCGCTGGTGCTCAACTATGTCAAGGGCACGCTGGCGCTCGCGCACAACGGCAATCTGGTCAACGCGCCGCAGCTTCGCAGGGAGTTGGAGATGGGAGGCGCGATCTTTCAGACGACGATCGACACGGAGGTCATCGCCTACCATATCGCCAGAGAGCGAGTCCGTTCGAAGGACGTCGAGGGCGCGGTCGCGAACGCGATGAAGAAGCTGGTGGGCGCTTACTCGCTGGTGATCATGTCGCCGCGCAAGCTGATCGGGGCGAGGGATCCGTACGGGTTTCGCCCGCTCTGCATCGGGAAGAGAGAAAACGCCTATATTCTCGCCTCCGAGACCTGCGCGCTGGACACGATCGGCGCAGAGTTTATCCGGGACGTTGAGCCCGGGGAGATTGTGACGATCAGCCCGAAGGAGGGCATCGTGTCCGACCGCAGCATGTGTCTGCCGAAGGAGAAGACGGCGCGCTGTATTTTTGAATATATCTATTTCGGAAGGCCGGACAGCCGTCTGGACGGCGTCAGCGTCTATCAGTCGCGGATCCGGGCGGGACGCTTCCTGGCGATGGACTCGCCGGTGGACGCGGACTTGGTGGTCGGCGTGCCGGAGTCCGGGAACGTGGCGGCGCTCGGTTACTCACTGGAGTCCGGGATCCCCTACGGGACCGCGTTTGTCAAGAACGGCTATGTGGGGCGCACCTTCATCAAGCCGAAGCAGAGCAGCAGGGAGTCGAGCGTCCGCGTGAAGCTCAATGTGCTGCGCGAGGCGGTGGAAGGGAAACGGATCATCATGATCGACGACACGATCGTCCGCGGGACGACGAGCGACCGGATCGTCCGCATGCTGCGCGAGGCCGGGGCAAAGGAGGTACATATGCGCGTCGGCGCGCCGCCGTTTCTGTACCCGTGCTATTTCGGGACGGACGTACCGGCGCGGGAGCAGCTGATCGCCTACAACCGCACGCTCGAGGAGATCCGCGCGGTCATCGGCGCGGACTCGCTGGGGTATCTGCGGCTGGAACGCCTGGAGGAGCTGACGGAGGGTCTGCCGATCTGCAGAGGATGCTTCACGGGACAGTACCCGGTGAAGCCGCCGAAGGAAGATATACGTGGGGACTACGAACGATAAAGATAGAAAGGATAGATAGCATGGGAGACCGCAATGACCGATATGTGAGTCCGCTCTCGGAGCGCTACGCGAGCAGGGAAATGCAGTACATCTTCTCGCCGGACATGAAGTTCCGCACGTGGAGGAGGCTGTGGATCGCGCTGGCAGAGACGGAGCAGGAGCTGGGGCTCGACATTACCGACGAGCAGATCGCGGAGCTGAAAGCGTTTCAGGACGATATTAACTACGAGGTGGCGAAGGAGCGCGAGAAGATCGTGCGCCACGACGTGATGTCGCATGTGTACGCGTACGGCGTGCAGTGCCCGAAGGCGAAGCCGATCATCCATCTCGGAGCGACGTCCTGCTATGTGGGGGACAATACGGACATCATCGTGATGACCGAGGCGCTGAAGCTCGTGAAAAAGAAGCTCGTCAACGTGATTGCGCAGCTGGCGGATTTCGCGATGAAGTATCGTGAGCTTCCGACGCTCGCGTTCACGCATTTTCAGCCGGCGCAGCCGACGACGGTCGGCAAGCGCGCGACGCTGTGGGCGCAGGAGTTTCTGATGGATCTGGAGGATCTGGACTACGTGCTGTCCACGATGAAGCTGCTCGGCTCGAAGGGGACGACGGGCACGCAGGCCAGCTTTCTGGAGCTCTTCGACGGCGATCAGGCGAAGGTGGATCAGCTTGACCCGAAGATCGCGCAGAAGATGGGATTTTCCGCGTGTGTTCCGGTGTCGGGGCAGACGTATTCGAGAAAGACGGACACGAGGGTGCTCAATGTACTGGCCGGGATCGCGGCGAGCGCGCATAAGATGTCGAACGACATCCGGCTGCTTCAGCATCTGAAGCAGGTGGAGGAGCCGTTCGAGAAGACGCAGATCGGCTCTTCTGCGATGGCGTACAAGCGCAATCCGATGCGCAGTGAGCGTATCGCTTCGCTGGCGCGCTATGTGATCTGCGACGCTTTAAATCCGGCGATCACCTCGTCCTGTCAGTGGTTCGAGCGGACGCTGGACGATTCCGCGAACAAGCGGCTTTCCGTGCCGGAGGGCTTCCTCGCGGTGGATGGGATCCTGGATCTTTGCCTGAACGTGACGGACGGCCTGAAGGTCTATCCGAAGGTGATCGAGCGCCAGCTGATGGCGGAGCTTCCGTTCATGGCGACGGAGAACATCATGATGGACGCGGTGAAGGCCGGCGGCGACCGCCAGGAGCTGCATGAGAAGATCCGCACGCTCTCGATGGAGGCTGGCCGCAATGTGAAGGAAGAGGGTAAGGAAAACAATCTTCTGGAGCTGATCGCCGCGGATCCGTCGTTCGGCATGTCGCTTGAGGATTTGAAGAAGTCGATGGAGCCGTCGCGCTACGTCGGCCGCTCGAAGGAGCAGGTGGAGCGCTTCGTGGAGACGGTAGTGAAGCCGGTGCTCGAATGTAATCGTGAGCTGCTCGGAGTAAAGGCAGAGATCAATGTTTGACTACAAATAAGCCACAGACAGGAACCGCAAGGATTTCCGGGTATTTTCCGGCACAAACCGTTTCATGTCGGTTTTGCCGGGAAATGCCCAGGAAGGGTACCGTGCGGTTCCGTCCGGTAATGTTAATGCAATATGAAATATATAACTTGGAGGAATCAGATATGATACAGGCGGTAGTAGGAGCAAACTGGGGCGACGAGGGAAAGGGCAAGATCACGGATATGCTCGCGGAGAAGGCGGACATCATCGTGCGCTTTCAAGGCGGCGCGAATGCGGGCCACACGATTGTGAACAATTATGGGAAATTTGCGCTGCATGCGCTTCCGTCGGGCGTGTTCTACGGGCACACGACGAGCGTGATCGGCAATGGCGTGGCGCTCAATATCCCGACATTGTGCGGCGAGGTGAAGAGCATTGTGGACCGCGGCGTCCCGATGCCGAAAATTCTTGTGTCTGACCGTGCGCAGATCGTGATGTCCTATCACGTCCTGTTCGATCAGTACGAGGAGGAACGGCTCGGCGGCAAGTCCTTCGGCTCGACGAAATCCGGCATTGCGCCGTTTTATTCGGACAAATTTGCGAAGATAGGCTTCCAGGTGAGCGAGCTGTTCGATGAGGATACGCTGAAGGAGAAGGTACAGCGCATCTGCGAGCTCAAGAATCCAATCCTGGAGCATCTGTACCACAAGCCGCTGCTGACGCCGGAGGCGCTGCTTGAGGAGTTGAGAGGTTACCGTGAGATGATCGAACCGTTTGTCTGCGATACCTCCGCGTTTTTGTATCAGGCGGTAAAGGAAGGCAAAAACATCCTTCTGGAAGGCCAGCTCGGGTCCCTGAAGGATCCGGACCACGGGATCTACCCGATGGTGACATCTTCCTCTACGCTTGCAGGCTATGGAGCTGTCGGAGCTGGGATTCCTCCATATGAGATCAAGAAGGTAATCACGGTCTGCAAGGCCTATTCAAGTGCGGTAGGCGCGGGCGCGTTTGTCAGCGAACTCTTCGGCGAGGAGGCGGAGGAGCTGCGCAGACGCGGCGGCGACGGCGGCGAGTACGGTGCGCTGACCGGCCGGCCGAGAAGAGTGGGCTGGTTTGACTGCGTGGCGTCCAAGTACGGCTGCCGCCTGCAGGGGGCGACGGATGTGGCGTTCACAGTGCTCGATGTGCTCGGCTATCTCGATGAGATTCCGGTGTGTGTGGGTTACGAGATCGACGGGGATGTGACGACGGAGTTCCCGACGACGGCGTTTTTAGAGAGAGCAAAGCCGGTGCTGAAGGTTCTGCCCGGTTGGAAGTGCAATATTCGCGGAATCCGCAAATATGAAGATATTCCGGAGAACTGCCGGAAGTACATCGAGTTCGTGGAGGAGCAGATCGGTTTCCCGATCACGATGGTTTCAAACGGTCCGGGAAGAGAGGATATCATTTATCGTTAGGCGTCAGATCATCCAGATCGGAACGATCAGATGATTACTGTCAAAAGCACTGAGTTTATCTGCCATGCAGAGGATAGCGCCTGTTCCGAGTCGGAGGGGGGATTTGTCGATCACCCCGAAGACGCGGGTCAGGCGTTTGTCGGGCATGGCAGTTTTTTTGATCTCTAAGGGGCAGAGCTTGCCGTCTGCTTCCAGAATGGCGTCGATCTCTTTGGCGTCGCGATCCCGATAGAAATAGAGGTACGGCTCCAGCCCTGCATTTTGGTAGCTCTTTACGATCTCCGATATGGTGAAATTTTCCAGAAGCGCGCCGTTCATGGCGCCGCTTTCAGCTACCTCAGGGGAAGACCAGCGCGTAAGGTAACAGACCAGGCCGGTATCGTAGAAGTACAGCTTTGGTGTTTTGAGAGTGCGTTTGAGGACGTTGTTGGAGTAGGGATGCAGCAAAAAGATGATCCCAAGGGTCTCCAGAATATTGATCCACATCTTCGAAGTCTGGATGTCGATGTCCGCGTCTTCCGCCAGAGCATGATAATTCAGAAGCTGGGAGCAGCGTGCCGCGACGGCGGTGACGAAGCGGTTGAACTTCAGGGCGTCCACGCTGCCGGAAAGCTCCCGGACGTCCCGCTCCATATAAGTGGAGAGGTACGACGAATAGAAGATATTTCGGTCAGGCGTCTGTCCGCTGACAAGTCCCGGCATGGAGCCCTTCCACAGGCGATGAAAGAGCTCCGGTGCGGAGACAGGCCGGAGCTGTGCCTGTTCTGCAAGCAGTCGTTCCATATCCGTTGTGAAAGGTACGCAGGGAGCGCCGGTGATCTCACGCTGAGACAGTGGCGACATGTGCAGCAAAGCCACACGTCCAGCCAGAGATTCCTGTACGCCTCGCATGAGGCGGAAGATCTGCGAGCCGGTCATCCAGAAATCACCTGGATTGTGATACCTGTCAATGTGAATCTTGATATAGGTGAACAGCTCCGGGGCGTATTGCACTTCGTCGATCAGCACCGGCGGTTTGTGAAGCTGTAAAAAGAGAGCCGGATCGTTCTTCGCCATGTCGCGGTCTGCAAGATCGTCGAGCGTCACGTATTGACGTCCGATATTTTCTTTCTGGGCCAGCTTTTGCAGCATGGTCGTCTTGCCTGCCTGACGGGGGCCGGTCAGCAGGATCGCAGAGAAAGATCTGCTCAGCTCCAGAATGCGGTCTTCCATATGTCGACAGATATATTCCATTGCATATCACCTGATTTCTTTTCAAAGTCTGTTTTTATCCTTTCCCTATTTTACCCGAAGAAATGCATATCGTCAAGAAAAATGCGGCAGATTTTTAGAAACAACAAAAATTTGCCGGAATCATAATTCATTTTCGATACAGGCCGACGATCCCGATAATTTATACCTCGATAATTTTATGAAAGGGGAATTTTACATATATATGATTATGAAATATGGTGATTTGTGAGCATTGCTTCCAGCTCAGCCATCGCCTGCGCCGGATCATGGAATACGATCCCGCGGAACCCGAGCCGGCGGGCTGCTTTTATGTTGACGGCGGAATCGTCGAAGAAGACGGATTCCTCCGGGCGGATCGAGGGGCAGCGCTTAAGCAGGGACGCAAAGATTTCCGGCTCCGGTTTGACCTGCTTCACCTCGTAGGAAAATAAGCCGCCATCCATGAGCGGAAGGAAGTCGAGCGCGTCGCATGTCTGTCTAAGCATGTAACTGGAATAATTTGAGAGATAGTAGACCTTGAAGCCGCGATCCTGAAGGCTGCGGATCAGGCCGCAGGCGTAATCTCGTCTGCGGATGGTACGGCGCGCGCCGCTAAATACGGTCAGAATATCGGCCGCGTATTCGGGCGCGGCGGAAGTCATCATGGCTGTGATCTCATCTATGGAGAGCGCCTCGCGGTCGAGCTCGCTCCATGCCGCGCTGAGGAAGGTGGCTTTCGCGATCGTGGTCTCTTTTTCTGCCGGGAAGCGGAAGCCTTCAAGATAGGTCTTCCAGTCGTAATCGACCAGCACGCCGCCGATGTCGAAGATGATGTTCTGTATCATGCTGCAGGATCCTTTCTGATCGTTGACTTTTGTGTCTCTGTTCGGCTTTCAGGCCGGTTGCGTGCCTTTCCCATGTCGGCCTCATGCCGAAGGAAGCCTTTGCAGGCGGTGTTGCAGGCGGAAAGGCGTCAGCCCCGGGCGCTTTTTTTGCGCTCCGGATCAGAGGAAGCCGTATCCTTTGTCTCGGCATCCCCGTCGGGGCGGTTCCGATTGTCCAGCACGCGCGCGATCAGGATCATGCCATAGAGCAGGCAGGGGATGATCACGGTGCACGCGATCGAGGCCATGAGCATATTGTTCGCGTTCGGGTTGGAGCTGAGTGCGAACACGAGCGTGAGAACGTACATGCCGACCAGGATCACGACGCCGAGCAGCGCGAGGATGCGTTTCAGTTTCTGCATGTCAGGTACTCCTTTCTGGTACTTTCCTCAGATATTTCTTTCAGATTTCAGGTTTTGCGGGATTGCTGCTGTTTTCCGGGCTCTGCTGTCGAACGTATCTTACCACAAAAAAACTGCCCGGACAAGGAGCAGATGTGCTGTTCAGGCCAGGCCGTATATTTTTATTGTGTCCAGCCTATAATTATGCTATAATTCACTAAAATTGCGCTGAGGTAAGGATCTTGTCTCTGCCGCGGGAAATAAGCCCGGGCCGGAGAGGATTCTCTGGGATAAACAAGTGAGTTGGGAGGTTTTCAGATGAGACGTGGAAAGATAAAATTGCTGCTGGTGCTGGTGATCCTGCTGGCGCTTGGCTTGTACTATTATGTGACGCTGCCGGCGATCAATATTCATTCGAGCGGGCTGTGGATGGTGCTGCTGGCGCTGCTTTTGCTGGCGCTCGTGTTCAGCGTCGGGAGAAAGATAAAGGTTCAGACGATTGGAGATTTCAGGGATCTCAGAAGCGAGATCCGCGCGAGACGCGCGCCGAAGATCTTCCTCACCCTGTTTTTACTGGTGCTTGTGGTCTATCTGGCGGGTTCGATCCTGTCCTCGCCGATCGTGAACGCGGGCAAATACCGCGACCTGCTCGTGCCGGAGACCGGGGATTTCGCCGAGGACATCAAGCAGGTGAATTTCAACCAGATTCCGCTGCTCGACAAGGATTCGGCGGAGATTTTGGGCAACCGCAAGATGGGCAGCATGGTGGACATGGTGTCGCAGTTCGAGGTGAGTACGCTGTACTCGCAGATCAACTATCAGGGGCGTCCGGTGCGTGTGACTCCGCTGGTGTACGCGAGCCCGATCAAGTGGTTCACGAACCGCAAGAACGGCATCCCGGCCTATATCAGCATCGACATGGCGACGCAGAACACGGAGCTTGTCAAGATTCCGGAGGGGATCAAATATTCGGAGTCCGAGTATTTCAACCGCAATATCTACCGGCATCTGCGCTTCCATTATCCGACCTATATTTTCGATCAGCTCAGCTTCGAGATTGACGAGGAGGGCACGCCGTACTGGATCTGCCCGGTGAAGAAATTCTCGATCGGGCTGTTCGGCGGGCAGACGATTGGCAAAGTTGTACTTTGCAACGCGGTGACGGGCGAGTGCGAATCGATGGACGTGGAGGACTGCCCGACGTGGGTGGACCGTGTGTATCCGGCAGATCTGCTGATCCAGCTCTACGATTACCACGGCACGCTGATCAACGGCTTTATCAACAGCGTGCTCGGGCAGAAGGGCTGCCTGGTGACGACGGACGGCTACAATTACCTCGCGCAGGACGACGACGTGTGGGTGTACACGGGCGTGACGTCTGTGAGCGGCGACCGCTCGAACGTTGGCTTCGTGCTCATGAACCAGCGCACAATGGAAACAAAATATTATGAGGTGGCAGGCGCGGAGGAGTATTCTGCGATGGGCTCCGCCGAGGGTCAGGTGCAGAACCTCGGTTACCGGGCAACCTTCCCGCTGCTTCTTAACATCTCGGGTGAGCCGACATACTTCATCGCGCTGAAGGACAACGCGGGTCTTGTGAAGAAATACGCGATGGTGAACATCCAGCGCTATCAGAATGTGGCGATCGGCGACACGGTGCCGGAGTGCGAGCAGACCTATGTAAAGATGCTCGGGTTGAAAAATAAGGGCGCGGCGGCCGGAGACGATCTGCAGACGGCGAAAGGAAAGATCCGGCGTATCGCGCAGGCGGTCGTGGACGGGAACACACATTTCTATCTCATGCTTGAGGATAGCGATGAGGTATTCGATGTGCCGGTCACGGACTTTATCGATATCATTCGTTATGAGGAGGGCGACGAGATCACACTGTCTTATGTGAAGGGTGATTCCGTGTGCACGGTGCTCTCGCTGGACGGAGCCGCGCCGGAGAAAGTGGACGCGGAGCCGGAGACGGAAGATACCGGATCTGACACTACGGAGCCGGGGACGGAAGATACCGGATTTGACACTACAGAGCCGGGGATGGAAGATGCCGGATCTGATGTTACTGAGCCGGAAACAAAGGATATGCCAGGCGACGGAGATTCCGGCCAGATCTAGGGGCTGCAGACGGCCCCGCTCAGCTTTTGAGACAGGAACGGGGAGGGAGACTGCATGAAAGAAGCTGCGAATTTGAAGGATCATATTTACACGAAATATACAATGCTCTTGCTCTTCCTGCGGGGGAGCAAGAGATTTTTCACTATGAGCATACTGGCTTCGGCAGTGGTGGCGGCGCTCGACATGGTGACGCCGCAGGTCATCCGCATTGTGGTGGACGGCTGCCTGAGCGAGCAGACGGAGACTCTGCCGGGCGTGGTGCGCCGTTTTCTGGACGAGGCAGGCGGAAGAGAGTTTATCATAAGCCATCTCTATCTGGCGGCCCTGGCGATCCTCGTGGTGGCCGCGCTCACGGCGGTATTCCAGTATCTGAACAATTACCTGAATTCCGTGGCCACGGAGCGCATGATGAAGACGACGCGTGATACGCTCTACGAGCACATCGAGCGCCTGCCCTACGCCTGGCACATGGAGAACCAGACTGGCGACATCATTCAGCGCTGCACCTCGGACGTCACGATGGTGCGGGAGTTTGTGTCGGAGCAGCTGGTGCAGGTGGTACATATCGCGGTGCTGATCGCATTCAGCGTCGTGGTCATGCTGTCCATGAGCCTGACGCTGTCGTGGGTCGTGTTTCTCTCGATCCCGGTCATCATCGGGTATTCGTATTTCTTCTACCACAGGATCGGGCATATGTTTCAGGAGTGCGATGAGAACGAGGGCGTGCTTTCGACGATCGCGCAGGAAAACCTGACGGGCGTGCGTGTGGTGCGCGCGTTCGGGCGGGAGAGCTATGAGCGCGACCGCTTCCGGAAGCAGAACAACATCTACACGGACGCGTGGATGAAGCTGTGCGGACTGCTGTCGGGATTCTGGGCGGCAGGCGATCTCGTGATGGCGCTGCAGCTGATGATTCTTGTCGTCGCCGGGGCGGCGCTCTGCGTGCAGGGAAAGCTGACCGCGGGCATGCTGATCGCATTCATCTCGTACAACCGCAGGCTGATCTGGCCGGTGCGCCATCTGGGGAGGATGATCTCCGAGATGAGCAAGGCCGGCGTGTCCATGGATCGTCTGCTGTATATCCTGAACTCAAAGACGGAGGAGGTCGAAACGAATCTGCCGGAAGAAAGCTCCTGCCCTGACATGAGTGGCGACATTGTCTTCCGGAACGTGAGCTTCGGCTATGCGGAGGACGAGAGGGTTCTGCGGGACGTCTCCGTGACGATAAAGGGCGGGACGACGCTAGGCATCTTAGGCGGCACCGGCAGCGGCAAGTCGACGATGATGCATCTGTTGAACCGTCTCTATGAGCTGCAGGACGGCGAGATCACGATAAGCGGCGTGCCGGTGAAGGATATCTCGCTTTCGTGGCTGCGTTCGCACATCGGCATGGTGCTGCAAGAGCCGTATCTGTTCTCCCGGACGATCGAGGAAAATATCGCGATCACAAGGGACGGCACGGCGGCGGAGGCAGCCGGCACGATGGAGGAGGTTCGCCGTGCGGCGCGCGTGGCCTGCATCGACGAGAGCATCGAACGCTTTTCGAAGGGGTATCAGACGGTTGTGGGTGAGCGCGGCGTAACGCTCTCGGGCGGACAGAAGCAGCGAACCGCGATCGCACGGATGCTTGTACAGAACACGCCGATCATGGTGTTTGACGACTCCCTGTCCGCGGTGGACACGGAGACGGATGAGAAGATAAGGAATGCCCTGAAGCAGTATATGGGACACGCGACGGTGATCCTGATCTCGCATCGCATCTCTACGTTAATGGATGCGGATCAGATCATTGTGCTGGAGCGCGGGCGCATCGCGCAGCAGGGCACGCACCGCGAGCTGATCGCGCAGGAGGGACTGTACCGCGAGATCTACGAGATTCAGAGCCCGGAAGGTGCGGAAGATACAGTGGATGTAGGAAAGGAGGTGCCGCGGTATGAATGAAGAACGTGAGCAGCAGGCGTATGTGCGTCTGCCCTGGTTCGGCCTGCCGAAGCTGGCGCCGTTTTTGAAGCCGTACGCCGGGATCATGGTCAGCATGGTCGTGCTCGGCATTTTCGGAAGTGTGCTGGACATCGTCGTGCCGCTGTTCCAGAGCTACGCGCTCGACGTGTTTGTCGCGAAGGGTTCGCTCTCAGGGCTCGGCGCGTTCGTCGCGGTGTATCTCGGCGTGATCCTTGTGGAGGTGGCGGCGAACACGATCTCCACGTATCAGACCTGTCAGATTGAGATGTATGTGGGGCGCGATATGAAGCAGAAGAGCTTCGACCATCTGCAGACGCTGTCGTTCTCCTACTACAACCAGAATTCGGTGGGCTACATCCACGCGCGCGTGATGAGCGATACGGGGCGTATCGGAGGCTGGATCGCCTGGGGTCTGATGGACGGCGTGTGGAATTTCAGCTATCTGGCGGGAATCGTGGTGACGATGTTCCTGTTGAATTGGAGACTGGCGGTCTTTGTGCTGCTGCTGGTGCCGGTCACGGCCATCGGCGCGGTCTATTTTCAGAAAAAGCTGGTTGGCCTGAACCGGAAGATCCGCGAGATCAACGGGCAGATCACCGGAAATTATAACGAGGGGATCACCGGGGCGCGGACGATCAAGACGCTCGTGATCGAGAATAAGATGCAGCAGGATTTTGAGGAGGCGACGGAGGAGATGCGGACAGTCTCGATCCGCACGATGCATTTCCGGGCGCTCTTCCTCTCGATGATCTCGTTCTCGGCTTCGTGCGCGCTGGCGCTCGTGCTGTGGCAGGGAGGCGTGATCTCCCTGAAGGGCGTGATGGAGATCGGGACGCTCTCAGTTTTCATGTCCTATGCGCTGGGGATGATGGACCCGATCCAGTGGATCATCCGGGCGTTGTCCGATCTGGTCTCGGTGCAGGTAAATATCGAGCGCTATACGAAGCTGACGGAGACGGCCTCCGAGGTGGCGGACCGCCCGGACGTCGTGGAGAAGTACGGGGACGCGTTCAACCCGAAAAAGGAAAATTGGGAACCGCTCTACGGCGACATTGAATTCGAGGACGTGAGCTTCCACTACCCGGACGGCGAGGAGATGATTTTCGAGCACTTTAATTTGAAGGTGCCGCAGGGGACGAACGTGGCAATCGTGGGAGAGACCGGCGCGGGCAAATCGACGCTGGTGAACTTGCTGTGCCGCTTCTTCGAGCCGACCGGTGGACGCATTTTGATTGATGGGAAGGACGCGCGGGAGCGCTCGCAGCTCTGGCTGCACAGCAACATCGGCTATGTGATCCAGACGCCGCACTTGTTCTCGGGGAGCATCGCGGAAAATCTGCGCTACGCGAAGCCGGACGCGACGCTTGAGGAGATGGAGGCGGCGATGAAGGCTGTAGCGGCGGAGAGCATCCCGGAGCGCATGGGAGACGGCTACGACAGTCAGGTGGGCGAGGGCGGCGACCTGCTCTCGACCGGAGAAAAGCAGCTGATCTCGTTTGCGCGTGCGATTCTGGCCGACCCACGGATTTTTGTGCTTGACGAGGCGACCTCCTCAATCGACACGGTGACCGAGAAGAAGATTCAGGACGCGACGAACCTGCTGCTCAAGGGCCGCACGTCGTTTGTGATCGCACACCGGCTGTCCACGATCCGTCAGGCGGATGTGATCCTGATGGTGGACGGTGGGAAGATCATCGAGCGCGGCACGCATCATGAGCTGATGGAGAAGCGAGGGGCGTATTACCGCCTGTACATGAAGCAGTATGTGGATGAGATGTCATCCGAGACCTTCGGGCAGGAGTACGCGGGCTAAGCTGGGAAGGTCGATGAGGACAAGAAACTATTTTCGCGAAAGGATCAGGTTGTAGGCGGATCCTCGCGAGAGAGGTCGTCAAGAATTTGACCGGGAGAAGAATTTGACCAGGAGAAGAGAAACGTAGGATGAAAGACCGGTTTTCACGCAGAGATTAGGCCGGTTCATGGAGAAAGATGCTGGGAGAAAGACGAGGAGGTTCACATGAAAAAATTCATGGATCAGAATTTTCTGCTGTCGACGCGGACGGCAGAGTGGCTGTATCACGAAGCTGCGGAGCACATGCCGATTATCGACTATCACTGCCACATCAATCCGCAGGAGATCGCGGAGGATCGCAGCTTTGACAACATTTCGGAGGTCTGGCTCGGCGGGGATCACTATAAGTGGAGACAGATGCGCGCCGGGGGCGTTCCGGAGGAGCTTGTCACGGGGGCTGGAGATCCGAGAGAAAAATTCAGGGCTTACGCCTCGGTGCTGCCGCGGCTGATCGGGAATCCCCTGTACCACTGGAGCCATCTCGAACTGCAGCGGGTGTTCGACATCTATGAACCGTTGAGCGCGGACAATGCGGACGAGATCTATGACCGCTGCAATGAAGTCCTGAAGCAGTTCAGCGCGCGGGAATTGATGCGGAAATTTGACGTCCGGGCGATCTGCACGACGGACGATCCCTGCGATGATCTGCGTTGGCATAGTATGATCGCTGCCGACCGGACGATGGAGATCAAGGTGCTGCCTGCCTTCCGCCCGGACAAGGCGGTAAACATTGAAAAGGCGGGCTTTGCGGACTATATTCACAGGCTTTCGGAGACGACGGGGAGAGAGATCGCCTGTGTGGACGACATGATCGCGACCCTGTGCGAGCGGATTGAATTTTTCTCGGATCACGGCTGCCTGTGCGCGGATCACGGCCTGGATTACTGCATGTACGCGGAGCCGGACGAAGCCGCAGCGCAGCAGGCCTTCCAAAAGGCGCTGGAGGGGACGACTCCTTCGAAGGAGGAAGCGGACGCCTACAAGACGTTGGTGACGATTGCCTGCGCGAAAAAATACGCGGAGCTCGATTGGGTCATGCAGATCCATTTCGGCTGCCTGCGTGACAACAACAAGCCGCAGTTCGCGGCGCTTGGGCCGGACACCGGCTTCGACGCAGTGAACAGCCGCTCCGGTGTGGAGAACGTGGCGCCGTTGCTGAACGCCTTCGCGCGAAACGGCGGCCTGCCGAAGATGATCCTCTACTCGCTGAACCCGAACGACAATACGGCGCTTGTCAGCATCGCCGGCTGTTTCCAGGGCGGCGGCGTCGGGCGTATCCAGCACGGCAGCGCCTGGTGGTTCAACGACAACCGCGCCGGGATGCGCAGCCAGCTGACCGAGCTTGCGAACAACGGGATGCTGGGCGCGTTTGTCGGGATGCTGACGGATTCCCGTTCCTTCACCAGCTATACGAGGCACGAGTATTTCCGCCGCATTCTCTGCGAGCTGATCGGAGAGTGGGTGGAGAGCGGGCAGTATCCGGACGACAGGGCGCAGCTTACGCGGCTCGTCGAGGATATCTGCTATAATAATACAAATAGCTTCTTCCGTTTTGGGGCGTAAGTGTTGTCTTCATTAATACAAATTGATTTTTTCATTTTGCTTTACAGTTGTCATCGGGAAACGATGGAAACATGAGAGGAGGAAGGACGAAGTGGAGACAGTGAGACTTGGCAAAACAGAGATCGTGGTAAACAAAAATGGATTCGGCGCGTTGCCGATCCAACGGATCAGCGATGAGGACGCGGTGAAGATCCTTCGCACGGCGTACGAGCGCGGCGTCAATTTCTTCGACACGGCGCGCTGGTATTCGGACAGCGAGCACAAGCTGGGGCTGGCGCTCTCGGACGTGCGGGAGAAGGTGTACATATCCACGAAGACCGGTTCGACCGATCCGGAGGGATTCTGGAAGGATCTGGAGACGACGCTTGTGAATCTGAAGACGGACTACGTGGATATCTATCAGTTCCATAACCCGTCGTTCTGCCCGAAGCCGGGCGACGAAAGCGGACTGTATGAGTGCATGCTGGAGGCGAAGCGGCAGGGTAAGATCCGTCACATCGGCATCACAAACCACCGGCTCGCGGTGGCGAACGAGGCGATCGAGAGCGGTCTGTACGACACTCTGCAGTTCCCATTCTGCTATCTGGCGTCCGACGAGGACATCGCGCTGGTGAAAAAGTGCAAAGAGGCGGACATGGGCTTCATCGCCATGAAGGCGCTCTCGGGCGGGCTGATCACAAACTCGGCGGCAGCCTATGCGTTTGAGGCGCAGTTCGACAATGTGCTCCCGATCTGGGGCGTGCAGCGGATGAATGAGCTCGAGGAATTCCTTTCCTACATCGACAATCCGCCGAAGATGACGGACGAGATCCGCGCGCTGATTGAGAAGGACCGCGCCGAGCTGATGGGCGATTTCTGCCGCGGCTGCGGCTACTGCATGCCGTGTCCGGCCGGCATCGAGATCAACAATTGCGCGCGCATGTCGCTGCTGCTGCGCCGCTCGCCGTCCGGGAACTGGCTCACGCCGGAGGGACAGGCCAAGATGATGAAGATCGAAGAGTGCCTGCACTGCGAGCAGTGTATGGCGAAATGCCCCTATCACCTGAACACGCCGGAGCTCCTGCAGAAGAACCTCAAGGATTACAAGGAGATCCTGGCAGGAAAAGCGTTCTGAAAACGTGCCATAAATTTATGAACAAAAATCCCGGAGGCGTGAAATGCTTCCGGGTATTTTATGGCAGAAAAGAATAAAAAAGTTTGTATGGGACTGTATATTCCCGAAAAAAGCGGTCATACTATAACTGATCTCAAGAGAAAAGCTTCGAGAGAGGCGGACGGAAAGTTCTCGAGAGATCAGCGTAAGCTCTTATCATTGGATCCCCCTCCGATGATAACACACGAAAGATAAGATAAATACTTATCCTCCCCTTTGACCCCATAGATGCGCGGGAAACCGCGTATCTACGGGGTTTTTTCGTTGACGGGTTGCTATTCAGGGGTGTTGCCAGGTGTTGCCAGATTTCCAAATTGTCTCCTCTGGACTTTGTTTTTCTGCTTCATAATTTTGGACGTGTCCTTTTCCTTTATTTTGTTATAGAATTTGTGTGTGGTCGCCGCATCTGCATGCCCAAGATCGTTACTTACTTGGGGAAGTGCAATTCCGCTTTCGAGCATACTGGTTGCATAATACCGCCTGCACGAGTGAGAAGCCTTATATTCGACTCCAATTACCTTGCAGAAATAGCGTAGCCGGTCTGATATCTCATTTTGAGATGGAATACGTCCGCTTTTGGTGCATACAATATGATTCCCAGGGATATGCAACTCTTCATTACGACGCTTCAATGCCGAAAGCCATATCAGCGCCCCATATGTCAGATCAACTGTACGATTTGAACTGGGGGTTTTTGGAGAGTCGCTGATTATATGGCATTTTTTATGGTTGTCATAGTCCGTATAATCAATGGTTGTCTTATTGATTCTGAGAGTTCCATTCTCGAAATCGACGTCATCCCAAGTTGCAGCGCATAGTTCGCCGATGCGGCATCCTGTGAACGCCAGAATTAAAATGATAGCACTGTAAGGACACTTATGCCCATGTTCCCATAGCATTATAGACCCTTCCCATATTTTTACAAGCTCGGCATCCGACCATACGTCATTCTTGTGCGCACGCTTCTTGGAGCATAATCCTGAATTGATTGTCAGTTCATGCATGATTGCGGCTTGTTCATACCCGTTTTTACCGACGTAGGCAAATGATTGTTTGACTACACATTTGATCTCTCTGGCGTATGTTGCAGAAACCTGCCTGTTGTACAGGGTTTTTAGAAAATCCTCGCACAGCATCTTATTGATATTCACAAAAAGGTGACTTCCAAACTCTGTGTTCTTTATGTAGTTCTCAAAAATGCGCCTATAATTTGAAGCAGTAGATGGCTTCACTGTCCCGGCCGCTGTAGCAGTCGGACTTATATGGTCCAGATATCGTTTCACGATGTCTTGAACGGTAGCATTTTCGAGTTCTTCCTGTTCCAGAGTATTTGTAATCACGCTATAGGCTTCCTGCATGAACAGTTTTTTTACATTAGCCTCCGAGTATGATACAATCTGATGTCGAGCCCCAGTTTTACTGTATTTTTTTGGTACTGTCACGTAGAACTGAACAATGTTCCCTTTCTCGCGTTTTGTGATTTTTGGAATTCTTACCTCCTTTTTCGTAAGCTCCTCCTTAATGCACTCAAGGTGGGCTGTTTCCAGACTTTCATCGTCTATCTTACCACGTTTGCGCAGATTTGCAATAATATCGTTTGCGTTCATATGACTCTCCCTTTCGGAAGAGTGTCTTCGAAAAATAGTTTTTATACTTAGAAATTATTTGTATTGTTACAGAAATTGTAAGATTTATTTGGTTCTATCCTGCCTTGCGGCTATATAACGAAAGGTTTCAGCGTCCCGACACTCTTATCTTTTTTATTTGATTTTATTTTGCAGTTACAATATGTTTTTTGGGAAACAGATGCTTTTCCCGGAATTCCTCATACAAGACTTTCCTGTCCATAAATGCTGCTTTCAGATCCGGAGATCTGGCGCAGCAACGCTTAAACTCTTCCATGAGTCGTTCGCGGTCGTCAGAAATAATCCATGGCATTGTCACAAGGATCTGCCTCAAATCCGAAACATCCAGCAGATAGGGCACTAATTTTTCATTTTCCTGAGCCCGAATTCGTTCGAGGATTAATGAACATACTGTGTTGTCGTGCTGGTATCCAAATTCTAAGAATGCTTTCCGGACAATGTTTGCTACAGTAGTTATTTCCGGATTATTAGCATAATCCTCTGTTCCGAGATATATACGCTGTTGTTTTTCGGCGGCTTCGAATATTTCCTGATGGCGCCGAGTGAAGTAGGTCTGGATGAGGTTGTCTGTAACAGCTCGTAATGGCATGATTTCCTGAGGTATGTACCTTGCATTTTCCATGTATTTTCTGAGCTGCTTTCCCCTGCTGAATTTCAATTCTGTGCGTGCCAAAGTGACATCAGCAAAAAGAAGCCCGTTTTTTTCCTCTTCTTCCGTCCCTTTGTCATACATCAGAGTCTGCACCGGCTGGCCGATTGTTCTTTCTGATTGAGGCGGAGAAAAACCACCGGATTCTTTGCAGCGTATCTCGTGCAATTTTGAGCCCGCCTGCTCATACATAAGCATGCGGCGGATCATATAATACTCGTCGTAGGCATGACTGAGCTGGTAAGTGCAGTTAATCTCTCCAGATGCGACGCACAAATCCGCCGAGTTGTACCTGATGTCTACATGGTAGGTCTTCCGCAATATGGAAAGCGCCTGCTTTAAGCGGATATGGACATCCCTCATACACATGTTTTCGACATTCTCAGAATGATTGCTACTTTCGTGCGCAAACAACTCAATATAGAAGAACGTTTCCTCATGGTTATTATTATTTCGCCGCCCATATTTGCATATGAAGAATGCCTCAAAGATCGTTACATCTTTCCGAGTAATGTGGATTGTTTTGCCACCGGATCCGCCATAAGAGCTCTGTATTAACTCCTTGGGAAGCGGGAAAGCCGTTTCCGGACACCTAAGTACTCTGTTCGGAATGTCAAAATGATTGATCCGGATTTTGTCAAAACCGATCTTTCCGATTTTGTAGGATGTACCATATAATTTTTTGTAAGCCATCAAAATTCCTCCTTTTCATTAAGAAAAGGAATTTGCTTTTGATATATGTCTCCCGAGGTTCTTATAATCATAGGACCACAACACTGCGTTTAACCTCGCCGGTCCTATTCAGCATAGGACCAGACGCGTCTTTTTAGTGGCGTTATTCCTACGATCATAGGACCGGACAGTCATTACATTGACAATGTTCTGACTGCGGGAGAGAAAAGAGTTTTTTTATGGCTGCTTTTCTGCAACGCCTATCCTTTCAAAGATCCCTTTGCAAGAGGGATCTCGAAAAACGGTTCCGAATGCAATTCCTTACTGTTGCTTTAAAATTTTTTTGTAACGATAATAGCTGTTCCTACTCACACCTACCAGACGCATTACAGCCGTATCGGGAAGCGTTCCGTTGAAATCCTTGGAATACTTTAGAATTAGGGCTTTTGCCTGTTTAGCCTTTTTGGTCTCAAACGTGCTTCCTTTTGGCTGACCGATCTGCTTTCCATTGAGACGGGCCGTGTAGATCCCCTCGCGTGTCCTCTGCCGCAGATCCATTACTTCTTTTTCTGCCTGCTGGAAAGCAAGACGGATCTGCTCCCGTGCGAGTGCAAGCAGAAAGCGATTGATCCCGTCCAGAATGTAGTCAACAGACTCCCCGGTCATAGCAATCTGGTTTTCCAACGCCTTGCGGTAGGTCTGGGTATTGATGTGGGGCTCTTTCAGAAAAACCAGATCAATACCCTGTTCAAAGAGTTGTTGGTACAGTTCGGCACCTTCATCAGCGGATCTGCTCATGCGGGAAACTGAGTCGAATATTATTTCATCACCCGGACGAACCATCTTTAAGAGCTTTTCAAACCCCGGCCTGTGGACGGTTGTCCCGGTATACGTCTCGCGTATGATAACGGCGTCGGGATACGCAGACTTGATGTTGCGGACTTGCCGCTCCAAACTCTGTTTGGGTGTGCTTACCCTTACATATCCATAACGCATTTTCTTCACCTCCTTTCAAAAATAACGACCGTTATTTTTGGGACTGAGTTATCCCTTGTAGATTGGATTATTACGTCAATTTTTGAGACATCCTGATGAGAGGTCAGATTAGGTACTGATCTCGGATTAAAAGTAGTCTGTGTTACTTTCCGATATAATAGGATGCCTGTATTACTTTAGATATTTTTCTGGAGCCGTATGGATCCTGTTCTTCGACTCCCTCCGGGGACAGTAGTAGAGGAGGGTGATGTAAGGACTCCTACGGAGTAGATAGTCTACATCCGTAGAAGAGAAGTCAATGAACCCCTCTTCTTCAGCATATCTAAGGATTCCCATTACCATAGCTTTCAAAGTACTTGGGTTGGTCTTTTTGCTTATTACTTCATTGCAGATAAATTGAGCCCAGTCGTGCGGTGACAGTGCATTGACTTGCATATCTTCAATCTTAGAGAAATGCCATGTGAAAAAACTTTCATAGTAGCCGAGCTTTATAGGATTTTCTAATCTGTTTTTTTCCTCCAACCAGTTATGGAACATTTCCTTTATTGTAGGAATGTGCTTTGTGTTTTTTAGATTAGTGCTTACTTTTTTACTTAACATATGGTATCCTTTCTGAAGCGGGTAGTATATGCCAGTGTTGTTTCTGGCAAACGCTTCTGTAAACATATTGACAGTGGCAATCTTGGGTTTCTGGCTGTGTGTGCAAGTTTCTTACGTTTTAAAACTGTTTTTGTTCATGGCAGCACATCCTCCTTATCCATAGATTTTGAAATTGTGTTTCCTCCAATGTGTTAAATCCTCGGAAAAGAAAGCCAAATTCCGAGACGGATAATTGTTACAAAAATAACGATTTGTAGGAACACACAAAAAAATGCGAGATTATAAGAATAATTCGTGCAATCATACAACATATTTTTTAAAAATAGAGAGGAAAATGGCTCGAAAAAAATGTGAAAAACATAGAAAATAACGGATTGAATATGCAAGAAATATGTGGTATATTTACAAGAAAACAACGTTTTATATTTGCAAATGCACAGAAATTAGTCTTTGACTTGAAAGAGTCTCTGTCCTGTTTTTATAGAGGAGGGCCTTTTTAAAAATAAAAATATTCTTTGGAACTGTTTTTGCTTGTATGAAAAGGAGGAACTATTATGAAAAGGGGAAGACTATATCTGTTCTTGGGCTTGATATATATGTTGTTTCTCTTCCCTGTTACTGCCATGGCAGCGGACACGGTCGACCTGCCGATCACAGTGGAGGAGGACTACACCAGGGCGCAGGAGCTTCTGAATCTGATCAACGACCGCAGGCATGAACTTGGCGTGACGAATGACCTGCAGATGGACGACAAACTGCAGGAGATCTCAATGCAGAGGGCGGTGGAACTTGCAATATCGTTTGACCATCATCGTCCAGATGGCTCGGAAAGAACTATAGTGGGTACTTACCCAAGCATTAAGGGAGAAGATATTGGATCAGGGGCAGGAACCGCACAGAGCATGTTTGATGGATGGAAGAGTTCAGCACTTCATGCCATGACGATGCAGGATAAATACTCCAACTACTGCGGGATCGGCTGTATCCTGTATGAGGGGACGAGGTACTGGGTGCTCAACACAAGCGAGACGGCGATGGGCAGCGTGACCGCCAAAACAGGTGTCCAGGCAAAGAAACATACTGTGTCCGTTGATAAGTCAAAGATCAAGTTTAGAATCAATGACTGGCTGGCAAACGGGACACAGAGAAGTCTGTCCCTCTATTATGGGCAGAATGCTTTTGTCCGCGTAGTGATTCAGAACTTTTATACGGATGTAGGAATCGGTTATGTGTGCACGCCAGAGGTCATCACGTACAGGGGGAATTCCCAGGATGTGGCAGACGTGGCACCAAACGGCGTTGTAACGCCAAAATGCGCAGGGAACGCATCCATGACCGTTGCGCTTGTTGGTGACCCGTCGGTTAAGACGGACATCCCGTTTGAAGTCGTATCGAATACGCTTTACAGGAAGCCGACGATCAGCATTGTTGGGGGAACTAAGTTTGAATACAATGGTTCTCCGGTCGCACCGAAATTCATGCTTACGGACTGCTTTGGGAATCCGATGACCGAAGGGAAGGATTACTACGTAGAGTACGCCAACAACAATGCCCCAGGAAGGGCATATGCCCGGATCTGGATGACCGGGAACTATGCGGATCCTGCATCTGCAGGGTTTGACTTCTATACAGAGTACTTTACAATTACAGAAAAAGCAAAGGTCCAGAATAACACAGGCTCTGGGACGAATACCCCTTCCGGCAATAATACGCCGTCTGCCTCCGGGCAGTCTGCACAGTCGGGGCAATCGGGGCAGAAATCTACCTCATCGGCATCTTCGACGACGGCAAAGCCCAAGAAGACCTCGATCACTTACCTTAAGTCCAAGACAAAGCGGAAGCTCACGGTGAAGTGGAAGAAAGTGAAAGGGGTATCCGGCTACCAGGTCCAGTATGCGCTGAACAAAAAGTTCACGAAGAGCAAGAAAACGAAGAAGGTATCCGGGGCGAAGAAGACGACCGTCACCCTGAGTAAGCTGAAGAGCAGGAAAATCTACTATATAAGGATCCGTACATACAAAAAGGTGAAAGGAAAGACGTATTACAGCAGTTGGAGCAAAGCAAAAAGAGTTCGGGTGAAATAAAAATTGTAATACAACGGATATAGGCGGATCCCCGGATGTACGGCAATACATTCGGGGATCCTTCCTCGTTACGGTGAGGTCATCCGCTTGGGCTAGCTGCCGTTACTCCCCGTCTAACCACTTGCAAATATAGTAGGCAACTATACCTGCCACAACGGAGAGGAAAAAAGTTGGGAGTATATCCATGAGGCACACCCCTTTCTGTCACCAGTATAGGGGCGGCAACAACGTCAGTATATCTAAAAAAACTTTCTAGCAATATTGTCATGAAAATTCTATCCCATATTCCCCAAAAGATTAAAATATGCTTTACTTGTAGAATATATGTGCTATAATATTATATATAATATAATATTATATTTAAAATAATGAAAGGAGATGAAAAGAAATGAACGAAAGCACACCTTTCGCTCTTGGCTCTCTGCCAGAAAGAATAGCAAACTGGTTGTATGTACTGGACAAACGTATTTTTATCCTTGAGCCGACGATCCGCTACCTGCAGGATCGCTCTCTCTGGATTTATGATGAGACGACAGCCAATATTATCGATATAGCTGGACTGGAATACGGAGTCCATCTGAACGCCGGGGCAGCCTACCATATTCAGATCCTCAATACTTTCTGTAACGAGCTTGGCGCGGATGCCTGGGAAGCAGGGCTGCAGCTGGAGGAAGAGGGGATTACTATTGATATCCAGAAGTTCATCGAGGACCATCGCCCTACGGCCTCAAAGAGGGAAGATGATGAGCAGCTCCAGCATGCTTTGGCGGCTGCCATTGCGGAACATCGTCGCCTGTGCCGGGTGCGGCTGGCAGCACTGAAGAGGCTGCGGGATCTCTCACAGACGGAAGGCAGCCAGATCGGGCACAGTTATCAGGTAGATATGGGAACGGGCAGTTTCTGGGAGATCCTGACAGTCCCGAATGTAAAAAAGGGCTGCCAGTATAAACTTCCGTCAACGGAGGACCATATGGAAAATGTGTTATCGGCTCCATGGGAATACAAGATCAGCATTGATAAACGTGGAGTAGACCAGAAGGAACCATTATTCATTCACGGAATATATATTTCGGCAAATCAGACGGCCAATGTGGAAGCGCTTATATCGAGGGAGCTTAATCTACCCCATCCGGAAGAAAATGAAGATATGTCTGAGCAGTATCCATACCAGAATTGGCGGAAGACCTGCAGGAAGAACCCTCTCCTGAGGGAATTCATTAAAACCCATTGAAAAACTCGACCGAGCGAGGATAAACAGCCGACCAGGCTCGGTGCGGCCTCCGTATGTCAAAAAGCGGCGGAGGCACTCGGACGATGACTCTGAGTGTATGTCTTTCCAGTAGCCTTTGCAAAGTGGAGGCATACAGCAACACCCGGCAGGTGGGAAATCCTTATGTACCACATGCCACCCCGTACAACTTCATATTTTACCACTTCCGCCTTCTGGCGGGCAAAACAATGTTTATGCCTGCCTAGAGCAGGCGGAAAGGAGAACTGAATGAAACCAGAGGAAATGCAGACAGCTCTAAAACGGTATGGGATTGATACGGAGATTGTAACCATATACCGGAACGGAAGACAAAAGACCGGGCTCCGCATCTGCACGGGAGAGAAGGTCAACCCAATCATCCATTTCACCCCGGATATCACATTGCCGGAGATGCTAACCCGCATCAAAGAGGTTTTGCAGAGAAAAATGGAATTCCGTACAGAACTGCTTGAAAGCAGCCAGTCCATACTGGAAAACAGCATCCTGTGCGTACAGAAACAGAGCGATGATCCAATCCTGAAGCGAACGTTCGAAAACCTTGAGGTGTTTGTGCGGATCCGGTTGCCAGAATTTGACGGCAGGGATGACTGCGAATACAGCATCAAGGCAACAGAAGCTTACCTGGACTCGCTGGGCCTTACAGCCTCACAGCTGTGGGAAGCCGCTTACAGGAACACGAGGAAAACGTTGGTAGTCCGCGAGATGGCAGATATGATGGCATCATTTGGCCTTCCGCCGCAGAGAGAATACTTCTCTATTTATGTGGCGGGCACAAAGGAGTGCATGAACGGTGCGTCGGCGATCCTGTATCCGGACTTGTTCAGGAACCTGTGCAGGGAAAGAGGATTCAGTGGATGTTTTCTGCTTCCATCGAGCATCCATGAGCTGATGGTTATTCCGGCTGAAGGACTGGACATGGCTCTGCTTGAAATGGCAGGCATCGTAAACGAGATCAACGTTGAATGTGTCAGACCCGAGGAACAGCTTGCCCCAGTGGTCTACCGTTACTCGCTAGAGACAGATGAGATTCATCTCGCGGCCACATTGACGGAGGTGATCGGATGCTAACCCAGTACAACGTTGAGCGCTCCGCTGAGAGGCTTGCGCTTATAGAGGAGAAGGCATATGATTACCCGGACAAAGCGATCGCCCAACCGATGGATTACGTTGATTTGCTCAACACGTGTTTCCACTTGGACCGACTCGTGGAGGAGCACATGGTTATGGTCGTACTGACGGCTAAAATGAAACCCGTTGCACTTTTCGAGACAGGGCGCGGGACAGCAACGAGATGTTTGTTCTCGCCCAGGGAGCTCTATCTGAGAGCATTGCTTTGCGGGGGAATAAGGATCATCGTTGCGCATAATCATGTCAGCGGCGATCCGACTCCGTCCCAGGAAGACCTTGCTGCATACCGCCGTATTAAGGAGGCGGGAGACGTGATCGGGATCCACTTGACGGATTTCCTGATTATAGGCAGCGGTGGGCTCTATTACAGCTATAAGGAGCACACAGAGAACTAGTACGGGCCTGTAGGCGGAAAAGTACCGTCGTACAGGGAAAATACCGGTTTACACGCGCATCAGTGGACAGGCAGGCGAAGTCTGCCGCTCCCTGATGCTGCAGGGTAAACTGGTATACTCAGGATTCGTTGGATATCCTCAAAAATCCAGCCGCCACACATAAGGCGAAAACAAGTGTACGTCACACACAAGACGAAAAAAAGTGTTTTGCCGAACGGATTTGCCCGGGAGGCGGCTTTTAGCTTTAATTTGGTTTTTTATTTTTATGAAAACTGCAGGAAGGAGTTGGGATATATGGGAAGACGGAATAAAGCATACAGTAAGACACTCCACCAGCAGATCTATGACCGGCTGACTTCCATGCAGGCATTCGGGGAGAGCAAACGAGAGGCAGTTGCCAATGGGACAATGGACGGAAAGATATTCAGTTATGCAACATACAAGAGCTACTATAAACAGGCCCAGTATTTTGCCGGGTGGATCAAGAGTAACCATCCGGACTGTACCACGCTGAAACATGCAAGGCGGTATGTAAACGAGTATTTGGAGGGCCAGGTTGACCGCGGCCTTTCTCCGTGGACCATCCACACGCAGGCGAAAGCCCTGTCTAAGCTCTACGGTATAAAGCCAACAGATGCGGACTATTTTGTCCCGCCGGAGCGCTGCCGTGCCGACATCAAGCGCAGCCGGGATAAAACGGAAAAGAAATGCCGGTTCTCGGAACGGAATAATGCGGAGCTGGTCGCATTCTGCCGGGGGACAGGCTGCCGCAGGGGCGTGCTGGAGAAGCTTCGGGGAGACGACCTCTGGAGCCGAAGCCGGATGAGCGCTGAGGTGGCCTCTTTGGAGAACAAGCCGGATCGCTCAGAGGCAGAAGAGAAACACCTCGTATGTCTTAAGGAGGCTTTGCAGTTTTTTCCGGATCAGGACTGGTTTGTCCATCACAGAAAAGATAAGAATGGGAAATACCGGTACGCACCTATCATAGGAACGGAGGATCAGAGGGGTCGGATCATCGCACGCTTCCAGAATAGACGCCCGGATGAGAAGCTGTGGCAGTATGTGAATAAGGCGGCGGACATCCACGGGTATAGGAGCGATTACGCGGTTGCGGTCTACCGGATGTATGCCCGTAATATAGAGGATATCCCATATGACCGGGTAATGAGAGGGCGGGGGAAACGGCTCCGCAGCGATGCCTATTTCTGCCGTAACGATGAACGCGGGCGGGCACTGGACCGTCGGGCTATGAAAATCACCTCGAAAGCGCTGGGCCACACACGGGAGTATGTGATCGCAGTAAGTTATCTGAGAGGATTGTGATGATATGGGATATGATAAAAAGGAGCTTGAAGCTTATCTGCGGGAGTTGTTGAGGAAAGAGGAAGAGAAAAATGCGAGTCTGGCGACTATCATTACCAAAAAGGACGCGGAGATCATAAATCTGCAGAAAAAAGTCGAAGTCGAGCAGGACATGAACCGCCAGCTGAAAAGGATCATGAGGGAACGCTCCAATGCAGCCCGTGAGATAACGCCCAAGAAAGAACATGATGGTTATATTATACTGCGTGTAGAACAATATGCGGAACATATTGACGGAGAGACCGTTCTGGAGGCATGGCGCTCCCAGTTGCAGACGCCGTATCCGGCAGAACTCTGCGGGGAGTCTGTGTGCTTCACGATTGAAGACGATCTTGTGGCCGAAAATATACTATCAGAGCTGGGCTGCAATGAGGTAGCTCTGGAATGTGAGATCGAAGATCTCCGAAATGCGGAGGAAAATACAGTATACCGCATCCGTCACAGCGCTAACTGTCGGAGCGGATTTATGGAGGTTACATTATACACAACTGGTCCGCTTTATATTACAAAAGAGAAAATGCCATATTCTAACCATAATGCAAAGCGATAGTGTGCAGAACTGTAAATTAAAGAAAAATCCAGCCTGTTGAGAAACAGGCCGGATTCTTAATCTGGCAGCAGCAGGGGTGTTGCCAAAGTGTTGCCAGATGAATTTGAAAGCCCGGAAAGCCCTTATTTTATGGTGCTTCTCAGTTGGCAGGGAAGAAATACTTATCCTCCCCTTTGACTCCGCAGATGCGTAAGAACACGTATCTGCGGAGCTTTTTCGTTGCCAGGTTGTAATTCAATCGGGCAGGAAATTGCTAAGTTGCACACCAGCGATTTCACAAACGTCAGGTTTAATTTCATAAACGTCAGTCTGGCGGTCTCAAAAACCAGTGGTCAGCGTGTTATAATCTAATCAGAGTGAAATCTAACAAAATCCGCATTGTGGCGTATCAAGAATCAGGAAAGCAAAAATCCGGGAAACGACGCAAGTGCGTTTCATATAAATCGGAGAAAGAAAGGAAGTGGGACATAATGAACGAGGAAATGATTGCAAAATTGCGGAAAGCCAAGACGGTGGAGGAGATCATCGCCATCGCGAAGGAGTACGGCAAGGAAGTGACGGCCCAGAAGGCTCAGGAGCTGCTCGATCAGCTCAGTGGTGCTGCCGGCGAGCTCTCGGACGACGCGCTTGCAGCAGTCGCAGGGGGGATTTTTTGGCCATCAAAAATGCCTGTTCACGTATGATGTTATCTCTGTTTCGGATGGGAGAGAACCGCGAATCCGTCGAAGGCGGAATTGCCAATAAATGACACAAGAAAGGTGGAAATTCTATGGAAGCAAAAATCAATGCCGATAAGACGGTCACAGGGAACGAGCAGGAGCTTTTCGAGAAACGGAATAAGGTTTTCGAGAAGGTGAAAGCCGCTGCGTCAGCAGAGGAAGTCCTTGCACTGGCGAAGGAAGCGGGCGAAGAGCTGAGCATGGAGGAAGCACAGGAGATCTACAAGCAGCTTCACGGTACCGGAGAGCTCTCAGATGCGGAGCTTGAGGCCGTCGCCGGCGGGGGAGCGCATTTGTACGGACATCTCGTCGTATCGGGCCTTTACATCTGCAGTGACTGGACCTGCAAAAAACATGGAAGAGACTGCTCATGTTATCATACCGATTGCTATCAATGTAAGCATATGCAATACAAATTCCCGGTTAATATTTGTATGATACACTGATAACATATCCATATAAAGCAGGGCATTTTGGCAACGGATAAAACAGATTGCCAAAATGCCCTCTTTTCTTTCCTTTATCTCGTTTCCCCAATCACTCTGCTGGACATCAATTGCACAAAAGTCGGATTTGATTTCACAAACGTCAGCCCTGCGGTCCCAAAAAGCAGTGGCCAGCGTGTTATAATCTAATCAGAGAGACATCTAACAAAATCCGCATTGCGGCGTATCAATAATCAGGAAAGCAAAATGAGGGAATCGATGCAGGTGCGTTTCATATAGATCGAAGAAGAAAGCAAGAGGAGGAGAAACATGTACTACATACTGGATGAGCGTTATGCGCTGCGCGGCTGGCAGAAGCTGCCGTTCGCGCTGCTGGACAGACGCAGAGGGCGGGCCACGTTCCTGAAGAAAGCGGATATGGAGCTGCTCCTCGACATGGACGGCCGCACAGACCTGGAGGGCGCGTCCGAGCAGCAGAAGAAAGCGTTGAAAAAGCTGGAAGAAGAAGGCGTCATACATGCCTGCGCGCCGGGGACGAAGCTGAAGGACGGCCAGCTATACAAATTCTACGACAACCGCTACCTCCGCACGGCGCACTGGTCCGTGACGGGGCGCTGCAACTACCGCTGCAAGCACTGTTACATGTCCGCGCCGGACGCCAAATACGGGGAGCTTGACCATGAGACGGCGATGAGCATTGCCCGTCAGATCGTGGACTGCGGCATCGCGGAAGTCACCCTGACCGGCGGGGAGCCGCTGGTCCGCCCGGATTTCTTTGACCTCGTAGACGTGCTTCTGGACGGCGGCGTACGCATTTCCCAGATCTACTCAAACGGCCGTCTGGTAACGGACGACCTGCTGAAAAAGCTGGAGGACCGGGGCATCCGCCCTGTGTTCAACATGAGTTTCGACGGCGTGGGCTGGCACGACTGGCTGCGCGGCGTGCCGGGCGCGGAAAAATATGTGACGGACGCGTTCCTGCGCTGCCGCGAGCACGGCTTCCCCACCGGCTCGGAAATGTGCATCCACGAGCGGAACAAGCACACCCTGCGGGAGACGGTCCGCTTCCTGGCAGGCGTGGGCTGCAGCTCTCTGAAGACCAACCCCATCTCGGATGTGGGCGCATGGAAAGAGGGAGGGTACGGCCCGGGCATCAAGATAGAAGACCTGTTCCAGGTCTACCTGGATTACATCCCGCAGTACTATGAGGACGGCATGCCCCTGTCGCTGCAGCTGGGCGGTTTCTTCAGCGCCTCGCCGGGGAGCCCGAAGGAGTGGAGCATCCCCATGAAGAAGGACTGGTGCAAGGATCCGTCGCGGGAGTGCGTCTGCGGCCACGCGCGCGTGGTGATGTACATCTCCGCGGAAGGGCGGGCGCTGCCCTGCATGTCCTTATCCGGCATGCCCATCCAGGAGAATTATCCGTTCATCACGCAGATCGGCCTGAGGCAGTGCATTACCGACTCGTCCTACATGCGGCTCATCGAGACCAGGGGCTCCGAGGTGCTGGCGCACAACCCGGAATGCCGCGGCTGCGAGCACGCCGGATACTGTCTGGGCGGATGCCGCGCCGGCGCGCTGGAGACCAGCCCGGACGACATCCTGGGACGCGATATGGCGGCCTGCACCCTCTTAAAAGGAGGATGGGCGGACAAGATCGAAAAGCTCATGGAGACCATCACACTGCCGGAAGGAAGGTGAGGGAGAAAGGAAACGGAGATTTCCGGAGGCGGATGGGCTGCCGGACGCAAGGAGAACACATGAATGGAAACAGGAAAAAGTAAAAGGAGGAAAGTAAAAATGTCAGAAGAAAAGAAAGAAGAAATTTTAGGAAAAGAAAAAGAGTTGGAAGAGAAAGAGCTGAAAGAGAAAGAGCTGGAGACAGTTGCCGGCGGAGAAGATAGTTGTTCGACCAGGAGGAAAGAGGAGCGCCTGCGGCGGCGGCGGTTAGAATAAGGAAGGAGGAGCGCGCTGTATCTGCGTTGATCAGCAAGCTCATGGAGACCATCACACTGCCGGAAGGGAGGTGAGGAAGAAAGGAAAACGGAGATTTCCGAAGGCGGATGGGCCGTCGGACGCAAAGAAAACACATGAATGGAAACAGAAAAAGGTAAAAGGAGGAAAGTAAAAATGTCAGAAGAAAAGAAAGAAGAAATTTTAGGAAAAGAGAAAGAGCTGGAAGAGAAAGAGCTGGAAACGGTTGCCGGCGGAGGTGTTTGTATCTGCATGTTTGGCGGCGGCGGAACAGAGGAAGAAGGTTTTGGTGACAAGGTGTGCGCCTGCGTGATGGGCGGCGGCGGAGAGTATACGGAAGGTGATGGAGGGGGAATGCGCTGTATCTGCATTGCCAACGGGGCTGGAGACACAGGGAAAGGGAAAGGAAAGAAGTTTGATTGGGATAGTTATAAGGGATAGTTATAAGTGATGGAGGGGGGAATGCGCTGTGTCTGTGTCGGCAATGGGGCTGGAGCAACAGGGAAAGGTTGTTGAACAGGGCAAGGACGAATGCGTTTGAGCCAGGAAAGCCCAAAATAAGGATGACATCAGCGCGTTTCATATAAATACGAAGCGGGGCGTTCGCGCCCCGCTATTTTGTTGAAATTGTAACTTTTCACACATTTCTATCAATTTATTATAAAAAAATGTTCCCTAAAACGCAGGCTTAGGATTGTATAATTTTAGTAAACGAATCAGATGATGATGATTATCATTTCCTTTTTGGTTTCACAAACGTCAGGTTTGATTTCATAAACGTCAACCCGGCGGTCACAAAGGCAGCGGGTAGTGTGGTATAATCTCGACAGAGATTATACCAGCGCCGGTTCGTTGTCGAGCAAAGCGAGACAAAATACAAAATCGAACCGTGCGCATCCCCCGGAGGATATCATGTCCGAAGGACATGGTATACTAATCTCACGGAAAGGAGATCAGATATGGACAGACAGAACGACACAAATCAGAGTCAGGAGGCCAAAGAAAAAATCATGAAGGGATTTTTCGCGGCGCTTGAGGAGCAGGAGAATGAGCCACCGAGACCGAACGAGCTGGACTCCACCTGCGGCGTTGACGATGATGAGCTCATCCGTCGCTTTCGGGAGACGATTCGGCAGGAGAACGAGGCGAACCAGAGCCAGGGACTGCCTGTCACGGGCTACGACCGGGAGAGGAAAGCGTCCTACATCGAATATCCGGATGGGAGGCGAGAGTATGGAGATGAAGCCTGAGATCATCGTCTTTGCGGGGCCGAACGGAAGCGGAAAGAGCACGGTGACAAAAGCGGCGAAGATCATCAGTCCCTACATCAATGCGGACGATATCAAGCGGGCGACGCAGAGCACGGATCTGGAGGCGGCCGAGCTGGCGGAGGATATGCGGGAGTATGTCCTGGACGTCCACAAGAATTTCACCTTCGAAACGGTGCTGTCCACTGCCCGGAATCTTGACCTGCTGCGCAGGGCGAGGGAGCAGGGGTATTTCATCCGTTGTATCTATGTCCTGACCGCTGACGTCAATATCAATATCCACCGCGTGATGCGCCGCTTTGCGTCCGGCGGGCATGATGTTCCCGTCGAGAAGATCAAAGCGCGGTACGTGCGCTCGCTCGAACTGGTTCCGGAGCTTTTGAAGGTCTGCGACATCTGCCACATTTATGACAACACGGACGTCCCGTTCCGGATCTTCAAGAAGAGGAAGGACGCGTATTTCTACTGGGAGAACGAATTCTGGAGCAGGAAGGATATCGCGAAGCTGACCGGGTACGCGCTGTGAGGCAGCGGCGATATCTGAATATTTTACCCAGACAGAATCCGTATTACAACGCATCAATAATTGCATAAATGCATAAATGTCATCAAGAAAAGCTTGAGAATATTTAATTCTATGATAAAATATCCGAGGACACAGGCTTACAAAGAAAGCAGGAGGAGAAAACATGCCGGAACAGTTAGAGAAGATAGACGTTCTTGTCGTGGACGACAGCCCGGTCAATCGAAAATTCGCGGAACGGATCCTGAAGGACGACTATCACGTCGTCTCGGCGGACTCGGGAAAGCAGGCGCTGGAGCTCCTGGAGAAATACGAGCCAAAGTTGATTCTGCTCGATTTCCGCATGCCGGAGATGGACGGCGCGGAGACGATGGCGAAGATACGGGAAAACCCGGCCTGGGCAAAGATTCCGGTCATTATCCTGACGGCCGACTCTGCGCCCGAGACGGAGAAGGAATTCTTTGAGCTGGGCGCTGCCGACTTTATTGCCAAGCCATTCGTGCCGATGACGGTCAAGAGCCGGATCAGCCGCCTGATCGAGCTGTACGGCTTCCGGGTAGACCTGGAGGAGAAGCTTGAGGAGAAGAGCAAGCTGCTGGAAAAGCTGTCCCTGAACTCAATTTTGACGATTGCGAATACGATCGACGCCAAGGACGCGTACACCTCGGGACATTCGGTACGTGTCGCCAAGTGCTCGAAGGAGATCGCGAAGCGCCTGGGCTGGAGCGAGGAAGAAGTGCGCAACATCTATAACATCGGACTGCTCCACGACATCGGAAAGATCGGTGTGCCGGATTCGATCCTGAATAAGCCGAGCCGCCTGAGCGATGAGGAGTTTGTACAGATCAAGAAGCATCCGGTGATTGGCGGTGAGATTCTGAAAAATATCCGCATGATCCCGGGCGTAGCCGACGGGGCGCTCTATCATCATGAACGCTACGATGGGAAGGGATATCCGTTTGGCCTGGCGGGAGAGGAGATTCCGTACTGCGCGAGGATCATCGCAATCGCGGACGCCTACGACGCGATGACGTCGAACCGCATTTACCGGGCCAAGCTGCCGAACCAGAGAGTGATAGCGGAGTTTGAGCGCTGCTCCGGGACACAGTTTGATCCGCATCTTGCCCATGTGTTTGTGGGGATGCTGAGCGAGAATTTCTATCTTCCGCCGGAGACCAGGAGAGAGGGAGACGGCGCCGCGAATGAGCAGTGGAACATCGTAGACGAGAAAACTGCGCTGGTCAACCAGATCCTCTCGGAGTACGGCACGGAGAAGAACGCGCTCGATTCCCTGACCGGGGTGCACAACCGCGGCTACGGCGAGAAGGCCATCGACGGACTTCTGGCAGAAGCGCATAAGGGTGCGATGGTCATTGTGGATCTGGATGATTTTCGAAATGTAAACGATACATACGGACATCTGATGGGGGATAAGGTCCTGAAGCTGCTTGCCGCCGCCCTGGCCGCCAATGTGGAGGACAAGGACGTTCTCTTCCGCATGGGAGGAGACGAATTTGTCGTGTTCTACACGGACGAGGTGAACCGGGAGACGCTGCTTGGAAAGGTGGAAAGCATCGTGGATTCCTTCGCGGCAAACCTGAAAGAGATCGAGATGGAAAATCTCACGCACATTTCCGCAGGAATTACGCTGTGCCCGGCGGAGGGCAGAAGCTTCCTGACCCTGTATGGCAACGCGGACAAGGCGCTGTACTATGTGAAGGAAAACGGCAAAAATTCCTGCCGCTTCTTTCGGCGTGATTCTGTCGGCAGAGCGTCGTCGGAAAGGCCGGGGACGGATCTCGACCACATCCGACGCGTGCTGGAAGGCAATATGGATGAGAACCGCGGACTTTTCCGGGTGCCCTACGAGGAATTCCCGAATCTCTACAGCTATCTGTCCCGCTGCGTCAAGCGTAAGGGGCAGATGGTGCAGACGATCCTCTATACGATTGGAAGCGAGAATCCGGATTCTCTGGACAACAGCGCGTGCGAGGACGCGATGTCGACGTTGGAGATCGCTGCCGCGTACTCGCTGCGGATGGTGGATGTGGGCAGCCGCTACAGCAGCCTGCAGTACATTGTGACGCTGGTGGATACGAATCTCGAGAATGGAAGAATGGTAGCGGACAGAGTGGTGAATCAGTTTTACAAGATCTACGCGGGGAGCGGCGTCACCTTGTCCTACGACATCCAGACGATGCTGGTGAACGCCTGAGCAGCGTTTTGGCAGATCACCCCTGACCATTTGACGGCTTTTTCATTTTTTTCCATTGCACAAAAGTCAGATTTGATTTCACAAACGTCAGGTCTCTCGCGTTGAAAGAAGCATAAAATTATGAGAAAATAAAAACGATAGTTTATCAATTTATTACTGCATTACGCAAAAGGAGGAAAAGACAATGAAGTATAACATCCAAGGTGGTACCTTGCCGGTAGTGATTTGTGAGCTCGAGTCGGGAGAAAAGATGATCACAGAGGGAGGCGGTATGTCCTGGATGTCTCCCAATATGGAAATGGAGACGACGTCGAACGGCGGGATCGGGAAAGCGCTTGGCAGAGCCTTTTCCGGTGAGAAAATGTTCCAGAATATCTACACCGCGCAGGGCGGTCCCGGCATGATCGCTTTCGCATCGTCCTTCCCGGGCTCCATCGTACCCTTCGAGATCGCTCCGGGCAACGAGATGATCTTCCAGAAGAGCGCGTATCTGGCGGGGGAGAGCAGTGTGACGCTGTCCATGCACTTCCGCAAGAAGGCTGCCGTGGGCTTCTTTGGCGGCGAGGGCTTCATCATGCAGAAGGCAAGCGGTCAGGGTATCGTATTCGCCGAGTTCGACGGCCATGTGGTAGAGTATGAGCTTCAGGCCGGAGAGCAGATCCTGGTCGACACCGGGCATCTGGCTGCGATGACCGCGACCTGCAGTCTTGATATCAAGACGGTAGCGGGCGTGAAGAACAAGCTGTTCGGCGGCGAGGGCTTCTTCAACACCGTGGTTACCGGACCGGGCCATGTATGGCTGCAGACGCTTCCGCTGGCTAACGTGGCGGGCGTTCTGAGAGCATACTTCCCGTCCTCGAATTCATAATTCCTGGCGGGACAGAGGCATATCTTGGCAGTGAAGGGAGATACACCCATGAAAAGAAAACTGGTCGCGCTGCTCCTCGCGTCCGCGATGACGCTTGGGGCGATGCCCGTGGGCGCGGTGCTTGCGGCGGAAGAGGCGCAGACAGAAGTGGTGATAGATGTTGATGAGACCACGCCTGTCGAAGCCATAACGCGCGCTCAGGCCTGCGAGATGCTGCTTACCGCGGCGGACGATTACAACAATCCGGAGGCGACGCAGGAGCAGCTGATGGAGGGCTTCGAGGACATGGACACGGAGAAGCCGGTGACGCGCACAGAGGCGCTTGTCATGCTGGTGCGCGCGTTCGGCGGCGTTCCGGAGATCAAGGGCAACAACGTCTATCTCGCGATCACGCAGCCGGAGTTCACGGATGTCCCGGAGTGGGCTGCCGCGGAGCTTGCCGACCTGTTTGCGGCGGGGATCATCGAGCAGAAGGAAGAGGGTATCTTAGGAGCCGACGATCCAGTCACGGCCGATGAGATGGATCACTACATCCGCCGCATGTACCGCCTGTACGGTACGAACCTGAAGGATGATTTCTACCAGGCGGTCAACAAAGAGGCGCTCGACACCATCGTCATCCCGGAGGGGAAGACCATGATCGGAAACGCGCGCACCAACCTCATCGACCAGCAGATCAACGAGCTGATCGCACAGACAGCGGCGGCGGAGCAGGATAAGGCCTCCAAGGCGGGCAAGATCAAGACCCTCTACGAGAACTATCTGAACAAAGACGCGAGGAACGCGCAGGGCTACGAGCCGCTCAAGCCGTACCTCGATGAGGTCGAAGCGGCGACGGATGTTGCGGATCTTGTCGGAACGAGGGCGTTTAGCAAGGTCGCGGCGTTCGTGGTTTTCCTGGACTCCCGGGATTCGACGCATTATATCGATCTTTTCACAACCAAAGTGATCAACGTGAAGGATATGTATGAGGGAAACGATGAGAGCGGAAAAGAAAAGCTCCGCAATTATGTGACTGCGCTGTTTCAGCTGATCGGCTACTCCGGGGAGGAGGCACAGGAGGCGTTCGGGAATGTTTTCGCGCTCGATGCGAAGATCGCGGAGGGAAGTCTGGGGCTGACGGAAGTGATCGATGTGAACAAGACCTACAACATCTACACGCTCGACGAGATCTGCGACGTGTTCCAGAACGTGGACATGAATGTGCTGTTCGACAAGAGCAGCCTTAAGAATAAGGATAAATTCCTCGTCACGGACGTCGGCGCGATGGAGGCGCTTGCCGGACTGCTCGACAACCAGAACCTGGATGCTTTGAAGGACTACTTCAAGTATCTTCTGCTTGACAGTTACGCGGAGGTGCTGAGCGATGAGTTTGCGCAGGCGAAAAAGGATTACAGCGCGGCTCAGACCGGCGCCGTCGGCTCGCTCAGTGATGAGGAAAACGCGGCGAAGTTCGTCAACACCCAGATCGCGGCCTATGTCGGGGAGCTGTACGGGGACAAATACGTTGATGACGAGATGAAGGCGGACATCACCGAGATGATCACCGCGATGATCGATATCTACCGCGAGAGGATTCAGGGACTCGACTGGATGAGCGATGCGACAAAGGAAAAGGCGATCAAAAAGCTCGACACGATGGGCATCAAGGTTGGAGCTCCCGACGAGTACCCGGAGATACCGCTTGACAGCATGGAGCTCAGGAGCTATGAGGACGGCGGATCCCTCCTGGAGAACGTGATGACGATCGAGGACGCGAACCAGAAGGACGTCCAGAGGTATGAGGGGCAGGAGATGGACCGGAGCGAATGGCTCTATCCCCCGCAGACCATGAACGCAAACTATAGCTCCACGTACAACGATGTGACGATCTACGCGGCTTTCCTGCAGGTGCCCGGCGCGTACAGCAAGGACGCGTCCTATGAGCAGAATCTCGGCGCGCTCGGAGTCGTCATCGGCCATGAGCTCAGCCACGCGTTTGACAGCCAGGGCTCGCAGTACGATGAGAACGGAAACGTGGTCAACTGGTGGACGGAGGAGGACGCAGCCGCGTTTGCCGGGCGCTGCCAGAAGGTCGTCGAGTACTATGACGGCCGGGAGGAGGGTCCCGCGATTCCGATGAACGGGGCGCTGACGCTCACCGAGAACACCGCCGATTTAGGTGGCATGGCGGTCGTGCTGGAGCTTGCGTCCCGGAAGGAGGATTTCAACTACGCGGAGATGTTTGAGAGCTGGGCGCGCCTGTGGATGGGCGCGATTTACCGCCCGGTGCTGGAAATGGACGCGGCAAGCGACTACCACAGCCTGGACAGCGTCCGCGTCAACGCGTTGCTTCCGAACTTTGACGAGTTTTACGAGACCTACGGCATCACCGAAGGTGACGGAATGTGGGTTGCCCCTGAGGATCGGGTATCTATCTGGTAAAAAGCTACACATCCATTGACCCTGGCGAATTTGTGCGCGCATAAATCCGCCGGGGTCATTGGCGAGATAAGAATCCATAAATTCTAAGAAAGATTTGGGAGGAAAACAAATGTACAACAGGAGAGAGTTGAAACAGAAGGCGAGACAGTCGTTGAAGAAGCACTATTTCATCTTTGTGGTTGTCTGCCTGGTCGCCTGGTTCCTGGGCTCCGGCGGAAGCGGCTCGACGAGTCAGGAGGGCAAGACCGATCAGCCTGCCCAGACCTCGGCCGGGCTGGCGGAAAGCGGCACATCGACGCTGAATACCGGTTTCCAGGGACTGCTGAACGGAAAATCCATGGAGAAGCTCTTAGGCGGTCTGATGGAGTCCGGACTCGAGAAGATTGGCTCCAGCACGAAGGAATTTGCGGGCACTACCAGAGGCGTATTCGCTTCCGTGGCAAGCGAGATCTCCTCGGGGACTTTTATCGAGACCATCGTATCGGCGGTCGTGTCCATGACGGGGGCGAACAGCGTTCTGCTGATCTTGTTCATCCTGCTCAGCACGGCGGTCCTGTTGTTGGTGTGGTTCTATGTGGCGAATGTCTACACGGCGGTCTCCGCGCGTATGTTCATGGAGGGGCGCACCTACGAGGAAGTGCCGGTGCACAGGTTTTTGTACTTCCATCGCATCCGCAAGTGGACGAATGTGGCGTTCGTGATGCTGCGCAGCACGATCTATGAGACGCTGTGGTGGTTCACGATCGTGGGAGGAATGATCAAGACCTACTCCTACCGCATGGTGCCGTACATCGTGGCGGAGAATCCGGGTATCTCCTCGAAGGATGCGATCAGGCTTTCGAGAAGGATGATGGACGGACACAAGTGGCAGTGCTTCGTGCTGAACTTCACGTTCATCGGCTGGAGGATCCTGGACGCTGTGACGATGGGCATTGTGGGTAAGCTCTACTCCGAGCCCTACCGGCAGGCGACCTTCGCGGAATACTACGCGTACGTGCGCGCCCTGGCAAAGGAGAACTCCATCGAGGGCAGCGAGCTTCTGAATGATACATACCTGTTCGAGAAGGCGGATCGTATGGATCTGCTGTACGCTTATGAGAAGGAGATCGATGCGATCGGCGAGCCGAAGCCGCCGAAGAAGCAGCGTACGGGTATCCTCGGCTTCATTGCGGACGTCTTTGGCGTGACCCTTGTGAACGACAAGACGGAGCAGGAGTACGACGAGTTCATGGCGAAGCGCGAGAGGTACATGTCGATGCGCGGCGAGATGTCCGGAAAGGCATATCCGGTCAGGCTCGGGCAGTACCAGGGAAAAGGCAGGGAGAAGAAGTTCCGCGGGATCTACTGCGAGCGTCATTACTCGATCTGGTCCATGATCATGCTGTTCTTCATCTTTGCGCTGATCGGCTGGCTCTGGGAGGTCAGCTTGCATCTGGTGTCCGACGGTGAGTTTGTCAACCGCGGTGTGCTGCACGGCCCGTGGCTTCCGATCTACGGTACGGGCGGCGTGCTGATCCTCGTCGTGCTGAACAAGCTGCGCAGCAAACCGCTCGCGGAGTTCTGCGCGACCATCGTGCTCTGCGGTTGTGTAGAGTACTTTACCGCCTGGTACTTAGAGGCGACCCACGGCGGACAGAAGTGGTGGGATTACAGCGGATATTTCCTGAATCTGCACGGAAGGATCTGCGCGGAGGGCCTGCTGGTGTTTGGCCTCGGCGGCATGGCGATCGTCTATGTGGCCGCACCGTTTTTGGATAACTTCCTGCGAAGGATCAAGCTGCAGATTATTATTCCGCTCTGCGTAGTGCTGCTGGCGGCGTTCACGGCCGACCAGATCTACTCGGGCAAGCATCCGAACACCGGCAAGGGCATTACGGACTATACGGCGCAGCTGCCGCAGCAGTTCCGTTCGGACCAAAGCGTAAACGCCCGCTGCTGAGGCTGTAAGAAGGAGAAATGCTTCTTCGGCCTGGTTGACAGAGAGCAGGAGATTTCGAAAAATCAGTTGGCCGCAAAAATATAAATGTTTGACGTGAAAAAGCATGCATACTGTGATATAATGAAAAACGACAGAATTTTAGGCCCTTATCGTATGGGGGGGGGTAAACACCATGCGTATCGCAATCTGCGACGATGAGCCGCG
>CANRDO010000014.1 GCA_947629385.1 uncultured Lachnospiraceae bacterium
TGAAGCTGAACTTCCTGCAGCAGGAGACCTACTATCTCTACCGCGACATGATGGTGATGCGGGGCATCTCCGAGAACCAGATCAAGCCGGTGCGGGTGCTCGACACGCCGCGGAAGGAGAAATTCTTCTTCGGCCTGATCGATAAAGAATAGGAAATATCTGACGGGAGAAAAGCAGATATTCTGTGATAAAATGAAACAGGAAAAAAGAGAACGAATTTTAAGCCCTTATCGTGTGGGGGGGGGTAAATGCCATGCGTATCGCAATCTGCGACGATGAGCCGCGAGAACAGGAACAGTTTGAGGAAGCGCTGAAGGGCTGGGACCCGACGAGGAGCGCGGAAAAATTTTTAGACGGAGCATCCCTGATCGAGGCGGCAAAGCGTCTGCCGCACTTTGATCTCGTGTTCCTTGACATTTATCTGCCCGGCGAGAGCGGGGTCGACATTGCCAGAAGTCTGCAGGAGGTATCTCCCGGCACGGGGATCGCGTTTGTGACGACCAGTACGGAGCATGCGGTGGACGCTTTCTCTCTGCACGCTCTGCACTATCTGGTCAAGCCGGTGACGACCGAGGGGGTCGTGGAGACCTTCCGCCGTCTGACTGAGCTGCGCAGCAAGCGCAGGGAGAGCATCACGCTCATGGTGGGCTCGGAGTGGAACACCGTGTATCTCGACCAGATCAGCCTTCTCGAAAACGACGGACACGCGGTGAACATCTCGCTGTCCGACGGACGGCGGCTGAAGGTCTGGCAGAACTTCGGCGAGCTGCAGGGAAAGCTGGACGGGAGCTTTCTGCAGATCAACCGCGGCCTCATCGTCAATATGGACTATATCGTGCGGATGGGGGCGGACACCTGTACCCTGGAGGACGGGAGCTGCCTGCCGATCGCCGTGCGGCACAGCGCGGCGATCCGGGCGGCTTATGGCAACTATGTGTTCGACCGGCTGTCCAGGCGGAAGGAATTACAGTAAAGAATCGAATGATTAGCGAAAAGAATCGAGGGAAAGGAGGCTCGTCATGGTGACCTATCTGCAGCAGGTGCTGGGCTTTTTCATACAGCTCTATCCCTGCGCGCTGATGATCTTCCTGCCATTTCGCGAGGAGGCATACCGCTTCCGGCGCAGGATGATCTATCTCTGTCTGACGCTTGTCTCGGTCGCGTTTGCCTGCGGGTATGCGGCGCTTGTGTGCTTGCGTGACATGGAGAGGTACCGGAGTCACATCGCCATATCGAATCCCTGTATGCTGGCTGCGATGCTGCTCATACTGGCGGCGTACGTCTGGCTTGTGCGCGAATCGCTGCTCAAGAAGCTGCTGGTCTTCTTTTGTGTGCTGTTCTACGCGATCTTCGTGTTTATACTGGTCAATACGCTTCGCCTGTGCATCCCGGGCGGGGGAGATGTGGTCTCGTACGCGTATAACCCTGAGATTCTGTCGCTGTATGCGGGCATCACGGTCGTGTTGCTGCCTGTGATGCTGATCTTTGTGCTTCGCCCGCTCGGGGTGTATATCCGGGAAATCGATCCGGAGAATATGAAGAGGGAATTTTTTATCCTGATTGTTTCGACGCTGCTCTTTTTCACCGTGACGTTCTACTGCGACAAAATCACCGGCAGCTACGATGCATTAAAGGTGGAAACCCTCGTGCTGCTTCGCTGCGTCCTGATGCTGGTCATTCTGGTGGACCAGGTCGCGCTCTACTGGCTGGTCTTTCGGGAATCGGTACGGCAGAAGCGGGACAACGAGCGCCAGAGGACGCTGGAGATCCAGCAGCTGCAGTATGAGAAGATCGTTGGCGACATGGAAAACACCCGGCGCATGCGCCATGATCTGCGGCACCACTACAACACGCTGAACGACATGCTGAACCGAGGGCAGACGGAGGAGATGAAGGCGTACCTGGCCGGGGTGATCGACATCACTGTCAAGCGGGACACGGAGCTGTACTGCAAAAATCTGACGGTCAACGGTCTGCTCCAGTACTATGTCGGCCTCGCCAGAGACGAGGGGATCCGCTGCAGGGTCCGCGCCGAGTGTGGAGATCTGACGGTCGAGTCCGCGGATTTGACCGTGCTGTTCGGCAACGCGATGGAGAACGCGATCAACGCCTGCCGGCAATATCCGGGGACGCGCTGGATCGATGTACAGGTCGGCGCGATGCAGGGCTCGCTCGCAATCGAGGTCTCGAACTCCTGCAAGGGCGTGCGCATAAACCGCCATTACCAGACGGAGGACGGATTCTCGCCCGCGGAGGCGTTTCTGAGCGACCACGGCGGCGGCTACGGCCTGCTCAGCATGGCGAACACCGCGCAGAAGTACGGCGGCAGCGCCAGCTTCCGCTTCAATGCAGAGAAGGAGACCTTTACGACGAGGATTTGGCTAAATATACAGGAAAAATGAGCCGCGCCGGACGGCGGAGGAAGCATGCCGGAAGTGCGGGGTTCATCAAATAAAAGCAAAAACAAAAATGGAGGATGTAGCTATGACAATCAACAAAAAGCAAGAGGGAACAACACTTGAGATCGCGGTCGAGGGACGTCTCGACACAACGACCGCACCCCAGCTCGAGGCTGAGCTGAAGCACAGCATCGACGGCATCACGGCTCTGACGATGGATTTCGCGAATCTGGAGTACATCTCATCCGCGGGCCTGCGCGTGCTGCTGTCCGCGCAGAAGGTGATGAACAAGCAGGGCACTATGGTGGTCCGTCATGTCAACGAGACGATCAGCGAGATCTTTGAGGTGACAGGCTTTGTCGATATCCTGACGATCGAGTAAAAGAGAGCGGCAGGGCGCAGCGCGATCCGGAAAAGCATTGATTGAGAAAATGGCACAGAGAAAGGAATGAACCTTATGAACGACGCGAACAAACCGATGGTACCGCTGGAAAAGAAGGTATTCCGTGCGATACTTCGCCTTTTGCTGGTCACACTGCTGGTGGTGGGGGTTGTGATTGTTTTCCAGCTTCTGCAGCTTCGAAAAGGCATGATCACTGCGAACGTGGAGACCGGGCAGGAGGTGGAAGCGCTTTCCTCACAGGCAATGGAAGAGACGATGGAGGAGAACCTCCTGCGTTTGACCACGGAGAAAGCGGCGGCAGCAGATAAGGTATTCTCGGATCTGGGCCAGACGGTCTCTATCCTGGCGAAGAATGCGGAGTATCTGTATGAGAACGACGCAAGGATCGAAGGAGTCGACATTCATCTGCCTGACCGGAAGAACGGCGACGCCCTGGACGTGTATGTCACTTACTCGAAAGAAGCGGATCAGTCTTCGAAAGAGTTTCAGGCGGAGCAGGAGCTGCTCGGCAATCTGCAGTGGGATCTGCTGGCGGTCACCTCAGAGCACAAGGAGGTCAACTCGGACTATTTCGCGGCCGAATCTGGCTTCATGCTCCAGGCGGACAATATCTATCAGGGACAGTTTGACGAGGAGGGAAACCTGCTCACGTTTGAGGCGAAGGAGCGCCCATGGTATCAGGGAGCGGTCAAAGCGAACGGACTCTACTTTACGGATCCCACGCACGACGCGTCCACCGGGGATTTTGCCGTCATGTGCAGCATTCCGGTTTATCATCAGGACGAGCTGAAAGGTGTCGCGGGGGCAGGCATGTATCTGACCAGCCTGAAGGAGACCGTGTCGGAGGCCGTGATCGGAGAATCCGGCTCCGCCTGCCTGCTTGATGAGAATGGAAACGTCATCTTCTCCACAAGGAAATCCGGGGAGCTCTCGGCCGGCGATGAGGATCTGGCGAACGCCTTCGATACGACGGAAGGGGATCTGAAGAAGTTCCTCGCCGAAGCGGTCGGCGGCGCGCAGGCGGTCTCACTGACCGCGGTCGACGGGGAGAACGCCTATGTCTCCTGCTCGCCGCTTGGCACGGTGGGATGGACGCTGATCTCGGTGCTGCCGGAGGATATCGTCACTGCGCCGACCCAGAGCCTGACAAGCGCGCTGGCGAGGAAAAACGACGAGATGCTGCAGCGGTCCGACCGGAGGTTTCTGGTCGCGTTTGTCACGCTGCTGGCGGCGGTGGTGGTGCTGATGCTGGTCGCGAACCTGGTCTCCAAGAGGCTGTCCTCGCGTCTGACACAGCCGATCGTGACGCTCACCGACAAGGTGCGGGAGATCGAGGGAGACGACCTGTCCTTTACCTGGGATCAGCATACGAACGATGAGATCGATGTGCTGGCTGGCTCCTTTGGCACCATGACGAAGCGCATCGAGCAGTATATTGTAGATATCACGGCGATCACGGCGGAGAAGGAGCGCATCGGCGCGGAGCTCTCCGTGGCGAAGCAGATCCAGGCGGATATGCTGCCCTGTATTTTCCCGGCGTTTCCGGAGAGGGATGATTTCGATATCTACGCGACCATGTGTCCGGCCAAGGAGGTGGGAGGAGATTTCTACGATTTCTTCCTGCTGGACGACGATCACCTCGTGATGGTGATGGCGGACGTGTCGGGCAAGGGAGTTCCGGCCGCGCTGTTCATGGTGATCTCCAAGACGATCATCAAGAATCAGTCGCAGTTCTCGGATTCACCGAAGCAGATCCTGGAGACGGCGAACAATCTGCTGCAGGAGAACAATGCGGAGGATATGTTCGTGACGGTCTGGCTGGGCATTCTGGAGATATCTACCGGCAAGCTCAAGGCGGTGAACGCAGGACATGAGTATCCGGTATTCCGCGGGGCGGACGGGAAGTTTGAGCTTCTGAAGGATAAGCACGGCATGGTGCTTGGGACGATGCCGGGCCTGAAATACAGGGAATACGAAGCTGAGATCGAGGAGGGTGGCTGCCTGTTCCTGTATACGGACGGTGTCGCGGAGGCGACCGACACGAAGAATGAGCTGTATGGCACCGAGCGGATGCTGGAGGTGCTGAATCGCGATCCGATGGCGAAGCCAGAGCAGCTGCTCGTCAACGTGAGGGCGGACATCGACGCGTTTGTGGGCGACGCCCCGCAGTTTGACGATATCACGATGCTGGCGATGGAGAGAAAGAAACAGTGAGAGCTCTAATACATAAAGGACTTTCAGAACACAGGGCAGGAAGCAGGGGATCTCAAAAGAGGATCAGAGGTCTCGCCGCGCTCGTGGCGGCTGTCGTTTTGTCTGCAGCTTCACTCACGGGCTGCGGCACGGCGAATGAACCGGGGAGCACGGCCCGCGTGGCCCGGCAGGATGTGAAGATCGGCTGTATCATCGCGGAGGAATACGGATTCTTTTCCGAGCAGCTCTCTGCGGCGGCGGAAAGCTTAAGCAGGCAGGGCTTCATCGGGGAATACGATCCTCCCGAGGGCGTACGCCCTGCGCAGGAGGTATGGAACGATATCTGTAAGGTGCAGCAGGTCGAGAACGCTGAGTTTGTGAAAGAGAGCTTCTACAACACGGATCAAATGGAAGAAAGTGAGATGGAGGACGCTTTTTTTCACGAGAGTGACGTCGACCTGATGCTGGTCTTTGGGACGGCGGCGGGCGTCTGGCTTACGCAGAATGCCTCGGAGCTTCCGTTTGAGTATATGGTCTTTGCGAGCGCCGACCCGATCTCGGGCGGAATCGTAAAGAGCGAGACGGAGCGCTTCAACGACATCTCGTTCGCCCATGTAGACCCGGGGCGGCTCGGCAGACAGACCGAGCTGGCCTATGAGATCATGCCGTTCGACTCGATTGGCGTGGTCTATGAGGATTCCGAGGCTGCCTACAGCTATTCCGGAATCGCTCAGCTCGAGGCTTTGAGTGAAAAGAACGGGTTTGAGATACACAGGCTGCATGTGGATGAGCCGTCGAAGGATAATGATTATGACCGTTACTATAATGAGCTGAAGGCCGCGTATCACGAGCTGATTCCGGATATTGACGTCCTGTACATCACGACGGGAATGATCGAGGACGATAAGCTGCCGTGGCTGCTCGAGGAGGTACACGAGGCGGGGATCATCACGGTGGCGGAGACCACGGAAAGCCAGGTGGAGTACGGGGCGCTGATGCACATCACGATGACGGACGCGCCGGAGGAGGGCGGCTTCCTCGCGCAGACGCTGAAGGATTACTTAGGCGGCACTCCGATCAACGAGCTGAATCAGGTATTTCTGATCACGCCACATATTTCCCTGAATCTGGACACGATTGAAAAGGTAGGGGCAAAGATCCCGATGAGTGTGTATCTGATCGCGGATAAGATCTACGGACAGGGGACAGGCGGAAATGCCGGAACGGATCAGGGAAATGAAGCCTGAGATTGGAAGAGGAACCATGCGCAACAGACAACGACTCATGATAGAGCTTCTGGCATTACTGCTGACGGTGATCACGCTGGCTTTGGGCGGGCTGATGTATTTCAGCAACCTCAAGAGCACCAGGCAGAATCTGATCGGCGTAGAGCTGGCGGATTTTATCTATAATACCGATTACAGTACAAAGTTTGGCAAGAGGATCGAGACGTTCTACGGGATGCAGGAAGACCTGCTCGAGCTGCGGGACTCGATCGACGACGTGGATCAGCTGCACATTCTCTCGGCGGAGAATCAGCTGCTGTTCTCCACCGAGCCTGCGATGCTTCCGGAACGCGCGTATTCCATGCCCGCAGGGAACAATATGAGCGACAGGAATCACCTCTACTGTATGTACACGGTGGGTGCCGATGCACGCATCCTGACGGTCAGTGGGATCTCAGACATACAGCGGGAGATGGGTGGCTATCTTTTGAAGCTCGTGGGGATCGCGACGGCCGGGTTTCTCCTTGTGCTGCTGTTGATCCATCTGGTCTGGCGGATGATTCCGGAGGGAAAGCGGGCGTACCGCATTGCGGCGGCCGTGTCCCTGCTCTGGATCGCGGCGTTCAGCGCGATGACAGGCGTGGACGCGTACCGCGATTACGCCGGGAGCTCCCGGGAGCTCTGTGAGTGCATCGGGGAATCGGTGCAGGCGGACATCGCGAGGGTGGAGGCGCTCGGCGTCGCGAGGAAGGACTTTTATGAGGTGGAGGCTTATCTGCAGCGCTACACATATCTGATCCCGGAGGTGGAGAAGCTGTCCCTCGGGGAGGATGATGAGATCTCCTATGAGATGTCGGCGGATTACCGCCGCAAGATGGGGCTGGACTATGTCCTGCAGGCGGTGCTGCTTCTGACGTTTTCGCTCCTGATTCTGGCGGAATATCAGTTTTTTGTCACAAATACGGGAACGCTGACGGAGGGACAAAATGGAACAGTCTGAATTCATGAAACAGAATGCATTTGTCCGCCTGATTTTTGTGTTTGCGTTCTTCGCTGCGTCGATCGGCGACTCGTTCAATGTCGTCTATATCCGGCAGATGGCGATGGCGGTGCCGGAGGGGAATATGGATCTGCTGGTGAGTCTTCCGATCACCTTTTTCTCGGCGATGACGGCGCTTGGCGTGTTTGTCTCCGGCGGAATCTGCAGACGGACGAAGCGCTTTGGATCCTTTTTGAGTGTCGGGGTGCTCGCGTTGATGCTCGGGCTGATCGTGCGTGGAGCCGCGGTTGACTACCGCATGCTGTTCCTCGGCTTCGGCATTTCCGGCTTCGGGAGTGGTTGTCTCTTCATCGGTATACGCTACTACGCGTTCCTCTTTGCGGACGGCAGGCAGAGGATGCGCGCGCTCGTGTATGTGAACGGCGGCGCGTTCGCCGGGCAGTGCATGGGCACGATCCTGGGCGGAATATTGGCGAATCAGTTGGCGTACACGCACATTTATCTGGGCTCCGCCGTGCTCTTGCTGGTGCCGTTAGTGATGTCGCTGAGGGTGCGGATCGAGGGGAGAGTGGAGGCGGGAAGCTACGCGGATATCTTCCGGGTGCTGAAGAATGTGCACGCCCTGAAATTTCTGCTGTTTCTGCTGCTGCCGGTCTACACCTGTTCGGTCTTCATCTCGTACATTGTGCCTCTTTTTGTCAACGAATACGGGTATTCCGCGACGGTCGCCTCGGTGCTGATGCTGATGAATTACCTGCTCTGCGCATACGTGGGGCCGTTCATGACCGACTTTGTCTCCGACCGGATGTCGTCTCTTAAAGCCACATACCTTTACATGGCGGCGAGCGCGGTGCTGATCGCGCTGTACGGCTGGGTGTCGGTGATGCCGCTGCTGGTGCTGGCCGTGGTGCTCTGCGGGGTGCTGGATTCGTTCGGCCTCTCGGTGATTATGGACGCGTTCACGAAGACGAAAACCACGCAGAGCTATTCTGACAACGATGCGCTGATCATCTATATTCTGGTGTCCCGGGTGGGACAGATGATCGGACCGTCGCTGATACTGGTGTCCGGCGGCGTGATGTCCCTGGGATTATTTCTGCTTGTCGGACTTGGGGCGTATCTCGCGCTGGCGAGAATCCCGAAGAAGTCTTGACTCGTTACCCTGAAGGATCAGCTTCGCGTCGCTGATCGCGGAGTGAACAGCAGCCTTGACGGGAATGTTTCGGACAGAAAATAATAATGACAATCTACAGGAGGTAGCGAGACATGGACTATGTGAGGGAGACAGATATCCCGTTTCTGATGGAAATGTTCGACGAGAATTTCGGCGAGCGTTATATGACAGAGGAGGAGATGCGCTGGCATATCAGCGATAAAAATGAATTCTTTTACGCGGCGAGGCGGGAAGACGGTCGCCTGGCGGGGATCACGCTGTTCGGGGTGGAATCGGCGCAGAAGCTGCACGAGGAGACGAAGATCCCGCTCGAGGAGCTGAAGCGGCTGGCGCATGGAAAGAAGCTGGTCAAATTTCGGAGCATGTGCATGGCCTCCGACTGTCAGGGGCAGGGGATCGGCTCCAGGCTGTTGGCCGACGCCCTTGCAGATCTGAAAAGCCGCGGGGAATTTGGCGCTGTCACCTCGCTGATCTGGGCGTACGACGGCAAGGTCCCAGCGCGGGGAGCGCATCTGCGGAACGGCTTCCGCTATCTGCACAAGGTCTCCCGACCCTGGTATCATATGAAGGATTACTACTGCGTCTTTTGCAAGGGCCGCTGCAAATGCGACGGCGAGCAATACGTTCTGGAGCTGGAGGATGAAAACGCGGACGACGCCCCAGACGGCGAGGCAGGATGAAGGAGGGATTCAGATGAAAGAAATGACGGTCGAGGCGAAGGTGGAAAATATCCCCGTAGTCACGGAGTTTGTGGATGAACAGCTCGAGGCGCATGGCTGTTCCATAAAGGCGCAGACGCAGATCGACATCGCGATCGACGAGCTTTTCGGCAACATCGCGAACTATGCGTACGAGACGGATGAGGGGGTCGCTACGGTGCGCGTGGAGCTGAAGGAGGATCCGCTTTCTGTAGTGATCACCTTCATCGACAACGGCGTGCCCTATGACCCGCTCAAAAAGGAGGATCCCGACGTCACGCTCTCTGCGGAGGAGAGAGAGATCGGTGGACTCGGCGTCTACATGGTCAAGAAGAGTATGGACGGTGTGGACTATGAGTATAAGGACGGACAGAATATCCTGAAGATAACCAAGAATATATAAGAGATGCGAAATTCCGGAGGCAGGATGTGAAGCAGGCCATATGCCATCCGTGGAAACAGAAAACAGGAAATGGGAGGAAAAGAGACATGGCAAATTCAATTTTCAGGGAAAAGAGTCTGGAGCGGGTGTCCTCACCCGAGCAGCTGAACGATTACATCCGGGTGACAAATCCAGGGATCTGGCTCACGCTCTCGGCGGTCATCGTGCTGCTTGTGGGCTTCATCGTGTGGGGCATCGTCGGTTCTCTTGAGACGAAGCTGTCCACGGTTGCCGTCTCAGAGAACGGAAAGACTACCTGTTACGTAAGGGAGACGGAAATCGATGGAGTCGGGCAGAGCAATATCGTGCGTATCGGTAACAAGGAGTATACGGTGAAGGAGATCGCCGCCGAGCCGGTCGCCGTGGACGAGAGCTTTTCCGAGTACGCGCTGCGCGTCGGCGGACTTTCCGAAGGCGAGTGGGTCTATCCGCTGACCTTGAACGAAACGCTTCCGGATGGCATCTATGAGGTGTCGATCATCACGGAGCAGGTCTCTCCGATGTCATTCCTGTTTAACTGAGGTGAGCTATGGTGAAGAAAAAACAGAACAGACCAATCACAGAAGGCGTGGCGAAGGTTCCCGTCGTGATGCAGCTGGAGGCACTCGAGTGCGGCGCGGCGTCGTTGACGATGATCCTTGCTTATTATGGAAAGTGGATTCCGCTTGAGCAGGTCCGCGCAGACTGCGGCGTCTCCCGGGACGGCTCGAACGCGAAGAACGTCCTCAAGGCTGCGCGCAGCTACGGCCTGCAGGCGAAGGGCTACCGCTACGAGCCGGAGACGCTGAGGGAAAAGGGGACATTCCCCTGCATCATCCATTGGAATTTCAATCACTTCGTCGTCCTCTGCGGGTTTAAGGGGGACAAGGTCGTCCTGAACGATCCCGCGAAGGGCAACTATACCGTCTCGATGGAGACCTTCGACCAGAGCTTCACGGGCATCTGCCTGATGTTCGAGCCGACGGAGAGCTTCGAGCCGGGCGGAAAGCCGAAGAGCGTGCTGTCCTTTGCGAAAAAGCGTCTGGTCGGGGCGGGAGCCGCGATCGTCTTCGTCATTCTCACGACGACGATCACCTCGATCATCGGCATCATCCAGCCGGCGTTCTCGCGGATCTTCCTGGACCGGCTGCTCACGCATCAGAATCCGGAATGGTTCTGGCCGTTCTTTGTCGCGCTGGCGTTTATCTCCGTCATGCAGCTTGTGGTGGCGTTTGCCCAGGCGAAGACAAATTACCTGATCCAGGGTAAGCTCGCCGCGGTCGGGAACACCTCCTTCCTGTGGAAGGTGCTGCGGATGCCGATGGAATTCTTCTCCCAGCGCATGGCGGGCGACATCCAGCAGCGGCAGGAGGCGAGCGCCACCATCGCGGATACGCTCGTGAACACCTTCGCTCCGCTCGTGCTGAACGCGGCGATGATGGTCTTCTACCTTGTCGTCATGCTGCGCTACAGCCCGGTGCTGGCGCTGGTGGGCATCGCTTCGATTCTGATCAACGTGGCGATGTCGCGCGTCATCTCCGCGAAGCGTGTCAACATCACCCGCGTGCAGATGCGCGACGCCGGCAAGCTGGCGGGCTCGACGGTCGCGGGCATCGAGATGATCGAGACGATCAAGGCGAGCGGCGCGGAGACCGGCTACTATGAGAAATGGGCAGGCTATCAGGCCAGCGTGAACACCCAGCAGGTGCGCTTCGCGAAGTTGAACGAATACCTCGGGATGATCCCGACGGTGATCACCGAGCTGGCCGACAACATCGTGCTGATCCTGGGCATACTGTTTGCGATCCAGGGACATTTCACGGTCGGTATGGTGATGGCGTTCCAGGGCTTCTTAAGCGCGTTCACGGGCCCGGCGATGCAGTTGATCGAGGCGGGGCAGTCCATCCAGGAGATGCGCACCCAGATGGAGCGCGTCGAGGATGTCATGGAGTATCCGCTCGACGTCAATTACAACAGTGAGGACAGGAACAAAGAGGACGACGAGTTCGACAAGCTCTCGGGCAATGTAGAGCTGAAAAATGTGACCTTCGGCTACTCCCGGCTCGCCGAACCGTTGATCGAGGACTTCAACCTGACGCTCAAGACCGGCAGCCGCGTGGCCTTTGTCGGCGGCTCAGGCTGCGGCAAGTCGACGCTCTCCAAGCTGATCTCCGGACTCTACCAGCCGTGGAGCGGAGAGATCCTTTTCGACGGCAAGCCGATGAAGGACATCGACCGCAGCGTGTTTACAGGCTCGCTCGCGGTTGTGGATCAGGACATCATCCTCTTTGAGGACACAATACGCAACAACATCAAGATGTGGGACGATTCCATCGAGGACTTTGAGATAATCCTCGCGGCGAAGGACGCCCAGCTCCATGAGGACATTATGCAGCGTGACGGCGGGTACGATTACGTGCTCACCGAGGGCGGGCAGGACTTCTCGGGCGGGCAGCGTCAGCGAATGGAGATCGCCCGCGTCCTGGCGCAGGATCCGACTATCATCATTTTGGACGAGGCCACGAGCGCGCTCGACGCCAGGACCGAGTACGAGGTGGTGAAGTCCATCAAGAACAGGGGGATCACCTGTATCGTGGTGGCACACCGGCTCTCGACCATTCGGGACTGCGACGAGATCATCGTCATGGATCACGGCAAGGTCGTGGAGCGTGGGACGCACGAGGAACTGTACGCAAAGAACGGCTACTATACGCAGCTCGTTTCGAACGAATAAGGAGGTGAGATCATGGGTTGGTTTGACGAACAGATAAAAGAGAGAAAGAAGCATGATCAGGACACCTTCGAGGAAGCGTTTCTCGGGATCTCGGACGCAGTCACGGGCGCGCGCGTATCCGCGGCTTTCGCGGACGACAGAAGCCGTGCGAAGGACGCGATCGACGCGATCCTCAGATTTTACCATGTGAAGTCGCAGGAGGTGCCGGAGACTATCACGGATATGAACGAACAGCTTGAATTCCTCATGCGGCCCTATGGCATCATGCGCAGAATGGTTCATCTGGAGAAGGGCTGGTACAAGGACGCCATCGGGGCGATGCTCGGCGTGCGCAAGTCGGACGGTTCTGTCGTGGCGCTCATCCCGGGAGCCTTGAGCGGATATACCTTTTTTGACGCTGAGACGGGAAAGACCGTGAAGATTTCCCGGAAGAATGAGGAGCTCTTCGAGGAGGAGGCAGTCGCCTTCTACAAGCCGTTTCCGCTGAAGAAAATTGGCTTTGCCGACTTACTGAAATATATTGCCTCGATTCTTGCACCCTCCGACTACATTCTGGCGGCGGTCGCTACCTTTGCGGTCACCCTCGTCGGCATGCTCGGCCCGAAGCTGAACCAGCTGCTTTTCGGGCTTGTCGTGGAGAATAAGGATCTCGCGCTGCTTGCGTCCCTCGGGGTATTTATGATCTGCGTGACCGTCTCCCGGCTGATGATCGAGGCGGTGAAGAATCTCTTTATGGCCAGGATCCGGACGAAGATGAACGTCACCGTGGAGGCGGCGACGATGGCGCGCGTCATGTCGCTTCCGGCCGCGTTTTTCAAGAACTACAGCTCAGGCGAGCTCTTCTCGCGTACGCAGAACATGAACGCGCTGTGCACCATGCTGGTGGAGGCCGTGTTTACGACGGGACTTACCTCGCTGTTTTCGCTGATCTACATCACGCAGATCTTTGCTTACGCGCCCGCGCTGGTAGCGCCCGCGCTGCTGATCATCCTGGCGACCTTAGTCGTCACCGTGGTCACCGCGCTGACGCAGATCCGGGTGTCGCGCAAACAGATGGAGCTGGGCGCCAAAGTCAGCGGCATGAGCTACGCGCTGATCACGGGCGTGCAGAAGATCAAGCTCTCCGGCGCGGAGAAGCGCGCGTTCGCCCGCTGGGGCGATCTCTACGCGAAGCAGGCGAAGGTGCGTTACAACCCGCCTGCGATCATCCGCTACAACAGTGTGGTCACCACGCTGATCACGCTGGCGGGGACCTTCGTCATGTACTACATGGCAATCGCAAGCAGCGTCTCTGTGGCGGATTACTACGCGTTCAACGCGGCGTACGGCATGGTGAGCGGGGCGTTTCTGTCCCTCGCGGGACTCGCGCTCACCGCGGCGAACATCAAGCCGATCCTTGACATGGCGAAGCCGATCATGGATACCATGCCCGAGGTGTCCGAGGGCAAGCAGGTGATCACACGGCTCTCCGGCGGCATCGAGCTGAACAATGTATCGTTTCGCTACAACGACCACATGCCGAACGTGGTGGACGATCTCTCCCTGAAGATTCGTCCGGGCCAGTACGTGGCGATTGTCGGCGCGACGGGCTGCGGCAAGTCCACGCTCATGCGCATCATGCTGGGCTTTGAGACGCCGCAGAAGGGCGCGGTCTACTATGATGGGAAGGATCTCTCCGGCATCGACCTGAAGTCGCTGCGGCGCAGGATCGGCACCGTGATGCAGGCCGGCAAGCTGTTCCAGGGCGACATCTTTTCCAACATCACGATCTCCGCGCCGTGGCTGACGCTTGACGAAGCGTGGGAGGCGGCGGAGATGGCCGGCATCGCGGACGACATCCGCAGGATGCCGATGGGGATGAACACGATGATCTCCGAGGGCAGCGGCGGCGTGTCCGGCGGACAGCGTCAGCGTCTGATGATCGCAAGGGCGATTGCGCCGAAGCCGAAGATCCTGATGTTCGACGAGGCCACGAGCGCGCTCGACAACCTCACACAGAAGAAGGTGTCCGAGTCCCTCGACGGCTTGAAGTGCACGAGGATCGTCATCGCGCACCGTCTCTCCACGATCCGGCACTGCGACCGCATCGTCTACCTCGAGAAGGGCAAGATCGTCGAGGACGGCACTTACGAGGAGCTGATTGCAAAGAACGGGAAGTTCGCCGAGCTTGTGGCGCGCCAGCGCCTGGACGCTCCGGACGAGGCGGATCAGACGACGGCATAAAATTTTTTCTGAGATTTTCCTAACAGTGACTGGGGTCTGACGTATAAAAAGATGGTAGCAATAAACCAAAACATATCTTAAAACAAAAGGAGGTAACGCTGTGAATCAAAAAGAACTTTTGGAAAAGGCAAAGGCGGCAAAGTCCGCGGAGGAGATCATGGAGCTCTTTCAGGCTCAGGGGCAGAAGCTCACGCAGGAAGAGGCGAAGAATCTTTATGACGCGGCGCGTACCGCGGGAGAGCTCTCAGACGAGGAGCTGGGCGCGGTCGCGGGCGGCGGCAAGTATACCGACGACGGCTATCTGATCGTGTCGCCGTTTTACGGCTGCAAAAAATGCACCAACGCCCTGAACTGGTGTACGCTCTGCGGTTACTCGCATACGCACCACGATGGTTGGATGTACTGTGAAGTGAACAAGCAAAATACCGGCGGATCCGGGAGTTCCGGTCGTGTACAGATGCGATAAAGGCGGCGCACGGCGCTGCGCCGTAAAAAATGAAAGTATCAATGCGGAAGGGGACTGCGAGGGGACTGCCCTATTCTGGGGCAGCCTCCCTTTCTTATGTGCATATCCTCGAGAGGAAGACTTGCTGCTGTCGCATTTGCTGCTATTGCGAGAAGGGGCCGCCGATTACACAAACGTCAGCTCTGATTGCACAAACGTCAGCTCGGCTGGCACAAATGCTCTTCTGATCTATGGTATAATGAAAACAAGTTTAAAAAAATCCAAACAAAATTGCATGTCCGGCGTATCAATATACAAAAGGCAAAAGGAGGAGCCGATTCTATGGACAGAACGGAACAGATGGTGCGGACGCTGTTTGATTTTCAGCGTTTTGCCGGAAATAAACGGCTGGATCGGCTGATCCGGGCCGCGCAGGAGGCTGGGGACGGCGTGCTGCTGGACGACAGCGAGCTGGAGCTGAACGCCGCAGGGGACGCGGACGCCTGGCGGACCCAGACGAAAGACGAGGATAAGCCATGAGCACCGCGATCACGCCCGAAGCGCTCTACCGGGATTATCACGAGAAGGTAGAGCGGTACATAAGCTCCCATGTGTCGGATATGCAGGACAGGGCGGATTTGAAGCAGCAGGTTTTTGTGAACGCGATCGCAGCGCTGGATGGCTATGATCCCTCGCGGGCTGCGCCCGGGACCTGGCTCTACGCCATCACACGCAACGCGGTGACCGACTACTACCGCAGGCGAGGGCGCTCTCCGGAGCCGACCGAGCTGGAGGAGCTGGACCGGATGGAGCCGCAAAATGGCGTTTCCTCGTTGTCCGGGGATGTGGACAGCCGGCTGTTGAGGCAGGAGCTGTTGGAGGCGCTCGCCGAAGCGCTTGAGCAGCTTCCCGAGCGGGAGCGCAATATTGTGATCTTTCGTTTTTATGATGGACTCTCCGCCCAGGAGACAGCGATGCGCGTCGGCGTCAGCTACGCCAACGTCCGTGTCCTTCAGCACAACGCGATGAGAAAGCTGCGGCGCTGCCTGGGCGAAGCTGGAATTTTTTGAAACTGTAGCAAGAGGGGGTGTGTGCGATGGGTGTGAAAAAGATATGTCTGGTGACGATGCCTTTCTGTACAGCGAAAGCCCCTGTGATGGGCTTGAGCCTGCTGAAGGCGGCCGCGAAAAAGCGCGGCATAGACGCGCGTGTCGTCTACGCGAACCTCCGTTTTGCGCGTCTGATCGGGGCGGAGGCTTATTTCCGGCTGGATGAGATCGCGGCTATGTATATGCAGCTGATCGAGGCAGTATTTTCGCCCTACGCCGGCTACGGCCATGTGCCGTCCAGGCAGGAGACCATGGAGTATTTCCGGGGCGCCGGATACGAACGGATCACGGCGGAGTTCTTTTCGCTGGTCCAAAAGTGCGATTCGCTGATCCCGGGGTTCCTGGACGCGCTGTCCGATGAGATCCTCGCGGAAAAGCCTGACGTCGTCGGCTGCACCTATACCTTTGCCCAGTGCAACGCCGACCTTGCGCTTCTGAAGCGGATCCGGGAAAAGGCGCCGGGGATCGTCACCGTGATCGGCGGCAGCTCGGTCGGCCCGGAGAGGGGGCAGGCGCTTGTGGACCGCATGGGGCAGGTGGACTACGCGTTTGTGGGGGAATCGGACGACAATTTCTGCGACGCGCTGGATCTGATCGCGGAGGGCAGGACCGAAGAGCTGCACAAGCGCTTCCCGGAGGTGCTGCACAGGGGCGGGACCCCGGCCGTACACGCTGTCCAGGATCTGAACGCGGTTCCTTATCCGGATTTTGACGATTACTTTGCGGAGCTCTTTGCATCGGGACTTGCAGAGAGGGTGAGTGTCGACCTGCCGGTCGAGGCCTCCCGGGGCTGCTGGTGGGGTGAGAAGCACAGGTGTTGCTTCTGCGGGCTCCATCCCGATCCTGAGCTGCTGTGCTACCGCAGGAAGGAAAGCCGGCGTTTCGCTGATGAACTGGCGTATCTGGCGGAGAGATATCAGGTGCGCAGCTTTTTCCTGACAGACTGCATCCTGGCGCGGGAGCACGTCAGAGAGCTGCCAAAGCTGCTGGACGGAAAGGGATATTCCCTCTTTTCCGAGGTCAAGACAAACATGACGAGAGAAGACGTCCACAGGCTGAGAAGGGCCGGCTTCACCTCCTTCCAGCCGGGGATCGAGAGCCTGAACGATCATCTGCTCCAACTGATGCACAAGGGGAACCGCGGGATCAAACACGTGGAATTTTTGAAAAACGCAAAGGAGGCGGGGATCTACCTCGCATGGAACCTGCTGTATTCGTTCCCCGGGGAGAAGGCGGAATGGTATTACCACGACATGGAGTTTTATCCGCTGCTGTTCCACCTGCCCGCGCCGCAGCTGAACCCGCACGGTTATCAGCGGCAGAGCATCTTTACGCAGCGGGCGGCGGACTATGGGGTGACGCTGAAGCCCGATGGGTATTACCCTTATCTCTTTGGAGAGGAGCTTGCGGGGGACAGCCGCTTCCACGAATTCTTTCTGGCGGATCCGCCGCAGAGCACGCCGTATTTTGACGAGCTCTTAAAGCTGGTCCTGGAATGGAAGCGTGCCAGCCGAAAAGGCTGTACCCTCAGCTACAGACTGCAGTACGGTCTTCTCGCGATCTATGACGGACGGCCCTGCGCCCTGGAGGAGACCTATGTGCTTGACGGCCTTGAGAAGGACGTCTGTCTCGCGGCGGATCAGGCGGTCAGGATAGACCGGCTGCTGGAAACCTGTGGGAAGCAGGAGAGAGGCAGGGCGGAGGAAGTCCTGGAAGAGCTGATCCGAAAAAAGCTGATCCTGCGGATCGGGGACGAGGTGCTGTTTCTGGCCGTCCCGGAGAAGCGGAAGGTTCTCTGAACCGGCGGGACATACCAAAAGGATACACTTTATGTATCAAATAAATACCATATGTAGGAAAGGAGGCATTCAATATGGAATGGACACAACAAAAGCTGGAAGAGCTGTACGTCAGCGTGCAGAAAAAGGCGATGACTGACGAGGCGTTCCGCGAGGAGCTTCTGGCCGACCCGACAAAGGCGATCGAAGCGCTCACGGGCGAGAAGCTGCCGGACGGTTTTAAGCTCAAGGTGATTGAGAACGATCCGGCCTACACGGCGACCATGGTTCTCCCCGATATGATCGGGAGAGAGCTGACGGATGAGGAGTCCGAGACGGCGGCGGGAGGTCTGAGCATGCTCCTGATCGTCTCTGCCTGCGCGGCAGCTGTGGGCGTGGGACCCGACGTGGGAGCATGCGCGGCAAAGGGCTGTGTGGCAGAATTCGTTTGCGGCGGGGAAGCCTGCGCCGCGGCGGGAAGTATTATCTGAGCAATTGCGCATCCCCCGGAGGGACTGCAGCAAACGGAAAATATATTTGACGTTTGCTATAGTATGATGAAAAAAGAAAAGAGGAGGAAAAAAACATGGCATGGACAGCTGAAAAGATCAACGAGGTATACGCGCAGATAAAGGAAAAGGCGGCACAGGATCCGGCGTTCCGCGAGAAATTCCGCAAGGATCCGGTCAAGACCGTAGAGGAGCTTACGGGGCTTGCCGTCCCGGAGGGGTACTCCATCCAGGTGATCGAGAAGGGCGACGGCATCGACGCAGTCTACACCAACGGCGCGCCGCTGAGCGACGAGGAGCTCGACAATGTGGCGGGCGGTACCTGCGGCGGCAATGCCTGCGCCGCGCAGGGCACCGGCGTCAGCCTCGCCAAGTAAGCATGCGCTGGTCCAGATACAGCCGGCTGTTCCGCTCCAGGCGGAACGGCTGGCTGCTGTACAACTCAGCGTCCAACTCCTTCCTTCAGGTAGAGGAGAACCTGGTTCCGATACTGGAGGCGATTCAAAAGGACGCGGACGGCTTTGATTTTTCCGGGCAGCCGCAGCTCTATTTTCTGCTGCGCAGCCACGGCTTTCTTGTGGAAGACGGACAGGACGACGCGCTGTACAATATCCTGAAGATGCACCGTCTGACTGAGACCTACGCCACCCAGACGCTGCTGCTGACCGTGGCGATCACGCGAAACTGTAACTTCGACTGTTCCTACTGCTATGAGGGAAACCGGAGCGGCGCCCCGATGTCCGACGAGACGGCGGATAAGCTGATCGAGTTCATCCGGTTCCACACGGGGCTTAAGAATGTCGGGCTTGTGTGGTACGGCGGCGAGCCGCTGCTCGCGATCAATACCATTCGCCGCATCACGCGGGAAGTGGAAAAAATGGATAAGAAATACGGCGCCAGCATGATAACGAACGGCTATCTGCTGACCAGGGAGATCGCGGACGAGCTGAACGACCTGCATGTCAGGGCGGTCCAGATCACGCTGGACGGCAGGAGGGAGACGCACGATAAGCGGCGCTACCTGAAAAACGGCGGTCCTACCTACGACCGCATCCTCCGGAATCTGGAAGGTCTTCTGAAGTCCGGCTACGAGGGGCAGATCCACATCCGCGTGAACGTGGATACCAGAAATGAAGATGAATTCATTGATGTGTACCGGCAGGTCATGGCGCTCTGTCCGGAGGACAAAAAGAAGCAGGTGTCGGTCTACCCGGGTTTCGTGAAGGGGGACGACCATCCGGATGTGAGCTGCTTCTTCGACCCGGAGGACAAGGGCCGGTTCATCGCCGAGACGCACGAGAAGTACGGGATCGATCCGTTATCGCTGTTTCCGAGAAGGGCACGCGCCGGCTGTACGCTCACAAAGCGCAACGCCTATGTGGTGGGACCGGACGGCGAGCTGTACAAGTGCTGGGACGACGTGGGGATCGAGTCCCTTGTGGTCGGCCATATCGACCGGTTCAACGACTGGAACATGGGGCTGATCGCGGAGGGCATGACCGGATGCTCCTATCTGGACTCACAGGAATGTAAGGAATGCTTCTACTTTCCCATCTGCGACGGCGGCTGCCACAAGGTGCGCATGAACCACCGGCGCGACGGCAAGACCGGAAGCTGCTGCTCCTATTTCAAGGGGCATCTGGAGGAGCTGCTGGAGCTGCATTACGAGGAGAAGATAAAGAGAGAGGCAGAGCGGAAGGATGTATCGGTATCAGAGCATTGACGATCCTGACAGACAGCTCAGGCTTCTGAGAAAGCTTGGTTCCAAAGAGCCGGCGGCAAATGCCGCGGGCTCCTTGGAGCATCTGTTTTTGTCTGTGGCAACGGATGAAGAGGAGATTGGAGTGATACGCGGCTGGTTCATTCCGGAGAATGCGGAATTTCAGATATTGATGCTTCTGGTGCTCCCCGAGTGGAGAAGCGCCGCGCTGCTTCAGGAGATGATTGCTGAACTGCTCGCGCAGGCCCGGCGCCGCTACCATCCGAAGCTGTTTTTCTGGCGCTATACCGTGGGAGCCGGCAGGGCGGATTTGATAGAGAGACTTGCGCAGGGGATCCCGGGAGCCACGGCGCACGCAGAGCCGTCTTATCACAGATACCATGTGCATCTGCCTGGATTTCGCACCAGGGCAGAGTATTATCCGGACGAATATCTGGCGAGGAGGGGCTATCGCATCCTGCGGGCCTCAGAGCTGACTTCCGAAATGAAGACCCGGCTGATGAACCGGATCCGTTCGGTGGATGAACGGGACGAGCTGAAGGGTTTGCAGCCGTTTGTCGAGGAGTTCGACGAGGACACCAGCTTCTTTCTGCAGGAGCAGGAGAGTGATCTCCTGTGCGGCTGGGTGATCTGCCGTCTTATGGGTCCCACGGCGCTGGAGGTGAGGCGCTGGTACGCTTTCCCGAGCCGGAGGGCGAAGATGGCGGGAGCCTGCCTCATGGGACGGTGGATCGACTACGTTTCCACGCGGTACGAGGACATAGAGTTCATTGTGCGTGCGGACAACAGGACGATGCTGCAGTTTTGCCGCCGGTATTTCAAGGAGGCTCTGAAAGAGCTGTATGTCGGAAAGACACTCCGAATAGAGATTGAAAACAAAGAAAACCTGCCGGGGAAAAATACGGACAATTAAGGAGGAGACCGCGCTATGAAGACAGGCTCCCGATCCGGGCAGAGCATCGCCTCGCCCGGTCAGCTCAATGAATATATTAAGGTTGCGACTCCGGGGTCATGGCTTAGCCTGATGGCGGTATTCCTGCTGCTGTTCGGGCTGTTTGCCTGGGGTATTTTCGGGAAGATCGACACGAAGGTTCGCGCTGCGGTCGAGGTGGAGGACGGCGTCGTGTACGCCTACGTCCTGGACGATGACGCGCAGGAGATCGAGCCCGGCAAGACGCTGCTCTTTGACGACAGGGGCTGTGAGATCAGCGCCGTCTCCGACTCCCCGATCTGTGTCGACGGAGACTTTGAGGAGTATATCCGCTACGTCGGCGGTTTCGAGTACGGAGACTGGATTCGGAAGCTTGAGGCCGGAGCGGCGGAGGAAGGGATCGCGGACGGGATCTACCGCGCGCAGGTCGTGACGGAGAGCCTGTCGCCATTGTCCTTTTTGTTGCCATAATGCGGGGCTTCATAAATCTTTACGAGGTAACTGGAGATGAAGAGACGAAACAAGGAACCGGTCCGCGCGGGTGTCGCGTCAGTGCCGGTCATCATGCAGATGGACGCCGAGGAGAGCGGCGCGGCCAGTCTTTCCTCTGTGCTTGCCTACTACGGGCGGTGGATTCCGCTCGCGCAGGCGAGGATCGACTGCGGCATCTCGCGTGACGGCTCAAAGCTGAAAAATATTGTCACGGCCGCCGAATCCTACGGCATGGACGCGGCTATGTGCAAGGGTGATCTCGCGGCGCTGAAGCGGGACTGCTATCCCTGTATCGTCAAATGGAAGGAGGGCAGGTTCGCCGTCCTGTGCGGGTTCCGCCGGGAGCGCGTGTACCTGTGCGATCCGGAGAACGGATCCGTCCGCCTTTCGGAGGAGGATTTCCTTGCGCAGTACGAGGAGGAATACATAAGGCTTGCGCCCACCGACCGTTTTGTGCCGGGTGGGAAGCAGACCAGCATGATCTCCTACGCGGCGAAGCGGATGAGAGGTACCTACGGGGAAATTGCCTTTATCATGCTCACGGCCTTCGCGGTCGCGCTGACCGTGATCTTGCTGCCGATCTTCAAGAGAGTGCTGACGGACCGCATGCTGGTTGGCTCCTATGAAGAGTGGACGGTTCCGTTTCTGCTGCTGTTTTTGCTGGTGGCGGCAGTTCAGATCGCCGCGATGGCGATCCGCGAAAACCATCTGGTGAAGATCCGCTCCAAGATGTCAATCCTGAGCAATAGCAGCTTTTTCTGGCATGTTCTGCATATGCCCATGGAATTCTTTTTCCAGCGCACGCCCGGGGATCTTCAGAACCGGCAGGAGGTCAATGCGGAGATCGCGAACACCCTGGTTCTCGTGTGCGTCCCGATCCTGCTGAACGCCGCGATGGTTGTGTTCTACCTTGTCGTCATGCTGCGGTACAGCGTGCCGCTGACCGTGGTCGGTGTGATCAGTGTGCTGCTGAATATTCTCTTTTCCCGAATGGTCATGAAGCAGCGCGTCAACCTGTCGCGCCGGGCGGTACAGAGCAAGGGCCGGCTCTCGGAGGTGACTACCTCCGGCATCCGCATGGTCGAGACGATTCAGCTGCTCGGCGCGGAGGACGGCTTCTACAACCGTTGGTCGGGCTATCAGAACAGCCTGAACAACGCTCAGGTCGGATACACAAAGCTGTTCAATTATTTCGGCTTCCTCCCGGAGCTCGTCGTCCAGTACGCCAACACTCTGGTCGTTGTGCTCGGCATCTGGCTTGCGATGAAGGGGAGATTCTCTGTCGGCATGATCATGGCGTTTCAGGGGTTTCTCGACTCGTTCCTGACTCCCGCCGAGGCGCTCGTGAATTCCGGGGAGAGCATTCAGGAGATGCGCGCCCAGATGGAGCGGGTGGAGGACGTCATGTCCTATCCGGAGGACGCCCTGATGGCGTCCCAGAGGGGACGGTACTCGGAGGATGATCCGCGCAAATACGAGAAATTAAAGGGCAACGTCGAGCTTCGCCATGTCACCTTCGGCTACTCCAGACTGGAGGAACCGATTCTGAAGGATTTCAGCCTGACGCTTCGCGCGAGGGAGAGCGTCGCGCTTGTCGGATTGTCGGGCTGCGGAAAATCTACGATCGGAAAGCTGATCACGGGGCTGTATCAGCCGTGGAGCGGCGAGATTCTGATTGACGGCATCCCAATCGCGGAGATTGACCGCGACACCTTCTGTGCGTCCCTCGCGGTCGTGGATCAGGATATCACGATCTTTGAGGATACGATTGCGAACAACATTAAGATGTGGGATGATTCCATCGAGAATTATGAGATGGTGCTTGCGGCGCGGGACGCGCAGATCCACAGCGATATTGTCAGCCGTCCCGGAGGCTTCAACTACGTCCTCACCGAGGGCGGCAGGGATCTGTCCGGCGGACAGCGGCAGCGGCTGGAGATCGCGCGGGCGCTGGCCCAGGAGCCGACCCTGCTGATCATGGATGAGGCGACCAGCGCGCTCGACGCGGTGACGGAGGATCAGGTGGTCCGGGCGATCCGCGAGCGGGGAATCACGACGATTGTCATCGCGCATCGGCTCTCCACGATCCGCGACTGCAATGAGATCATTGTCATGGATCGGGGGAGGATCGCAGAGCGGGGCACGCACGAGGAGTTGATGGCGGCTGGCGGGCTGTATCGCAAGCTCGTGAATACGGAGTAGGAGGAGACGCGCTTGGGAATCTATGAGGAACAGATACGCGGCAGGCTGAAAAATGACGAGGAGAGGTTTCAGGAAGCGTTCGCGGGGATGGTTGGCGCCGTCATGGGGAAGAAGATCACCGAGGCGATGAACAACGAGCGCCAGGTCGCGAAGAATGCGATTGATGAGATCCTGAAATACTACGGCTTTCAGACGAGGGAGCTGCCCATAGAGATCGAGGACATCAACGAGATGCTGGAATACCAGCTGCGCCCGTCCGGGAGCATGCACAGCACTGTACACCTGGAGAAGGGGTGGAGAAACAGCGCGGTCGGGCCGATGATCGGGATGAAGAAGACCGGCGGCGTCGTGGCGTTTTTGCCGTCCCTGCTGTTTGGATACCGCTGCTACGACAGGGGTGTGTGGAAAAAGGTGACGCGCGCCAGTGAGGCTCAGTTTGAGGATGAAGCGATCTGCTTTTACCGTCCTCTGCCGAGAGAGCGCGTTACTCCCGGGAAGCTCCTGCGTTTCTGCCTGGAGGCTGTCTCGAGGTCGGAGTTCCTCTTGATCGTCGGCGTGACGGCAGTTTTCACCATATTGGGGATGCTGCTGCCTTTGCTGAGCAATTTCATGATTGCCGAGGTCATTCCGGGGAACAGCTTCAGTCTCTTTGTCTCGACAGCCATCTTTTTCCTCTGCATCACGCTCGCCATCCCGCTGATCAAGTCCGTGAACCGGCTTCTGATCTCCAGGGTGAGCAGCAAGATCAATATGGCCGCCACCTCGGCCGTCTACATGCGGCTTTTGAACCTGCCGCTGTCGTTTTTCCGGGAGTACAGTCCGGGTGAGCTCTCGAGCAGACTGCAGAGGATCGGGGATCTGTGTACCCTGCTGACTTCTGCTGTCCTGACCCACGCGCTCACGGCGGCGTTTTCGCTCGCCTATGTGGTGCAGATTTTTACCTTTGCACCCGCGCTGGTTTTGCCGACGCTTGCGGTGATCTTTGCCGGAGCCATTTTTTCTGGTATGACCGCCGTGGCAAAGATCCGGCAAATGGACCGGCAGCTTGAGTACCAGGTGAAGTCCTCCGGACTGGAGTTCGGGCTGATGTCCGGCATTCAGAAAATCAAGGCGGCCGGAGCGGAGAAAAGGGCCTTCGCGCAGTGGGCGGATAGCTATACGAAGGTGGAGGAGATCTATAATCGCCCCGGACCGCTGCTTCGGTACCGGCAGGTTGTCTCTTCAGCGATTCTGCTGCTCGGTACGCTGTGGATCTACGCTGCCGCCATAAAAAGCGGCGTCAGCGTCTCGGAGTACTATGCGTTCTGCACGGCGTACGGAATGGTGTCCGCCGCGTTTCTCCAGCTTTCGGACGTGTCCTTCCTGCTGGCCCAGGTGAAACCTGTCCTGCGCATGGTCGGACCGATCCTGGAGGAGACGCCGGGGGAGCAGCAGAACAAGGAGATGGTCCGCAGGCTCAACGGCTCGATTGAGCTGAACCACGTATCCTTTCAGTACAGCAGCGATATGCCGCTCATTCTGGACGACCTGAGCCTGAAAATCAACCGCGGCGAATACGTGGCGATCGTCGGCAACACCGGCTGCGGGAAGTCCACCCTCATGCGTATTATGCTTGGCCTGGAAGCTCCGCAGAAGGGGGCGGTCTATTACGACAGGCGGAACATCGCTGATTTTGACCTGCGCATGCTGCGCAGGCGGGTCGGCGTCGTCAACCAGAACGGGGATCTCTTCGCGGGGACCATTTTTTCCAACATTGCGATCTGCGCGCCTCATCTGACGGAGGAGGAGGCCTGGGAAGCGGCTGAGATGTCCGGGAGCGCGGAGGATATCCGGAGCATGCCGCTTGGGATGTACACGCATGTCGCGAGCGGTTCGGGCGGCCTTTCGGGCGGCCAGCGCCAGCGGATCATGATTGCGCGTGCCATCGCCCCGAAGCCGGGGATCCTGATGCTCGACGAGGCGACGAGCGCGCTGGACAACATCACGCAGAAGCAGGTGGCGGATACCATGAGAAAGCTGGACTGCACCCGCATTGTCATCGCGCACCGGCTCTCCACGATTCGGGAGTGCGACCGCATCGTCGTGCTCGACCGCGGGCATATCGTGGAGGACGGAAGCTACGACGAGCTGATGGCGGCGGACGGCTTCTTCGCGAAGCTGGTGGAGCGCCAGCAGCTGGAGGGCCAAAAGAATTCCTAACGAATACAAAGACAGGGGTGAAGAGATGCACAGAGATGTTCCATACATAAAATATTTTGTGGAAAATTATACCGCGGATCCTTCCTTTCGCGAGCAGATGCGGACGCGGCCGCTGGAGACCCTGCAGGAACGAGGCATCCCGCTTGACGCCGAGCTGGCGCTGGAAGCGTGCGATATTTTGCTTGGGCATACGCGGGAGCTTCGTGTTCCGGAAGAGCAGAATCGCTATCCGAGGGAATACCGGGAGTACCAGAGGGAAGCCATGGAGGAATATGGGGCCAGGGTCGCGGACGACGCCTATGCCGACCGCGGGATCTGTCTTTGGAGCCGACAGGTACACAAAAGATGCCGCATGGAGAGCCGCCAGATCCGGAGGCACGGGGCGGTCTATTATTACCCGCTTGTGTTTGAGCTGAGCGACGGATGCAGCGTGCAGTGCCCGTTCTGTGGCGTGGACGCGCCTCGTTTCAAAGGCAATTTTTCTTATACGCCGGAGAACGCCGGTCTGTGGAGAGAGATCCTTAAGGCCAGCGTCCGCTATCTGGGGCGTATCGGGGGTGCGGGCGCCTGCTATATGGCGACGGAGCCGTTCGACAATCCGGACTACGAGAAATTCGTCTATGATTTCCGCTCGATCACAGGGCTGGTTCCGCAGACAACGACGGCCATAGCGGAGCAGGATCCGGAGCGTATCCGCGCCTATATGAAGGAGTTGGGGCCGGACGCCATGCGAAGGGCCGCGTTGCGCTTCAGCGTACGCAGTCTGCGCCAGCTGGAGAAGATACAGGAGGTCTATCGTCTGGATGAGCTGAAGAACATTGAGCTTCTGCCTAGCAATCCGGAATCGATGACGAAGTATTCCCTTTCGGGAAGAGCCGTCCGTCTGTGTGAGCATATGGGGCAGGAGAGCAGGGAGAAATTCATCCGCTACGGGATCAGCTGCACCGCGGGGCTGCGGGTGAATATGGTGAGGAAGACCATGGAGTTCATGGAGCCGGAGCTGCCGTCGCCGGAGTATCCGAACGGATATTCCATCCGTGAGACACTTACATTTGCGGACGCGGGCGAGTTCGAGGCGGGCATGAAGCGCCTGTTCGGGACATGGGCGCGTGCAGAGCTGCCCGAAGACAGACCGCTGTACTTCAACGCGGTATGCAGGATCGCGGAAAAAGATGACGTCGTGGAGTTCTGGGGAGATGGCGTGGGCTGCAGCCTTGCGAAGGATGAGGACTTCCTGCGGGCGGTCCGGCTCGTCCGGGAGGCGCCGGTCACATTTGAGGAGCTTTGCCGGACGCTTTTGGCGCAGGATCGCCGCGCGCTTCTGCTCTGGCAGAAATTCCAGTACCTGTATGAGAGAGGCTATGTGCGGTGGACGTGAAATTATAATCGCAAAAAGGAACAGTACCTGATTTTTTATCCTAACAGAATGCATGCCGCGGCGTATCAATAATCAGGAAAGCAAAAATCAGGATGAAATAAAAAATTTTAAATAATAAGGAGGAGTCATCATGAGTGAAGAGACAAACAAAAAAGGGAATGAGGAGCTTTCGGACGAGAAGTCGGAGAGCGCGGCAGGGGGAGGCGGCGGATACGGAATGTATAGAAAGACCTGCCCGGTCTGCGGGAGGAGTTTCGGAACCTACGGAGAGACGTATTGCAGCAAGGCCTGCAGGGAAAAAGGAAAATTTACCGTCGGCCTTTTGAAACGGCCGCCGCTTTAGAGCTGCGCATTGCGGCGTATCAATCGTCAGGAAGGCAAAACCAGGGAAATGATGCAAGTGCGTTTCATATAAATCAGAGCAGGGAGGAATTACTATGGACGAGAAACTGGCAAACGAGATGGTAGCGAAGCTGAAGAAGGCAAAGTCCGCGGAGGAGCTTGCAGCCATTGTCAAGGAGTATGGCGGGGAAGTGACCGGGGAGCAGATGAAGGCTTTGGCTGAGAAGATGAGCGCGCAGGGCGGGCTTGCTGACGACGCGCTGGAGAGCGTTGCGGGCGGAAAGATTGTCTGGGGCTATATAGATGAGCAGATCAAGAAGTATGGGCCCGGTGTAGTGCCGGCATTGTGTGCGTATTATGGCATTTAACCAGGAGAAAGAAAGTCAGCTTTTTGCAGCAGAAGCCGCTTCAGGATTTTGGAGGGCTGGTAAGAGACGGGAGGAAACCAGATGGTGCTGGAAGCTTTGGCGGAGTGCTATCCGCAATTATACCTGAGACCCGGAGAGGGCATGGAGGACGCGTACAAGGATGCGGCGCTGCGGGGAAACAGGCCGGAGAATCCCTCCCTGGAGCTGTTCAGGGGAAGCGACAGGGATTTGCTGACGGAGGAACAGACGCCGGCGGGTCCGGTGGAGGTCTTGTACCTGTACCGCAGGGAGGACTTTGAAAACGCGCTCCGGCTGCTGGTCTACCGCTGCCGGCCGGAGAAAATCCCTTTCACGCTCGGGGCGATGACGGTCGACGGACTCGCCAACTGGAAAAAGATCAACGATCACAGGACGGCGTATCTGGCTGCCGGACATACGGACTGGACGGAGGAATGGAAGCGCTTCACCACGGACCGCGGGAATTATCGGGACACCCTGATCATCCTGAGCGACGGGCCGTACAGCGGGGTATCCGCCGAGCGGGCGGGCATGCCGCAGGGGGACTGGCTGGAGATTTCGAGAAGGATCCGGCTGTACCACGAGTGCACGCATGTGATCTGCCGGAGGCTGTTTCCGCAGCAGAAGGAAGCCGTCTGGGACGAGATCGTGGCGGATGCGATCGGCATCCGAAAGGCGCTGGGGCATTACGACGCGAAGCTGGCAGGCTTGTTCCTGGGCGTGTCAGAGGACGGGTATACGGGCGGCAGACTGGAGAATTATATTTCGGAAGAGGAGAAGGCTTCTATCCCCGACCTTGCGGCGAAGGCGTACGGCCTGCTGAAGCGGATTGAACAGGAGTCGCTTGAAAAGCGGGAGATTGACAGCTGGGATTTTCTGATGTATCTTCAGGAGAGGCAAAAATTATATAAAATAAATTTTTAAGGAGGGTTACCATGAACGAAGAAATGTTCAAGAAACTGAAGGATGCAAAGTCGGCGGAAGAGATGATTGCTATTGCGAAGGAGTACGGCAAGGAAATGACGAAGGAAGAGGCGGAAGAGATCCTCGCGTTTTCCGGCGCGCAGGGCGAGCTCGATGACGATGCTCTGGACAGCGTCGCAGGCGGGATGAACATACCCAGCTGGCTGAAGTCATACGGGCCGAATACTGCAAATCTGATGAAGTTTTTATTCTAAGCAGTGGAATCGGCGACTGAGACAGGGGCAAAAAATTTATGGAAACGACACGTGTGCGTTTCAAATAATCTTTTCATGAAAAGGAGAAAAAGAACATGCAAACAAGAAAGAGAAGTTTAGGCAAGAAGCTGATGGCGGCGGCGCTGAGCGCGGCAATGCTGCTCGGAAGCTGCACTTGCGCGTTCGCGGAGGAAACCGCGGCTGCAGCGGCAGCGACGACGGAGAGCATCAAACTGTCGAATCTGCGCATCACAAGCGGCGAACAGGTCATCGATCTCGCGGGTGTGAATCTGGAAGTGGACGTCACCGCCACGGAAGACGAGCTGGCGGCGATCAGTCTGCATCTGGATGTGGACGGCGAGACAGCTGCCGTGGTGTGCTTCACCGGCACGGATACGCTCGCAGCGCTCCATCTGGAAAGTCCGACCCTTGGCGTTAAGGATTATCTGATTGATCCGGCGGTCGTGATGTCGCGCTACATGGACGAAGGGATCCAGTCGCTGATCGGCATCCTCCAGAGCATCGACACGAAGGCAGTCGCGGACAGCATCGTACAGGGGATGAATATACCTGCCGAGTTGCCGGCAGAGCCGGAGACAGAAGCTGTCGTGGAGCCGGAGACCGAGGCTGTTGCTGCGGAAGAGGAGCTGCAGGAGGTTACCGTGGAGGGCGACATCGCGGCTGTGATCGAAGAGTGCATCACCGGTCCGGAGACCGTCGAGCTGGGCGGCGTACTGACCGGCATCAACGGCGAGGAGATCAGCGTTGCCGACGGTACTTACAACAAGACCGAGTTCAGCTTTGGCATTGACACGCTCTGCAAGATCCTGGATATGATTTATGTGAACGGCGAGCCGGCCAACCTGAGCGAGGAGCTGCTTGGAGAGGTCAACGCGCTTCAGATATCCGGAAGCGTCACCAAGGGCACGGTTGACGGCCTGAACAATCTGGCGGACGTCTATGTGAAGGTTGACGACGGCACGCCGGAGAGCGGCGAAGTGCATGTGGCGGCAAACAAGAGCTTTGGCGAGAGCGGAGACGCGGTGGACGTTGCTATCACCGGTGTGAATGCAGGGACGCCGTTTGGCGTGAGCTTAAGCGCGGCCATGGGCACACATGAGGGCGAGGCCTTCACTATGGATTCCGTGGATATGGACAGCGCGATCATGCTGAGCGATATGGACGAAGACGCGGCGGCAGAGGAGCTGAGCACTTCATTCAGCACGCTGGGGATCGACGTGATGGGCATTGCCCTGAGCCCGGTGTTTGCGGCGCTGATGGACACGAGCGAGATGGAGACGGAAGTCACACCTGCCGCGTAAAGACAGATAAGCAAAGCGACAATAAAAGAGGGTGTCCCAAAAGTCATTTGAAATGACTTGAGGGATGCCCTCTTTGTATGCAGATCCGCGAGAAAAAATTTGCTGCTTTAGATTCCGGCCATCTCGAGCAGGCCCGGGATCTTGGATTCCCAGCCGAGCGCCATGATATGTACGCCCTGGCAGTACGGCTTGCATTCCTTGATGATGCGTGCCGTGATCTCGGTGCCGGTGATGCCGGCCTTGGTCTTTTCTTTGTCGGCCTTGAGCTCCTCGATCATCTCATCCGGAACATGGATGCCGGCGACGTTGTTGTTCATGTACTTCGCCATGCCGGCGGACTTCGGGATCACAACGCCAAGCTGTACCGGCTTGCCGAACTGCTTCGCCTTCTCCATGAACTTGATGAACTTCTCCGGCTCGAAGACGGCCTGCGTCTGGAAGTAGTCCACGCCTGCGGCCACTTTGCGCTCCATCTTCGCGAGCTGCGCGTCGAGAGAGTCACTGCACGGAGAGACAACCGCGCCCTTCGCAAACTTCGGCGGCTCGCCGACCAGCTCGTTCCCGCCTAAGTCCACGCCGGACTCAAGCAGCTTCACGGTATGGATCAGGGAAACGGAATCCAGGTCGAAGACCGGCTTCGCCTGCGGATGGTCGCCCATCTTCGTGTGGTCGCCTGTCAGCAGCAGAAGATTCTCGATCCCGAGCATCGCCGCGCTCAGCAGGTCAGACTGCAGCGCGATGCGGTTCCGGTCGCGGCAGGTGAGCTGGAAGATCGGGGTAAGTCCCTCGTCCAGCAGAGCCTTACATGTCGCCAGAGATCCGAGACGCATCACGGAGGACTGGTTGTCCGTCACGTTTACTGCCGTGACGCCCTTCAGATATGTTTTCGCTTCCTCGAGAAGACCCTCGATGTGGCATCCTTTTGGCGGCCCTACTTCCGCAGAAACTACGAATTCGCCGCGCTCAAACAATTCAGTAATTTTCATTCCACATTACTCCTAATCTTATTATTTTTTGTAAGGTAACGATTTGATCCCGATTCGCCTGTCATATGAAAATGTATTTGAGGCGTTTCAGGCAAGTCTTACTTTGTAGCGTCGTCCGTCGCGAAATTGCGGATCTGGGTCGGGCACTTCAGCACGTCCAGACGTCCGATCTTTTCGAGGCGCCGGTAGATACGCTCCCAGCCGCAGTCCATCTCGCTGTCGACCTCGCATTTGCCGTTCTTGGAGCCGCCGCACTGGCCGTTTATAAGGCTCTTGGAACAGGCCGTGATCGGGCAGATGCCTCCGGTCAGGTTCAGGTAGCACTCGCCGCACTGACCGCAGTCGTGCTCGATCGGCGTCACGCCCTGGAAGCCCGGCAGACGGTAGGTGTCGCAGGCCGCGCAGACCTTCTTGGTCTCCAGATACTCAGCGACGGTCTGTACGCCGACGCCGCAGGAGAAGACGAGCACCACGTCAGCCGCATTGATTTCGCTCATGTGATGCTCGAGACGCAGCTTCAGGTTCTCCGGGTTGCATATGTAGTCGGTGGTGATGCTGCCGGTCACGTTTCCGTCAGCGGATAATTCCTTCTGCAGTTCGGCGGCTTCCTTTTCCGGGAACCGGGTCTCCTTGCAGCCGTGGCAGTTGATGATGAAGACCTTCTTGCCGTCCGCCAGTGAGAGGATCGTTTCTTTGGATTTCAATTCGGTAATCAACATATCACTTCATCCCCCTTACTGCATTTTTTCCGGCCTTGATCTTGGAGACCAGCGGGATCTTGGAGGAGCAGATGTACTCACAGCATCTGCACTCGACGCAGTCCATGACGTTCATGTCCTTCATGCCCTGCCAGTTCTCCTCGTCCGCGTACTTCGCGAAATAGAGCGGTGAGAGCTCCATCGGACAGACGTCCACGCAGCGCCCGCACTTGATGCACGCGACGGTCTCGGTGTGGTCGGTGTCGATGGCGATGATGCCGTTCGAGCCCTTCAGGATCGGGACGTCCAGATCATTCAGCGCGAAGCCCATCATCGGGCCGCCCATCTTGACGGTCACATCGTCGCCGACGATGCCGCCGCAATGCTCGATGAGCTCGCGGACGTTCGTGCCGATCTTCACGATGTAGTTGCCGGGCTTCGCGATGTGCTCGCCGGTCACCGTGACGACGCGCTCCACAAGCGGCATGCCGGTACGGATCGCGTCCGCGATCGCCTTCGTGGTGCTGATGTTGCTCACGACGACGCCCACATCCGCGGGAAGTCCGCCGCGCGGTACCTGTCTGCCCATGACGCGCTTGATCAGCGTTTTCTCAGCGCCCTGCGGGTATTTGGTCTTTGCCACGACGACGTCGATGTTGTCGATGTCAGCCACCTTGGACTGCATCAGCTCGATCGCGTCCGGCTTGTTGTCCTCGATCACGATGAGACCCTTCTCGGCGCCTACGGTCTTGAGGATCGCCTTCAGGCCGTAGATGATGTCGTCCGAGAACTCCAGAAGCACCCTGTGATCCGCGGTCAGAAGAGGCTCGCACTCGCAGCCGTTTAAGAGAATGGTGTCGACCGGCTTGTTCGGCTTCAGCTTGACCGAGGTCGGGAAGCCGGCGCCGCCCATGCCGACGATGCCGCTCTCGCGGACGATCTCGATGATCTCGTCCGGGGTGAGGCCCTCAATATCGCCGTGCGGTTTTACGGATTCGTGCAGAGTATTTTTGCCGTCCGACTTGATGACGACAGACAGCATCTGGTCGCCCCTGGTCGGATGCAGGCGCGGCTCGATCGCGACGACGGTGCCGCTGACGCTGGAGTGGATCGGGCTGCTGATGAAGCCGGCGGACTCGCCGATCTTCTGGCCGACCTTGACCTCATCGCCCACCTCGACGACAGGGGTCGCAGGAGCGCCCGCGTGCATGGACAGCGGGATCACGACGGTCTCGGGCTCCGGGAAGCGCTCAAGGGCGATATGCTCGGAGTATTCTTTGCGCTCTGACGGATGCACGCCGCCGTAGTAGCCGTCGAGCCGGTTCTCGCGGATCGACTTCACATAGTCGGCCACGAACTTGTGGCTGGTCTTTGAGTAGTCGCGCAGCTGCACGGGCTGATTCAGGAATTCTTCCAGACGTCCCTGCTTCGCGAGCCGCTGGTAGATCTTCTCCCATGCGCAGTCCTTGTTGCTGTCGACCTCGCACTTGCCGTTCTTCGCGCCGCCGCACTGGCCGTTGACGAGGCTCTTGGAGCAGTCGACGATCGGGCAGATGCCGCCGGTTACGTTCAGGTAGCACTGCGCGCAGGCGTCGCAGCTCTTCTTCGTGAGAGCCATGCCGTGATGTCCCGTATAGTTCAGCGAATTTGTGGCTGTGTATACGGGAAGCTCAGCGAGCTCGGCGATAGTCTGGACGCCCAGTCCGCAGGAGATCACGAACACATTTTCCGTGCCATCCGGGATCGCGTCCACCAGCTTTTTCGCCGTCTGGGTCTTGTTGCACAAAAAGTCGACCTTCATGCTGCCTGTGACCGTCTTGCCGCACTCGGCAGCGATCTTCGCGAACTCTTCGCATTCAGGCTCGTCCGTGGTCTCGAACTCTTTGAAGCATTTGTTACAGGCGATGACGAACAGATGATCCTTGTCGGCAAGTACCGAAGCCAGCTCGTCATGCTCTTTCAACTGATACTTGGTATAGTTTTCCAATTGCTCACCCACCTTCCATAAGGGATATTGTATAAACAAGTATAGCATAGAACCTTTTTATTATCCAGTCTAAATATAGGGGGAACGGAAATTTTTCTGTATTATTTTGACAGATGTGCAAAGCGGGGGTATAATACGGGTGAAATCCGTTTGTCTGGGCGGAAATCGGATGCGAAGCTATACGGGAAGTCGGACAGCCAGAAGGGTCGGGAGTGATCGAGGAGAACCTGGACGACAAAGACGCGGAGGTGTGTACATGGTTGGCGTCAGATTCAGAAGAATATGGATCGTTGTGTGGATGCTTGGCATTCTTATGTGTGCCGCGCTGTCTGTTGGCGCCGAAGAGGCGGAAACGGAGAGCGAAAGCGCTGTGGTGACGGCGGCGGAGACTTCCGGGAGTGCCGCTGACACAGAAACAGAGCTGATCGAAGATATGGCGGAGGCGGAAGAGCCTGACGAGATTTTAAGCATGTCGGGATTCACGCCGGAGGAGATCGCGCGTAACCGGGAGTTCGGCGTCCTGAAGGTCGGCTACGTCAGCGACCGGAATCCGATCTCTTTCAGAAATAAAGAGGGAGAGCTTGATGGCGTCTCTCGAAAGATCTTTGACCGGCTGCAGGAGATCAGCGGGCTGCAGTTTGAGTATGTGGCGCTGCCAAGTGGACCGGTGACGTACGACTATCTGCTGGGGGAAGGCTTTGACTTCGTGACCAGCGTGGAGTACAACGAGGAGAATAAGAAGGCCCGGGGAATCCTGATCAGCCATCCGTACCTCACAAGCAAGAAGGTGGTCGTGGGGCGGCCGGATCTCGTGTTCGACGCGAACGCGCATCTGAGGGTGGCGGTCTCGACCGGCTCCCAGACGCTCAAGAAGGTCATGGCGGCCATGTATCCGAATTTCGAGCTGGTTGATTATGAGACGATGGAGGACTGCTTCGACGCTGTGAACGATGGCAAGGTAGACATCCTGATCCAGAACCAGTTCGTCGCGGAACGCTATCTGTACAAGCCGGTATATGAGAAGCTGATCGTCGTGCCGGTGATCGGGATGGACGACGAGCTCTGTTTTTCTGCCGTAACGCCGCTGGAGGACACCGGCGGGAAAGAGTGGGAGCGCTGTGAGGAGCTTTTGAATGTGATCGATCGCGCGATCGCCCTGCTCACCGAAGACGAGGTGACGAACTATATTATAGAGGGGACGATGGAAAATATCTACGATCTCACTTACGAGGATCTTTTCTACCGTTATCGCTATGCGCTGCTTGCGCTGGCGGCGGCGTTTGTCCTGGTGCTTGTGATGATCGCGATGATCGCCCGCTATCGTCTGCGGACAGCAGACGCGCAGGCGGAGGCGAAGGCGAAAGGCAATTTCCTCTCGACGATGAGCCATGAGATCCGCACGCCCTTAAACGGCATGATCGGACTCAATTACCTGATGGAGCAGAATCTGGACGACCGTCAGAAGATGAAGGATTATCTGCGCCAGTCGTCGTCGACGGCGAAATATCTGCAGTCTCTGATCAGCGACATTCTGGACATGTCAAAGCTCGAGATGAATAAGATGGAACTGGTGAGCAGTCCGTTTTCCCTGAAGGACGCTCTGGCGGTGATCGAGACGATCGAGAGGAGCCGCATGACGGAGAAGGAGATCGACTTCCGGATGGACATGGATGTTCCGCATCCGTTTATTGTGGGAGACGAGGTGCGTCTGGAGCAGATCATACTGAACATCATAGACAACGCGTACAAGTTTACGCCCGCGGGCGGCAGCGTCCGTGTGCAGGTCCGGCAGACGCCGTCCGGAGACGGAAAAACATCCACGGAGATCAAGGTGTCCGATACGGGCTGCGGGATCAGCGAGGAATTCCAACAGAAGATATTCCACATGTTCACGCAGGAGCGCAGCACGGTCTCCAAGGGCAACCAGGGGACGGGGCTCGGCATGTCGATCAGCTATCTGCTCGCGGAGCTGATGGGCGGAGACTTACGCGTCGAGAGCAAACTCGGACAAGGGAGCTGCTTCACCTTCTCCTTCCCGGCTGAGATCGTGCAGGAAGATCCCCGTACAGGCCGCCAGGATACGGAGACGCGCGCGGGAGAGATCCCGGAGGACTGCCATATCCTCATTGCGGAGGACAACGAGCTGAACGGCCAGATCCTCACGGAGATCCTGAGAGAGGAGGGATTCTGGACAAGCCTTGCAGTGAACGGGCAGGTGGCGGTCGACCTCTTCAAGGCGTCTGCCCAAGGCGAGTACAGTGCGATCCTCATGGATCTGAGGATGCCGGAGAAGGACGGTTACGAGGCGGCGAAAGAGATTCGCGCGCTGCCGCGCCCGGACGCGAAGACGGTCCGGATCTTCGCCTGCACCGCGGATTCCTTCCAGGAGGACCGCGAGAAGGCGATCGCGTGCGGGATGGACAATTTCGTCGCGAAGCCGGTGGACGTCAAGAAGCTGATCATGCTGCTGCGGTCGTAGGGACACGGCGCGATATTCCAGGGGACTGCGCCCGATGAGTATTCAAAAAAATACAGCCTGTCCGCTTGCAAGAACAGGTAAAGTATTATATACTTCTCGCAGGCGCAATGAGCTGTGTAAAAACGGAAAACAGAAAGATCCCTGCAGAAGCAGGATGCCTGGTATCACCAGGAATACAGAAAAAAGGACGGTAGAGTAAGATGGGATTGTTGGAAACATGGAGAGAGACAGCCTATTCACAGGAGACGGACAAGAAGCAGCTGGAGCAGTTCTGGGCGGATTATTTTAAGCAGGAGAAGGGCGTTTACGAGCAGCTTCTGGAGAATCCGGACGAGGCCGTTTCCGGCACCGTGAAGGAGCTGGCGGAGAAATACGGGCTTTCTGTGATGACGATGGTCGGATTCCTGGACGGGATCAACGACAGTCTGAAGCAGCCGAACCCGATCGAGGAGATGGAGGAGGACACGGTCGTCAGCCTCGATTTCGACAACGAGAGTCTGTACAGGAATATGGTCGACGCGAAGGCGGAGTGGCTCTACGGGCTTCCGGCGTGGGAGAAGATTTTCGACGAGGAGAAGCGCAAGGCGCTGTACCTCGAGGCAAAGAAGATGCACACGGTCGTCAAGGGGCCGAAGGTGGGACGGAACGATCCGTGCCCGTGCGGGAGCGGCAAGAAGTATAAGTATTGCTGCGGGCGGTAACAAAATGAGACATTGTCTGCAGACAGGATGCCTGGTGCTGGGCATCCTTTGCTTTCTCTATTATATCGGCATCACGGCGTACGCGGGGATCCGGACGAGCTTTTCCTGGCTCTGGGTGCTCGGCGGGCTTTTCTTTCTGCTGCTGTGGCGGTTGCAGATCCGTGCGGCGGTCCGGCCGGAGGCGGCGATGCTCCGGCATGTGGTGAAGGGAATGTTCGCGCTGCTGGCTGTCGCGATCGTCGTGATCGCGCTGGTGGGAAGCCGGATAATAGCCGGAATGTATACAAAGCCGGAGTCCGGGCTTGACTATGTGATCGTGCTCGGCGCCCAGGTACGCGGGGAACGTCCGTCGCGCGCGCTCCTCAGACGGCTGGAGCGGGCGGCGGAGTATGCGCGGGAGAATCCGGATACGAAGCTGATCCTTTCCGGTGGACAGGGGCCGGACGAGGGGATCAGCGAGGCGGAATGCATGCGGCGTTACCTGACAGAGCAGGGAATCCCGGAAAGCCGTCTGCTTCTTGAGGACAGGTCGACGAGCACGAGGGAAAATCTGAAGTTTTCCGCGGCATTTCTGGATTCTCAGAAGAATCGTGTCGGCGTGCTCACAAACAGCTTCCATGTGTACCGCGCACTGATGCTGGCGCGCAGTCAGGGCTACGCGCATGTGTCCGGGATTCCGGCGTCATCCGTCCCGGGTATGCAGCCGCACAATGTCCTGCGCGAGGTCTGCGGCGTGCTGGCGGAATGGGTGGTAAATCTGCGGGGCCATGGCCGGAACTGAACCGCGGCGGGACGGCAAAATGATTCTGTAAAAAATCTGATAAATTCTTGACGAACTCGAAATCATTTGCTATAATATCGGCGAATGAAAAGTAGAGAAGATACTGTACGTTAAGTGTCACACGATGGGAAGGTCTTTATGTGAACGAAGGGGAGTTCTCCCCGCGTTACGGTATCGCTTCCGCTACTGCGTAAAAAGGACAAAGGGTTCTTTTGCGCAGTTTTTTTGCGCGTAAACAATGAGCCGTGCAGAGACACCGGAGCGGGAAATGACTGCTTGCAGGCAGTTTCACGGGGCGGTGGATCTATAGGGCGAATGCCCGCGACCGACACATTTGACACTTGGCGAGGTCACTTCGAGCCTAGTGGCAAAGCGCACCCGCGTGGGAAAAGCGAAGCTTTTTCGAGGTTGGGCACGGCTCTGTGCACGGCTCTGCATTACAGCAAAATAATATTTTATTTAAAGAAAGGAGTTTGATACACATGGGCTACAAATCAGACATCGAGATTGCACAGGAGACAACTATGTCACCAATCACCGAGATCGCTGCGAAGGCAGGGATCGACGCGAAGTACCTGGAGCAGTACGGCAACTACAAGGCAAAGATCGACTACAATCTCTTAAAGGAGACGAACCTTCCGGACGGCAAGCTCGTGCTCGTGACGGCGATCAACCCGACGCCGGCGGGCGAGGGCAAGACGACGACGACGGTAGGCCTCGCAGATGGTCTTTCGAAGCTGGGCAAGAAGGTCATGGTAGCGCTGCGCGAGCCGTCCCTCGGGCCGGTGTTCGGCGTGAAGGGCGGAGCGGCAGGCGGCGGCTACGCACAGGTGGTTCCGATGGAGGACATCAACCTGCACTTCACGGGCGACTTCCACGCGATCGGCGCGGCGAACAACCTGCTGGCGGCGATGATCGACAACCACATCTACCAGGGGAATGCGCTGAACATCGACCCGCGCAAGATCACCTGGAGACGCTGCGTGGACATGAATGACAGACAGCTGCGCTTTGTGGTGGACGGCCTCGGCGGAAAGACGAATGGCATGCCGCGTGAGGATGGTTACGACATCACGGTGGCTTCCGAGATCATGGCGGTGCTGTGCCTGTCGAACGACATCACGGACCTGAAGAATCGTCTGGCGAGAATTATCGTAGGCTATACTTATGGCAAGGCGTCGGAGCAGAAGCCGGTGACGGCGGGTGACCTGAACGCGCAGGGCGCGATGTGCGCGCTGCTGAAGGACGCCCTGAAGCCGAACCTGGTACAGACGCTGGAGCACACGCCGGCGATCGTGCACGGCGGCCCGTTCGCGAACATCGCGCACGGCTGCAACTCGGTCATCGCGACGAAGATGGCATTGAAGCTGGGCGACTACGCGATCACGGAGGCAGGCTTCGGCGCAGACCTCGGCGCGGAGAAGTTCCTGGATATCAAGTGCCGTATGGCAGGCCTGAAGCCGAATGCGGTGGTGATCGTTGCCACGGTTCGTGCCCTGAAGTACAACGGCGGCGTGCCGAAGGCAGATCTGAACATGCCGAACCTTGAGGCTCTTGAGAAGGGTCTCCCGAACCTGCTGAAGCATGTGAACAACATCAAGAACGTGTACAAGCTTCCGTGCGTGGTGGCGATCAACGCGTTCCCGACGGATACGCCGGAGGAGCTTGCGCTGGTGGAGAACAAGTGCAAGGAGCTGGGCGTGAACGTAGCATTGTCGGAGGTATGGGCAAAGGGCGGCGAAGGCGGCCTGAAGCTTGCGGAGGAAGTGATCCGCCTGGTGGAGGAGCCGAACGACTTCACGTACAGCTACGAGCTGGAGGGCAGCATCGAGGACAAGCTGAACCAGATCGTACAGAAGATCTACGGCGGCAGCAAGGTGGTGCTGACGGCGAATGCGCAGAAGCAGGCGAAGGAGCTGGAGGCTCTTGGCTATGGCAACTGCCCGATCTGCGTGGCGAAGACGCAGTACTCCCTGACGGACGATCAGACGAAGCTGGGCGCGCCGACGGGCTTCGAGGTGACGGTGCGGAACCTGAAGATCTCGGCAGGCGCAGGGTTCATCGTGGCGCTTACGGGCGAGATCATGACGATGCCGGGACTTCCGAAGGTACCGGCGGCGGAGCGTATCGACGTGGACGAGACCGGCAAGATCTCCGGATTGTTCTGATCTGCAGGCAGCTCAGAAGCGCTCCGCGCGGGATGCGCACGATGCGCATGGGAAGGCTGCTTCGCAGCTGCACATCGGCGCGCAGAGCAGACAGGCTGCGAGGCAATCCATGAGACGAAATCTGTGCAGTCTGTCTGCTCTGATTTATTATAATCGGAGGAAATAACATATGTTTCGAAATGAGATAGAGGCGGTAGGCAATACCGCTAAGAATAAGCTGGGCCTGCTGGAGAAGAACCCGCTCGGCTACGTCCTGATGTCGATCCTTGCCGGCGTGTTCATCGGCTTTGGCAGCATCATGATGGGCATTGTGGGCGGCCAGATGGCCGGACAGCCGGCACAGAAGCTGGTCTGCGGCATCGTGTTCTCCGTGGGACTTTGCCTTGTGACGGTGGCGGGCGCTGAGCTCTTCACCGGCAACAATTTCGTGATGGCGGTCGGCAGCTTCACGGGGGCCGTTTCGTGGGCGAAGACAATCAAGCTCTGGGTGGTCTGCTACATCGGCAACCTGATCGGTTCCGTGGCGACGGCGGTGCTCTTTGTGCTGACCGGCTTGGACACAGACGCTACCGGCACGTTCCTGTCGAACGCGGCGGCGGGCAAGATGGCAGGCGCTCCGCTGAACCTGTTCACGAAGGCGATCTTCTGTAATATGCTGGTCTGCCTCGCGATCTGGTGCGGCGCGAAGCTGAAATCCGAGGGCGCGAAGATCGCGATGAATTTCTGCTGCGTGGCAACGTTCGTCACCTGCGGCTTCGAGCACAGCGTCGCGAATATGACCTTCCTCACGATCGGATTGATGAATCCGATGGAGGCGACGGTCAGCATCGGAGGCTTTTTCTACAACCTCCTGATCGTCACGGCCGGAAATATGGTGGGCGGCGTGTTGCTCATCGCGCTTCCGTATTATCTGATCTCGAAGGAAAAGTAAAGACTGTCTGACCCTAACCGGCAGAGCAGCCAAGGGACCGCCGCAATATGCCGGCGGTCCTTTGTGCTTTTGAGAAGAAGACGCGGCTATTCTGTTCCCTGCGCGCGTTCAAGCGCCTGGGCGATCGCGGACAGCAGAAGCTGCGAGGTGTATTTGTTCTCCTGAGGACAGGTGATATCCTCGATCGACTGTTTCTCCAGGATCTGGGAGGTGATGTGCTCCAGGGACGGGGAGACGAGCGGAAAGGCCGCCGCGGTCGCTTCGCTCAGGTTCACCAGACGGATCGCGTTGATGTGATCCTGGTCGACACTGACTTCCACGTCTACGGTGGAATCCCCGAGTGTGACCGGCGTCGTGTAGACTCCGGCGGTGAAGATTTTCCCTTTGGACGAGGAGTCGGAGGAGGTTTCCGACGGCTGTGCGGTCGCGCCCTGATCAGAGCTGGTACTGCTTTGGACTTCGCTTTTCTTCAGCTTTCCGGAGAACATCAGCACCAGACAGACGATCAGCAGGATTGCGAGAAACAACAGAAGCAGGGTATAGATGATCTCACGGGTTTTAAGGACAATGATTTTGGGATTGGAACTCATAACATACTCCTGAGAAATTCGTATTTGATATAGTTTATTTGTGTGGGCCATGCTTTATGATAACAATTGTTTGCAATGCCGCCGGATTTGTGATATGATATAGAAAATAATAGGGGTAATATAGCCACAGGAAGACAGAACAGGGAGAGATTTATGGAAAGCTATTTGATTACGACGGACAACATGGGAGATCTTCCGGATGAGTATATTGCGGAGCACCGGATTCCTACGATGTCATTGACCTACCTCTTGGACGGACAGACATATAATGCAGAGAATTCGCTCCCATATCAGGAATTCTATAAGAAGATGCGCGAGGGTTGCATGCCGACGACCTCACAGGTCAATCCTGCGGAGGCGAAGGAGTATCTGGAGAAGTTTCTGGAGATCAACAAAAACATCATTCACATCGCTTTTTCCAGCGGTCTGAGCGGCACATACAACAGCGTGCGTCTGGCGGCCCAGGAATTGATGGAGGAGCGGCCGGACTGTAGGATCACGGTTGTGGATTCGCTGGCGGCCTCCATGGGCGAGGGCCTTTTTGTGTACCGGGCGCTGGAGCAGCAGGCGGCGGGGCTTGACTACGACGCGATGGTGCGGTGGCTTGAGGACAATAAGCAGCACATCTGCCATTATTTCACGGTGGATGATCTCTTTCATCTGTACCGCGGCGGGCGTGTCTCAAAGGCGGCGGCTGTGGTCGGCACGATGATCAATCTGAAGCCGGTGCTGCACGTGGACAGGGAAGGACATCTCATCCCGCTCGCGAAGGTGCGCGGGCGCAGGAAATCCCTGAACGCCCTGCTTGACTATATGGAGAAGCAGATCGGCAGCTTCAGGGACAAGAACGATATCGTGTTCATCAGCCACGGCGATTGCTATGACGACGCGCTCTATGTGCGGGATCAGGTGAAAAGCCGTTTCGGCATAGAGAAGTTTATGATCGGCCCGATCGGTCCGACGATCGGTGCGCATTCCGGACCGGGGACGCTCGCGCTGTTCTTCATGGGGGATGCGCGATAGAAATTCAGAGTCACTTGATGATTTCTCTTTGCCCGGATTGAAATATGATCCGGGTGCGCTATAGGGGGAGGTCAGTATGAAAGGAAAACGATTGATACTTTTGTTCGTTGCTGTATTTGCGGTGTTTTTGACCGGGAATACGGCAGTGTGCACCTTTGAGGGCGGTTTGACGGCGTTCGCAGCGTCGACGACCGACCGGTCGGAGCCTGTTAAGAAGACGCTTACACACGTTGTTCCCTATATCGGGCTTGCGCGCAACTCGTCCCGGGCAGGACAGGGTGCGTTTGGTATCAGCACGATCGGCATAGGCGGATTTTCAGAGAGCTACGGTATGCAGCTTGCGTCGGGGAGCCTTGAGAGAACGATTTACAATAAAATGGTCGAACATTTTGTAAAGAAACAGGAGACGGGCAGCCTGAACGTTCCCTGTCAGTTTACATTTTCCGGGGTCGGAGACTGGGAGCAGAGCGATGAATATAAATATGCGGAAGAGGATCTCGAGTATGCGGTCGAGACGGCTTGCTGCGCGGTTTTGTATGATTATCCGGAGCTGTTCTGGGTCAATGAGCTGATCTATATGGAGAATGTGAGCGTCAGTGTAAATTATGAAGCACAGACGACGTTCTCCGGCAAATTTACAGAGGTCACCATAAGCTTTTCGGAGATCTATTCCGGCGCAGGCAAGAGGCAGGGCGATTTTTTCGCGAACGTCAGCAAGGCAAAAAGTGAGATAATGTCCGGACGTTCGGGAAGCGGAACGTTCGATACGCTGAAGGCGATACACGATTATGTCTGTGAGAGGATCATATATCCGGCCGGGTATGGCGATAGTTCATCGTCCATCGTGCCGTCGTATCATTCCGCTGCCGGACTGTTTCTGGATGGAGGCGTCGCGGTCTGCGAGGGATATGCGAAATCGTTCATGATCCTGTGCGGGGAATTCAATATTCCGGCGATCCTTGTCATCGGGGAAGCCGGCGGCGTGGCTCACATGTGGAATTATGTGCAGGTGAACGGCGGATGGTACGCGGTGGACACTACATGGGATGACGTCGAAGGGATTCCGGCGCTGGACACGTATTTTATGGTAGGCAGCGGGACGTCGGTTCCGGGAGGAACATTCGGGTCGACACGGGAGCTTCACACACGCTTTACAGATAATGGAAACAGCAAGAATTTTAATTACCCGATCCTGAACAGCACGGCGTATCGTGTGGGGGCGGTGCCGTGTTCCCAAAACGGACTCCACGATTGGGTTGTGATCTCGGAGACAAAGCCGACCTGTACGACAAAGGGGACGATTGTCAACAGGTGCACCAAATGCGGAGAGACCACGAGCAATGTTGTGGCGGCGCTTGGGCACAGTTATCATGAAAAAAAATATGTTTATAACAATGACGCGACAGTTCTGAGTGACGGCACGAAATCGCTGGTCTGTGATAATGGCTGTGGGACGAAAAAGCTGACCGTGACTGCTCCGGGGACGAAGCTTTCCGCGACGATCAAGCTGAACGCGAGCAGTCTGAAGCTCAAGAAAGGCCAGACGACGAAAGCGCTGAAGGTGAGCGGACTTGCAAAAGGCGATTCGGTGAAGAAATGGGAATCTCTGGATACAAAAGTCGTCAAGGTCTCTCCATCCGGAAAGATCACGGCGCAGAAAAAGACCGGTACGGCGAAGATCAGGATCACGCTTGCGAGCGGGCTGAAAAAGACGATCAAAGTGACGGTGCAGAAAAATGCCGTCGCCACGAGCAAGATTTCCGGCGTCGCCAAATCGATCACGCTGAAAAAAGGCAAAACGAAAAAGCTGACGCCGGTCATTTCACCCATTACGAGCGTGCAGAAGGTGACGTACAGCTCATCAAACAAGAAGGTGGTCACTGTCTCGTCCTCGGGTAAGCTCAAGGCCAAAAAGAAGGGCAAGGCGACGATCACGATAAAAAGCGGCAAAAAGACGTTCAAGTGTAAGGTTACCGTGAAATAGGTTTATTGCGATCCTTTTTCAAAAAGATTTCCTGTGAGGCTGGAATAAAAACAGCAAAAAAGCACATATTACTAACACGGCGGCGATGCGGAGGATCCATTTTCGATGCGGCCGCAGAAGCTACAGGAATAAATGAAAAAGGAGAACGCAAACTATGAAACGCTGGAGAAAGTATGCTTTATGCATTGCCTGCGTATGCTGCATGGCACTTTTGGCAGGCTGTGGAAATGACAACAACAAAAATGCGAACAAAAAAGAGACAGAAAAAATTACGACGGAAGCTCAAGAGGCAGACTCTGAAGACAACGCTGCGGGCGGCAGTGCTTCTTCAGAAAGTAATGTTGAAAACGGCACTGAGGCTGGGACCGATCGGGATGATATGGCGCAGGAGGAGAACGGCTCGCCGCAGAGCGATGCGTCAGACAGCAATGTGAACGGCGTCACAGACGAGAACAATCAGGACGACAGGATGGACAATGACGTTGCAGATAACAACGCTGTGGACAACGCCGCGGAGGACGGAAACACCGACGGAGGCATTGTTGGCGACGCGGGCGCTGATATTGTCGACGGCGTGGGCGATGCCGGGAAAGACGTGCTCGACGGCGCAGGTGATGCCGGTAAGGACGTGATCGACGGTATACAGGATGCCGGAGACGAGCTGACCGGTAACAACAATGCGAATAGTCAGAACTAGAATTGTACAGCATACGATATCAGTTCCATTGACGAGAATGCAGCGCGGTATGTTTCGTGCGTGGAACCGCAAACAGAAGTCAGCTGTTGACGCAGCATGCGGGTCGCGCGATGGGCAGGGAGAATATTTCTCCTGTTTAAAGAAACATGTCCGCTCTGCATGTTTTTGTGTCAGGGTGCAGGCGACAGGTGCAAGAGGCGCCCAAAGCGCATATGTTGTCTGGGGTGGGCGGCAGCGGATGCAAAGGAGGAGAACGATGCGGTTTCGGCCATGTATCGACATACATAACGGAAAAGTGAAACAGATTGTCGGCGGGAGTCTGCGCGACGAGGGGAATACGGCCGGGGAGAATTTTGTCTCCGGGCAGGACGCCGCGTTCTATGCGGAGTTTTATCGCCGGGATGGGCTGAAAGGGGGCCACGTCATTTTGCTCAATCCTGCGTCCTCAGAGTATTATAAAGAGACGAAACGACAGGCGATGATGGCTTTGCGCGCGTATCCGGGCGGACTGCAGCTGGGCGGCGGGGTGAACGAGGCGAACGCTGAGGAGTTTCTTGAGGCCGGGGCATCGCATGTCATAGCGACCTCATACGTATTTCGGGACGGGCAGGTAGACTTCAACCGCCTCCGGAGCCTGTCGCGCAAGACCGGGCGGGAGCGTCTGGTATTGGATTTGAGCTGCCGCAGGAAAGATGACGGGTATTATATCGTGACGGATCGCTGGCAGAAGTTCACGGAGGTTCGGCTGTCGCACGGAGTGCTGGACGAGCTGGCCGGATACTGCGGCGAGTTCCTGATCCATGCGGCGGATGTCGAGGGCAGGCAGAAGGGAGTCGAGGAGGAGCTGGTGCAGCTGCTTGGCTCCTGGCAGGGAATTCCCGTAACCTACGCGGGTGGAGTGGGAAGTTATGCGGATCTTGAGACGCTGCGGCGGCTGGGACAGAATCGTCTGGACGTGACGGTCGGGAGCGCGCTCGATCTGTTCGGCGGACCGCTTTCATATCGCGAGGTGCTGGAGCTGTGCGAATGAGGCGCAGAACACAGCGCATAGTGAGCCCATCCGCTCATTTTGTAACTCAGTGATAAAAATATAGAAAAATTACTGAAAAATCGCGAGTTTTCATTGAAAAAACTGGAAAATATGTTATACTAAATATCAGAACAGCGCGCTTAATATCCTGTGCGTTTGTTCCAGTCTCAAGTAAAGGAGTTGGACAGTATGAAATTTACGATCAGCGGCAAGAATCTCGAAGTATCGGATGGCTTGAAATCAGCGATCCGGGACAAGCTTGGCAAGCTGGAGCGGTATTTCACTCCGGATACTGAAATTATTGTGACTCTGAGCGTGGAGAAGGAGCGTCAGAAGATCGAAGTGACGATCCCGGTGAGGGGGAACATCATCCGCTCCGAGCAGGTGAGCAACGACATGTATGTTTCGATCGATCTGGTCGAGGAAGTGATTGAGCGTCAGTTGCGCAAATATAAGGAGAAGATCATCGAGCGGCATCAGGATGGCGGCAATTTCAAGCAGGAGTTCATCGAGAAGGAGACGGATCCGCTCGACGAGGTGAAGATCATCCGCACAAAGCATTTCGGGATGAAGCCGATGTACCCGGAAGACGCATGCGTGCAGATGGAGCTTCTCGGACACAATTTCTTCGTGTTCTTCAACGCGGAGACCGAGGAGGTCAACGTCGTATACAAGAGGAAGGGCAATACCTACGGGTTGATCGAGCCGGAGTATTCGTAAGATTCGGCGCTGGTGTTGAGTATTGCGCGAAGAATATCCAATAAAGAATATCTCGGATTGTGATGTTCGGTGAAACAGATAGACGAAGAAGGGCAGGAATCTCCGGGAAGGACCTGTAGGGGCGCCCACCGGGAGATTCCTGCCTATTTCTTGTCCGGCATAGGTTTTTTCTGTATTTTCGGCGGCCGACCGCCGATTGTCTCACTTCCTGATCCAGCGGGTTGTCGACAATCCGGTGTTCACATGAAAATTTGGATTGCCTTGTGCATTCGAAAGTGTTACAATAGATAGAACGTTGTTGTACATCAGAACAATATATAGATGGGAGAACCAGAATGAAGCTGATACAAAAAATATTCGGGACTCACAGCGAGCGTGAGCTGAAGATGATCATGCCGCTCGTGGACAAGATAGAAGCTCTGCGTCCGCAGATGCAGGCGCTCTCGGACGACGAGCTGAAGGCGAAGACGCCGGAGTTTAAGGCGCGTTACGCGAACGGCGAGACGCTGGACGACCTGCTCGTGGAGGCGTTTGCCGTGGTGCGTGAGGCGGCGAAGCGCGTGCTCGGGATGGAGCATTTCCGCGTGCAGCTCATCGGCGGCATCATCCTCCACCAGGGACGTATCGCTGAGATGAAGACCGGTGAAGGTAAGACGCTTGTGGCGACGCTGCCGGCCTACCTGAACGCGTTGACCGGGCAGGGCGTGCATGTCATCACGGTCAACGATTATCTCGCGAACCGTGATGCGGAGTGGATGGGAGCGGTACACCGTTTCCTCGGACTGACCGTCGGCTGCGTGCTGAATTCAATGAACAACGACGAGCGCAGGGAGCAGTATGCCTGCGACATCACCTATATCACGAACAACGAGGTAGGCTTCGACTACCTGCGTGACAACATGGTCATCTACAAGGAGCAGCTCGTGCAGCGGGATCTTGTCTACGCGATCATCGACGAGGTCGACTCGGTCCTGATCGACGAGGCCCGCACTCCGCTGATCATTTCCGGGCAGAGCGGCAAGTCCACGAAGCTCTACGAGGTCTGCGATATCCTGGCGCGGCAGCTGCAGCGCGGCGAGGCGAGCGGCGAGGTGACGAAGATGACGGCCATCATGGGCGAGGAGATCACCGAGACGGGCGACTTTATCGTCAACGAGAAGGACAAGCTCGTCACGCTGACACAGCAAGGCGTGGAGAAGGTCGAGAAGTTTTTCCAGATCGACAACTTCTCCGATCCGGAGAATCTTGAGATCCAGCACAACGTCGATCTGGCGCTGCGCGCGAACAATCTCATGTTCCGCGATCAGGATTACGTTGTGAAGGACGACCAGGTGCTCATCGTCGATGAGTTCACCGGGCGTATCATGCCTGGCCGCCGCTATTCGGACGGTCTGCATCAGGCGATCGAGGCGAAGGAGCATGTGAAGGTGAAGCGGGAGAGCAAGACGCTCGCGACGATCACGTTCCAGAACTTCTTCAACAAATACAAGAAGAAATGCGGCATGACCGGTACGGCGCTGACCGAGGAGCAGGAGTTCCGCGATATCTACGGGATGGACGTCATCGAGATCCCGACGAACCGCCCGGTATGCCGTCAGGATCTGAACGACGCGGTCTACATGACGAAGAAGGAGAAGTACCGCGCGGTCGTCGAGGCAGTCAAGGAGGCTCACGCGAAGGGACAGCCGGTGCTGGTCGGCACGATCACCATCGATGTGTCCGAACTTATCAGCAGCCTGCTTAAGAGAGAGGGTATCAAGCACAACGTCCTGAACGCGAAGTTCCACGAGCTCGAGGCCGAGATCGTGGCGGACGCCGGTATCCATGGGGCAGTCACAATTGCGACGAACATGGCCGGTCGTGGTACGGATATCAAGCTGGATGAGGAGGCGCTCGCGGCGGGCGGCCTGAAGATTATCGGCACCGAGCGTCACGAGTCGCGGCGTATCGATAACCAGTTACGTGGACGTTCCGGACGTCAGGGCGATCCGGGTGAATCCAGATTTTATATCTCGCTTGAGGACGACCTGATGCGCCTGTTCGGCTCCGAGAAGATGATGAAGGTCTTCCAGTCGCTCGGCGTGCAGGAGAATGAGCAGATCGAACACAAGATGCTCTCCAACGCGATCGAGAAGGCCCAGACGAAGATTGAGGGCAACAACTTCGGCATCCGCAAGAACCTGCTTGAGTATGACCAGGTCAACAACGAGCAGAGAGAGATCATCTACGCAGAGCGCAGACGCGTGCTCGACGGCGAGGATATGCATCAGTCGATACTGAAGATGATCGCCGATGTGGTGAGTGGCACAGTTGATATGTGTATCGGCGACAACGGCAGCGACGAGTGGGATCTGAATGAGCTGAATTCCGTGCTCCGTCCGATTATCCCAATGCAGCCGATCACGAAGGAGCTGGTGGACAGCGTCTCCGGCAAGAAGGAGCTGAAGGAGAAGCTCACGGATCGAGCACTTGAGCTGTATGCGCTCAAGGAGAAGGAGTTTGAGGATGCAGAGCAGATGCGTGAGATCGAGCGCGTCATCCTGCTGAAGGTAGTCGACCGCAAGTGGATGGATCACATCGACGACATGGATCAGCTCCGCCAGGGCATCGGCCTGCAGGCGTACGGCCAGCGCGACCCGCTCGTAGAGTACAAGATGAGCGCCTACGAGATGTTCGACGCGATGACCTCCGCGATTCAGGAGGATACCGTGAAGCTGTTGTTCCATGTCAAGGTGGAGCAGAAGGTCGAGCGCGAAGAGGTCGCGAAGGTGACCGGCACGAACAAGGACGATTCCGGCCCGCGTGCGCCGAAGAAACGCGCAGAGCAGAAGATTTATCCGAATGATCCATGCCCATGTGGCAGCGGCAAGAAGTACAAGCAGTGCTGCGGCAGAAAGAAAGCATCATAATTTAAAGAAAGAAGGTGACACTGTGGTAGAATTGGATCAGTTTAAAGCAACTTTGGCAAGCTACACAGAACCACTGGTGGAAGTGAGGGATTCACTTTAACCTCGTAAATAAGGAACAGAGGATTCAGGAGCTTGAGCGGGAGATGGAGGCGCCCAATTTCTGGGATGACCCGGAGCGCTCGCAGGAGATGATGAAGACGCTCAAGTCCCTGAAGGATGATATTGAAGGATACAATAAGCTGAAGGAGCAGTACGAGGAGATTGAGCTGCTCATCGAGATGGGCTATGAGGAGAACGACCCTGCGGTGATTCCGGAGATCGAGGAGACGCTGCAGGCGTTCCAGACTGCATTTGATGACATCCGAATCAGGACGCTGCTCTCCGGAGAGTACGACGCGAACAATGCGATCGTGACGCTTCAGGCGGGAGCCGGCGGGACAGAGGCCTGTGACTGGGTGTCTATGTTATACCGCATGTATACGCGGTGGGCGGACAAACGTGGCTACCAGGTGGAAGTGCTCGACTATCTCGACGGGGAGGAAGCCGGGATCAAGTCTGTGACTTTCCAGGTCAACGGCGAGAACGCGTACGGTTATCTGCGCTCGGAAAAGGGCGTGCACCGTCTGGTACGCATTTCTCCCTTCAATGCGGCGGGCAAGCGGCAGACTTCCTTTGCGGGCTGTCTGGTCATGCCGGAGCTCAGCGACGACGTGGATATCGAGATCGATCCGGACGACCTGCGTATCGACACGTACCGTTCCAGCGGCGCGGGCGGACAGCACATCAACAAGACCTCCTCGGCGATCCGTATCACGCATCTGCCGACGGGCATCGTGGTGCAGTGCCAGAACGAGCGCTCGCAGCACCAGAACAAGGACAAGGCGATGCAGATGCTCAAGGGCAAGCTGTATGAGTTGAAGCTGCAGGAGAACGCGGAGAAGAGATCCGACATTCGCGGCGAGGTCACGGATAACGGCTGGGGCAATCAGATCCGCTCTTATGTCATGCAGCCGTACAAGCTGGTGAAGGATCTGCGGACGAACGCGGAGACGGGGAATGTGGACAGTGTGATGGACGGAAATATCGATATGTTCATGAACGCGTATCTGAAATGGATGTCGCTTGGCGAGAAGGAGCCGGGGGACGACGCATAATCGATTCGTCTGTGCGCGAAGCGCAGCGGGTCGAAAGCCTGGTTGTGAGGAGAGGAAAGAATGCCGGACAGTTCAAAATATTTTGTGGTCAGACAGAAAGCGGTACCCGAGGTGCTTTTGAAGGTGGTAGAGGCCAAGATGCTCCTGGAGACCAGGCGCGCCGAGACCGTTCAGGAGGCGGCGGATCAGGTAGGGATCAGCAGGAGCTCCTTTTACAAGTACAAGGACGATATTTTTCCGTTCCGTGATAATGTGAAGGGGAAGACGTTCACGTTTATGCTCCAGATGCACGATGAGCCGGGCTTGCTCTCGGATGTGCTGAGCATCGTGGCGGAATACAAGGCGAATATCCTGACAATTCACCAGAGCATTCCGACAAACGGCGTGGCGACGCTGACGCTGAGCGTGGAGATTCTACCGGCGACGGGTGATGTCTCCAGCATGATCGAGGCCATCGAGTCGAGGCCGGAGGTTCAGTACCTGAAGATATTAGGACGGGAATAAGATTGAAGAAATTACAGAAAAGGATGGAGAGGTATATGGTACAGGTTGCGGTTTTGGGCTACGGAACGGTTGGATCCGGTGTGGTAAAGGTGATCGAGACGAATCACGACAGTATTCTGGAGAAGGCCGGCGTAGATTTGCGCGTGAAGTATGTACTGGATCTGCGCGATTTTCCGGGAGATCCGATCCAGGAGCGAATCGTTCATGACTATGACGTCATCGTGAACGATCCGGAGATTCAGGTCGTGGTCGAGGTGATGGGAGGAACGGAGCCGGCGTTTACGTTTTCGAAGAAAGCGCTGGCGGCAGGCAAGAGCGTCTGCACGTCCAACAAAGAGCTGATAGCACGGCATGGGACGGAGCTTCAAAAGCTTGCGCGCGAGAATCATGCGAGCTATCTCTTTGAGGCGAGCTGCGGTGGCGGAATTCCGATCATTCGTCCGCTGCGTACATCTCTGACCGCTGACGTGATCGATGAGATCACGGGAATCCTGAACGGCACGACAAATTATATTCTCACCAAGATGATCGACGAGGGTCTGGAATTTGACGATGTACTTCGCGACGCGCAGCAGAAGGGCTATGCGGAGCGCAACCCGGAGGCGGACATCGAGGGACATGACGCGTGCCGAAAGATCGCGATTCTCTCTTCGCTTGCCTATGGAAAGCGGGTGGATTTTACCGATATCTATACAGAGGGAATCACGAAGATTACCTCGGCAGACATCAAATATGCGCGCGCGATGGAAAAGACAATCAAGCTTCTGGCCTACAGCAGCCGGGAGGGCGACGAGGTGATGGCGATGGTTGCGCCATACCTTGTGGACAAGGAAGACCCGCTCTACAGCGTGAGCGGCGTGTTCAACGCGATTTTTGTGCACGGTAATATGCTCGGTGATGCGATGTTCTACGGGCAGGGCGCGGGCAAGGAGGCGACCGCCAGTGCGGTTGCTGCGGACGTCGTCGAGGCGGCGCAGGTGCTCGGGAAGGGCGTAGTCTCCGAGTGGAAACCGGAGAAGCAGGAGCTGAAGGATGTATCCAACACGGAGAAAGCATTCTTTGTGCGCGTGCCGGGCGACGCGTCGCAGCGTCAGAGGATGGAGGCCATCTTTGGGCCGATCGAGGTAGTGGACGCCGGGGTCGACGGAGAGTACGGTTTCATCACTGAGGTGATGACGGAGGCGGAGTACGAGACTCGCGCGTCGCAGGTGGAGGGGATCCTGAGCATGATCCGTATCCGCGGCTGACGCAGGCGGTATATCTTGAGAAAATTTTTGAGGGTAGATAACATGAAATATCTTGTAATTTTGGGAGACGGAATGGCGGATGAGCCGCAGGAAGCGCTCGGTGGGCGCACGATTCTGGAGGCGGCGCGCACACCGGTGATGGATCGTCTTGCTAAGACAGGCGAGGTCGGGATGCTGCGCACGATCCCACAGGGCATGAGCCCCGGAAGTGACACGGCGAATCTTGCGGTGCTCGGCTATGACCCGAGACGCTACTATACGGGACGTTCTCCGCTGGAGGCGCTCTCAATCGGCGTGCCGATGAAGGACACAGACGTTGCGATGCGTTGCAATCTCGTGACCCTCACTGAGGAGGAGCCATACGAGGAGAAGCGCATCCTCGACCACAGCTCGGGGGAGATCAGCACAGAGGACGCGGCGATTCTGCTGGAGGCAGTGCGAAAGGAGCTTGAGAATGAGGCGTATCAGTTTTACGTGGGGACAAGCTATCGTCACTGCGTGATCTGGGCGAACGGCAGGGTTGAGGAGCTGGATGCGCCGCACGACCATCTCACCGAGGTGATCGGGCCGTATCTGCCGAAGAACGAGACGCTGCGCGCGATGATGAGGCGCAGCTATGAGATCCTCGACCGACATCCGATCAACCAGGAGCGCAGGGCAAAGGGACTGAACCCGGCAAACAGCTGTTGGTTCTGGGGCGCGGGCACGAAGCCGCTGTTGGCATCCTTTGAAAAAGAATTCGGAAAGAAGGGCGCGATGATCTCGGCGGTGGATCTGCTGAAGGGAATTGCGGTTGGAGCGGGTATGCGTGTCATACAAGTGCCGGGAGCCAACGGTGGACTCAATACCAACTATGAGGGAAAAGCGCAGGCGGCTGTAGATGCGCTTCTGAGGGAAGGCGCGGACTTCGCTTATGTACATCTGGAGGGCCCCGATGAGATGGGCCATCAGGGAAGCTTGGAGCGCAAGCTGCAGGCGATCGAGAATCTGGACAGCAGAATTCTGAAGCTGGTCACGGAGCAGATGGATGCGTCCGGTGAGCCGTACCGGCTCATGGTACTGCCGGATCATCCCACGCCGATCCGCATCCGTACTCACACGGGCGATCCGGTGCCATATTTGTTGTACGACAGCACGAGGAAGCTCGGCGACGGCAGGCAGTACGGCGAGTCCTCGGCGGCGGAAAGCGGTATCATGCGCGAGGAAGGGTTCCGGATGATGCGTGTACTGCTGGAGCAGGAGAGCTGAGCCGGGAAACAGGCGAAGAGAAGAAAACAGGTAAAAGAAGGAAAAAGAAAGACCGACGACAGTTTGATGAGCGACTGCCGTCGGTTTTTGCGATGACATGAAAAGTGTAAACGCTGGATGAATGTTAAGGAAACGCCAGTTGAATATCAAATGAACGCATCGACTCCGGCACTGTTACTGGCCTGTTCACCGTGCGCATCTTCGACCAGATCCAGGTAGAAAAGCGCCTGCACTGTGTTGAGATATGGCCGGGCGAACAGTAGACCGATACCTGCGGAGAGCATGCCAAGCAGCATTACACCGATGAAGGAGAGCATCAGAAAGAGCATCCGTCTGCGGCTCCCACGCATGAGGCGAAAGCTCTCACGGATGAGCTGCATTCCGGATTTTTGCGGGTCGTCACAGTACAAGAAAAATACCATGCTTAAGCCGAGCTCAAGCCATACCGAGACGACAAGGAGCACAAGCAGGATCCCATACATCGGCAGTAGCTTTGTGGAATCGGTCTCGTTGAGCAGATCTGGAAGAATCCAGAGTCCCAGATTTACGGAGACCGTCTGGATCAAAAACTGTACGGCTGCGAACACCGCGATCGGCTCCGGACGATTGGAAAACGGACCTGACAGCTGACCAAGTCGCATATCCTGGCCTCGGCAGAGGTTCAGATAGATCTCCGCCTGTCCGGCGCAGAAAAGATAATATACAATATTGACGAGCAGTGAGCCGGCAAGTCCGAGCGCGAAATTCATAGTTCCGCCCGTTGAAGGAAATGCGGAATTCAGAAGGAAGGACGCCAGGAGATAGAGCATGGATAGCAGAAACGTAACAAGCGCCAGAAAGCCGTGCCTTCCCATAAGCAGCTCGCGTGCCTGGCTTTTTAGCTCGCTGGATTTCGGTCGACTATTCATATGAAATCCCCCTTTCCATCAGGAAGCTGCTTAGACGGTGCGACCGGAATGTGTTCCGGTTCGTCGTCGACAGCATCATTTTTATCGTCTGTATCAGAATCATCGAGCCCCAGCACACCCTTTAGAGCAGGAAACATTGTGCCAAGCTCTCTGTCAAGATCGAAAGAGGAGTCTCCGAGATAATACTGCATATATCTTTCCATGTATGCACGCATCTGTGCGTTCGTCAGCACTATCCAGACGGAGGAGAGTGTGACTGTGACGGAAAATGCCATCCCGAGCAGCCCGCAGACAAGCCCTGCCTTGCTCTTGCCGGGCATCGGCCTTTTGCCGCGAGAGAGAATCGCGAGCAGAACAGCCATCGCCCCGCAGGGGACAGAGATATAAAAGACCATGCCGGTAAACAGCGAGATCACACCGAGTACGATTGCCGCAGTGGCCATCGGATTTCTGGAATATCCGTAGGAATAGCCATATTCTGTGTCCATAATGCCTCCATTTCGTGGCTGCCGATATCATGTAAGCTGTGAAGGACAGCCTTTTTTACCCTGATTTCGCACTTATCATAGCACAAGGGAAAGAATCTGACAAGATACACAAAAAGCATATAATTATTTAAATTGACGCTTTTTCTCCGTAATGTTAAGATGGTAGTGTTCACTTTTACAGGGCAGAGGAGAGAAAAATTACGTATGGATATTGTAAAGGCACTTGCACAGGAACTGGAGATCAAGCCGTGGCAGGCTCAGGCGGCAGTGGAGCTGATCGACGATGGGAACACGATCCCGTTTATCTCGCGCTACCGCAAGGAGGCGACGGGATCATTGAATGATGAGGTGCTGCGCAGGCTGTTTGAGCGTTTGAACTATCTGCGCAATCTGGAGGAAAAGAAGCAGCAGGTGCTTGCTACGATTGAAGAGCAGGGCAAGCTGACGGATGAGCTGCGCGCGCAGATTGAGGCGGCGCAGACGCTTGTGGTCGTGGAGGATTTGTATCGCCCGTACCGCCCGAAGCGTAGGACGAGGGCGACGGTCGCGAAGGAGAAGGGACTGGAGCCGCTTGCAAATCTGATCCTGCTGCAGATGACGAAAAATTCGATTGAGAAAGAGGCGGAGGCCTTTCTGTCCGAGGAGAAGGAAGTGCTGACCGTGGAGGACGCGATCGCCGGGGCCAAGGATATTCTCGCCGAAATGATCTCGGACGAGGCAGATTACCGCATTCGGATCCGCAGCATGACGGAGAAGGACGGACTGCTCATGTCGTCGGCGAAGGAGGAAGGCGTCGAGTCGGTCTATGAGATGTATTACAATTATGCGGAACCCGTGTCGAAGGCGGCAGGACATCGGGTACTTGCGCTCAACCGCGGTGAGAAAGAAAAGATACTGAATGTGAAGATTGAGGCGCCGCAAGAGCAGATCCTGCGCTACCTGGAGAAACAGGTCATCACACGAGACAATGCATACACGACGCCGGTGCTGAAGGAGGTCGTGGAGGACAGCTATAAGCGTCTGATCGCGCCGGCAATCGAGCGCGAGATCCGCACCGCATTGACAGAGAAGGCGGAGGACGGAGCAATCTCGGTGTTTGGGAAAAACCTGGAGCAGCTTTTGATGCAGCCGCCGATCGCGGGGCAGGTTGTACTTGGCTGGGATCCGGCGTTTCGCACCGGCTGCAAGCTCGCGGTGGTCGACGCGACAGGCAAGGTGCTCGACACGACGGTGGTCTATCCGACCGCCCCGACGACGGAGGCGAAGATCCGCGCGGCGAAGGACACGGTAAAAAAGCTGATCGCAAAGTACGGCGTGACGCTGATCTCGCTCGGCAACGGCACGGCTTCCCGCGAGTCGGAGCAGGTGATCGTGGAGATCCTGAAGGAAATTCCGCAGAAGGTCGCCTACGTGATTACAAACGAGGCTGGCGCATCCGTGTACTCGGCGAGCAAGCTTGCGACTGAGGAATTTCCAAACTTTGACGTGGGGCAGCGCAGCGCGGCGTCGATTGCGCGGCGCGTGCAGGACCCGCTGGCAGAGCTGGTGAAGATCGATCCGAAGTCGATCGGCGTCGGACAGTACCAGCACGACATGAACCAGAAAAAGCTCGGCGAGGCACTGGACGGTGTCGTCGAGGACAGCGTGAACCGCGTCGGCGTGGATCTGAACACGGCGTCGGTGCCGTTGATGGAGCATATTTCCGGCGTATCGAAGGTGATTGCGAAGAATATCGTGGCCTATCGCGAGGCGAACGGTCGCTTTCACAGCCGAAGAGAGCTTCTCAAGGTGCCAAAGCTCGGGCCGAAGGCGTTCGAGCAATGCGCCGGCTTCCTGCGTATTACGGGCGGCGACGATCCTCTCGACGCGACGAGCATCCATCCGGAGAGCTATGAGGCAGCCGGTAAGCTGATCGAGGAGCTTGGCATCGCGGAGGATTTCGCGACAGGGCAGGGCGTGAAGAACATCAAGGTCGGAGATTATGCGAAGATGGCGGAGAAAATTGGCGTCGGTGAGCCGACACTGCGTGATATCGTGCAGGAGCTGAACAAGCCGGGGCGCGACCCGCGCGATGGGATGCCGCAGCCGATCCTTCGCACGGATGTGCTGGAGATGAAGGACCTGAAGGAGGGAATGATCCTCAAGGGCACGGTGCGCAATGTCATTGACTTTGGCGCTTTTGTCGACATCGGCGTGCATCAGGACGGGCTTGTGCATATTTCGCAGCTCTCAAATAAGAAGTTTGTAAAGCATCCGCTCGAGGTTGTGAGCGTCGGGGACATTGTAGAGGTTAAGGTGCTGGGCGTGGATCTGCAGAAGAAGCGGATTTCGCTGACGATGAAAATATAGGCAATATAAAGAAGAAAGCGGAGGAATGAGAGAAAATGAAGAAACCGGTATTGGTCGTGATGGCTGCAGGGATGGGAAGCCGCTACGGCGGGCTGAAGCAGATCGACCCGATTGACAAGGAAGGCCATATTATCATGGACTTTTCTATCTATGATGCCGTGAAAGCGGGATTTGAGAAGGTTGTGTTTATCATAAAGAGGGAGAACGAGGCTGACTTTCGCTCGGCGATCGGAGACAGACTGAGCAAACTGATCGAAGTGGCTTATGTGTTCCAGGATCTGCAGAATCTTCCGGAGGGATATGCGGTGCCGAAGGGCAGAGTGAAGCCTTGGGGCACGGGGCATGCGGTGCTGAGCTGCATCGACGAGATCGATGGCCCGATGGTCGTCATCAACGCGGACGATTACTATGGAAGCCACGCGTTTTCGATGGCATACGATTTCCTGACGAAGACGGAGGACGAGCCGGACAAATATCATTACATGATGGTCGGCTATCAGATTGAAAATACACTCACAGAGAACGGCCATGTGGCGCGCGGCGTGTGCGTGACAGACGCGGATGGAATGCTGATCCGTGTGGATGAGAGGACGCACATCGAGAAACGCGGGGAAGGTGCAGCTTACACAGAGGATGACGGTGAGACCTGGACGCAGATTCCGGCGCACAGCACCGTGTCGATGAACATGTGGGGATTTTCGGCGAGCATCCTGGAGGAGCTTAAGATCAGGTTCGCGAAATTCCTTGACGAGAATCTTGAAAAGGATCCGCTGAAGTGCGAATACTTCCTGCCGTTTGTGGTCTGCGAGCTGCTCGAGGAGGGCAGAGCGGACGTAAAGGTCGTGCAGTCGCCAGACCGTTGGCACGGCGTCACCTACAAGGAGGACAAGCCGCAGGTGATGGCGGCGATCCAGAAGCTGAAGGATGACGGAATGTATCCACAGAAATTGTGGTAAAGAGCCCTTTATTCCTTATCTACCACCAGGGCTGCTGAGCCGTAGGCTTTCAGCGGCCTGCCTGCCTCGTCCGTCTCGAGCGTATAGCGCACATGGAAGGGCACCCGATCCGGCGTCAGCGGGATGATCGCCTCGAGATGCTCAACGCCCTGTTCGAGCTGACGGTGCCAGTCGCGGTACATATCCGCATAATCCGGTGGGAAGATTCCCATCTCGATCGCCGGCTCCGGATAATTTTCGAGCAGCGGAGGCAGGTGCAGGTCGCGCATGCAGCGGAAGCAGGGGCGCATTTCCTTGCTGGAGATGTCGTATTCCCAGGCATAGACATTGATCTGCTCGCTCGCGAAGCGGAAACGGCGCTCGCTGTCATAGAGCTGGTCATACTGCTGCTTTTCGGCAGTGATGTTCTGTATCATCGCATAGAAGAGGTACTGATCCTCGGTCTTGCCGATCATGCGGATAAAGCTGCGGGTGCAGATCCTGTCTTCTCCGCAGGTTTTTGAGTGGGAGATGCGCCATACCTCGCAGGTCTCCTCATCCCCTGACTCGATGGCGCGTTTCAGCGTATCCTCATAGATCTTGCGATTCTCCGCGTCGAATCCGGCCCACGGATCCGAATCGATGATCTCCTGCTCGGTGACATTCGTGCAGATTTCTTTTATGTATTTTTTGTTGACCCGCAGGACTTCAAGCTTTCCGTCTGTATAGGTAAAGATCGCCGCGCCGCCCACGAAATTGTTGAAAATGAGCGTCTCCATGGATGAGGGATCCCAGAATTTCCCGGCGTTCAGCGTGCTGATCAGGTCCATGGGTCCGCGCATCGGCTCATGGTCCATCTGCTCCATTTTCTGTCGGAAATCTTCTTCCTTCAGCGGCTTCGAGTAAAGATATCCCTGTACGTAACGGCAGCCGATGCTCTTCATATAATCTGCCTGCTCAAGCGTCTCAACGCCCTCCGCGATCACCGGCGTGCCAAGCCACTTTGCCATATGGACGACGGAGCTGATGATCGTGCCGCCCCTGCCGCCGATATTGCCGCTTAGGAAACGCATATCCAGCTTGATGACGTCAACCGCGAGATCCTTCAGCACATTCAGCGAGGAATAGCCGCTGCCGAAGTCGTCCATCTCGACCACATAGCCCTTGCCGTGCAGCCGGTCCAGAACATCCAGAAGCAGCTCCATGCCTCCGATAGCTGAGGTCTCTGTGACCTCGATATGGAGGTACTTCACAGGCACATCATAGTTGATGCGGAGCTTTTCAATCTCATCGACATATTCCTTCCCGTAAATATCGTATCTCGACATGTTGACCGAGATCGGCACGGGAGCGACGCTCTCGTCCAGACATTTCCGCAGAAAGCGGCAGACCGCCTCAAAGATCCCGAGATCCGCCCGATAGATAAGGTCGTTTTCCTCCAGAACCGGGATAAAGTCGGAGGGATACTGCATTCCGAAGACCGGGTGCGACCAGCGCATCAGCGCTTCCGCGCCGATCATCCTCCCTGTGGCGTGGTTGATCTTGGGCTGATAAACAGCATAAATCTGTCCGGATTTCAACGCGTCGTCAAAGCATGCAAGCAATTCCTGTTCACTCATTCTGTGATCCATAAGTTTCCTCCCGCGATTCATTCTGAGCCTGTATTTTTTAAGGCAGAAAACGCCCCACTGTTGTATTATTTCTTATTATCTACGTATTTCCGGGATTGTGTCAATAGTTTTTTACAAAATAATTTCCGGATCATGCAGGATTGCAAAACGACGTCTTTTTCGTTATAATCGGATCAGACAGTACAGAAAGCATACGGAAATTTTATGGAGAAGACAGCTGATGGGAATCGTTACATTGAAAAAGGGCGAAGGCCGCGCGCTGAAGGCGGGCGGGCCGTGGATTTACGATAATGAGGTGGCGTACATTTCCGGAGAGCCGGCGGACGGGGATATCGTGCAGGTGCAGGATTTCGACGGGTATGCGCTGGGGCAGGGCTTTCTGAACCGCCGCTCAAAGCTGACGGTACGCATGATGACGCGCGATGCAAAGGCTGTGGTCGACCGCGAATTTCTGCGCATGCGTGTGAAGGCGGCGTGGGAATACCGGAAGCGGACGGTGGATACGGGAAGCTGTCGTGTGATCTTCGGAGAGGCGGATTTTCTGCCGGGGCTCGTGGTGGACAAGTTTTCGGATGTGCTGGTCGTGCAGTCGCTGGCGCTCGGGATCGATCGTTTCAAGCCGCTGATCGTGGAGCTTTTGCGCGAGGTGCTGGCGGAGGACGGGATCCGGATCCGCGGCGTCTATGAGCGCTCCGACGCGAAGGTGCGGGAGCAGGAGGGCATGGAGCGCGCGGCGGGCTTTTTGAGCGAGCCGTTTGATACGAAGGTGGAAATTGAGGAGAACGGCATCCGCTATTATGTGGATGTGGCCGAAGGGCAGAAGACCGGATTCTTCCTCGACCAGAAGTACAATCGAAAAGCGATATGGAAGCTTTGTCCGGGCGCGCGGGTGCTGGACTGCTTTACGCATACGGGCTCCTTCGCGCTGAACGCGGCAAAAGCCGGGGCGGCGCGGGTGATCGGCGTGGACGCTTCGGAGCTCGGTGTGGCGCAGGCGCGTGAGAACGCCGCGCTCAACGGATTGCAGGATATCGTGGAATTTCAGTGCAGGGATGTGTTTGAACTGCTGCCGGAGCTTGAGCAGCGGGGCGAGAAATTCGACGTGGTGATCCTGGATCCGCCCGCGTTCACGAAGTCGCGCAATTCCGTGAAAAACGCCGTGCGCGGTTATCGCGAGATCAATCTGCGCGCGATGAAGCTGATCCGGGACGGCGGGTATCTGGCAACCTGTTCTTGCTCCCATTTTATGGAGCCGGAGCTTTTCGCTGAGACGATCGCGCGGGCGGCGAAAAACGCGCACAGAAGACTGCGACAGGTGGAGTTCCGCACGCAGGCGCCGGATCATCCGATCCTCTGGGGCGCTGGGGATTCGTATTACTTGAAGTTTTATATTTTTCAGCTGTGCGAGGAGAGATAATCAGGGAGGGATAGCAGATGAAGGAAAAGCTGTACACGATACCGCTGACAGACGCGTTTCAGGCGGGAGAGGAGTGCCCGTTCTGCTTTATTGAGCGGAAGCTGGAGGAGCACACGCTGGACTTTGTGCTCGGACCGGGCGCGTCCTACATGGAGGACGACATCCGGGCGGAGACGGACGCGGCAGGGTTCTGCCGGACGCATTACAAGAAGATGTATGACTATGGGAACCGCCTGGGAACGGGGCTGATCCTGAAGACGCACATGAAGAAGCTGAACCAGGAGCTGGACGAGCAGATCGCGAAGTTTTCTCCTTCACACGTCTCGTTTATGGACCGGCTGAAGAAGGGAAAGCCGTCCGACGGGGACGGACATAATTCGCTCGGCGCATGGGCGGCCGCGCGGGAGGAGAGCTGCTATATCTGCAATTTCTACAAAAAGTCTTTTCAGCATTATCTGAGCTCGTTCTTTGACCAGTACCGGAAGGATCCGGAATTCCGCAGGATGTTCGCGGAGAGCAAGGGGCTGTGCGTTCCGCATTTCGGAGCCGTGGCGGACGCCGCGGATAAAGCGCTTCCGGATAAGGAGAAGAAGGAATTTTACGACGTGCTCCTGCCGCTGATGAAGAAGAATATGGAGCGGCTCTACGAGGATCTGGAATGGTTCTGCGACAAGTTCGACTACCGGAACAAGGACGCGGACTGGAAGAACTCGAAAGACGCGATCCCGCGTGGGATGCAGAAGGCCGCAGGCGGACATCCGGAGCTGCCGCCGTATACCTCAGACCGCTAGGAGACGTGCCGGGGCAGGCAGGGGCCTCCGGGCGGATGCAGGACGCAAATCTGCTGACGGAGAAGGAAAGCCTGAGAGGGTGTGCTTATCTGTCAGGAGGCATGCGCGAACAGCCGCAGCAGCGAGGAGGCGTAAGAGGCGAGCTGCCCGGGATCGAGGGCAAGCGAGCCCTCCGGCCGAAGACAGTTTTCTATTTCTTGCGGCGCGCAATGCGCAGCAGGGCTTTCCGGCCTGGCTTCCTGATCCTCGGGAAGGCTGAAAAACAGGGCTTTGGATTCGTAAGACAGCTTGAAAGCGGGCGAGAAGCATTCCTCCGGCTGGGGGAAGAAAAGCCCGCTTTTTTTGACGCAGCAGTCGGCAGGAGTGGCGGGGACGCGGTATTCCCTGTCGACGAAGGCGCCGACGCTTTTGTGGATCGCCTGATCCTCGAGAGGCAGATAATAATAATCCTTCCAGTTCGGGAAAAAGTGGCGCAGCTCGCCGCAGATTCCTGGTATGGACAGGATTGCCTGCGTGCCGGAAGCGGTGAGAGTATAGGCCATGTCGGGAAAAGCGCAGGGGAGGGACAGGGTGATATCCTGTGGAAGGGCTGCCTTTAGCGTCAAGTAAAGCCGCATGCAGCTGCGGGCATTTTCGGAATCGGCGTATACGATCGACGCGCGCACAGCGGTGAACTGCCCTTCGAACAGCATCGGGTATGCGCTAAGACGCAGCAGGCCGGTCATCCCGAGCAGGTCGTCATGGTTGTGGAGCAGCAGAAGGTCGCGAAGCAGCGGCTCCTGCGAGGCGGCGTATTTTTGAAAAAGAGAGATCATCTGCTTGCCGTCCAGACGGTCCTCACGCGTCCAGCTGAGGAACTGTTCCAGCGTGGTCTGATTCATGCGCGAAAGTCCGAGCAGCCGCTTTTGCGGACGGAATTTCTGATATAGATCCAGAGAGCTTTTGCCGTCCATAGAGCGCCCGGAAAGATGCATGTTTGAACCGCATGGATCGCTGGAAGCAGAAATCCCTGCAAGTCCGAGCAGCCGCGCCCGTTCCTTTATAAATGGCAGATCAAAAGTGCTGCCGTTGAAGTGGATCAGCGTGTCGCAGCCTGCCGCGGCGTTTAAAAAGGCCTGCAAAAGCAGAGGCTCGTCCTCCGGGCGCTGCGCAAGCCACTGTGTGAGCTGCCAGCTGCCGCCGTCCTTTTTTACGGCTCCGATCAGAAATACGATCGCGGAGGCGGGAGAGAGCCCGGTGGTCTCGATATCGAAAAAAAGGGCTGTTTCGCTGTGATAGCCGAGGTATTCTTCGTATGTGTCAAAATCCGGGATTCTTTCGGTGATGGTGAGCATGGGAGCCTCCGTTTCTTTTGCGATCAGTCACCGCAAGTATACCATTTATGCATACGAAAAACAATCACTTGACTTTTTCCGCGAATTAGTGCAACATTCATGTGGAACTATTTTCGTGTATAATTCACATATTGGCTACCCGGACGCCCTGCAAGGGCTTGCAATGTCAGGGCCGTGCGGAAGCGCCCCCTCACATTCGTTCAGCGGCATATCGTCGGAAAGCATTTGAGAACGCTTCGCGTTGCTTTCCGACTCCCGCTCGCGCTTAATCGGGCACGCAGCGGTGCATAAGCTCGCTTACGCTCACCAAGCACCGGCGGCCCTCAATGAT
>CANRDO010000015.1 GCA_947629385.1 uncultured Lachnospiraceae bacterium
GAGACTTGTCAGGGAAAAAGAAAAAGTTTGTGAAATGCAAATTTACCTCTTGACAAAAGTCACTTCATAACAGAGGGTGAGATGGTTCCCGGTACGGAGTTTTATTATCAAAATACCGTAGATGTTCGTGTAGAGGACTCGAAACATCCGTTCGGTGAGTATGTTTGTGCAGAAGTGCAGGATATTGTACTGTCCGAACCGTCGCTTATGGAAAAGACATTGACGGACGAAGGCATATGGCTGAAAGCGGTGAAAACCGGGGAACTTACGGTTACATTTACGTTGAAATGTGAAGAACTCTGGGGATCGGACACCTATAATTATGAAAAAACAGTAGAAATCCTCCCATATTATTACAGCTTGTATGCGTGGATGAAAGGCAACGGTGCTGAAGATTCCTTGTACATGGAAGATACTGCGCAGATTCAATGCTCGCTGATGCTGACAGAGGAAAAAGACGGTCAGGCAGAGACAAACGAAGTGCCTAAAGATCAGTATACGCTCACATATTCAACGGACGATACGGATATTATCTCGGTATCCGAAGACGGAGTCATCACATCAAAAACGGAAAATGACTACGCATATGTTTGCGTAAATGCATGGATAGACGGCGAAACTGTGGCTTCCGAGGTGGTTGAGGTTTATGTAATGTCAGATACGCGGGAGATCAGGCTTTCGGATAACTATTCTATCACGTTTGCCCCGGGAGAAACGCGCGTATTGCAACCGGTTGTTATGGATTTCAACAAAGAATATCCGGACGGAAATCCGGTGCCGGGCGATTGGACATATTCCATCGTGGAACTGGGCGACTATCTGACAGAGGGCCCGGAACCGTTCAGCGTCACGGCGGAGGATGTCACAGAGTATACGAGGACTTATATCTCGATTGCTGCCGACAGCAAGGCGGAAGGCCATTATGAGAATTGGTTTGAGATATATATCGATCCGGATGCGGAAGCCCATACGCACCATTATGATGACGGCAAAGTGACAAAGGCTCCGACTTGTACGGAAAAGGGTGTGAAGACCTTCACCTGCAGCTGCGGTGCGAAGAAGACAGAAGAGATTCCGGCTCTTGGCCATGCATGGGACAACGGCACGGTGACGACGGCGGCTACCTGCGCAAAAGCAGGCGTGAAGACGTTCAAGTGCAAAAACGGCTGCGGCGAGACAAAGACGGAGACAATTCCGAAGCTGACGACCCACAGCTATGGCAAGGGCATCACAGTGTCCGAAGCCACGGTATTTGCGAAAGAGAAACAGAAGAAGACCTGCTCCGTGTGCGGCGCGACGCAGACGGTAGAGGTTGGAAGCACCTTAAAACCGGTGCTGAAGGTTACGGCAACTTCTCTGAAGATGAAGCAGAAGCAGAGCACCACAAAGTTCAAGGTGACGGAGATGGCCGCCGGCGATTCTCTGAAGAGCGTTGTATCGAGCAACACAAAGATCGTCAAGGTGAGCAGCGTGAAAGCGGGCGGCACCTTCAAGCTGACGGCGCAGAAGAAGAAAGGCTCCGCGAAGATCACCATCACTTTAAAGAGCGGTATGACGAAAACGGTCACCGTGAAGGTGCAGAGCGCGAAGGTGACGACCAGCAAGATCAGCGGCGTGCCGAAGAAAGCGACCCTGAAGGTGAAGAAGAAGCTGACCTTAAAGCCGGTGCTTGCTCCGGTGACGAGCCAGGATAAGATCACCTACACGTCCTCGAACAAGAAGGTGGCGACGGTGTCCAGCAGGGGTGTCGTCACGGCGAAGAAGGCTGGCACGGTGAAGATCACGGTGAAAGCCGGAAAGAAGAAAGTCACCTGCACTGTGAAAGTGACGAAGTAAAAACCTGCTCCCGTCGGGGCAGAAACCTGGAAATAAGCCGCGCAGCATGCGCGCGGCAGAAATAAGAAAAAGAACAGCAGCCCTGCTGCGGCGTCGATTTAACGGTGCCGCGGCGGGGCTGCTATGCGTCATGTTATGTGTCATTGCTTTTTTCAATTTAGGATTATACGTAAAATGAAATGTTAATGTAGATATCAGACCGACGATATGTTATTATTTTGCCAAGGCGGATAAATTGAACAGAAGTATGACACAGACCTCAACATCATTTTTCGGACAAACTGAAACCAAGCGCACATATTCTCGATTTCAGCTGTGGTAGCTTGGCAACGTCCGTAAGCTGTGGGAGGGAGTGTTGGAGCTGGTTGCAAAAATCATCGGGGATGAGAATTGCTTTATCTTTTATAACGCCGATTGAGCTGCTTGGAGAAGATATTATTTCGTGACGAAAGGAATACGAACAGCCGCAGGGCGGCGCTGAGACAGGAGGCAATGCTATGGGCAAGAAAATCATTGCAGTTAATGCAGGCCCGAGAACGGGCTGGAATACGGACACACTGATCACAGAAGAGTTCGAGAAGGGGCGGCGGTTATGAACGCAGAAGAGAGATGGATTATGCATGGGCTTTCGTATGACGACCCGGCGTGCATCCGAACTGTGGAGGGACTGGAAAAATACATAGAGAGTATCGGCTTTCTGCCGTTCTTCCGCTGTGAGATCCCCGGCTTTTCCGTGGAGGAGCACACGGCGGCGGATGCCTGGTGGACGGATGATCCGGCGCGCGATCCGTGGGAGTGGAGGAAGCTTCTGGCCGTGAGGGGAAAAGTGGCCTATGGCAAGTTTTTTGACCGAAAGGCCGGCTTTATCTCGAAGGAGTGGTTTCCGGCTTTTGCGAACTACCGGCGGGACGGATACGACTTTGACGCCCGCTGGGATGACGAGCTTGCCAGCAGAAAGAGCAAAAAGATCATGGACCTCTTTGCGGAGGAGCAGGAGGACCGGGAGCTGTTTTCTTTTGAGATGAAGCAGCTGGCGGGATACGGCAAGAACGGAGAAAAGAACTTTGAGGGAGAGACGGCGAGTCTCCAGATGCAGACGTATCTGTGTATCCGCGATTTCCGGAGGAGGAGAAATAAAAGAGGACAGGAATACGGCTGGGGGATTGCCGTTTACTGTACGCCGGAGCACCTTTGGGGCTATGATCATGTGACCGGTCTGTACCATGAGGAGCCGGGCGAATCGGCAGCGAGGATTTTTGACCATGCGAAGGAGCTGTGCCCGGAGACGGACGAGCGGTATCTGCGGAAGGTGCTCGGTGTGAAAAAGGTCGGCGAGCGTCAGGGTTAGAGGATGAAGGGTGGAAGCTGCAGGACGATCGTTTGGATTTATGTGATCTATTTGGGAGGAGAGCTTATGTTCTATGATTTTTATGTAGGCAGCTATGCGTCGGCCGATCATGAGAGCATATACAGATACCGGCTGGACAAAGAGAACGGGACACTGGTCAGAAGGGAAGCGATAAAGGGTGTGGATAATCCTTCCTGGCTGTTGATCCATCCGAACGGGCAGCTTCTGTATTCTGTTGAGGAACTGAATCCGGCGGGGCGGGTCGCAGTCTGCAGTCTGGAAAACGGCGCTTTGGAACATCTGTTTTCTCTGGAGACAGAGGGCGCGGATCCCTGCCATCTCTCATTGAGTCCCGATGGGCGGTTTTTGTTTGCGGCGAACTATTCCGGCGGCAGCTTATCCGTGTTTCGACTGGACTCATCCGGCAGGCCGGAGGGCATGACTGATCATAAACAGCATATAGGAAAGGGAATAAATCCGGACCGCCAGGAGGGGCCGCATGTGCATTTTTCACAGATGATCGACGGGCGGCTCTACGTGTGCGATCTTGGCCTTGATCGCGTCGTGGTTTATGAGCTGGATGAAAAGACGGGCAAACTGGCAGGGTGCGGAGATGATATCTGCTTTCCGTCTGGATTTGGCCCCAGGCACTTGGCAGCGCACGATGCCCACAAGGATTTTCTGTATGTGCTCGGCGAGCTGGCGGGCGACGTGGGTGTGTTGAAAAGAGACGGGAAAAAATATAAATTGATCCAGTGTGTCAGTTCTCTTCCGGAGTATTTAGCGGGAGAAAAAGCGGCAGAGGAAAATACAGCTGCTGCAATCAAATTCAATGAAAATGGCAGGCTGCTGTTCATCTCGAACCGGGGAGCCGATACGATCACCAGCTTTCTCGTGCGGGAGGATGGACGGATCGAAAAAGTGGACTGTATCTCCAGCGGTGGGAACGGGCCAAGAGATTTTGCGGTTTTCGGGAACTGCATTGTCGCCGCGAACCAGTATTCTGACAATTTGTCGATGATCGAATTTTGCGACGAAACCGGAAAAATGAAACTTTTGGCGGCGAATGAGTCGGTGACGAAGCCGGTGATGGTCGCCAAAATTATGTAGAGAGCGTTTGGCTTTGACAGCTTAACAGCAATTCTTTTATCAGTTCTGATGGGGATTGAGTCGAATTTTGAATTTCCATTGTAAATTTTGACGCCATAATTTATAATATAACATGTATGAGGAAAAATACCTTTTGCCCGCGGAACAGGATATTATTTAGTAGAAATGGCGGATGATGGCCGGGCGCGATCTGATATGAAAAGATTATCGGCATGGATCGAAAAATGCAAAGAGCAGTTTAACGATATGAGCCTGAAGAGCAAGCTCTACGGGCTTTACATTTTTTGCGTTCTTGTGCCCCTCATCGTGACGGACGGTGTGATTTTCTATAGCCTGATTCGGGCAGAACAGGTCGCGCAGCAGCACGAGATGGAGAGCCAGGCCAGCTCGGTACAGTACAACATCTCGAGCTTTGTGGAGAATTCGTCCACTCTTGCAAAAAGTTTCTATATGAACGACTATGTGCGGGATTTTCTTGACACTCAGTATGACAACGCCCTCGACTATGTAATTGAATATCAGAAATTTATGCGAAACTCATTGCTCGGCAGCAACCTCGGAGTGGACAACACGAAGATCACGATCTGCGCGGACAATGAGACGATCGTGAACGGAGGCGGTTTTCGGCGTCTTTCCGAGGTCTCGGACACACCGTGGTACCGGCAGCTGAAGGAGAGCTCTCTGAACGCGATCCTGCTCTTTTATTATGACGACCTGAATGTGCCGTATGAAAAGGCGGAGCGGAAGGTGCTGTTTTTGCAGAAGCTGAACCGCTTTCTGCGCGACGACACGGAGAAGCTGCTGAAGATCGAGATCGATTACGGAGGCCTGGAGCGGAACATCCGGAATATGAATTACGAGAATTTGATCTACATCTGCCGGGGAGACGAGCTGCTGTTTTCCAACGCCGGCGCGAACAATGTCGGTCAGCCGTTCGAGGCGTTCACTCTGGCAGACCAGGTTGGATATCAGAAGGACTTTACCCTCTACGGCGAGAAGCTGAGCATCCGTATTCTGCAGGAAAAATTCAATCTTTTTGAGGTGCTCTGGGATCATATTCCGTTGATTGTGCTGCTTTTGCTGATCAATATCATCCTGCCGGGGACTCTGATGCGCCAGATCGGAAGGTCGGTCACGCAGCGCATCGGCAGGCTCAGCCGGGTGTTTGAGCAGGTGGGGCACGACACCCTGGCCAGGATCGCCAATATAGACGGGCATGACGAGATCGGTAGCCTGATGGAGAATTACAATCGCATGGCGGACCGCATGAACGGGCTGATCCAGACCGTATACAAGGACAGACTGCGGGAGCAGGAGATTAATATCGCCCGGCAGAGCGCGGAGCTGCGCGCGCTCCACAGCCAGATCAACCCGCACTTCCTGTTCAACGCGCTGGAGAGCATCCGCATGCACAGCATCCTGAAGGAGGAATTCGAGACGGCCGGCATGGTGGAGAAGCTGGCGATTATGGAGCGCCAGACCGTGGACTGGACGTCGGATACCGGCACAGTCGGCAAGGAGATGGAGTTTGTCGAGGCGTATCTGGAGCTGCAGAAATACCGTTTCGGAGACCGGCTTTCCTATCGTCTCGAGGTGGAGGAGGCGTGCAGGGAGCAGGAAATCCCGCGCCTCACGGTCACGACGCTGGCGGAGAACGCCTGCGTGCACGGGATCGAGAGCAAGACGACGCCCGGCTGGATCTTCGTGCGCGTCTACCGGGACGGACAGGAGTTGTGCATCGAGGTGGAAGACACCGGCGGAGGCATAGAGGAGGATGAGCTTCAGGAGCTTCAGTACAGGATGGATCACGCAAGCATCGGCATGCTGAAGGAGAAGGGACATGTGGGCGTTGTGAACGTGTGCCTGAGACTGCGTATGATGACGGGAGACCAGGCGAAATTTCTGGTGGAGAGCGAGAAGGGTATCGGCACCACGGTGTCCATCCGCATGCCATTTTTAGAAGTTAACGGAGATTAAATTTTTCCCTATACGGTGTCAAGGAGGAAATTGCGTATGCTCAAGGTACTGCTTGTGGACGACGAATACTTTATCGTGCAGGGACTTCTGGTCCTGATCGACTGGAAGGCGGAGGGATACGAGGTCGCGTCGACCGCGGCAAACGGACAGGAAGCCCTGGATTATCTGAAGGAGAACAAGGTGGACCTTGTGATTACCGATATCTCCATGCCGGTCATGAGTGGTCTGGAGCTTTTGGAGACCGTCCGCCGGGAACAGATCTCGGAGGCTGCCTTTGTGATCCTGAGCGGCTACAGCGATTTCTCCTACGCGCAGCAGGCGATCCGGGACGGATGCATGGATTATCTGCTCAAGCCGGTGGAGCGCGAGGAGCTGCTTCGCATCCTTCGCAGGCTCAACAATCTCTCGGAGCACGCGAAGCAGGAGCAGCAGGATCAAGAGCGGTACGAGGAGGCTTATCTGGCGCGGAATGTCATATCGCTTCTCTTCGGGAAGCATGATGACTTCAACCTGGATTATGTGAAGACGCATATGCAGCTGTCCGAGGGCGTCCGCTATATCGAGATCGAGTTCTGCGACGCGCAGTATGTGGAGGCGGAGGAGGGCGAGCTGCGCATCCTTCAGCGCAAGCTCTACCAGAGCTGCCGCAGTCTGCTGCGGGAGGACAGCACGCACTGTGTGTTCGACGTCTCTCAGGACCGGGTCAGCTACGGCGTCGGATTCATCTACTGTGATTATATGGCTGCGCGGATGAACTGCACGGAGCCGGAATACCTGCAGGAATTTCACCGGAAGCTGGAGGTGCTCATGCAGCATGAGGTCCGACTGCTGGTCGGCAAGAAGGTCGCGGACATCCGACAGGTCTCTGTCTCCTACGGTACGGCGTGTATCCTGCGCCCGCTGGAGGCCTTCCACAGCCGAAAGCCAATCTATATCTATGAGGACGAGGCTCAGGTGAAGCAGGGCGGGATCGTGCTGTGCAAGGAGAGTCTGGACGCGCTGTTCTCTGCGATCGAGCAGAACGAGCAGGAAGAGATACGCTGGAATGTGGACAAGCTCTTTCGTGAGATGCGGCAGAACGGCATGGAGAGCGACAGCGTGAACCTGAATATCAATTATCTGCTGTTTCGTCTGGTTCATCTGGCGTCGGAGCTGGACAGTGACGCCGACCAGGAGGAGATCCTGCGTTTTATCAGCAGCGGTGCGTTTGAGGAGGGGGCAAGCCGCGGCAGCAAGTCGCATCTGGCACGATTCGCCTGCGCTTATGCCGACTATCTCACACAGCTGCGCAAGAACGTATCTACCGATGTTCTTGCAGAGATCGAGAAGGACATCCGCAAAAACTACGCGGAAAACCTGACACTGCGTGATCTTGGAAAGAAATATTTTATCAACAGCTCTTATCTGGGGCAGATTTTCCGGAAGAAGTACGGGCAGTCCTTCAAGGACTACCTGACCAACTACCGGATCAACGAGGCGGCGAAGCAGCTGCGGAACACGGACAAGCGCATCAGTGTGATCGCGGAGGACGTCGGCTACCGGGACGGCGACTACTTCATCCGCAAGTTCATCGAGCTCAAGGGCTGCACGCCGTCGCGCTACCGCAAGGACATTTAGAACATGTCTAGAATTTTTCGGGTTTTTTCCTCGACTTTCTCAGGTTGTCTGTTTTTTATAAAAAATTTAAAATGTTGTCAGGTTTAAGAACCGTAGAAAAACATTTTAAAGGAGGTAAAAAATGAAACTGAGAAAAATGACAGCTCTTTTCCTGAGCGCAGCAATGGCGGCCACGATGATGACCGGCTTCACGGCTTCCGCAGAGGAAGGCGAGTACTCGGATGATGAGATCGTCAGCTTTACGATGTTCTCCGCGATGCCGGGTTCCGAGATCAACGACGACAACGAGATCATGGACATCATCGCACACAAGGTGGGTGCGAAAGTAAAAGAGACCTGGCTGACCGGCCAGACGGCTGCTGAGGCAGTCGGCACGATCATCGCGAGCGGCGACCTGCCCGACTTTATCGACGGCGGCGACGGCATGATGGCTCTGTACGACGAGGGCGCGCTGGTAGCGTGGGATGATTATCTTGAGCAGTATCCGAACCTGAAGGAAATGTACACGGACGAGGAGTGGGATATGTTCCGTCAGGACGACGGCCACATCTACTGGGCGAACGTGTTCCAGAACAGCTATGGCGAGAACAGAAGCACGACGCACAACGACGAGGCTTTCTGGGTACAGGCGAGAGTGCTTGAGTGGGCAGGCTATCCGGAGATCCATACGCTGGATCAGTACTTCGATCTTCTTGAGGGCTACTACGAGGCGAACCCGACGATGGAAGACGGCACGCCGAACATCCCGTACACGATCCTCTGCGACGACTGGAGATACTTCTGTATCGAGAACGCTCCGGAGTTCCTGGACGGCTATCCGAACGACGGTTCCGTTATCGTTGACAAGTCCGATCCGAGCGCTCCGAAGATCGTGGACTACAACACGACCGAGACCGCGAAGAAGTACTTCCAGAAGCTGAACGAAGAGTACAACAAGGGCATGATCGACGGCGAGTTTGCTACGCAGATCTACGATGAGTACATCGCGAAGCTTTCCACGGGCGCAGTGCTTGGCATGTGCGACCAGTGGTGGGATTTCGCATACACGGTAAACGATGTCTTCAAGCAGCAGGGTCTTGACCTTAAGGGCTGCAACTATGTTCCGCTTGGCCTGACGATCGAGGAAGGCATGGACAACAGATGGCATACATACGACGACACGCTGAACAATTCCAGCGGATGTGCGGTTACCACGAGCTGCGAGGATCCGGACCGCGCGTTCCAGTTCCTGAACGACATTCTGGATCAGGAGATCCATGACCTTCGTTTCTGGGGCGTCGAGGGCGTTGACTATCTGGTAGACGACGACGGCATGTACTACAGGACCGAGGAGATGAGAATGCAGGCAGCGGATACCGCTTACCAGGCGTCCCACTTCTGCCAGTACTCCTATATGCCGCAGTGGCTGGGCACCAGCAGAGACGGCAAGAACGCGATGCAGCCGAGCGAGCAGACGTCCGAGTTCTTCTCCGGCCTTGCTGAGCCGCTGAAGGCCTGCTTCGAGGCGTACGGCGCTGAGAACTATCCGGATATGATCGGTTCCATCGTTGAGCACAACGAGCCATGGTTCCCGATGTACTCCTTCTCCAACGCGATGACCACCGAGACTCCGGGCGGCGTTGCATGGACGAAGATGGGCGAAGTGAAGCACGAGTGGCTGCCGCAGGTAGTTATGTCCTCTGACTTCGAGGGTACCTGGGAGCAGTACATGGAAGCTTACAACGATACCAACCCGCAGGATTTCCTGGATGAGATGCAGGAAGAGCTGAACAGGAGAGCAGGTATCGAGTAAGACATACCGCTTTGGCTGACACAGTGAAGCTATAAGAAGCAGCCATGGTTGCTGAAAAGTGACTATGGCTGCTCTTTATGAAGAAAACGGTAAATGCGATTGTTGGGAGGAGGCCGGCTATGAAGCGCAAAGCGAAGACAAAAGCGGCGAAAGTGCCGATTACCTGGAAAGAGATAAAACGGCAGAAGTTTCTTATCATCTGTTCTCTTATATTTGTGATTTACGGTATCATCTTTTACTATGTTCCCCTCGGCGGATGGCTGATGGCCTTCGAGAACTACAAGCCGAGGACCGGCTTGCTCGGGTCCAAATTCGTAGGGCTCGACAAGTTCAAATTCCTGTTTTCGGATGCCACGTTCATCCGCGTCATCCGGAATACGCTGGCGATGGGAGTCATAAATCTGGTCGCGACCTTCGTGATGGCGATCCTGTTCGCGATCCTGCTGAATGAGATCCGCTTCGGATTCGGTAAGAAGCTCGTGCAGACGATCTCCTACCTGCCGCATTTCCTCTCCTGGATCATCGTTACCGGCATCCTGCACGATGCTCTGTCGAATTCCGGCGTCGTGAACGAATTGCTGATGAACATGGGGATTGTGGACCGCGCGGTCAATTTCTTTGCGAATAAATCTTTCTTTTGGCCGATTGTGGCTTTTGCCAACGTCTGGAAGGAGACAGGATGGAACGCGATCATCTATCTGGCAGCGATCACGTCCATCGATCCCAGCCTGTATGAGGCGGCAGCCATCGATGGTGCCGGTCGCTGGGCGAAGATCAAAAACATCACGCTGCCGAGCATCAAGCCGACCATCATGATCCTGCTTCTGATGAATATCGGAAATGTTCTGAACGCGGGCTTCGAGGTTCAGTACCTGCTGGGCAACGGCCTTGTGAAGAAGGTTTCCGAGACCATCGATATCTATGTGCTGACCTGGGGCATCAGTCAGAACGACTACTCGCTCGGTACGGCGGCAGGTATCTTCAAGAGCGTCGTCGCAATTATCCTTATCGTGATAGCAAACCAGGTCGCGAAGCGGTCCGGTGAGCAGCGTCTGTTCTAAGGGGGTGTCGGCATGAAAAGGACAAAAATGAAAACAAAATGGCCGGATAAAGTATTTGTAGTTTGCAATACGCTGTTTATGATCGCGTTTGTAGTCATCACGCTGTATCCGGTGTTAAATACAGTGGCGATCTCCTTTAACGACGGCGTGGACGCCGTGCGCGGCGGAATCCATCTGTGGCCGCGGAAATTTGTGCTGAAAAACTACGACACGGTGCTGCATCAGCAGAACATGATTACCGGCGCCTACATCAGTGTGGCGCGTACCGTGATCGGAACGCTGCTGGCTCTGGTGGCGAATGCGTTGCTTGCGTACATCGTCAGCCGGAAGCGTTTCCTCTTCCGCTCGCAGCTCTCCCTGTTCTGGGTACTTACGATGTATGTGAACGGCGGACTGATCCCGGTGCTGCTTGTGTACAGAAGCCTCGGACTCACGAACTCCTTCTGGGTGTATGTCATCCCGGGCATGATCAGCGCGTTCAACATGCTGGTTTTGCGAACGTATATGGAGGGCTTGCCGGAGTCGCTGGCGGAATCCGCGCAGATCGACGGCGCGGGGGATTTTACGATCTTCAGCAAGATCATTTCCCCGTTGTGTAAGCCGGTCTACGCGACAGTAGCTCTGTTCGTGGCGGTCGGGCAGTGGAACTCCTGGTTTGACGCGATGATCTACAACCGCATGAAGCCGGAGTACACCACGCTGCAGTACGAGTTGATGAAGCTGCTCTCCTCGGTCATGCAGCAGAGCGGCAGCGCCACCAATATGGCGAGCGCGGGCCAGGCGGCTACGGTCACGCCGGTTTCGGTGCGCGCGGCCGCGACGGTGGTCACCATGCTTCCGATCATCTGTCTGTATCCGTTCCTGCAGAGATATTTCGTGACAGGCCTGACGATCGGCGGCGTGAAGGAGTGACGGCTTTTGGCTGAGCGTTACCTGAAATAGAAAGAACGACTGTTTGTCGTTTCGGAACAGATCGAAAGGTCTGTTCCTTTTTTTGTTGTTTTCAGACCGATGAAAAATAGATTTTCAGTCGCAATATTTAATCAAATAATAGCAATAATCGAATAGTCAATAACATTTTGAGATTGTATAATATTACTTGATTGGATAGAATTTTGGCGCATTGTATGTGAAAAATGCGAGAGCGCTTGGATATCTGGAGGAAACACATGGGAAAAACTGCTAAAAAAATCATTGCGGGCGCAGCGGTCATACTGGCAATAGCCATAGTTGTTTTTGTGCTGTTGCGGGACAGAAGCCAGGATTTTACAGACAAATATGAAGGCTATGACCTCTCCAGCGACGTTGCAGGCATGGAGCGCGAGGGCACCTACACGAAGTATCTGGCGCAGCATGCGGACGCCGTCTATCCGGGCGAGGATGTGGAGATCGATCTGTTTTCCTGCAAGTCGGAGGGGGACGTGGAGGAGCGCGAGGATTACGAGGGCGCCGAGAAAGCGCTTTACACAGGCGCGGATTCCACGGTGACCTGGGAGGCGGAGGTTCCCGAGAGCGGTTTCTACAATCTGTACATGGAGTATTTCGCGCCTGAGTCGAGGGGCGTCGCGGTGGAGCGCGCGATCTATGTGAACGGCGAGCTTCCTTTTGAGGACGCGAAGAACATCGCGTTCACGAGGATCTGGCACGACGGCGGCGAGGTGCGCACGGACAATCAGGGGAATCAGATCCGCCCGACGCAGGTGGAGTCCTACGAGTGGCAGGGCGCGTATTTCAGGGATGATATGGGCTATATTACGGAGCCGTATCTCTTCTATATGGAAAAGGGAAAAAATGAGATCACGCTTGAGGCCGAGAATGAGCCGGTAGCTTTGAAGAAGCTGGCGCTCACGGCGGTGAAGAGCATGGACTCCTACGAGGAGTACCTGGCGGCGCAGCCCGCTTCCGCGGCGACGGATGAGGGGCTGGATTATGTCCAGGTCGTGCAGGGCGAGGATTCGACCTATCGCTCGGAGTCGTCGCTCTACGCGAAGTACGACCGCTCGTCGCCGTCGACACAGCCGAACAGCGTGACGAAGACCGTCCTGAACTATGTGGGCGGCGAGGCCTGGAGAAGCCCGGGTCAGTGGGTTGAATGGGAATTCGAGGTGCCGGAGGACGGCTATTACAACATCATGGTGAAGGGCCGTCAGAATTACTCGCGCGGAAGCGTATCCGGCAGAACGGTGTACATAGACGGGGAGATCCCGTTTGAAGAGATGAAGGGTATCTTCTTCGATTACAGCAACAGCTGGAATTGCATGCAGCTGGCTGACGAGGCGGGCGAGCCATACAAATTCTACCTCACGGCTGGCACGCACACGATCCGCCTTGAGGCGACGCTCGGCGGAGCGGGCGCGATCCTTGAGGAGCTGGAAGATTCGATTTTCCGTCTGAATCAGATCTACAGAAAGATCCTTGTATACACCGGCGCGACACCCGATAAGTACAGGGATTACAATATCCATCAGGTATACCCGGAGGTCATGCAGGCGATGGATCTGGAGTCGAGGCGTCTGTACAAGATCGTGGACGACATGGTCGCATACAGCGGGCAGAAAGCGGACAACATCGCGTCGGCTCAGACGGTGGCCCAGCAGCTGGAGCGCTTCGTGAAGAAGCCTCAGCAGATCACGCTCGAGTTTACGACGTTTAGGGACAACATCACGGCTCTCGGCACGGCTTCCCTGAATATGAGCACGACGATGCTCGACATCGATTATCTGGTGATCACGGGCGAGAACGCGAAGCCCCCGAAGGATACGGAGACGATCTTCGCGAAGGCCTGGCATGAGGTCAAGTCGTTCGCCGCGTCCTTCGTGGTTGACTACGACGCGGTCGGCGACGTCTATGAGGACACGGACGACGTCGTCAAGGTGTGGGTGCTCACCGGGCGCGACCAGGGTACGATCCTCAAGTCGATGGTCGACGATACCTTTACCCCTGACAGCGGGATCAAGGTGAACGTGGAGGTCGTAGCGCCTGACGCGCTGCTGAACGCGGTCGTGGCAGGTAGGGGACCGAACGTGGTGCTCTCGGTCGGCGCGGACCAGCCGGTCAATTACGCGCTGCGAAACGCGGTCGAGGACCTGTCGCAGTTCGAGGACCTCGACGAAGTGCTTGCGCACTATGAGTCCAGCTCCTACGACCAGTACCGGCTGGATGAGCATATTTACGCGATACCGGAGACGCAGACCTTCAACGTCATGTTCTACCGGAAGGACGTTTTGCAGGATCTCGAGCTCGAGGTGCCGAACACCTGGAAGGAGCTGATCGAGATGCTCCCGACGATCCAGGGCAACAACATGTCGGTAGCGCTTCCGACGGCGGCGGGCAGCAGCACTACGGCCACGCCGAGCACGGCGGTCGCGTCGACCGCGCCGGATCTCTCGATGTACTTCAGCCTGCTGTTCCAGTACGGCGGCGACCTCTACAACGAGGCCGGCACGATGACGACCGTGAACGACGAGGCGGGCGTGGAGGCGTTCGACGATTACACAAGATATTTCAACGATTACGGAATACCGACGATCTATGACTTTGTGAGCAGATTCCGTTCCGGTGAGATGCCGATCGGCGTCATGGCGTATTCTAGCTACAACACGCTGATGGTATCCGCCCCCGAGATCCGCGGCCTTTGGGATTTCACACTCATACCCGGCACGGAGCGGACGGACGAGAACGGAAACACCTACATCGACCGCTCGGATATGATCACGGGCAGCGCGACCATGATGATCAAGACCGAGAACGAACAGCTGCGGAACAATTCCTGGGAGTTCATGAAATGGTGGGCGGACACGGAGACGCAGGTGCGCTTCGGACGCGAGATCGAGGCTCTGCTCGGCTCCTCCGCGCGCTACGCCACGGCGAACAAGGACGCGTTCTCGAAGCTCGCCTGGAGCGCGGATGACATCGAGGTGCTCACCGCGCAGTGGGAGCAGACGAAGGGAATCCGCGAGGTGCCCGGCGGCTACTACACGGGGCGCCATATCACCAACGCGATCCGCAAGGTCATCAACGATAAGGACGACCCGCGCGAGACCATCATCGACTACTCGATCACGATTGACGAGGAGATCACGAAGAAGCGCATTGAGTTCGGACTGCCGACGCAGTGAGCATAACATAGAATCCGCACAGGCGGCCGCTGCAGCCGCAGGCCAGATGCAGCTGTGCAGAAACGCCATCGCGAAGCGATATGGGAAAGGAACAGACAGGAAATGAAAGAGAAAGGGTATTTAAAAAAGTATTTCACGCTGCAGAAGTATAAGGCGGGCGTGGCCTGGAAGAAGGCGAAGCGCAACAAGATGTGCTATCTGTTTTTAGCGCCCTACGCCATACTGTTCACCATGTTTTACATACTTCCGGTGATCACTTCGATCTTTTTCAGCTTTACCTATTACAACATTCTGGAAAGCCCGAGGTTCATCGGCCTGCAGAACTATATCAGCCTGATCCTGGAGGACGACATCTTCCTGGTCAGTATCAAGAATACGTTCCTGATCGCCGTCATCACCGGGCCGCTGGGCTATATCATGTCCTTCCTGTTCGCGTGGCTGATCAATGAGCTGCCGCGCTGGATCAGGAGCGTCGTGGTGGTCATCTTCTACGCCCCCTCGATCGCGGGCAACCTGTACGTGATCTTCTCGGTGTTCTTCCGCGGCGACGCATACGGCTATGTGAACGCGTTCCTGATGAACGCCGGTATCATAAACGAACCGATCCTGTGGTTTATCAATCCGAAATACATGCTTCCGGTCTGTATGCTTGTCATTTTGTGGATGAGCCTGGGCACGGGCTTCCTCTCCTTTGTAGCAGGTCTGCAGGGCGTGGACCGGACCCAGTTTGAGGCAGGCTACATGGACGGCGTCAAGAACCGCTGGCAGGAGCTCTGGTACATCACGCTCCCGAACATGAAGCCGATGCTGATGTTCGGAGCCGTCATGTCGATCACGCAGGCGTTCGGCGTGTGCGACGTCACGATGGCGCTCTGCGGCTACCCGAGCACGGACTACGCGGCCCGCACGGTCGTGACACACCTGTTCGACTACGGCTATTCGAGATTTGAGATGGGCTACGCGTCGGCGATCGCTACCTTGCTGTTCCTGATCATGATCTTATGCAACAAGGCGATCCAGAGTATGTTGAGAAGAGTAGGGACCTGATATGAGCAAAGTCAAAGTGAAGAAAAAAGAAAAAGAGACCGTATATCACAAGAAGCTGATCCGGAGGAGAAAGCCGAACCGTTCCATTTTCGGAGACCTGGCGCTGTATCTGTTCCTGGCGTTCATGGGAGGCCTGATGGTATTCCCGATCGTGTACGCCGTGAACAGCGCGCTGAAGCCTCTGGATGAACTGTTCATGTTCCCGCCGAAGATCTTCGCGATCAATCCGACGCTCGACAACTTTTCGGATCTGTTCGTGACGATGGGGAAATCCTGGGTGACGTTCTCCCGCTACCTGTTCAATACGGTGTTCATCACCTTTGTCGGCACGGTCGGACATCTGATCGTGGCTTCGATGGGCGCGTTCGTGCTGGCGAAATATGATTTTCCCGGCGGAAATACGTTTTTCAAGCTGGTTACCGTGGCGATCATGTTCAGCGGATACGTCACGGCGATCCCGAACTATCTGATCATCAACGCGCTGGGCTGGGTCGATACCTACTGGGCGATCATCATTCCGGCGTTCGCGTCGCCGATCGGGCTTTTCCTGATGAAGCAGTTCATGGAGGGACTTCCGACGGCGCTGATCGAGGCGGCGAAGATCGACGGGGCGAGCGAGTGGAGAGTATTCTCGCGAATCGTGATGCCGAACGTAAAGCCCGCATGGATGACGCTGATCATCTTCCAGGTACAGGCACTCTGGAACAACAAGGCGGCGACCTTTATCTATTCGGAGGAGCGCAAGACGCTCGTGTACGCGCTGCAGCAGATCCAGAGCGGCGGTATCGCGAGGACCGGACAGGCCGCGGCAGTGCTCGTGGTCGTCATGATCGTTCCGATCCTGATCTTTGTACTCTCCGAGAGTCAGATCCTGGAGACGATGGCAAGCTCCGGCTTGAAGGATTAATTTGGCGAGGTGTCATATGAGAAGAAGGACGAAAAGGGTCTTAGGGCCGGTGCTCGGCGCGGCGGTGTTTGCGCTTGGCGCGATGGGAATGACGGCTCACGCGGAGAAGGGATATACCTACTGCTATGATTACTGGGGCGATGTACAGTATTCGCCGGACGCCTACGAGACGGTAGACGTGCTTACGTCGGAGGAGCTTGGTCTGGACGTGAAGCTGAGCTCGCCGCAGGGGATGTTTGTGTCGGGAAAATACATCTATGTGTGCGACACGGGCAACAACCGCATCCTCGAGTTTGAGAGGGACGATACGGACACGATCAGGCTTGTGCGCCAGATCGACAGCATCCAGGGCGATACGGATGTGAAGTCCTTCAACTCCCCGACGGATGTGGCGATCGGCGAGGACGGCTGTATGTATGTGGCGGATATGAACAACAACCGTGTGGTGAAGCTGGACATGGACGCCAACTATATCATGGAATTCACGAAGCCGGACGACGTGACCTTCGATCAGTCGATCAGCTTTATCCCGACGAAGCTTGCGGTCGATACGGCGGGCAGGGTCTACTGCATCGCGACTAACGTCAACAAGGGTCTGCTCAAATACGAGAACGACGGCACGTTTGCCGGCTACATCGGCGCCACGCCTGTCACCTACGACTGGATCGACTATATCTGGAAGCGCCTGGCGACACAGGAGCAGAGGGCGAAGATGGAGAACTTCGTCCCCACGGAGTACGACAATATCTATATGGATTACGAGGGCTTTATCTACGCCTGCACCTCGAACGTGAGCGAGGAGGAGGTCGACGCAGGTTCGGCGACGCCGATCCGCAGGCTGAACATGCTCGGGAGCGATATCCTCGTGCGCAACGGAGAATGGCCGGTGGCGGGCGATCTGTATATCGGGTCGGGCGGCGGCTACTCGGGACCTTCGCTTTTCACGGATATCACGGCGATGGACAACGACGTGTATATCGGCCTTGACCGGATGCGCGGCAGACTTTTCGCTTACGACGACCAGGGCAGGATGCTGTACTGCTTCGGCGGAAACGGAAGCATGAACGGATACTTCAAGCAGCCTGCGGCTATCGAGCATATGGGGCACGATCTGCTCGTGCTTGACGCGCTGGACTGCAGCATCACGCTGTTCACGCCTACCGAGTACGGCAGTCTGATCTTTGACGCGATCGAGCAGTTCCAGGACGGCTTCTACGAGGAGTCGGGAGAGAGCTGGCAGTCGGTCATGGACTTAAACGGCAACTACGACATGGCATATATCGGCATCGGCCGTTCGCTTCTGAGGCAGAAGAAATATCATGAGGCGATGGATTATTTCCGGCTGAAATACGACGAGGACAATTATTCCAAGGCATACAAGCAGTACCGGAAAGAGTGGGTTGAGGATCACATTGTTCCGATCATAGTGATCGTCCTGCTTCTGCTTACTGTGCCGCTTCTGGTCGGCAGGATCCGTAAGACCAAACAGGAGATCGACCGGGCGGACATCTTCAAGCCAGGAATGATCGGAAATCCCGAAGCAGGAGATGGGAGGCAGCAATGACAGCTTCAGCGAAAAGAAAAGAAAAATTTCAAAATTACATAAGCTCCCTGAAGTTTTCGCTCTACTGCATCACCCATCCGTTTGACGGTTTCTGGGATCTGACGCACGAGAAGCGGGGAAGCATCGCGGCCGCGAATACGATCCTGATCCTCACGCTGCTGGCGCGGATCCTGAAGCTTCAGTTCACGAGCTTCATCTTCATAAGGGTGTACTGGCCGGAGATCAATATTTTCCTGTATATCGCGAGCGTTGTGTTTCCGCTCGGGCTGTGGACCATCTGTAACTGGGGACTGACTACGCTGTTTGACGGAAAGGGAAGGCTTTCGCAGGTGTACATGGCGACCTGCTACGGGATGACCCCATATCCGCTGATCCAGTTCCCGCTGATCATCTTCAGCCATTTTGTGACGGTGGACGAGGCGGAGTTCTACGTGGTCTTAAGCGCGCTCTCGCTTGTGTGGGCGGCGGCGCTGATCCTGGTCGCCATGTCGCAGATCCACGAGTACAAGATGAGCCAGACGATCGTGGCCGTCATTGCGACCGGGTTCGGTATGCTTGTGATGATCTTCATCCTCCTGCTGTTCTTCAGCATGATCAGCCAGGGCGTGGCGTACTTTATCTCGATCGGCAAGGAGATTCTATTCCGGATATGATGCCGGTGCGGAAATAAAGCGCGATCCGTGGGCATGTACAGATTAGGGACAGCGAAGAGGCTGGATAGTTAGGAGAGACAGGATATGAAGTCTTCGATAGGAAAGATAATCAAAAAAATGGCGGGGCCGGTCATCGTTCTGGCGCTCATCCTTGCAGTCGCACTGGTTATGAAGTTCTACAAGCCGGCGGAGGAAGAGCCGCAGGTGATCGAGACAAAGACTTATTCGGGCGATGTGAAGACGGCCGTTCTGGAGAACGACGACCTTCTCTTTGAGATGGATCCGGACACCACGCAGTTCACTGTGACGGATAAGAAGAACGACAAGGTGTGGTACTCCAATCCGCCGGAGGCAGACAAGGATCCGCTGGCGCTCAAGCTGGACAAATCCCAGCTGAAATCTACGCTGCTGCTCACCTACAGCACGACGAACGGCGTGGATACCCTGTTCAACAATTTTGACTACAGCATCGACGCGGGCACCTACGAGATCGAGCAGGGCGAGGACTATATAAAAGTATACTACTCGATCGGCAAATTCGAGGAGACCTTTGTGATCCCGACGACCCTGTCCGTGGAGCGGATGGATGAGCTGACCGCCAACATGGACTCGAGTAAGGCCAAAAAGGTGCGGGGCTATTATAAGAAATACGACATCAACGATCTCGGCAGGAGGGACAACAAGGAAGAGCTGCTTGAGCTGTATCCGGGGCTTGCGGACGAACCCCTGTACGTCCTGAGGGATAAGGCGAGCGACAACGTAAAGCGCATGATCGCCGAGGAGTTTGGAAAGGCGGGTTATACCTACGAGGATTACCTCGCGGACATGGGCGAGTCGGAGGAGGGTGAAGCCTCCGAACTTCCCGTATTCAACGTAAACGTCGTCTACCGTCTGGATGGCAATAAGCTGACGGTAGAGGTTCCGATGGAGGAGATCGAGTACCGCGAGAGCTACCCGATCTACTATCTGACCGTTCTTCCCTACTTCGGTGCCGGAAGCACGGAAGACGAGGGCTATATGCTGGTGCCCGAGGGCGGCGGCGCGCTCATCAATTTCAACAACGGAAAGGTGGCGCAGAACAGCTACTACGCAAATCTGTACGGCTGGGATTACGCGCAGTACAGAGACGCGGTCGTGCATGAGACGAACACCTACTTCAACGCGTTTGGAATTGCGCACGAGGGTTCCTCCTTTCTCTGTGTGCTTGAGGACGGCGCGCCCTATGCGGGCATCAATGCGGACATCAGCGGAAAGACCACCAGCTACAACTCGGTGTCGGCCCAGTATACCATGCTCCACAGAGAGGTGTACGAGATGGGCGACCGCTATGAAAGTAAGATCTACATGTACGAGGACGCGCTTCCGCAGGAGCCGCTCGTGCTGAGCTATTATTTCCTCGAATCCGACAGCTACGCGGATATGGCCGCGACCTACCGGAGCTATCTGCAGAGCGAGTTCGGAGAGCTCTTCGCGGAGAAGGACGACGCGCAGACCCCGACGGTGGTCGAGATCGTCGGCGCCGTGGATAAGGTGAGACAGGTCGCGGGCGTCCCGGTATCGAGGCCGCTGCCGCTCACCACCTTCGACGAGGCGAAAGACATCATCGGCGATCTTCTGGAGGAAGGCGTCGGGAATATGAGCGTGAAGCTGTCCGGCTGGTTCAACGGCGGCGTGCAGCAGAAGATCCTGAACAAAGTGAAGGTCATATCGGATCTGGGCGGAAAGAACGACCTGAAGGAGCTCGCCTCCTTCGCGAAGGAGAACGGCGTGGATCTGTACCTGAACGGAATCACCAATTACGCGTACGACAGCGGCATTCTCGACGGTTTCCTCACGTTCACCCAGGCGGCGCGCCTCGCGAGCAAGAAGGTGGCAGAGATCCATCCGTACAATACGGTGACATACAATGCGAGAGAGGGTCAGGAGCCGCATTATCTGCTCAAGGCTTCGCTGATCCCGAAGATGGTCGACAAGCTTGTGAGCGCGGCGGACAAATACGGCGCGAACGTCTCCTTCGAGGACATCGGCGTCGACCTGAGTTCCGATTTCAATAAAAAGACTCCCGTGTCCAGGCAGAGCATGCTGAACACGCAGGTAGAGCAGATGGCGGAGATCCGGGACGGCGGCAAAAAGATCATGATCAACATGGGCAACAATTATGCCGTGGCGCACAGCGACATCGTGACGAACATGAACCTGCGCGGCTCGGATTACACGATCCTCGACGCCTACGTTCCCGTCTATCAGATGGCGCTGCACGGCTATGTGGATTACACCGGAGAGCCGCTGAACCTGACGCAGAATGAAGAGGAGGAGCTGCTTCTGTCGGCCGAGTACGGCGCGGGGCTTGCGTTCACCCTGATGGATGAGTCCGCGTTTACCCTGCAGAACACGCTCTATACGGAATATTTCGGAGCGGAGTACGATACCTGGCACGACCGTCTGGTGGAGACCTACAAGCGCTACGACAGCGAGCTCGGCCATACCTTCAGCCAGAAGATGACAGGCCACGAGAAGCTTTCGGAGACGCTCTCCTGCACGGAGTATGAGGACGGGACGAAGGTGTACGTGAACTATGGCTATGACGAGGCAAAGACGCCGGACGGAGAGACGCTTCCGGCAAGGGACTATCTGGTCGTGAGATGACGGTTCCGGCTGCGGGCCACAAAGTGGACAGCGGCATTCAGATGTTCGAAGAGAAAGGATCTTGACTATGAAGAAGCGCAAAAAATACGCAGGGCTTGAGAGGAGAAAGGCGATATCGGGATACCTGTTTATCTCGCCGTTTATCATAGGCTTTCTGGCCTTTATGGTGGTTCCGCTGTGCCAGTCGCTCTACATGAGCTTCTGCAACGTGCAGGTGAGCCCGCAGGGTATCACGAATTCCTATATCGGTCTGGACAATTACATACAGGCCTTCACGGTCGACACCGAGTTCAACCGGCTGCTGGTGGAGGAGATCTCGAGGATGTGCATCAACGCCGTCGCGATCATGGTGTTCAGCTTCTTCGTGGCGCTGATCCTCAACCAGAAATTCAAGGGCAGGGCGCTGGTGCGCGCGATCTTCTTTCTTCCCGTGATCCTCTCGTCGGGCGTGATCCTCGGCGTGGAGACAGACAACGCGCTGCTCGCGAGCGTGCAGAGCATGGTGGAGGAGACGACCAATGTGTCGAGCGTGAGCGATACCCTGCAGACGATCCTGATGACCTCGGGCGTGGGCGTCCGGGCCTTCGAAGTCGTGTTCGATATCGTGGACGGCATCTACGACGTCGCCATTGCCTCGGGCATCCAGATCATCATCTTCCTCTCCGGGCTGCAGACGATCTCCGACAGCATGTACGAGGCGGCGTCCATCGAGGGCTGTACGGCGTGGGAGAGCTTCTGGAAGATCACCTTCCCGATGGTGAGCCCGCTGTTCCTGGTGAACTGGGTCTATACAATCGTGGATTTCTGTATGCGGTCTGACAATGAGCTGATCGAGAAGATCAGCGAGCAGATGATCGCCTACATCAATTACGGCTTTGCCTCGGCGATGTCCTGGGTCTACTTTGTAGTGATACTCGCCATCATAGGCGTCACCTCGCTGATCATCTCGAAGGGGGTATACTATTATGACTAAAGGCAAGGCAGCGAAGCCGGCGAAGAAAGGCTTCTGGGAACGAAATAAGCTGTCCGGGGGCTACCTTTTAAAGAGGACGATATCCGATATTGCGTTTAAGATCGCCCGCGCGGTGCTTCTGTTCGGGATGTGCTTTCTGATCCTGCAGCCGATCCTGATGAAGATCTCTGTGAGCTTCATGGAGGAGCGCGATCTGTACAATCCGATGGTCATCTCCATCCCGGAGCACTTTACGACGGCGAATTATCAGCTGACGGCGCAGTTTATGACCTACGGGAAGTCGCTTGTCAATACGATCCTTGTTTCGCTGACGATCGCGCTGCTGCAGATCGCGGTGAGCACGCTGGTGGGCTACGGCTTCGCGCGGTTCAATTTCCCGTTCAAGAACTTCTGGTTTGCCTGCGTCATCCTTGTGATCGTGATCCCGCCGCAGACGATCTCCACATCGCTGCACCTGCATTTCCGCTATTTTGATATCTTCGGGATCTTCAAGGCGCTGACGGGAGAGGCCATCAACCTTCGCGGTTCGGTGCTTCCGTACTATCTGATGAGCGCGGGCTGCATGGGCTTGAAGAGCGGCCTGTATATCTACATGATACGGCAGTTCTTCCGGAACATCCCGAAGGAGCTGGAGGAGGCGGCCTACGTGGACGGCTGCGGCACGCTGAAGACCTTCGTGCGCATCATGCTTCCGGACGCGAAGCCGATCCTGACGTCCTGCTTCCTGTTCTCTTTCGTGTGGCAGTGGACGGACAATTTCTATTCCAAGATGTTCCTGGGCAACATCAGCCTGCTCGCCAAGGAGCTCGCGGTCGTGGCGGACCGTATGGACGCCTGGGTCGTGAACACCTTAAAGATACCGGGCGGCGCCTCGGTGGGCTACACGAACTGTATCGTGTCGACCGGCACGCTGATGGTGATCGTGCCGCTGCTGATCCTGTACATCTTCGCGCAGAAGGGCTTCGTGGAGAGCATCAGCAGTTCGGGTATCAAGATGTAACCCTGATATATAACACCGTGTTATATATATACAAAAAAAGGAGGATGAAACATGAAAAGAAAAACCTTAAACAGAGTATTGACGGCTTCCATGGCCGCAGCGGTGGCGGCAAGCATGATGGGCGGCACTGTCTCTATGGCAGACGAAGGCGCCGGTGATGACGGCTATGTGGCGCTCACCGACGAGGACGGCAACGTCTATGATCTCGGCGGCATGGAGATCGTGATCCGCGACTGGTGGAGCACAGGCGAGGAGCCGGAGGCGACGGACGACTACGGCGAGGCGCGCCTGGACTACATCGACTGGGTGCAGGAGACCTACAACTTCAGCATCAAGCAGATCGCGATCAGCGACTGGGGTTCCACGCCGGAGGATTACCTCAACTACGTAACGTCGGGCGGCGATGATGAGAACTACGTATGGATCCTGAGATCCGGCCCGGAGTTCGTTTCCGCTATGGCGAGCGGCCTGATGTATGACCTGTCTACTCTGGACTGCCTGGACTTCTCGGAGGAGAAGTGGACGAGAAACGGCGTGCATGAGCTCTGCACGAAGGGCGACGCGATCTACGGCTGCAGCCCGGCGATCCCTGAGCCGCGCGGAGGCATGTATTTCAACAAGAGACTGGTCGAGGAGGCCGGCATCAACCCGGACGACATCTACCAGTGGCAGAGAGACGGCGAGTGGACCTGGGATAAGTTTGAGGAGGTCTGCGAGCAGATCAATGCGGATACGGACAACGACGGCGTGATCGACCGCTGGGCGATGGTATCGGATGAGTCCGAGATGAAGAATGAGGCCGTGTGGTCCAACAATGGTGAGTTCATCGGCATGGAAGACGGCAAGTATGTGAACAAGACCGAGTCCGAGGAGACTCTGACGGCTCTGAACTGGGCGCTTGACATGATGGCGAAGTACAACTACAAGCCGGAAGGCGCTGAGTGGGATTGGTGGAAGACCTCCTTCCCGGCTGGCGACGCGGCGTTCATGGTTGGCCAGGCATATCTTGCGGCGAACGAGCTGAAGGATATGGAAGACGACTTCGGTTTCGTCTGCTTCCCGATCGGACCGAGCGCGGATTACTACACAAACGTTTACACCGACAACATCTATGCGATCCCGGCGTGCTACGACGAGGAGAAGGCATGGAAGATCGCGTTCGCGCTTGACGCTTACACCGATCTGGTGCCGGGCTACGAGGATTACAACGACAGACTCAGCGGCTACTATGACACCTTCCGTGACATGGAGTCCGTGGACGATACGATTGAGATCCTCTGCAACAACGGCTTCACCACCTATCATGACATGATCCCGGGTCTGTCCTACGGCGAGCAGTTCCTGTGGAACGTGAACCCGGACAATCCTCCTGCAGCGGCGGCTGAGGCTGTGAGAAACCTGTGGCAGGGTTATCTGGACTATGCAAACGGCGATTCGGATGTGATGCCGGTAGAGACCGAGGCAGAGACGACTGCTGCGGAAACTGAGGCGGCGGCTGAGTAATTATTCAGACCAGGCCGAAGCACTTGCGGCTGAGTAAGCGTGAGTGCTTGCCTGAACATCGAAAGTATGCTATCATCGAAAGAGGGGGAATGCTCCCCCTCTTTTGCAATAGGATGCAGATAAAATTGTTCGGGCGGGAGCCGTGCGTTTGCCGCGGAGCCGCCGAAAACATGGTTCGAAGGAGAAGCGTATTATGAAAAAAAGAAGACTATTGGCTTTATCGGTTGTTGCGGTGCTGGCGACGGCGGCTGTCCCGGGATTTTGTCAGGCGGATGAGAACGCGGCGGCTTCCGGGGACGTGGTCGAGGTGATCACGGTTTCCGAGACGGAGGACGGAGCCTCCGGGGATGTGATCGAGGTGCTGCCGTCCTCCGGGACGGGGGACGAGGTAGTGGAGGTCTTCCCGGAGGATGCGGATATATCGGTGGTTTCCGTAGAAGAAGACGAGGAACTGACGGACTCCGGGGAAGACGCGGCTGTGCCGACAGCGGCGGAGGTACTCGCGCAGATGAACGTCGGCTGGAATCTGGGAAACACGTTCGACGCATGGGGCGCGTCGTCTGTGATGGGCAACGAGACCTACTGGGGCAATCCGAAGACCACGAAGGAGATGATCGACGCCGTGCGCGCGCAGGGCTTCAACACGCTGCGCATTCCGGTCACCTGGGCGCAGAGCGTCGGGGAGGCGCCGGATTACACGATCGACAGCGAATGGCTCGACCGTGTGGCGGAGGTTGTGGATTACGCGTACGACGAAGGGATGTTCGTCATCATCGATACGCACCATGAGCCGGATTTCTGGCTGATCCCGCAGCCGGAGAACGCGGAAGAGATCGAGGCGGAGCTCACGGCGATCTGGGCGCAGATCTCCGAGCGCTTCGCGGACTATGATTACCATCTGCTGTTTGAAGGGATGAACGAGCCGAGGACCAAGGGGAGCGCGCAGGAATGGTCGGGCGGCACCGACGAGGAGCGCGCGATCGTGAATGAGCTGAACAAGGCTTTTGTGGATACGGTGCGCGCCGCGGGCGGAAACAACGAGACGAGAAGCCTGATCATCTGCCCTTACGGGAATTCCGTGACCTACAGCAGCGTCCAGCAGCTCGAGGTGCCTGAGGATCCGTATGTGATGGTGTCGGCGCACCTCTATACGCCATACTTTTTCACCTATGAGCCGGAGGGACAGAGCGTCAACGAGTGGAACGGCACGCTTAAGAAGGACATCATCTCAAACGTCGATCTGCTCAAGCGGCATTTTCTGAGCAAGGATATCCCGGTTATCGTCACGGAGTTCGGCGCGGTTCACAAGACATACAAGGACGCGGACGGCAACGAGGTGGAGAATACGGAGCAGGTCCTGAAATGGCTTGCCGACTACATGGAGGTCATGAACGGCTCCGGGATCAAATGTATCTGGTGGGATAACGGCAACTACAGCGGCAGCGGCGAGAAGTTCGGGATATTTGACCGGAAAAACTGCAGCTGGTATTCGCAGGAGATCGCGGACGCGCTGATCGAGGATTGCCAGAAGATTTCAGACCAGCCGTTAAAGTAGACTGCAGAAAATAGTGAGAAAAAAACTGCGCTTTGCCGGATGGAAACACTGTCCTGCAGAGGCTTTGTGATCCGTTACATTAATAAAAAGATGAAACAGGAGAAATACCCGGATGAGAGAAGTTTACTGGCATTTGCCCGGCTTTGGCAGCTTCCGGCTGCTGAACCAGGCCATACTCAACCTGATGAGGGATTATCCCGATAAATTTCGCGACGGCTACCGGATCGGCTCTGTGTACGGGACGTTCCCGGGCGCGATCTGGAACGGCGGGCGCACGGTGCTCGGCTTCGCGGGAAAGCAGGAGATCGAGGCTGTGCTGAAGCTCTACAACAGCAGGGGCGTGCCGCTGCGCTTCACCTGGACGAACACGCTCCTGGAGGAGAAGCATGTGTACGACACTTACTGCAACCTCATCATGCGCCTCGGGGACAACGGCATGAATCAGGTGCTCGTGAATTCCCGGGCGCTCGAGGATTACATCCGGCGGGAGTATCCCCGTTACCCGATCATCTCCTCCACGACCAAAAGGATCATCGATCCGGCCGCGCTGAAAGAGGAGCTGGAGGGTGATTACCGTCTGGTCGTGCTCGACTATGACCTGAACCACAATGAGGAGGTTCTCTCACAGCTTGAGCCCTGCGCGGGACGCATCGAGCTTCTGGTAAACGAGGTATGCTATCCGAACTGCCCGAAGCGCTCGGAGCATTACCGCCAGCAGTCGCAGCTTCAGCTGGAGTTTGACACCGAGACCAATTTCCCCTGCCCGAACCGCTCGCGCAGCCGGAAATTCTCGGAGTGCAAGTCGCGGCCGGCCTTTATCTCCAACGAGGAGATCGGCTCTTACATCGACAGGGGATTTGTAAATTTCAAGATCGCCGGACGAGGGATGCCGGTCGAGTATCTGTTGGAATCGTATGTGTATTTTCTGGTGAAGGATGAGGACAGAGAGTACATCAAGGGGAAGATCAGCCGGCTGCTGCAGCAGGTTCAGACTGCGGCGCTGCGAAAGAAGGGTCTGCGGTAAACAGGAAGGGACTCTGCTTGCGTGCGCGTTGTCGTTTTCACGGGATCACTGATTATTCTTGCCTCTGAGCGGATTGAGCTTATTGTTCTTCTCGCGGTATTCGCTCGGCGAGCAGTTTTTCTGCTGGCGGAACACGCGGTTGAAGGTGGGAATGCTGGGGAAGCCGGAGCGCATGGCGATCTCCGCGATGGAGAGGCCGGGCTGCTCCAGAAGCTGTTCCGCCGCCCTGATGCGCAGGCGGAGCAGGTAGCCGCAGAAGGTATAGCCTGTGTACTGCTTGAAGAGTCTTGAGAAATGATATTTGCTGAAGCCTGTGGCGGCAGCGGCGTCGTCGAGGCGGATGTCTTCCGTGAAATGCTCGTCGATGTACTCCATGACGCTGTTGAACTTGCTGACATATTCCTGCTGTTTGCCGGTACGCGTGCCGGAAAATGCGTTCATACTGTTCAGATGGTTCTTGCCGAGCATGACGAACAGGCTCATCAGCAGGGAGAACACGGAGAGCTCATAGAGCGGGCTCCTGCTGAAATATTCGGTGCGTATCTGCCTGAGTATCCGGTCGGCGTCGCCGTAAATATGCGGGTATGAAGCCTTCGTGATGTGCAGCGGAGAAGCGATCAGCGCGGAAAGCTCCGCAAAGCCGTGAATGGACGCGATGGAGGAGATGTCGAACAGATAGATAAAGCGTGTGCCCGTCCCGGGGGCCGTGAGAGAGTGGAGCGCGCCTGAGGGGATGATCATGATATCGCCGGGCAGAAGGTGGAAGGCTTCGTCTCCGACAACCGCGTCATACCAGTTTTCTGCGGGTACGATGATCTCCAGATCCGTGTGCCAGTGTGTGTCAAAGGGAGCGTCCAGATCGTTGCACCAGATGCGGATCGCGCCGCTTCCCTGATGCTGCACGATCTCACGGTTCTCTTTGATCACGCGCTCGCCTGAGAAATCATTGTTCGCTGTATAAAAATCGATGTTTTCGTTTTTCACATGAATACGCCTCCGGTTCTTTGACGGACATTTATAACAATTTTCATCACTATATCACGATTTTTGGAAAATGTAAAATTTTAATGGAGCAAAAGAGGAATTGACTATGATCAGAAAGAAGAAAAATCTGTGCGCGGCTGCATGGCTTCTGGCGGCGGCTGTGCTGTTATCGGGCGGCGCTGTGGGTGGTGCTGTGTGCGCTGCAAAGGAGCAGCAGACGGAAGAGAACGCTGTGGAAGAAATGCAGCAGACGGAGGAAAATGCTGCGAAGGAGCAGCAGGCAGAAGAGGAGGACGAGGACGTGCGTTTGAAGGATGCCGTATCTAAGGAGCTTGGCTGTTATGTCGGCGCGGCGGTCACGGGGCAGGAGATCAACAACCGGAGAGTGTGGGAGATCATCACGACGCATTTCAACGCCGTGACGCTCGGCAACGAGCTGAAGCCCGACGCGCTTTTCAATTACAGCAACGCCGTCTGCCCGGGCACGGAGGAGGCCGAGCTGAACGGCGAGACGATCACTGTGCCGAAGATCAATTTTTACAAGGCGGAGAACATGCTGGACAAGATCCTGCAGTGGAATAAGAAAAATCCGGACGACGCGCTGAAGGTCCGCGGGCATGTGCTCGTATGGCATTCCCAGACGCCGGAGTGGTTCTTCCACGAGGACTATGACAAGCAGAAGCTCTACGTGGACAAGGAGACGATGAACAAGCGCCTGGAGTGGTACATCCGCACGGTGCTGACACATTTCACGGGCGAGGACAGCGAGTATAAGGACCTGTTCTACGGCTGGGATGTGGTGAACGAGGCGGTGAGCGATTCCACGGGCACTTATCGTTCCGACAATGAGAATCCGAACGAACCGCTCTCCAACGACACGCACGGGAACAATTCGAGCTGGTGGCACGTCTACCAGAGCAATGAGTTCATTCTGAACGCCTTTGTCTACGCGAACAAGTACGCCCCGGCCGGTCTGGAGCTCTATTACAATGACTACAATGAGTGCTCCGGGCAGAAGATGACGGGCATCCTGGAGCTTCTGCGCGCGGTCAAGGCGACCGAGGGCGCGCGCATCGACGCGATGGGCATGCAGGGACATTACAATATGGATTCGCCGAACTACTCGGAGATCGATATGGCGATCCGCATGTACGCGCAGGTCGTGGGCAATGTGCAGATGACGGAGCTCGACATGAAGGCGAGCGAGGACTACGACGGCAGCCCGGAGTCGAAGGAGAAGGAGTTTGAGGAGCAGGCGAAGCGCTACGGCGCGATCTACTGGGCGCTCAAGTCGGCCGACAAGGAGGAGGGCGTCAACATCACGTCGCTCACCTTCTGGGGGACGGCGGATCATCTGTCCTGGCTGCAGAGCCGTTCCGACGTCGGCGGCGGCAACACCACAGGACTTCCCGAGTGCCCGCTTCTTTTCGACGAGCACTATGAGAAGAAGCCCGCGTTCTATGCGTTTACGGGAGGTAATAAATAATATGAAAATAAAATTTCATCTCCCCGGCCTGCGGTTCAATTATCCGCTGAATATGATGCTGTGCAGCATGATGAAAAAAAATCCGGAGTTCTTCCGCCCGGACGTGGAGATTGGGTCATTTTTCGGCGAGTTTCCCACCTCGCGCTGGAACGGCGGGCGGTTCAGCAACGGCGACCAGTGCGACGCGGGCTTTATTCAGAATGTGATCCGCACGATCAACGCGCAGGGCATCCCGATCCGTTATACCTACACGAACCCGCTGCTGCACGAGAGCGATCTGAAGGACGAATACTGCAACTTCTGCATGAAGGCGGCGGACAACGGCATGAACGAGGTGCTGGTCGTCTCGCCTGTGCTCGAGGAGTACATACGGAAGAACTATCCCGGTTACAAGATCAACAGCTCCACCTGCAAGGAGATCCGGACGATCGAAGCCCTGAACGAGGAGCTTGAGAAGGATTACAATCTGGTGGTGCTCGACTACAACCTGAACAACCAGTTCGAGCTTCTGGAGAAGATCAAGGACAAGGCGCGCTGCGAGGTGCTGGTGAACGCCTGCTGTGTGCCGAACTGTCCGAGGCGCGGCGACCATTACAAGGCGATCGCGAAGCAGCAGGAGATCGTGCTCAAAAACCGGAAGCTGCCGCCGGGAAAGCAGCTTCCGATGAAGGGCTGGCAGTGCGCGTACGGGGATAAGAATACCTTCTATACGATCCAGGATTATCCGACCTTCATCTCGCCGGACGACGTCTACGAGAAATATGTGCCGATGGGCTTTTACAACTTCAAGATCGAGGGACGTACCGCCAACCTTTTCGGGCTGATCGACAAGTACGCCCATTATCTGATGAAGCCGGAGCGCAGGGACGAGGGTCGGCTGATGCTCACACTGAACCTGCAGCAGAGCAAGATCATCAATGTCAGCACGCCGCGGAAAAGCGAGTGGAGAAACGACGGCGCGAAGAAATAACAGATGAAAACGGAGGAGCAGAAAGATGCTGAGACTACCCAGATTGTTTAGCGACGGCTGTGTGCTGCAGCAGGGCGATCGGTGCAGGATATGGGGCTGGTGCGATCCGGGAGAAACGCTTTGTATTGTGATCGGAACAGACATGGGTGCGGGTGCAAAAGAAATGGAAACTGTTTCTCGCCGGGCGCAGACAGAGGCGGATGAGAGCGGCCGCTTTGAGGCCGGGCTGCAGACGCCCCCGGCAGGAGGCCCGTATCTCATGCGCGTGGAGACTTCCCGCGGAGAGGAAGCGGTGATCCGCGAGGTGTACGTGGGCGAGGTGTTTGTCTGCTCCGGGCAATCCAACATGGAGCTGCCGATGAGCAGAGTGTGCGAGCGTTTTCCGGAGGAATTCCGGGACGGGGGCGCGCCGGACGTGCACGAGTATAAGGTGACGGAATGCCGGGACTTCCGCAGTCCGCTGGAGGATCATGTACAGGCGGAGTGGAGGGCATGCACGGGGAAAAAGCTCCCTGAGATCTCCGCGTTTGTATACTTTTTCGGAAAAGAGCTTGCCAGAGTGAAAAAAGTGCCGATCGGCATCCTGAACCTGAGCCTCGGCGGAACGCCCGCAGAAGCGTGGATGAGCCGCGAGGGGCTGCGCGAGTGGCCGGAGGCGCTTGAGGAAGCCGATTGCTATATGGACGAAGAATTCTGCCGTAAGCTTGGCGGACAGGAGATGCGCGCGGAAGTAAACTGGCAGCGGGAGATCAGCCGTCAGGAGAAAGAAAGCGCAGATGCGCCCTGGCGCCCGGCAGTACTTCCGGGAGAGGTACGGGATTGGGGACTGGAGAATTTCTGCGGCTGCATTCATCTGCGGCGGACATTTTCCGTGCCGTCCGACTGCCTGCAAAGGGAAGGCTTGCTGCGCTTCGGGACATTGGTGGACAGTGATACGATCTATATCAACGGAACCCGCATAGGCGAGACCGGCTATCGCTATCCGCCGCGGCGCTACCCGGTTCCGGCCGGACTGCTGCACGAAGGAGAGAACGAGATACTCATCCGGCTGGTCTGCAGGACCGGCGAGGGACGCAGCACGGCGGGACAGCCGCTGGAGATCGTCTGGGAGAGTGAGAGCTCAGCACGGGAAGCTCGGGCGGATGACGCGGCTGGTTCAGCGCAGGAGACTCGGGCAGATGACGCGGCTGGTTCAGCGCAGGAGACTCGAGCGGATGACGCGGCTGGTTCAGCGCAGGAGACTTGGGCGGATGGAGCGGACGCTTCGGCAGGGATCGATCCGACAGACCGTCTGGTGCGCATGGCTCTTGCGGAGCGCGAAGGCCGTCTGGCGCGCGTATCGCTTGCGGGAGCGTGGGAGTATCAGCAGCGCGCGGTTTGCGGGGAGGCGCCGGGTCAGACGTTTATCAGCTGGAAGCCGACCGGTCTGTTTCACGGGATGACGGCGCCCTGCCTGCCGTATCAGGTGCGTGGCGCGCTCTGGTATCAGGGCGAGTCCAACGACAGCCGCCCGCAGACATACAACGCCGTTCTGGAGGGGCTGATCCGCGACTGGAGGAAGCACTGGAGGCAGGAGAGTCTGCCGTTCGTCGTGATGCAGCTGCCGAACTGCGGCGTGGACGTCGCGCCGGACGACGCGTGGCCGCAGATCCGCGAAGCGCAGGCTCTGGCGGGACGGCTGGAGGATGTCGCCGTCACAGTGAATCTGGACGCGGGGGAGGACAACGATCTGCACCCGCGCGACAAGAAGACGGTGGCGACCCGTGCCGCGTACGCTGTTCGGGCGATGATCTATAAAGAAAAGACAGAGTGGAGCGCGCCAAAGGTTTGCGGCTGGGAGCTGGCGCCGCGCGGAAGGAAAACTACGCCGGATGGCTGCGTGCGCCTGCGCTTTGACAGCCGGGTGGGGCTGCGGTTGCGGCCGGCCATGCAGGACGTGCCGGACAATCCGCGCCTGTTCGAGCTCGCCGGCGAAGACGGGGTATACTATCCGGCTTTGGTGCGCGTGGAGGATGATGTAGAGAACAGTACAGAGAACGACGCAGGGAACAGAGCGGAGAACAGCATAGAGAACAGCGTGGAGAACGGCATAGAAAACAGTACAGAGAACGGCGCAGGGAACAGAGCGGAGAACAGCATGGGGAATGACACGCAAGGGGCTGCCGTGTCAGCTGCGTGCAGCAGCGGAACTTGTGTGATCCTGCACTCCGAGAACGTTCCCTGCCCGAGGTATGTGCGCTACGCATGGTTCCGCGCGCCGGGGCCGCTGCTCCTGTACGGGGAGAACGGGTTCTGCGTCGGGCCGTTCCGGCTCCATCTGGAGAGAGAACAGGAAGAAAGAAAGCAGTAAGCTTTACCTGACAGAAAGATTATAAAAATGGGACGGCAGCGGGATGCCGGAAGAAGAACAGCAGAAGGATAAAAGAAAGAAGCCAGAAAGAAAAGAGGCAGGACAGCAATACAGCATCAGGGGCAGGCAAAATGATTCAGGAAGGTACAGCATCGGAAAGGAGCAGGCGGCGGTGAGATTTTCAAGAGGAGAGACGATCCATGTGATCCTGGATCCGCAGGCGGACGCAGGGATCCGCAGGGTCTGGGAGAAGGTGGCAAAGGATATTCGGGATACGACGGGCGCGGACTGCATCCTGAGCGATCCCGGTGAGGCGTGCGGGCAGGCGATCCTGGTCGGCACCACAGGGAGCGGAGCGTTCGCAGAAGAGCTTCAGGAACGGATCCCCCAGCTTTCAGAGCTTGAGGGAAAATGGGAGGCCTACGGCTTCTTCCTCACAGAGCGTCCGATTCCGGCGGCGGAGGAAGGGCTTATCATTCTGGGCAGCGATAAGCTCGGGACGATCTACGGTATGTTCCATCTCTCGGAGCTGCTCGGCGTCACCGCATGGGGCTTCTGGGGAGACGTGACGCCGCCGTCCTGGGAGAGCGTCACATTGACGTCGGAGCAAAATATGTTCTCGAAAGAGCCGTCCGTAAAATACCGCGGCTTTTTCATCAACGACGAGTGGCCCTGCTTCGGCAATTGGACGACGGAGCACTACGGAGGCTTCACAGCGGAGATGTACGACAAAGTTTTTGAGTATCTTCTGCGCATGAAAGGCAACTATCTTTGGCCCGCAATGTGGTCTTCCTCGTTTTTGCTGGACGGACCGGGACTTAAGTCTATGGAGCTTGCGACCGAATACGGGATCTACATCGGGATGTCGCACCACGAGCCCTGCATGCGCTCCGGCGAGGAGTTTTCCCTGTTTAAGGGCGAGGATTCTGTATACGGAATGGACTGGGATTACGCGAAAAACAAGGAAGGTCTGCTGCGCTTCTGGGAGGATGGCCTGACGAGAGTGAAGGATCAGAACATTTTCCCGACCGTGGGGATGCGCGGGGAGCGCGACAGCAAGCTGCTGGCGGAGGGATCGTCGGTCGACGAGAACGTGCGCCAGCTCAAAGAGATCATCACGCAGCAGCGCAGGATCATCCGGGAATGCGTCGAGTCGGAAAGAGGCTCCGTGCCGCAGCTCTTCGCGATCTACAAAGAGGTGGAAGAATACTATTTCGGAGATGGTCAGTCGGAGGGACTTCAGGGCTTTCCGGAGCTGGAGGATGTGACGCTGCTGTTCAGCGACGACAATTTCGGACACATGCGCGCGCTGCCGCAGACGAAGCACCGGGGCGGCTGCGGGATGTACTATCATCTCGATTATCACGGCGCGCCGATCTCCTACGAGTGGGTCAATTCCACGCCGCTTACGCACATCTGGGAGCAGATGACGGAGGCGTACGAATATGGGGTGCGCGAGCTCTGGATCGTGAATGTGGGCGACGTGAAATTCCAGGAGTATTCGCTGGGGTACTTCATGGAGCTGGCTTATGATTTTGAACGGCTGGGAACGGGACATTATCCGCAGACGCTGGCCTATACGCAGGAGTGGATCCGGCGGCTGTTCGGGTCTTACCTGCCGGAGGAAGTCTGCAGGGAGATCGTCTGGATTCAGGAGGAGTCCGTACGCCTGCATGGGCTGCGCCGCGCGGAAGCCCTCAACGACCGGGTCTACCATCCGGCGCACTATCATGAGGGACGGGCGATGCTGCAGCGCGCGGATCGTCTGGAGCAGGAGAATGAGCGCATGCGGGAGCGCCTTTCGGACACGCCCTGCGCCGACGCTTATTTCAGCATGATCTATTATCCGGCGGCCGGGATCGCCAACCTTCTGAAGATGCATCTGTACGCAGGCTTCAACCACCTGTACGCCGCGCAGGGGATCGCTCTTGCCAACACACATGGGGAAAAGCTGGAGGAATGCATCCGCAAAGACGAGGAGCTTGGGGAACAGATGGCCGCGTTTCGGGACGGCAAATGGCGGGGCATGGAGCGGGCCGCGCACATCGGTTTCGTGAACTGGAACGAGCAGGACTGGCGCTATCCGGTACGCCATGTGGTCACGCTTCCGGAAAAACCGCGTCTCACCGTGTCGCGCGCGGACGAGTGCGAGATCTATACCAATCAGTATTTCCCGAAGCCGCTTGTAGTTGAGGATTTCTGCTATGAAGGGACGGAGGAAGTTCTGCTGCGGATCGCGAACAGCGGACAGGGCGTCCTGCACTGGCAGATCGACGATGTCCCGCCCTGTCTGGAGTTCTCTGCTGTGTTGGGGGACACGGAACTGGCAGACGAAGTCAGCGTCCGGCTGCGCAGGGAAGAATTCCCGGATGAAAAGCTGGAGGTCTCCTGCAGCATCCGCTCCGGACAGGAGTATGTGCCGCTTCGCTTCCTGCTGCGCAAACCTGCATGCGGAGGGCAAGTGCCAACACAGTGTGCGGATTGCGCGCCGTGCAAGGAGATCCATCTTCTCGAAACTCAAGCTCAGGGCGAAGGATCTGCTTCCGAGGGAGCGAAGGACAGCGCATTCCTGCTTCAGGGTGGGCTTTGCGTGATCAATGCCGTGGACTATAGCCGCAGGGAAGCAGGGAGATACGAAGGCGCGGAGGCCGCTTTTGAGAAGCTTGAGGATTACGGGAAGTTCGGTTCAGGGATGAAGGTCTTCCCTGTCACAGCATCCTTTTCCGGGGAAGCAGACGCTCCCTGCCTGTATTATGAGATTGAAAGCACGAAGTCGTGTGAGGCGATCCTGGCGCTGCACACTTCCCCGGCGAATCCTCTGGTCTACGGGGGAATGCTGCGCCTGGGCGTGTCGGTCAACGGGGAGGCTTCGCAGACGGCGGTGATCGCGGGCGAGGGCTACCGGGGCGGCGAGAACAGCTGCCGGGAATGGTCGGAGGCGGTGCTTGATCAGGAACATGTGGCGGAGGCTCCGATCACCCTGCGCGCCGGACGGAATCAGATCGCGGTCTCTGCGCGCGAGGCGGGACTGGTGCTGGAGCGCCTGGTGATCCGCGAGACGGGAGTTGCCCTTAAACTCTCGTATTTCGGGCCGCCGGCAAAGCGGCAGGCGCCCGCGGGCGACATTGTCTGAGGGATGCCTCTGTCCCTGCAGTGTCTGTCACAAATTTGTTTTACTTAGAATTTGAGAAACTGAGCATGCGCGTTCTTCCGATGCGGAAAGCTCGGACCGGGCTGCCGTGAAATGTCGATGTCTGACATTTTGCGGCAGCCTTTTTACATGCCTTTGAAAACTCGATAGTTTCTGGGATTTATTGGCGTGGTTTTATTATTTTGGAACAACATTTGCCGACACATATGGAACAAAGAGATGGAATAAAATTGATTGGTGGATACTTATTAAATATTCTGATAATAAAATAAATATACAAAGAATAGACACAATTTTGACAATTTTGCAAAAAATTGACAAATACTATTTTTTCATATATAATCTTTGCGATTGCATAGTTATAATTTGCTTCTGTGATTCGGATTATAGTTTGATGGGATGAGATACGTATGATTATATTGAAGATAATAGGAAAGCTGTTTTGTGGGTTCTTGGTTCTTGGACTCGTGAATGAAGCTTTTGCTGATTATGAGCGTTGGCCCATGTATGTATTTCTCGCGGTGCTTTTTTTCATTCCTGTTTTTCGCGATGTGGTTGCATTGCTTAACAAATTGTTATCTTATATTCGAGCAAAAGGGTCTGCCAGAATCGAAATGAATAGATTACAGAGAGAGACGGAAGAGCAGAATAAAGTACGGATGGCAGAGTATGAAGAGAAACTCTTACAAGAAGCGGAGGATAAACGGAAGAAGGCATTGGAAGAGGAAGGACGACTCAGAATCTTTAATGATGCGAAACTCTGTTTGGCTGAGCATAATTGGAATGGATATTTGGAGTATGCCAACTCCAATCTGCAGGATTCAAAAACCGCAGCGAAGAAAGCATATGATGAATTTGTAACGGAATGTGAAACTTCCATTGTGAAAAAAATGAATAAATGTTCTGGAAGCGTTATTTTAGAAATTGAACGCGAGATAGATTTCCTTAATAGGATCACATCTGGAAGCGTGAAGGAGAAATGGGAAAAAAGATTACAACAAGTGAACAGAATTATGCCGTATGTGCAGGGGTACACGAAATCAGCTGTGCTGTCCGGTAATTCTATCAATGAAAACTACTTAAATGAACTCCGAGACAGAGATCTTTTGGAAGAAAGGCAGAAAGTCAGAAGACTAGCGCAAGCTTTTTCCCAATATCAAGGAATGGAATATTTGAGTATAGATTTAGATGGTGTTATTGATCTTATATGGTATTTTACGATTCGGGAACCTTTTGATTCAATCAGTTATGAAAATGTAAGTTCAGTCTATAATTATTATACTGAACGAAATGGGCAGGAGTGTTTAGATCTGTTGCTTTCTGAACTGTATATCTATAAAGTACATAAAAAGGATAAAATAATAGATTATTCCGCATTTATGCATTGGTTAAAGGATCAAACAGAAAATGGCGGCGGAGAATTTGTAAACAAGATAATAATATGGAATCATTGGCTAGATACAATGGCTCAAGATAATTTGGACCGGGAGGAATATAAAGATGCTTGATTATGCTGGATTATATAATAGAGCTTTAAAGTTGGCAGATGAGTTGGATGGATATACTAAGCTAATAGAGGAAAAGAAAGCTTCCTGCGAGAAGAGAAAGAGTGATATAAAAACTGAATATGAGAGCAGACGTCCGGCAAAGATCGCAGAAAGGAGAGAAGAAAAGAAAAATACTATTGAGCGAGATCGCAGGGAATATAGCGAAAAGCTGGATGATGGCAATATAGACATCAAAGAGATATTGCTTGAGGCTGTATGCAAATCACTTGATAAGGATATAGTGTCTTTAGATGAAGCCAGAGACGTCATAGAAAAACTGCTAAAGTCTGCTGAAAGAAGAAGCTTTCTGGAAAACAGAAAACAGCGTGAATTAAGAGAAAAAAAGGCAGATATATTGAAGAAAACATTAAACATATTATCAAGCGCAGATGATATGGAAAAAGATTTTTCAACTATGATAGCGTCTGTGAGAAGTGACGTTGCTAATAAATACAACGATGCCTGGAAAATAGTTCTGGAAGAAATAATGTCGCTTGAAAAAGAAAATTCAGAGCAGAATAAGAATAATGAGTTAGATACTGAAAATAGAAAAATAAAATATGAAGTTGACCAAGCCACAGCAGACTTGAAAAAATGGTTTGAAAAGGAAATAATATCTTCCGGTTTCATTGAGTCTTACAATGATATACTTTCGTCGGTTCCAGATGCACGGGACTTTAACACTACAACTGTTTTCCCAGAAGGGATAACATATGGGTCTGTGCGGATCAATCTGTATGATACGGCGACTGCGCCGGAACAGATAAGCTTTATTGATGATGCTTTAAGAGATTTAATAAAAAGAAATAACTATCATTATCAGAAATACATTGATGTTCCTTATGGACGTAGTTTCAGTGAAAACATTAGTAAGCAGTTTTTTTATGATCTGCGATCAAAGAAGAAGACAGCAGAGACCTTAAACTCAGTAATTCTACAGCTGCTCATGAGTGTACCTTGTCACAAAGTGCATTTCACGCTGATTGATCCGTTGGAAGCGGGAGCGAGTTTTGCTAAATTTGGTACCATTAAGGATATAGATGCTAAGTGTATCAATATCGTTCGTGAGGAAAATGACATCGAAAGATACATAATTAATATCGAACGCGAGATTGCAAGCTTTGCAAACAGTTTGGTCGGATATGAAAATATAATCGATTATAATAAAGCTGCAGGTGAAAAGGGGAAACCAGAAATGGCACAGCCATTTCATGTTATTGTTGTTATGGATTTTCCAAACAGATTTACCAAGCCGGCTTTATCCAGCCTGCTCACTATAGTAAGCACTGGCGACAGGTGTGGAGTATATACCATTCTGGCTGGCGATAAGGACGATAGTGGCGACAGTGCAAGTTATGCAGATTATGAGAAAATTTGCGAGCTGATGAAACAGTACGGGAGAATAACGATAGCAGGGAAAGAGGATACATATAGTGTTGAAATCGGAGGCCGGACGTTGCAGTATATTCCGAAGGAACTTCCGAGAGATGTATTGTTGGACAATGCAATAAATGAATTCAAAAGCATTATTTCAGAACCGTATCGCATCACAATACATGCCAGAGACATATATAAGGAGTTGATTAAGAATAAATCCAAATGGTTTTTCTATGAGGGATCAGATTCCACTGGAATTGAAATACCTATTGGCGAAGAAGGTATTTCGAAAAGCATTAGTATCCATCTTGGTGGGGATTACAGTATGTCTCACCATATCTTGGTGATCGGGATGACAGGTTCTGGAAAGAGTAACCTGCTTCGTACCATCATTATGAATACTCTCCTAAAATATAAGCCGGAAGACGTACAATTCTACCTGTTGGATTTCAAAGAGGGAGTAGAGTTTGCACGGTTTGCGAAATACAAATTGAAGAATTTCCGGGTGATTGCTACTGATACAGAAAAAGAATTTGGATTATGTGTATTAAACGAATTGAGAAATGAATATAGTCGGCGGATGACCTGCTTTAAAGATCATAATGTATATAATATTGAAGAGTATAACAAAACGGCACAAAAAAAGATGCCAAGATTAGTGCTGATTTTTGATGAATTTCAGGAATTGTTTAATGAGCCTGACAATCAAATCTGTATTGAGAGTAAGTCAGTCTTGACAAATCTGGCAGCACAGGGAAGAAACGCCGGGATACATTTGATATTGGCTACGCAAAATGTAGCACAGGCGACTGTCTTGGATCAGAATGTTTTTAAACAGTTTAAAATAAGGATTCTCTTCTCCTGCGAAGCATCCTCTGCTCAGCAATTATTAAGTGCCGATAATCCCGCTGTTTCTACAATCATAAATAGAAGCCCTGGGCAGGCTCTGTTTAATGACGCGATGGGTGATAAGAAGAATAATAAAGATTGCCAGATTGTTCTCTATGATAGTGAAGATGAGTTTGCTTACTTAAAGGAAATTGCTGAGAAGCAAGAAGAATTATTCCCTGAAATGACAGCCGCGCCGCGTCTGCTTATTTCCAGCGTGCAAGATGATCCGCATAATATTTTGAACAAGTTTGTAAATGAGGAGGAACTGCCGGAGACTGACCTGGGAGCACCTTATCGGCTATATATAGGGGAATCTTTAGCGATGAAGAATACCTTTAAGCCGAGTTTATCCTGTAATAAGGGAGAAAATATGCTCATGATAGGTATGCCGGGTGATACGGCGGCTTTATTAAGTGCCTATGTGTGTATGAGCTTAATCGTCTCGGAAATTCAGAATGAACTTAAGTCAGACGATCAGATAATTGATTTCGTTGACTTCACTGCGGAATCGGATCACTTAGATATTTTGTATAAGGTTAGGCAAGAGTTGCCCTCATATTTTCGAGTAATCCATAAGGATAGTGTAATTACCTATCTGCAAATGATGAAAGAAGAGATTCAGCAAGCAAAGGAAGAAGTATCAGGTTATCGGCGTTTTATGATATTCTTTGGGTTAAACCGTGCGAAAGCATTGGTTGACGATGATATTTTGAATGCCGCTTTTGAGCATACGCCTAAAGAAGATCTTGAATATATTTTAAAGGAAGGACCAACAGTCGGAGTGAATTCGATCATCTGGGCGGATAACGTTCAATCTTATATGCACTATTTTAATAATTATACGAGATACTTTAATTTCAGGTTGGCACATAATTTAGACGATAATGATGCTTTTGCAATCCTTAATGAGACCATACCGCACGATATGTCAGAGCTCAACTTAATTTCATATTGCGCAAACGAGAGCAATGAAAAAATACGTATATACAAGAGACCTACGGATGAATGGATCAGCAGATTTATCGAAAGGGCAAGAACTTCAAGGTTTATGGATGGGAGGGGCAGAACTCATGAGCTGGAAGAATAATGACCAAGTCGATCCAATTGATGAGAAATTGGAGGAACTAAAAAAGAAAGAAGAATGTTATAAAACAATTGCAGATGAAATGTGCAGTAATTTGAAGAGTATTAAGGAAATAGATACAGAGTATGAGAATCTATGCCGTAGAAAGCAGATGGTGTTGACCATTGTGATAACAGTACTTGTAGTCTGTGCGGTCATTTTGACCTTGGGCATATACTTTGGAAATTTCTAAGGATAATAAATTAAAGGGGTCTATCTGATGGCTGAGCAAAGAAAAAGATATACCAATGTGAATATGATTTTATCCTGGGATATAGCTGCGCTTAGAGAAAGATATTTGAAGGATACAGGACAATCTCCAGACAGTGAGATGGAAGAATTGAGCAGGCAGTTATTTGTCCCGGAAGAAACAGAAACTTCAAGTAATATTGGCCAGCTTCCGGCAGCATTGGTTGAATTGCTCATTGAAAAGCAATTGTTTCGTGGCAATCTAAAAAGCGATTTGGTAGAACGTGGAATAATACAGTTGCAGAATGAATCAGATTGCCCTGATATTGTTTCGCTTATGGAGAAGCTTTTGCTGTATGGGAAAAAGAATATCTCACGAAATAGAATTACTGATATTATAAATAGTTTAGATCAGAGCGATGAGCTTCAATATTTGATAAATGCTGTTCTCCAGGCAAAACTGTTAAATCTTGAGTCTGAGGAAAGCAGGCAACAGGCTGAGCTGAAAAAGAAGGAAAGTATACTGGCAAAGGAAGCAGAAGAAAAGAAACGTGAGTTGGAAAAAGCTTTACGAAACCAGATGAATTATCGTTAGCATAGTAATCTGTAATGGTGTGGATATGAATAAGCTGACAATCGTTTTTTTACAAGAATTGTATGACAGGGCGGATTGCAAAGACGAGATAGAGCAGTATATGATATCTCAACTCAATAACCTCATGGATCAATACATTTCGTATTATGGTGTTGACACATCATTACTGATGAGTGCAGATGCCAATCGGCTTTGTGATCAGTTGATTAATCTGCAGAAGAGCATCTTTGAACTTAATGCTCCGGTGGACTCCCGCGATATTATTTCAGAGATGCAGCGCATTTTTTCTAAGTTAAGTGAGTTAGAGGCAGCAACGAGTAAAGCTATTTTCGGGGCAGGCAAGCTGAATCCTGATGATATTCATATCATTACGGCCGAAAATCAGCTGCAGGCATTAAACCGAATAGTAGACGAGATAAGGCTGCAAGAATATCTCGCAGTGATATACGGGACAGAGGAATTCTTTGCTGCTTTGCCTGCTATAAGAAGTATCGAAGGAGACATACATACGCTATTTAAAAGGTTTGCATCAGAGGTGTTTCCACAAGTGGATATGCTTGCAGCTTATACTGCGCATCCGATCTGGAGTTTTGCCCGGAATGATATTTTGGATGATAGAAGCACATGGAGTTTCCCTATTTTTGTTCCGGACACATGTAGTATGGAGGTATATAGCGAAAACCTGGTTGGACCGCATAATCTTAATTTCAAAGACGAGAAACGCATACAAGGCAGGGGCAGGGTTACAAATATAACACCGTTAACGATAGAAGATGCACAAGAGAAAGGTATTTGTTGGGAGCTGCCGGACGCAGTAGATTATAAGAGCATTGACGGGTTTTCCGATCTTAATGGGTGGCTCTCATTTGTTTTCCGGGGACGTTACTATTCGATCAGTCCCTATGATGTCATCGTGGTTCTTAACCGCTATCTGTTAATGTCAGAGATAAGAAACCGTAAAGACAGTCATCGCTGCCTGTTGTGTGCAAAAAGGCTAAGAGAAAAGGAAAGCGTATTATGTAATGACTGCAAAGAGAAAGCGTAGATAGTATGAGAGTATATCAGATTTATTACCCTGTACGGACGCTTGGGTACGGGCAACGTTTGGGGATTTGGTTCCAGGGCTGCAAAAAAGATTGTCCCGGATGTATCAGCCCAGAAGCACGCAATTATTCTGCCGGGAAAAAGCTTGACGTGAGCAGTTTATTTGCTTCATTGCCGGAAGAACTTATCATAGATGGATTGACAATCAGCGGCGGCGAGCCGTTTGATCAGTTGGATGAGCTTTATCAATTGGTACGGATGTTTAACATGCGCTATGGGGACGATATAGTAATTTTTACGGGATATACACGGGAAGAATTGCGCGGTTTAAAAAGTAATCTTGTAGGTAAAATCCTGAATAGCATATCTGTGCTGATTGAAGGGCCTTATATTGAAGATCTGAATAATGGTGTAGGGATGCGCGGATCATCAAACCAGACTATTATTGTTTATAAGCACTATGACAGATACCGCAATCTTGCTGTCCAGAAAAGAGAATTACAGGCGTTCCGGTCTAGGGATAGGATTGTATTTGTAGGAATTCCCCCTAAAGAGGAGAAGATATCAGTATGATGAGAGACATATATGCAACATTAACGGCAGATACCATTAAAAATACTCCTACCCTTCCGGCTCAGCTCATCTTTAATTGCAAGCAATCTGTTCTGCAGCGGCCGGAAGTTGATATTAATAGTATTATTGATGACACAGAGATAACATACCATCTTTGTTCTACAAACAGCTCCTCTGTTTTTTACTGTATGAGAAAAAACGGGGAAGAATGTATAGTCAAATTGGTACCTAAGAACAAAGCCACTGAGAAGGCATTACTTAGCAGAGTAGCGACTGTGGCTGCTCGCAGCCAAAATTTAATGCCGGTATATGGGGTAGGAGCCATAGGCGACTATCAATATCAAGTCTATCCATTTTATAAAGATGGCAGCCTTAAGAATGCTGTTATTGATGAAAAGGATCTGAGGGAAAAGGTGCTGCCATCGATTTGCTCTGCGGTTGTTGCTTTACATAATTCTGGGGTGGTACATAATGACATAAAACCTGAGAACCTGTTTTGGAGTCACGGGAAAAAAACAGTTATCTTGGGCGATTATGGCTGTATAAGCAGGGAAAACACGAAAGAAGATGTTGGCTGTACATTGGAATTTTGCGCTCCAGAAGTATTGCTGTCGAAAGGCAGGAACAGGAGCAGGAAGTCGGATTATTGCTCCATAGGGCTGACCGTCTATGCGCTGATGACCGGGACGTCCCTTCTTGGAGGGAAGTCTTTAAATGAACTGATACGGTTCTGGAATATGGAAAATGTTCCGTTGAAAGGTCTTACTTCGCCTAAATTAGAGTTTCTTGTCAGAGGACTGATAAGAAAAAATGCGCACCAGCGAATGGGGATTAACGAGATGAATAGTTGGCTTGGAAAGCCGGCCGTTGAGGAAATTCAGAATAATTCATTTCGTATTGAACCGTTTAAGATGACAAAAAGGAATGGCGCAGTAGTTTATATTGCAGATATTGAGCAACTGACACAGGAATTGAAAGAAGAGTGGAATTTTGGCGTGTTCCTGTTAGATCAGAAATCGAGAGCATTAGCAAGGTTTCTGTTGCAATTTGATAAAAAGTACGTTCGCCTTTTGGAAGAATGCTGTAACATTATGGATAAAGACGTCGCACTATACAAATTGTTGATGCAATTGAAACCATGTGCAGAGATATGCTGGAAAGGAGAAGTTTTTTCAACCTTAGATGATTATAAGAACGCGCTAGATCCTGATAAGGAAAACAATGCGTATAGTTTTTTTGCCAGCGGGCTGCTGCGTTACTATTTGGAAAGTAACGGTGCGAAAGCTGTACAGCTTGATTTTGTGAGAAAGTTAGAAAAGATTGCAGTCAGTGATAAGAGAAATGCTTTGTTAAAGCTGAAGACTGCACTTGGCGGTGAAAATGTATTCTATTATGATGGCCATAGGTTTACAAATATAAATGAATTGTGCAAATGGCTGCTGCAGCAAGGCGATGATATAGACCGTGTGATAGTGGAACTAATGGAATCCCAATTGTTCAGGATATGGCTTGAGCTGCTTGGTTTCGATGGTATGGTTAAGAGTATCAATTATGCATTAGCAGGAGAACGTGATGAGTAGCGAACTTACAACAGCTTATGTACTTGAAAAAATGAGGCTTGAAAGAATTACAACAGCCTGCAAGGCAGACTTGGAAAAAGTTATGCAGCAATGTGCCATGTTTGGCGAGTATAAAGCTGCAGTGCGGTCTGTTAAATTGCAGATTGAACGGCAGCAAATATCTTATGAAAAAAGGCGAAATGAGCAGATAGCTCAATTGATAGGAAACGAAAAGAGGATTATTGAGAAACATGCTGTATTAGTAAAACAAGAAATACAGAATATGCTGCAGCAGATACGGATAGAGCTGCACGAGTTGGAGAGGCTATCCTATTCTTTGGAATATGAAAATGATTATTGTGATACTTTAGAGCGGAATATTGATAATGGAACGGATGCGGATAACCTGTTAGAGTCTGCAACTGCTTTCCTAAGCAAAATACAGGCAAAAAAAACGGAAGTGTTGAAGAACCATGCAGCGAGTGACAGAACTGAAGATTATGCGCGGGTTTCAGACACAGCGAAATCAGGATTTTTCGTATCGCTGCAGTTAGACGACAACAAACCGTTGTTGAATGATGGAGTAGATCCCCAGATTGAATTTGAGCATCAAATTATGTTATATAAGGAAAGGATTCCAGAGAAAGAACTGGAATTGGAGGACATGCTTGAGGGATTGCGTTCTTCGCCTGCCGGCCTTAAAAATTACTATGTGAAAAAGAATCAGCCAGTATTGAACGAATATATAAAGGAGCATGAAGCAGCGCTTGAACAGCAAAAGGATTTGGATGGGAGTAGACAGGTATTGCTGACTAAGTATTTGGCTTTGTGCCAATTGCTACACATAATTCCCGATGACAAATACTCAGAAGATATGTCCGCATATGTAATGCAGGAACTTGAGACAGATTGTATTGCATTAGAGGAGCGACAAAGGAAGAACGCTGAAAATGCGTATGTTGAGGACTCTATTCGAGAAATATTTGAAAGACATGGGATAATGTATATATCAGACGATGCAGAAGCTGATCGTGACGAGCGTCAAATGGTGTTTGGTATTGACACTCATAGTAATTTACTCATTTCCAGAAGCGGAAAGGACAGTGTGACGATAAAGTTCAATGCGATCGCTGATTCCCCTGAAGCATCGACAGATGAATTGCTCAGTGCGGTGGAAAGTGCGAAAACGACATGTAGTGTCACAAAGACTGTGTTGGAGGAATTGAAGCGGGAAAAGGGGATTGCATTCAGGACATATTATATTGAAGAGCCGGACACAAAAAGTATATCGGTGGTATCGCGTACAGATCATAGTTATTATCATAATAAACAGCTAGAGCAATATATGAAGTAGGTGAACGATATTGGGGAACAGCAGATACTATATTTTATGCAGAGCTTGCGGAGAGAAAACCTATTTGGAAGGGAAGCACAAGCCGCGGCTGTGCCGTTGCGGGAAGCCATTTCCGCCTAACACACGCTTAATTGAATGTGCTGAACGTGAGTCGAGCAATAACGCGAGTGACCCAGCGATCGCTGATGAAGTCCTACCGATTGATGAGGAAAGTGTTTCATATGCAGAAAATCTTCTGGAATCGAGTGATAGTTCTGTAAGCGAAACAGGTGATATTGCTCCGGATTCTTTAAGCGAACCTCAAATCAATTACGGAGTGCGTGTGGATGATAATATAGGCAATAAGGGAAAATATGAGATAGCCGGTGGTTCAGATTCAACACATACGCTCCATAAGATACCGGATTCATTATATCTTACGTCGGGTGACAGAAAGCTTGAGATTACAACCGAGAACCAGTGGATTGGACGGAATTCCTTTGAAAACCATTTTCTCGAGACAAATCTGGCGGTAAGCAGAGAACACGTTTCCGTCAGGGTTGAAAAGGGAAGAGGGCTGGCGGTCACGGATTACAAAAGCAAAAATGGAACCTTCGTTGATACGGGAAACGGGAAGGTAAAAATAGACCGTAACGAGGAGGTAATTCTTGTGCCAGGGAATATTTTGTGGCTCTATAATGTGCCATTACTAGTGGAGGATAAATCCGATGATTAAAACACCAAGATGGAAAAGTGAGTTGGATATATGCAGATCAATTAAATCACTGTTTATATTTGAGGGAGAAATTAATGATCTTCAGTTGTATGAGGAAGACGGTGAGGCCACCCTGGTTACATTGGAGCAGTATTTGTATTTCTATCTGAAAGAGATAGGATACGATTGCATTTCCTATTATAATCGTATTGATGGATTTAGCAATGACTTTGATGGAACCGGCGAAATGATCAAGCGTTTTTATAAAATAGCTGGTGAAAATTCAGGTGAGAATGTTTCCATGGGGAGGGCAGTGGAAGTAGTCCGTAGGGCAATGAAAAATTGTGACACTCCGACGGCTATAATAATGAACCTGTCCTCACTTATGTTAACGGGACCGGATCACATGCAGGATGCTGAGATAGAGCGGTTTGCGACTTTGCTTCTGGGAAGTATGCAGGTAGAAAGTGCCAACTCGCCCGCGCAAGGACAATATTTGAATAACCTTTTATTTTTAACAACTCATAAGGCAAATGATTTGCCGGCATGGCTTTATTTAGAAAATCCATATGCCAAAGTGATTACGTTGGAAAAGCCGTCACCCGATACAAGAAGGACCATGTTTGAAATGTACAGAAATGATTTTTCGGATTGGGATTCATTAGATCGTGATGATGCAGATAGATACCTGAAGAAACTAATCACGATAACAGACGGGTTTTCATGCTATGAGCTTAATGGTGTGCTCACTTTATGCGCGCAGCGTAATGTTAGATTACATGATGCGCAGACGATAATCAATACATATAGGTATGGGCAGAAAGAAGATCCCTGGGAGGATTTTTCTTCTACGATGCTCTCTAAATTACCGCAGGAGTTAAAAAAAGACGTGATTGGACAGGATTGCGCCATCAGAGAGGTTTCGGACATTATAAAGCGGGCAGCAAATGGATTGAGCGGTTTACAGCATTCATCTGTTGGAAGGCCTAAAGGAGTAATGTTCTTTGCGGGTCCTACCGGAACTGGAAAAACGGAGTTGGCAAAGTCTTTGGCACGAAATATTTTTGGCGATGAAAGCGCATTGATTCGATTTGATATGAGTGAATACGCGCATGAGCATTCGGATCAGCGATTACTTGGGGCTCCTCCAGGATATGTGGGGTACAATGCGGGCGGTGAGCTGACAAATGCTGTAAAAGCACACCCATTTTCTATTCTGCTGTTTGACGAGATAGAAAAAGCGCACCCGACCATTCTGGATAAATTTCTACAGATACTTGACGATGGACGTTTGACGGATTCGAAAGGAGAGACAATCTATTTCACTGAAACAATTATTATCTTCACGAGTAATAAAGGTATTTATAAAGACACGCGAAGCATGGATGGCAGCAACATGATGCAAAAGATCGCATTGGTTTCTGCGGAGGATAGCTATAAAACAATATGCGAATCTGTAAAAAATGAGATAAGCAATTACTTTATTTCCGAGCTTGGGCGACCAGAAATTTTGAATAGAATTGGTAATAATTTAATTGTTTTTGATTTTATCAGGCCGAACGTCCTGCAGGGAATATTGCACAAGCAGATAAGCAATGTCTTTACTTACATACGGGAAGTAAAGAAGATAGAAGCGAATCTTGATGAAGGTTCGAAAGCCTGGCGTTTTCTTATTGAAAAGGCTTCTGACAATCTGGAATTTGGTGGAAGAGGTGTCGGCAATATTGTAGAGAAATACCTTCTTAACCCATTGGCAAGGAGGATGTCAGATGATAATTGGCATGAGGGCATTGAGTATAGCATAGTGGATATCACGGAAAGTGAAGAAACCGAGTTGGTTTATGTGAAAAGGGAGAAAAATTGAGTACTATACAGGAATTCCGCGGCGCAATTCAGAATTATAGGGAACAGCTTGAACGAATCCGTTCCGATTTGCAAAGCTGTCGGCAAAGGGCAGATGATCCTGAAACAGAAGCAGGGATTCAGGAGAGATTATCCAGTCTGAATCAGGAGAAGGATCAGATTTATAATGAACTGCTTTCTTTAAAACAGGAGATTGCAAAATATGCGTCGGAAAGAGGCGTTACATATGAAAAGGATATGGAAGCTTATGAAATATTGAAGAAACAGACACAGATGCGATTTGGGGCAAAGGAAGCATCTAAAACAGCAGTAAATGCAAACAGATTAGCTCTTGTTGCAAAGCAGGACGCTGAAGATGCCAATGAATTGATGTCTGCTATTGATGAGCTCGTTTACGGAGCAGCTGCTTCCGCAATGCCACGGAGGAATGGCTCTTCAACATTAAAAGAAGATTCCGTATCAAACCAAACAATGGGGAAGGATACCGAACATTTAGATGAAATGCCTTATAGAGAAATTGCGGAAGCTACTACAGTTGAAGTAAACAGTTTTAGTAGAGATGTAGTAATTCCCTGTGAACCCTGCGAAGACTGTGAAGGCTTTTTTAAAGGCATGCGTGAGGATTCAGACAATGATATAGATATATTTCAACCGATGAGAAGTTTGGTTGAACAAAATGTCAGTGGTTTTGTTCTGCCAAAAAAGAGTGGAGAATGGAAAGACAAGGATCACCCGGGAAATGGTGCATTTCATTTATATGATGATGCGGTAATAAAGTACAACCAAAAAAGTTCAGGGAAACAGATAAGTATAACCGGCAAGCAGCTAAAAGAGTATGTGCTTCGCACCTTTGGCACAGACTGCGTGTATTACAAGAACAATGAACCGGATTTTTCCCCTTTTGAAGATCCAGTTCTCGGACATATTGTGCTCGATGATATTTCCGCTAAGAGGGTCGGAAGTGATGGAACCTATACTCAGGCAATGGATGTGGTGCTGGAAAAGCTGAACGCAAATGAGAAATTGACCGGGAAGCATTGGACTAAGAAAGATCTTACCCAGTATATGAAAGAGCATAATTTAACGTGGCATGAGTGTGGAGATTGTAAAACGATAAGGGCAGTACCAACTGTGGTAAATGCAGTGTTTAAGCATACTGGCGGTATAAGCTTGAAAAGAGGGAGAATCGCGATTGCCAGTGTGATTTACAAGAAATATGGTGGACAACTAATTGCTGCAAGAGAATCCATGATAGGTTCCGCGAATGGACTGGCGGATGCGATATTATCCATACGAGAGTCATTTAAAAGCGAAAGGAAAGCAAGAAAATACTAACTGTAGGAGGATAATGAAATGGGAAAGATGTTGGATGGACTGAGAAAAAAGGCAAGCGATGCTGAAAGAAAATATCAGGAAGGCATTGAAAAAGCGGAAAATGATGTCCGCGAGACACAAGAGGCAAACAGAAGCTTAGAGGCTGTCCCAGAAGGCGTTGATGATGAAATACTAAAGGGAGTAGAGCAGGTTCGAGCTGCCATCAGAGAGGACGCTGCCCACGATATGGAGCAAATTCATGAAACAATTGAGGAAGGGAATGATCTTTCTGCGGAAGTAATTGATGAAGCAGGTGAGCAGGCAGAGTTGAGCCGTGAGGCATCCGAAGCATATGGTGAAGTCGGCTCTATAACCGAATTTGGCAACGCAAGCGCGGAGGAAAACAGATCATTGGCTGACGATATGAGGCAGCAATTTGAGGATGTAAGCGAAGAGACACAGCAGGAAATGCAGAATGCGGAAGCAGAATATCAGAAGAATCTCGAAGAAATAGTTGGATAACAGGAGACGATGTATGAGCCGGATCATATACGAATTAGAATACATACCAGACCTTACTTTGAATAAATACTCTGGTTTTTCTGACTCTGGAGTGCAGGGACTTATAGAAAGGCACGGATCATTCTGGCGCCAGCTTTATAGTCATGGCTATAGGAATAAAGAGTGTTTCCATTTGTGCTATATATATGATCCGCGAAAAGTTAAAGGTAAAAGAGAAAAAGCCATTTTTTGCATTGACACAGAAGACGATGAGTATATCCGGCAGATAATAGCTTCCTCTGCTCTGAGTTCGTATTATGATTTATTCGAGATCCGTGATTATTCAGGAAGTGATTGGTATACCAGGGGATATAAGTGCGCAGCAAATCTGATTAAAGGTGAACGATTTATTAAGCCACTTTTTTCAGAACGAAAGCTTTATACAACAAGTGTCTGGGAAATGCATCCCGCCGCAAGACTTTATCAGATGCATCAGTTGATGGCCTCTATGGATAAACCGTGCCTGTATTGTGCCTCAATCCAACCGGTTAATTTCACGGATAAGATTGAACAGGACCTGGCTGGTGTCATTAATGTTCTGCGCAGGGAAGCCGCATATAAAACGAGCGTTTCTGCGTCAGGATCTACCCTTTCAGAAAAAGACGCAAATGCTGACTATGCATTGAAGTACTATGTCAATACTGTGGATGAAGTAACAGCTAATCCGCACTTTATAGTAAGTATTCAGGCTTATGCTGATGATATGAAGATTGCAAGGAATCTATTGGATTCGGCGGCTTCAGAAGCATTGAAAAGTGGAAAACACAGTATTGTCAGTTACCAGGGTAATTATTCCATTGGCGGAATGGATAATAGAATTTCTGAATATTGCGCGGATTTAAATGCAGAGAAAAGCATAGCATATTTACCACATTTATTTACTCTGGAAGAGGTTACACCTTTTGCAATCCTGCCGTCGTTGTATTTGGGAGAAAACATAGAAATCCCGAAGGAAACAACGCCAACATTATTTACAAATGGGATATATCTTGGAAAAACTGAGCAGGGATATGATGTAAATATGCCACTTTCCCTGCTCTCGAAGCACGCCTTCTTTTCAGGGGTACCTGGGAGCGGAAAAACCAATGGGATGATGCATGCTGCAGTATCTCTGTTAAGGGAATATAACATTCCTTTTTTGATCCTTGAGCCAGCAAAACAGGAGTACAGAGCAATGGCGTCACTACGTGATCTTACAGATCTAATAGTATTTTCCCCGTCGATAGCCAGTAGCTTTCCCTTACATATCAATCCGTTTGAGTTCCCGCTCAATATGATTCTTGCTGAGCATATCAGGAATTTATTGGACGTTTTCGCAGGAACATTCTCGTTAGAGCCGCCAATGCCCTATCTACTTGATGCTGCGGTGGAAGAAATATATAGAGACTATGGATGGAATCCAGGAACTGTTAATAACGGTAAACTGGCATATCCCACCATGTCCGACTTGTATAACAAAATTGAAAAGAAACTAAATGAGACGGACTATGATCCGGATGTTCGGAATAACTTAAAATCAATTCTTCAAGTGCGAATTGGCAGTCTGCTAAGACGGGAATTGGGCACGATATTTGATGTAAGCCGTTCAACGATCCTTCCCAACGAATGGGTTAAAATATCTGCCATAATTGAACTGGAAACGTTGGGAAATGAGCCGGCCAATTTTATGACATTGGTGTTGGCTACACTGATAAGAGAGACTCTGAAAGTAGAGCCATATGATAGCGGAAAAAATGCTGGCAGACCGCGGCATATTATGTTTTTAGAAGAAGCACATAATCTGATTGGACCGAGCACTGTAGCAGATGCAGGGAATGAAACGAATCCTAAAATCGCTGCAACAAATTTTATTGTCAAAATGCTGGCTGAAGTCAGATCATTAGGGGAAGCAATTATCATAGCGGATCAATTGCCGACAGAAATGGCGCCGGAGGTGCTAAAGAATACTTCTTTGAAGGTTGGCCTGAAATTAACGGCAGCAGACGATAGATCCCTGCTTGGCAGCATCATGTCTGCTGATCAGTTACAACTTGAAAGGATGGGGATATTTGAGGCGGGGCATGCTCTGGTCATGTATGATAACGTTGTAAAACCTTTTGAGGTACAGATGCCGTATTTGTCCGTTAAAGAGGGGTTGCTGGATGACAACGACCTCTTAATTTGCTTAATCGACCATCAGAGATTTTGGGAAACATTGAACAAGAGCGTAATGATAAATGTTGCAAAATGGAAACGTAAGGCAAAGGAAATAGCAGCAGATAGAGAGGAACTGCTGAGGACAGTTAAGACGGAGGATAGATTATATAACTATATCGATGAAGTTAGAGAATTGTGCTGTGATATACGGCTTTATAGAGAGAATTTATCGGCATTGGATAATGTCATGCGATTATTATCAACTGGACATATAAATCAGGATGAGCTACATATGGATGTCCGCCTCATACAGCAACAGTATGGATTTCTATTACATAGTTTTTCGATAATACCGGGAGAAAAAGTAAGGGATGATAACTTGTTGCCGCTGAGGAAAGAACTAATCGAAGCAGGATACAAACTGGACAATAGGTTTTCTGACTATATCACCGCAAGTATAAGAAATCTGTCCTGAGAAATGATAGAGGGTGTTGGGTTATGAATAAAGTAAAAGCACTATTCTTTTTTATGATGGCTTTCTTAATATTGGATGCAGCACTGTTAGGTACTATAATCATAAAGAGGAAAATAAGTATAGAACAAGAGGCACGGTTAGAGATCGAGCAGAACAAAGTAACTGAGAAAAGATTTGCTGAAAGCTGGCCGATAAATGATTATATTTTTTGCTACGAGAAAGATGGGAAACGTGGTATATGTGATGGCGAGAGAAATATTAAAGCACCAGCCCAATTTGATTCCATTACTGACGATGGAGACGGATATGTATGGGCATCGACAGCCGATGAGTTAGATTACAGCTACACAGCCTTTGATGTGTACGGGAACCCTCTCAGCGGTGTTGGATCGGCATTGCCCGATGTGACAGGTATTCAATGGTATTGGGGAGATTCCATGTTTTATGCAAGGTTTACCGGAGAAGGTAAAGTAAATAAATATGGAATCAGTGAATCAACCTGGTATGAATACCTGAATAATGATCTATCAGTGGTCACAAACGCTGGCTATCACAGTGTGTGTCCGTTTGGAACGTTATACTTTGCAGTGGCTACCTATTCAGTTGACGACAATGGGGGAACAAAAAGCGTAGTAGTAAACAAAGACGGTTCCGAGTATTGTGAACTTCCGGATTTTATTTCGCCTTATAATGCTTGCAATGGATACTTTGCAAGTGTTTCTGATGAAGATCCGACAATGCCATTTAAAGGTTCGTTAGTAAATTTGGAAACAAACGAAGTGATGGAATATGATTCTATAGAATTTGTCCCGAGATCCACCTGTATCATTGTCCAGGATTCAGCAGGATATTATGGCGTTTATAATGGCTATGAAATGGCTTTTGACTGTGAGTACGACAGTATTGATATATGGGAAGGTGATTCTGGAAGTACAGGGGCAGAGTTGGAGCTACATTATGGAGATGAGGAACCGATTCTGTATTTTACACCTTACGTATATGAAAAACCGGAAGCTGTGACAGGGTATATTACTTCAGCTTCGTATGATACATATGATGAGGCCGAAGATGATGCTGAGTATATTCTGCCATTCAGCGATTCAAGATACTTATCTGAGAGTGATTTGGAAGGATTATCATCAGAAGAACTTGAATTGGCACGGAATGAGATTTTTGCAAGGCATGGAAGGATATTCACTACGGAGTATATCAGGGATTACTTTTTGTCAAAATCCTGGTATGAGGAATTATATGATCCGGAATATTTTGATACGAACGTTAAATCCATATTTAATGATTATGAGTTGAACAATGTAGAATTTATTAGTGACTATGAATCACAATACTAATAAGTATTTATGACAGAACATGTCATGGGAAATCTGTTAAAATGACATTGCAGATTCTTGGAAAACGAATTTATCAACTAGACTTGCAAGTTTTAGTGAGGTGGTACATATGGAAAGAAATACAAAAAGAGGTCACTTGATTTGGTTGGCAGGACTGTTGACAGGGATTTCAATTCTACTGCTTATGAATAGAATTGCTAAAACCTATTACATGACCGGACATGTATATGCATACTTAAACGAAAGTGTGATGTTCGTTTTCTCGCAGCTTTTTATTTTATTCTGTGTGATTTGCGGGGTGAAATGTATAATTGACAATTTTGCACGTATACGCTGGGGTATCTTTTTGAGATACAAACCATTCATGTATCTGTGTGTTGTCGTGATACTTATGCATATTGTTTGGGTAAATGCTTTTACTGTATTTTCAATTTATAATCACCTTTCTCTTTATCCCCAAATAGTTGAGAAGCCGGTCTATTTACATCGGTCAATTATTATGCTTTTTCAGATCAGTATAATCTGTCCATTGCTTTTCATTTTGAGTGCGAGAACATGGAGAATAATGGGAAAGTGGTATTCTATGGCTATGTTTACATTTTTATGCTTCTTCTGGGTTTTGCTGTATGCGAAAAATGATCTGGTGCCTGAAATGGTTGGAAGCAATGACATTGTCTGGAACCTGATATCGGATATCGTTCTTTATATCACGTATGCAAGCTGTGGATACTATTACATTTATAAGGGAAAAGCTATCGGGAAGAAAGGATTTTTGGGATGGATTTTTGCTACTTTCGCCGGGGTTCTGGCTTATGAGGGATACATGATTCTTAATGGAAAAATCCGGTATTTACCAAAATATGCTTGGGTTTATTTTAGTGCAATGCGCAGTTTAAATAAGAAATGTGTGCTACTGATTCCTTTATATATTGTTGTGACTGTTATTGTCTTATGGATATTGATAGAGTTATATAAAAGAATAACTGTGATATCAGCCAGGATTATTGCTATAGGACCGCTTATTATAATAATAATCAGATGGGTGCTGAGTTTGTGCTGTATGACTTTCCTTCCGATATCGAACTTATTTCTGGATTTACCATTTTACGGAAATCAGGCGTTTTATGAGATGATGTTGATTGCAATTATTGTTGGCTGCTATCTTTTTTCCGAAAAAAAGGAAGCGATTGCTTCGGGAGAGCATTTGGATCATACATAGAGGGGGTTAGAAGGGGATCGTCATCGTCTATACTTTATTGGCGGAATAATAAAAGGGAGTATTACGGAAATGACCGAAGACAATTCATTTATAGAGAGTGTATATTGGCGGGATCAGGGACGGAAATATCCCCTTGTCGGATTTGATTCAGAGATCCAACAGATGAAAAAGGAATATGAATCGCTTCCTGCTGGATTTATGTGTAGTGCTATTGCTGCCGAAGATACCGGAAAAGAAATGGTATTATATGTATTAATCTGGTCCTGCCTTTTGAATGATCAATATGTGTATTTTGTGATTGCTCCGGGGTATATGTGGCCGCCAGAACAAGAGGCTTTGTTTCATAAATATGTTTTGTTTGACGAGAACCCGCTTTCCGGTGATTACATTTATCCGTTTTCTGGATGGAAAAGCGTATACGAGAAATATAAAGACCGATATCCGGATCTGAGACTGAAATATGATGAGAACCCACTGAAAACAATGGAAAGGATATATTACGTCACGCATCCATGCCCGGAGAAAACACTGTATCATGCAGATCTCGATGAAATCGCTTTTCACTATAAAAATCTGGAGGACTGTAATCTGGTGGGCAATACGGCCAGCGAACTGTTGGACGATCTGCCGGAGGCTATCTTGCGGAGCTTGAATTCTGACGCAGGGATTTTGGCTATGAGGACACAGGCGTATAGAAAATGCCTGATAGAACTGAATGGCGCATATCCGCATATATTCAGGGATGACTTAACCATGAGTCAGGCACTGTATTTCACTGAGGTTATCTGTGATTTAAAGGAAGGGAAATACAATGGTGATGATATTAAGGTATTAGACTATTTTGCAGACATGATCTATGAGTGTGATTATGTATATTTCATGGATTATTTAAAAAAGCGTGAAGTTGTGCGTACTTTCATTGAGTTTCCCTTGATTCCCTGTTTTCTGTATTATGATATGTATGAGAAGATGGACAGTGTGATTGCATATTTGGAACATCAGGACGAAATTGACAGGGCGGTTGCGAAAGTATATGAAACGTGTGGTAAACAGCTTGAATATCAGGGACACGGTTACAAGGTTGCGTGCCCTAGGAACGCACAGGAGATATTGATTGAAGCTGACCGCTTGAATAATTTTGCGTGGAACTACTATGAGAATGTGAATAACGGAAATGGAATAGCAATGTTTCTCATGCAGGAAAAAGGCTGTGCTGGGGCAGATATTATATTTTATATTGAGAAATCGGAGATTGTGCAAGCTCTTGGAAAGAATAACGAAGCTCCTTCCAAGGAGCAGATCCAGATGCTGGAGAATTATGCGGACATAAAGAAGCTAAAAGCTTCTTTTGATAATCTTTAAGATAAATAATGGAAAAAAGGAGCTGCGGACGCTTAAGATTCTTGGAATAACATGAGTTGCAAGGATTCTACATTGAAAGTTTCCAAGTAGAGCGCAGAACGCACAATGGATGTTCATCACTGCGGGCATAAGGTATCCGCATTGAGGAGGGAGGGATAGTTTATGAGTTATGTAAAGGAGGAAAAGAAAATGCCATAGGAAATTCTAGTTGCTATGATGTTTGCGTTGGATGATGGCTTGCTTTATGTGGTTTATGGGAAAGGTAATTATTATTTCAGAATGGAATGGGAGGAAAGTGTGACATGAAGATGCTCAGAAATATTGTTTTAAGGACACTTATTATGACGATGATTTTGATAAACGTGATGTCGGAAAGAAGTTTTGCTTCGGAAGAAATAATAGAAGGAAGTGGATATGCTTCTGCAGAGGACGCTGTAACAGCCTATCTGAAAGCTCTTCAGGAGAATGATATCGAACAGATGCTTGCTACTTTTGCAGTCGAGACATTTGTGGATAATTATGATATAGCTAAAAATGTGGATTATTTCAGAGCTTTTCTTCCGACGATAGGATACATTCCTAACATAAGTAAATACTCAAGAGAATTGAATATTGAACAAAGGCGAAGTGATCTTACTAGTCAGATCCGAAAACAATATTTGACCCTTACTGGCTCAGAAACGGTATTTGATAAGGCTGGAAAGCCTATACCGCTTGAAGAAGGAGTGACTGCGCAGGATTTATTGAATGATATTTTTGCGACAGATGATCAGGAGACATTGAACAACATTGAAATTGGCGAATTTGTTGCACCTGAAACAGTTTTTAAGAATTATTACGATGAAGTAAATCAGAACAATATAGCAAAAAGAGCTGACTCTTATGGCGCTGAGGAAATTAAAGTGGTCTATATCTGGCTGTTAGTAGGAGGAACAGATTGTTTAATGTGCATGGATACAGTTTGCTATTCTGGGGCATGGTACAATTTGGCTTTGCAAGGATTTGGTGCGTCATTTTTGGGAGTGACTGTAGATAATGCAGGAACGCTGGTTGCGCCCACCCCGTAAATTGCAATTGAAAAGAAAAAGGAAGAACGTGATGTTCCCATTATTTATCATTTGAGTATGAACATGAATTGAGAGATATTTATTTTATCTGTGGTTCCGGAATCTATGTAGGAAGCATGCGGTTATACATGGAAAACCTGTTTAATGATAGACAAAGAAGTATTGTCCAGAATTTGGCGGTGCAGATCCATATAATGGAAACGATAGCGATGAAGATTGAAGAATGCAGGAACATGAAGGTTTATGAGTCATCTGCTTATCAGTATAAACCGTCTCCCGTGATCAGGTTAAGTTATTAATATACTGTAAACAATATATTGAAATACAAAAATATATTGTTCGCAGTATATTTTTATACAATAGGAAATTTCTCCTGACGGAGAAATCCTGAACGAAAAAAGCCCGCCGGAAGCGGGCATGGGTAACAGACGG
>CANRDO010000016.1 GCA_947629385.1 uncultured Lachnospiraceae bacterium
GTTGAAACCGCCGTGTACCGAACGGTACGCACGGTGGTGTGAGAGGACGGCGGCTAATCACCGCCTCCTACTCGATCGGGAGCGGAGCGTCAGATAGCGGCATTTGTACCTGATGCTCCTGCTTATGCGCAGACATGTGTGGAAAAAACAGAATACCCGATCTCATGCGTGCACATTACGCCGCTGAACGCGCGCTTTGCCGAGCCGCTTACGCATCGGGATATTCTTGGCTCTCTGATGAGCCTCGGGATCGACCGTGCAAAGACGGGCGACATTGTTCTGTGGGAAGATCGGTGGTATCTGTTCTGCCATAGCACGCTTGCACCGATGATCTGTGAGGAGCTGACACGCATTCGCCATACATCCGTGAAATGTACGGCATGCAGCTTCACGGAATTTTCATATAAGCCGAAGACGGAGACGCTGCGTGGCAGTGTGGCCTCCGTCCGTCTGGACAGCGTGATAGCGCTTGCCTTTCATGCGTCCAGAAGCAGCCTGCTTGCGCTGATCGAGGGAGAAAAGGTCTTTGTCAACGGAAAGCTGATCACGACAAACGCGTACTCGCTGAGAGAGGGAGATATTGTCTCTGTGCGCGGACTTGGAAAATTCTGCTATAAAGAAGCGGTCGGGCAGACGAAGAAGGGCCGCTGTATGGTCGAAATTGAGAAGTATGTTTGAACACATTGTGGAGGGATCACAAATGAAAACTCAGATGATAGAAGATGTGCTTAAGGTTAAGACGGAGGGAAACGAGCCATACGATATCGTGCTGAAGGAGTCGTTCGCCGATTTGCCGGCTTGCCTGCGTGAAATCGGCTGTGAGGGACGAAGAGCCTGTATTGTGACAGATTCAAATGTTGCGCCGCTCTATCTGGATGAGGTAGAAGGTCTTGCAAAAGGTTGCTGCGCGCAGGTAGAGACGTATGTGCTGGAGGCGGGAGAGGAGCATAAGACGCTCGACGCGATCCGCGGAATTTATGTGAAGCTGATTGAGTCGGGATTTGACCGCAAGGATTTCCTGATCGCGCTCGGTGGCGGCGTCGTCGGCGATATGACCGGTTTTGCAGCGGCGACGTTCCTGCGCGGCATCCGTTTCATCCAGCTTCCCACGACGCTGCTTTCGCAGATTGACAGCAGCATCGGCGGTAAGACAGGGGTGGATTTTGATCAGTATAAAAATATGGTCGGCGCGTTTCATCAGCCGTGTTTGGTCTACAGCAATGTCTCTGCGCTGAAGACACTTTCGGACGAGCAGTTCGCGAGCGGTATGGGCGAGAGCCTGAAGCATGGTCTGATCCTTGACGCCGGCTTCTATGAATGGCAGATCGAGCATATGGAGGAGATCGGGGAGCGGGACGCCGCGACGCTTCTGGAGCTTGTAAACCGCAACTGTCAGATCAAGCGCTATATTGTGGAGAAGGATCCGAAGGAGAAGGGTGACCGCGCATTGCTCAATTTCGGTCACACGCTCGGACATGCGCTGGAGAAATGCAAGGAGTTTCAGATGCTGCACGGGGAGTGCGTCGCGATCGGCTTTGTTGCCGCCGCGTATATTTCCTGGCAGCGCGGGCTGATCGACGAGGACGAATTCTATGAGATCCGCGATATGAACGTCGGCTTCGGCCTGCCGATTTCATTTGACGGCGTTGCTTCGCAGGCCATTGTAGACGCTGTAAAGAAGGATAAGAAGATGGATGCGGGAAAGATCCGCTTTGTGTTGCTGAAAAAGCTTGGACGTGCCTGCCTCGACACGAGCGTGACCGAGCAGGAGATGCTCGAGGCGCTCCGGATGCTGAACGCGGATGAATTATAGAATGAAGGAAGGATTTCGATGAAAAGGAAGAATCCAGCCTTGCTTTTTTGCGGTATTCTCTGGTTTGCAGTGCTGGTCGGACTCGATCAGCTCACGAAATACCTTGCGGTCTCCAGACTGGCGGGAGAAAAAGGCGTTCCGGTGATCCCGGGCGTTTTTGAATTGTTTTATCTGGAGAACCGAGGCGCGGCCTTTGGGATGCTGACGAACCGCCAGTGGTTCTTTGCAGCTGTCGCGCTTGTGATGGTCCTTGCAGCCGTGTACGTGTATCTGAGGCTGCCGGAGGGTCGTCGTTACCATTTTCTGCGAGTGATCTGTGTTCTGATTGCCGCCGGCGCGGTCGGAAATATGCTGGACCGGCTGTTCCGCCATTATGTCGTCGATTTTCTGTATGTCTCGGCGATTGATTTCCCTGTGTTCAACGTAGCGGACTGTTATGTGTGCGTCGGAACCGGACTGGCGTTACTCGCGCTTTTTACCGTATATCGTGAAGAGGACTTCTCCTTTCTGCTCCCGAGGAAGAAGGCAGGGGATGAAAACGTGCACAAAGCTTAAAATATTGGATGACGTTTTATGTGTGAGATGAGGCTTGATGGACAAACGGAATATTTTGCTGTCGCCGCAGGGGAGACAGGGGAACGACTGGATCGCGTCCTTGCGGACAGATTCCCTGACTTTACGCGCTCATATTTTCAGAAATTGATCCAGGATGGAGCAGTGTCCGTCAATGGAAAACCCGCAAAGGCGAGCGCCCGCCTGGAGCCCGGAAACAGTGTTACGGTTTCCTTTCCGAAACCGGAGAGCCTTGATGTAAAGCCGGAGGCGATCCCGCTCGATATCCTGTATGAGGACGACGATCTGATCATTGTCAACAAGCCGAAAGGAATGGTGGTGCACCCGGCACCCGGACATTATAGCGGAACGCTCGTCAACGCGCTGCTATACCATTGCAGGGACAGTCTCTCCGGGATCAACGGTGTGCTGCGGCCCGGCATTGTCCACCGGATCGATCAGAACACGACCGGATCTCTGGTTGTCTGCAAGAACGACGCTGCGCACAGAAGCCTCGCAGAGCAGCTGCAGGAGCACTCCATCACACGTGCTTACCGCGCGATCGTACACGGAAGAATTTCACAGGACGGCACGATCCATACGACGATCGGACGGCATCCGCAGCGCCGCAAGGAGATGGCGGTCAACGTGCCGAACGGGCGGGACGCGGTGACCCATTATCATGTGCTGGAACAGTTTGATAAATTCACTTATGTGGAATGCCGGCTGGAAACCGGCCGGACACATCAGATCCGCGTGCACATGAAGAGCATCGGCCATCCGGTTCTGGGCGACGATGTCTACGGCCCTTCCAAATGTCCGATTCCTGGACTGGAGGGACAGACGCTCCACGCGATGACGATCGGCTTTCGGCACCCGTCCACCGGAGAGTATCTAGAAGTGTCGGCGCCTCTGCCGGAGTATTTTGAAGAACTGTTGAGAAAACTGCGCAGAGAATGAATATATGCCTATATCATGATCGTGGATCGCTTTTCAGGCGATTCTTCTTGGGGACTCGATCTCTCCACGCCGGGAGATCACCGTTTAAGATCGCGGTGAAAATGCGTTCCTTTGTGCCCGGATGCTCATGATTCAGCCGTGCGACAAGCTCCTTTGCGTACTCACGCTGTGTGTAGCCGTCCGCAGGACAGGGATTCTTCACGACCGGGAGCTGGTATTTGTTCTGAAATCCTTTGACGTCCGCCTCGTCCACGTAGATCAGAGGCCGAATTAACGTCAAGTCCATGCGGTCCAGATACGTCACGGGAGAGAAGGTGTGGATGCGTCCCTCCAGGATCAGCGACATCAGCAGCGTTTCGACGACATCGTCCTTGTGATGCGCGTAGGCAAGCTTGTTGCAGCCGAGCGCCTTCGCCTTCTCATTGAAAGCTCCCTTGCGCATTTTGGCACAGAGCGAGCAGGGATTGTCCTCTTTTCGCTCCTCAAAGACGATCTGCGCGATGTCGGTGTCCACAACGGTATACGGCACTTCCAGCGTTTCGCAGAGCGCATGGATCGGGGCAAGCGCGCGGTCAAAGCCCTCATATCCGAGGCTCACCGTGATCGCCTCTATGGAAAATGGGGCAGGGTAGAAGCGCCTCAGCCCGCTCAGCGCATAGAGCAGTGTCAGACTGTCCTTTCCGCCGGAGATTCCGACGGCAATCTTATCGTTTGGCTGTATCATCTGAAATTCGTCGACCGCTTTTCTGGTCAGGCTCATCAATTTCTGTAGTTTCATAAGCTGCCTTTCGTAAGCTGACTTTCATTTTCAGCTTTTCATGATCGGATTATCGCTTTTTGACTTTCAGTTTCTGTATTCCGTATTTATCATACCCGAATTTCTAAAAAGTGGCAACTCCAAATGATACAATTTCTTTTTCATCTTATGAGTTTCTATAAAATATTATAGTTTACATAAATATGTTATGTAGCCTATTTTAAATTGAAGGGTGAAAAAGTCATCATAAATTTACATAAATGAATTATGTCAACTAATGTGCTTTTCATTTACATTTCTGTAAGAAGATGATATACTTTGTGCTGAGTTACGGGGTACCCTGTGGGTATCAAAGAAAAGAAAAGGAGTAGAGGGGAGCATTCGAATGAAACTTGTGATTCAGCGCGTGACAGAGGCTTCCGTCGAGGTGGAAGGAAAGATCATCGGCTCGATTAGCAGAGGATTTCTGGTGCTGATCGGCGTCGGCGCGGGCGATACAAAAGAAATAGCGGATTTTTATCTGCGTAAGATGCTCGGACTGCGCATCTTTGAAGATGAAAACGGAAAGACAAATCTGGCTCTGAAGGACGTGGACGGACAGCTTCTTCTGGTGTCACAGTTCACCTTGTACGCGAACTGCCGAAAGGGAAACCGCCCGAGCTTCATCGAGGCCGGAGATCCGGAAAAGGCCGAGGCGCTGTACGATTATATGGTTCAGGAGTGCAAAAAACAGATTCCCGTGGTGCAGACCGGCGAGTTCGGGGCGGAGATGAAGGTAAAACTCTGCAACGACGGACCTTTTACGATCATTCTTGATGAAAGCCTGCGCAGCTGACCTGAATGATCAGGGCAGGAAGATGGAGAAAACCTGAGATAAATCCAGGAAAGAGGAATAGCGAAATGAAAACTTCTTCTCATAAGCGAGAATGCGGCCTCGTGCTATTGATGCTTGCGGCCGCGGCACTTTTTTTAGGGATATGCAGCAAATGTTCTCCGCTGTATCCGATGAACGATTGGGTAGATGTGAACTGTTTCCGCACCATTGCCAAATCTATGGTTGACGCGGGCAAGGTTCTGTACCGCGACATCTTTGACCATAAGGGACCCTATCTGTATTGGATTTACTGCATAGGGTACCTGATCAGCCCAAATTCTTTTCTCGGCGTCTATCTGCTGGAAATTCTGTGTCTCGGGATCAGCATGTATTTCTGCAGAAAGATTTTAAAGATGTATCTAGAAAACGACCGCATGGTCATGATCCTGGTCGTGTTTTATGCTTTTATCGTCGCAAGCTCCAGGGCATTCGCGCACGGCGGCAGCTGCGAGGAGCTTTGTCTGCCGATATTGACCTATTCGCTGTATTATTTTCTGCGATTGATCCGTGCAGACGAAGATCAGGACATGGGGATCGCGCCGCATATGATCCAAGGATTATGCATGGGCGTACTGTTTTTCACCAAATTTACGATCCTGGCGTACCACATAAGCGCGTATCTTTTTCTGCTCGTGCTGTTTATCCGGCAAAAACGTCTGAAGAGCATACCCGGGATCGTAGGCTATACAACGATCGGTTTTTTGTTCAGTTTTATTCCCGTAGCCTTATATTTCGGGGTCAATCGGGCGTTTGGCGATCTGTGGACCGTATATTTTTACAACAATATATTTGCGTATACGGATGAGCATGCGCCCGCTGAGAGACTATACAAGCTGATCCGCATTCTCGCCGAGATGTTTTACAAAAATAAGCTGTTTACGCTTGTGTGCTTTGCGGGATTTCTGCGGCTGATCCGAAAAAGAGAAAGCGAATGGCTGTTTTTTATATTTAGTACGGCTTTTACGGCTCTGGTGATCTATGTGGGAGTCAGGCGGTATGTCTATTACTTTTTAATCCTGTTTCCAAACATGGCCTTCGGGCTCATCGCAATCGGCAGTTGCCTTCAAAAATGGAGCAGGAGCGGTAACAAAGCAGTTTTCGTCCTGTGTATCTGTCTGGAAATGTGTCTTTTGGGCGTGGGAAGCTATTTCATCAGTGTTAATACTTACATGCTGGGCCGCAAAAAATCCGACATGGCGCAATTTCAGTTTGCCGACTTGATTCGTTCCGTTGAAAACGCTTCCCTGCTGAACTACGGATTTTTGGACGGAGGATTCTATTTTGCCTCAGGGGTCATTCCGCAAAATAAGTACTTTTTCAAGCCGAACATAGAGACTCCTGAGATCATGCAGGAGCAGGACGAGCTTGTAGAAAGGAAAGCGGTCGATTTCGTGGTTACCAAAAATATGAGGCTGGAAAAGCACATCGATATTGAATCGAAATATGTCTGCATTGCGAAAGCGACGCAGCCCTATGAGGGATATTCATACACATTTCGTCTGTATGCGGCTTGTGAAGACTGAATCAGAATGCGCAGTTCAGCCCTCATGCGATCAATTAAGCGCTAAATGCAATTCTGCGGATGAATCAGCCTTCGCGCAATTTGACTGCGGAGGCAGCTCGTCTTCGCCGGTCCTCGTCCATAGCCGCGTAATGCTTTCGCGTCGTGTTGACGTCCTTATGCCCGAGAACGTCCGCGACCAGGTAGATATCGCCGGTTTCCTTGTACAGCGTCGTGCCGTAGGTGCTGCGCAGCTTGTGAGGCGTGATCTTTTTGGTTGTCGTGATCTCGCGGGCGTATTTTTTTACCATGTTCTCGACTGCCTGTACGCCAATCCGTTTGCGCTGGGTAGAGTAGAAGAGGGCGTTTTCGTGGCCAGCGATCGGGGTAATGGATTCCCGTATCTCCAGGTAATCGAGAAGCGCTTTCTCTACCTCCTCGCCGAAATAGACGATCATTTCCGAACCGCCTTTTCGCACAACACGAATTCCTCCGTTTTTGAAATCGATATCCGACACATCGAGCCCGACGCATTCCGACACACGGATCCCCGTGCCGAGCAGCAATGTGATGATCGCCAGGTCGCGGTATTTTGTCTTTTCGTAGTATACCTTTTTCTGGCCGGTCAGGTGATCCCCGCAATGCTCAATATAGTCCAGCAGCTCGGCCGTCTCATCCGGATCCAGCCGTATGATCTCCTTGTCGTGAAGCTTTGGCATATCGACAAGAAGCGTCGGGTTTGTCTTGATCATTTCACGCTTGTAATAATAGGCGTAAAAGCTTCGAAGAGCGGACATTTTGCGCTTCAGGCCGCGTTCCCCGTTTGTTAAAAGTTTGTCATCATTGGAATAAACCTTCAGATATTCCTGATATTCCTCGATATCGACCGCTTGGAGCTGATCCAGCACGTCGACGGTGATATCGGCGGCGGTCTTTCCTTTAAAAGCAGGATTTTCATTCAAAATAAACTGAAAAAAGATCCGGATGTCATATGCATAGGAAATGCGCGTGCGCGTGCTTGTCGTAGGCTCAATGGCGCGGAAATAATCCTTTGCAAACGCAGGCAGCGTCTTCAGAACCTCACGCAGCTTCAATACATTGTCAATGTTAACTTGTTCGTGATACGTAATTGTTTTCTCCATGATGATCGTCCATTCCTTTTTTACTAGATCAAGCGTCCGTATATATCTATTCATACATGTTTTTCAAATCATATGGGGCGCCTGTATTATCAGCGTATATTTCTCATAATCGCCATGTTTTTCAAATTAGATCAGGCGTCTGCATTTATACAGTGTATTTTGCTCAAAATCAGCTTGATCTATTTGAAAAACATGTGTTTGTCGTATAGATGTATTATGGAAATAACATACCATCTTCTTCGCAGATTGTCAAGCATTTTGGGAATTTAAAGGAATTTTGGCTATATTTGAAAGGGACCGCCGGATCACTCCGCCAGTCCCTTTGTTGTTTTTCGAAATCTGTTTCTTTCTTTTTGGTCTTTCTTTGCCTATTATTTACTTGATCTCAAGCTCATAATTGATCGTGTTGAGCAGCGTTCCGGCCTCATCGTAGAACGACACCTGGAAGCTGGTCTTGCCCGCTGCGTTGAGCGTGGCGGTAAAGCTTCCTGAAGCTGTGAATTCGCCCTGATCAAAGCTGATCATTGCCGGATCTGCCTGTTCAATATAGGCAACCGAAGCTGCTGAGTTATCCATCATAACCTGCCCGGACACCGTGCTTCCTGCCGTCGGTTCTATGTCCTTATCGATGCAGAAGCCATATTCGGAGGTCTGAATCTGCCAGGTCTGGTCATCTTCAACCGCCGCGGTCATCGCGGAGCCGTCCGCAGACGTGAACGCATTCTCCGTCATCGTCACATAGCAAAATGCCGTCTGTGCAATCGGATCCTTCAGTTTGATCGTGGCTTTACAGCCTGTGCTCCATCCCAGATCAGCAAGTGCCTCAGCGTCGAGCGGGCTGATGGCAACCTTCTCGGTATCGTTCGCCTGGATCGTCTCGATCACGGAGCTGTCAAAACCGTTCATAAGGCTGATTGCACCTGTCCCTGCCAGGATATCCTCTCTCTGGAAGCAAATCGTAAGCTCATTGATACCGGCCGGAAGAAGCTCTTTCTTCTCTTCATCGTACATAGGAGCCAATTCCATCTCCTCTGCAGGAATCATTGTGAGTACGGGAGCCGTCGGCTCATCCGGGACCTCAAACATCGGATCCTCAAGCTCAGGCATCATCGTATCAATGCCGTATTCATCCGACTGCTCCTGCTGTACATCCGGGTTTGCCTCAGTCTGCTCCGGAACAACGTCTCCATCCACCTGAATGTTGCCCTGGTCAGATTCTGTGTCCGGAACGACGGGAGCTTCGGTCTGCTCTGCATTGGTCTCGCCGCTAGTACCTCCATCCGGAGCCTGTTCTGCGGAATCCGTATACTCATCGGAGGTGGTTATCTGAATATCGTCGCCGGAAGGCATTGTCTCAGGCTGCGGCGCTTCTGTCTGCTCCGGAGCCAGCGTTGAATCTGTCACAACGGAATCTCCGAGTGCTTCAGGATCCGCATTGCCCAAAATGCTGTCTTCCGGAAGTGTTTCAGGAGTTTCCGTCTGATCTGTGCCTGTATCTGCATCCGAGGCCGGCACTGCAGTCTGATCCACGTCTATATTAGCTGCAGGAGCTGGAGCTCCGCTCTCTGACTGCTGCGTCTGCTGGCTCATCAGTGTATCCATATTCTGCTCTACACGCTCCAGAGTCTCTTTCATATCCTCGTAGTCATAGTCCTGCTCCGCGATCTGTTTCATGAGGTCCCTGAGCAGCTCACGGTCGGACTCGGAAAGCTCTATGGACTCCTCTTCTGCCACATCGTCGATGATGATATCGATATCATTCTCATTGACGACATTTCCCTGAATCACCTGCATCTTAGCTTCATTGACGATGTCGGTAGCCTCAGCCTGTCCGATGTTGTTGGCGATCGTCGTCGTTGTGATAAGCTCCTGTGTGGCTACTTCCTTCTTTGATGAGTCAAGCTCCGTGCCGACTGCCGACTCATAGGCCATCAGAATACCTGTCAAAGCGCCCGTGCCGGAAACCGCAAACGGGGACGCCGCAAGCACCTCGCAGTTCACCACGCCCGATGTAGAAAGCGTTGTCGCAATCATATTGCTGGTGACCCATGTGAGGTTCGCAGTCCTGACCTGAATGCCGCCCGAATTGGTCGGATTGACGAGCGCGCTGCTGTAGGTATGCGTGCCGATCTGCTCCAGCGGAACATATGCGCCAAGATGATCTCTCTCATCCTGATTCGTAATCGTAAGCGTCCTGATGCTCTGCCCTGCGATGCCAAAATAACGCAGCAGCGCTTGCTTCTGGTCTTCCGTCAGATCCGCGCCGAGCGTGACAACCTTCTCTCCGTCAGCAAACGCCGGCACAGAAGGTATCGCCGATGCGATACAGAGAGCACTCACAATAACAGCAAGCAATTTTCCTTTTCTCATATCTATTCTCCTCACTTTCCGTTTTTTTGTTAAAATTATAGCATTGAAACTCCAACAAAACAAGAAAACAAAATGAATGTATTTATTAAACTTTTTTAAAGAAACCAGGGAAACATTTGTTTGCTTTTTTAGAACATATGTGCTATACTGAAAAAAATTGATGTATTTTCATATGGAACGGACAGAACAAAATACATAGATATGGGAGGGATATATTATGCCAGGAAGGATCACAAACAAGCAGGAAGAAATTCTCAATTATATTAAGGATGAGATTCTGAAGCGCGGCTTCCCCCCAACTGTGCGGGAGATCTGCCAGACGGTAGGACTGAAATCCACCTCTTCCGTCCACTCTCATCTCGAGTCTCTTGAGAAGAACGGCTATATCCGCCGGGATCCGACAAAGCCTCGCGCGATCGAGATCCTGGACGATTCCTTCAATATGCTGCGCAGAGAGATGGTAAACGTTCCGGTCGTCGGCACGGTCGCAGCCGGGCAGCCGATCCTTGCCGAGCAGAATATCGACAGCTATTTCCCCATTCCGGCAGAGTATATGCCGAACGAGCAGTCGTTCATCCTCCGTGTCAAGGGCGAGAGCATGATGAATGCCGGGATCATGGATGGCGATCAGGTGATCGTGCGTCAGCAGTCTACCGCCCGTAACGGCGACATTGTCGTCGCCCTGGTTGATGACTCTGCCACCGTGAAGACCTTTTACAAGGAGAATGGCCATTATCGCCTGCAGCCGGAGAATGATTCCATGGATCCGATCATCGTGGACGATCTTCAGATCCTCGGAAAAGTCTTTGGCGTGTTCCGTTTCTTCTGAAAGCAAAGGAGCCTGTTACGGAAGTATATCCGCCAGGCTCCTCTCTCTTTTCTTATTTCTTATTTCTTATTTCTTATTTCTTATTTCTTATTCCTTATTCCTTATTTCTTAATTCCTTTTTCCTTATTCCCTTTTCTTTATTCTTTTTTCTGAGCTTCCCCGCTCTGCGGTCCTTCCTCCGGTCGGAAGCGCTTCAGAAGGCCTTCAATCAATTCCTTTGGCATTGCGATATGAAATCCTGCCGGGTTGAGTACAAACCCCTTGGAATCCTTTACAAGAATTCTGGAGAGCTGCCCGAACGGGATCACCAGCGCTTTGAACGGATTCCCCTTATTGAATTTGGATAGCTCCGGCATATCTGTGAAAAGCGGCTGCAGAACATCGCCGTTTTTATTCTTTAAAACGGGAATTCGGTATTTCCGATTCTTGAGCTTGTCCGCGTCGCTCTCCGGGCCCGGAAGCAGCTCTACAGGCAGAATGTACCTGCTCTTCACCAGATTCACCGCAAGCTCCTCCTCCAGATCCTGCAGCCCTGATTTCTCTTCGATCGGGACAGGGCGAGACATCTCCTGCATGAAATACAGCCCTGTAAGCTGAAGCTGCGGGTTGAATATCGGCCGCTTCTCTGCCGGGAGCCCTGAGTAATCCGGCTTTTTGACCAGCTCTTCAAGCTCCAGCGATTGCCGGCCGGCCTGATTCACAAAGATAAGCTCATTCACTCCGATCGTGTAAAGCAAAGAGAAAAAGCCAAGGAAATCCTTGTTCAGATATTTGATTCCCCTGAGCAGAATTTTCTTCTCCGTGAAGGGCTTCGCGAACTCCTGAAGCAGCTCTTCCGTGTCGAAGATCCACACCTGATCGTTAAAAGTGTCCGGATCACACTGGACAAACGGCATATTTGTATATCCGCAGTACGCCACAATCAATTCACTTTTTCGCTGAATACTTTTTATAAAAAACGATTTGTCTATCGCCATTTTTCTGACCTCTGTATGATGTGTTTTTGTCTCACGCCAGATCGTCCCTTGAGATCGTCTTGCCGTCGCACCAGATCCGTTCCAGATCATAGAACAAACGATTTTCCGCGTCAAACACATGAACGATAATATCGCCGTAGTCCATAAGGATCCAATTTGCCGTGCGGTAACCCTCGGACTGCCTCATCGGATAGCCTGCCTTGAGAAGCTGCTCTTCTACATTGTCGGCGAGCGCCTGGATCTGATTGTGGTTTGTGCCTGACGCAATGATGAAATAATCAGCTACCACAGAGATTTCCCCGATATCGATGACCGTAATATCGACAGCCTTCTTGTCCTCCAGAGCGTCGTATGCAAGTCTGGCCATTGTCTTTGCCGTATTGTCTGCCATTTATGTTTCCTCCCTCCCATGAATGATTTCTTTGTAATAATTATACGCGACAACCGTCTGATTATCAAGAGACGCATTTTCACGCTTCAAATATTGCAGCGTGTCCCGCATCGTGATATATACTGCCTTATCCAGATCCTGAAAAGCCAGGCGGCGTACCTCGGCAAGATTTTCCGCTTTCGAACGCAGCGGCTCGATATAGTCCGAGATAAAGATGATCTTTTCGAGCAGCGTCATGTCCGGTTTGCCGGTCGTATGGCACTCGATCGCGCTTAAAATCTCCGGATCCTCGATATGATATTTCTCATGGGCGATATATGCGCCCAGCTTTGCGTGGAGCAGATACGGAGCCTTGCGTTCCGCCTCAGAGATCACAATGTTGTTCTGCCGGCAAAGCTTCAGTTTCTTGGAATTCGGAATGCACTTTGCGCTGTCGTGCAGAAGACCGGCCACCTGCGCTCTTTCAATGTCCGCCCCGTGGCACATGGCGAGAGAAGCCGCCGTATACATAACGCCAAGCGTGTGCACATATCGCGCTTCATCTATGTATTTTTTCAATTTCTTCTGCATTTTATAAATGTTATAGCCGCCCATTTTCTCTCATCCCTGCCGTAAACTTACTATGAGAACCGTCATGTCCTGCTTAGGAGGTCACAAAACAACTCCGCTGTAGATACCTTTCTGTCTGATATATTCTCTCACGTCGTCGGGAACGTAGTAACGCAGCGAATGTCCCTCCTGCCGGAGGCGCCGCAGCTCTGTCGAGGAGATGTCAATATTCGGAGTGTTAAGAAGACAGATCCGTGCTTTATAGCGCTCCCGCAGCTCGTCCATCTTCTCTTCTATCACAGAGTCGGAAATCTGATCCCGGCCTGCCGCAAGCAGCACACAATTCCGGCTGATAATCTCCGGCTCACGCCAGCTGTCAAACGAAAGCAGCGAGTCTGCGCCGATGATAAAATAATAGTCCGTATCGGGATGCTGCTTCCGAAGCGCCACGAGCGTGTCGCTTGTGTAGGAAAAACCGCTTCGGCGCATCTCCTCCGCGTCAAGCAGAAAATGCGGGTTGTCACGGATCGCGAGCGATACCATCTCCAACCGTTCTTCATCCGTCGCGCCGTCCGCGCGATCTGCCTTATGAGGCGGGTTCCCTGAGGGCAGAAACTGAACAGCATCCAGTTGAAATTGCTCATATGCGCATTCGGCAAGGATCAGATGTCCGATATGGATCGGATCAAAGGTCCCGCCCATAATGCCGACACGACGCCTCGTTTTATCGCTCATTGATCGTTCCTTTCTGCATTGATAGCGCCGGAGCTTTAGCCGCGCTGTTTCCCGGAAGCCTTCGGAAGCTCGATCTTCTTCTTTCCTTCCTTGCCCTCTTTGTAGAGAACGATCTTTTTGCCAATCACCTGTACGACCTGCGAGCGCGTGCGTTCCGCAACAATTTCGGCCAGCTCATGCGGGTCGTCCATGCAATTCTGCAGCACACTGATCTTAATGAGCTCCCGCTTCGCCAAAGCCTCCCCCACCGCCGCGGTGAGTTCCGGCGTCAGGCTGCTCTTGCCGATCTGGAAGATCGGCTCCATGGTCATGGCAAGTCCCTTCAAATAAGCACGTTGTTTGCTTGTCATATGCTCTCCTTATTCATTACATCCGTACAGTTCGTTTACATAGTTTTTTCGGACATGGTTGACGACCGCCGCTCCATCGGTGGGCGGTTATTTGTAATAGTCAAACTGCAGTCCGTAGATGCGGACCGTATCTCCGTCCTGAATGCCGAGCGCTTCGAGCTCGTCCAAAATCCCGTTGTCCTTGAGAAAATTCTGAAAAAATTGGAATCCCTTCTCGGATTCAAGGTTCGTGTAGCCCAGCATCTTCTCGATTCGCGGTCCCTCGACGACGTAGGTGTTCTCCTCTTCGTCTGACTTTATCACGGTGAACGGAAGCTGGCTTCCAGCCAGGTGAAGCTGCGGATCGTACTCCTGTTCAAAGACCGTTGGCTCCTGCGGAAGCTCGCGTAGCATCTTCTGAACATGATACAAAAGCTCCTGCACGCCCTGTCCGCTGACCGCGGAGATCGCAAATACTTTGACGCCTTGCGGTTCAAATTCGTCCCGAAGGCGCTGTACGGGATCTTCCCCTTCCGTATAGATCGCGTCGATCTTATTTGCCGCGATCACCTGCGGGCGTTTTGCCAGCTCCTCGTCGTATGCGAAAAGCTCAGCGTTGATCTTCCGGATATCGTCCACCGGATCGCGTCCCTCCACGGAGGCTGCGTCTACCATATGAATCATCAGCTTCGTACGCTCAATGTGACGCAAAAACTCATAGCCGAGTCCGACGCCCTCTGACGCTCCTTCGATCAGTCCGGGGATATCCGCCATAACGAATCCGCCGCCCTCCAGATCGACCACGCCGAGGTTTGGAGACAGCGTCGTGAAATGATAATTCGCAATCTTGGGGGTCGCGTTCGTGACACGGGCAAGCAGCGTCGATTTCCCGACGTTCGGGAAGCCGACAAGCCCGACGTCAGCGATGACCTTGAGCTCCAGAAGCACCTCCAGCTCGATCGCGTCCTGTCCCGGCTGCGCGTACTTTGGCGCCTGCATCGTCGACGTCGCATAATGCATGTTGCCGTTTCCGCCCCGACCGCCCGGCAGGATCACCTGCCTGCGATTCGCCCCGGACATATCGGCGATCACCTTGCCGCTCTGCGCCTCCTTGACGACCGTGCCCTCCGGCACGCGCAGCACCAGATCCTCGCCGTTCGCACCGTGGCAGCGGCGCTTTCTGCCAGGCTCTCCGTCCTTTGCGGCAAATTTCCTGCGGTGCCGGAAATCGATCAGCGTATTCAACCCGTCGTCAACCTCAAAGATCACGTCGCCGCCCTTACCGCCGTCTCCGCCGTCGGGTCCACCGTCCGGGACATACAGCTCTCTGCGAAAGCTGACGTGCCCGTCTCCGCCCTTGCCGGAGCGTAAAATGATCCGTGCTCTGTCTGCAAACATAACGTCTCCTGTTTCAAAAGTAAGGGCTTCAAACCACATCTGATCTGAAGCCCGCGTCACTTATTCTTCTGCTGCAACCGGAATGATAGAAACCTGTTTCTTATCTCTTCCCTTTCTCTCAAACCGCACGACACCGTCTGCCTTCGCGTACAGAGTATCGTCACCGCCGCGTCCCACATTCACACCCGGGTGAATCTTCGTGCCACGCTGCCTGTAAAGAATGTTGCCGGCTTTTACAAACTGTCCATCCGCTCTCTTCGCGCCAAGTCTCTTGGACTCGGAGTCTCTGCCGTTCTTGGTAGAACCGACACCCTTCTTGTGAGCGAATAACTGAAGGTTCATCTTCAACATAATTACACCTCCTGAACTTCTAAGGTAATGTATTCTTTTCCGTAATTAGCCTCTATGCTCCGTATTCCAAGCACAAGGCTGTCCATCAGCAAGGCTGCTCTCTCACCGGGCGCTTCGGAAAAGCTCATCCGCAGATACCCGCCGTCCTCAGTCTGCTCCACCTCAAACGCGTCCTCAGTGAATTCTTCAATAGAATTTACCGCATTGATCGCGAGAGCAGACACCGCCGAACAGATAATGTCCTCACCGGACTGCGCGTACCCCGCGTGTCCCTGGCTCTCAAAGCCCCTGTACTGATCTTCTGACTTCCACACTGTAAATCGGATCATACCGGTCAACCGTTGATCTTTTCGATCTTGACCTGTGTGTACTGCTGTCTGTGACCGTTCTTCTTGTGGTATCCGGTCTTTCTCTTGTACTTGTAAACGATGACCTTTTTCGCCTTGCCGTTCTTTACGACTGTAGCGGTAACCGTTGCGCCGACAACATCAGCGCCGACCTTCAGTCCGTCATTGCTTACTGCAAGCACCTGATCAAACGTAACAACTTCGCCGGCTTCCACACCAAGCTTTTCTACGTTAATGATATCGCCTTCGGCTACTTTGTACTGTTTACCACCTGTTGCAATAATCGCGTACATATGGCACCTCCCGTTATCATTACTCGCCAAATTCGGTGGCCCGTAGGCACTTGTACCTCTTTGTGCGGCATACTTAAACAAAATAGCATATTTTCCGGGCAGAGTCAACTGTTTTTTCCGGTTTCCGAACCATTTTTACCACTGCTTTTATCATTTCTTCTGCAAGTATGATTTCTCCTGTATGGTGCGGATATTCTACCCTTCTACCAGATCAGCGCGTACACAACCGGACCCAGCAGAGCCGGGAGCATGTTTCCGACCCGAAATTTCTTTCCGAAGGCGACGTTTACGCCCACACAGAAGATCAACGCGGAACCGATAAAGGAGAGATTCGCGATCAGCGCTTCGCTGATAAAATTGCCGACAAAATGGGCGATCAAGGTCAGCGCGCCCTCGTAGACCAGGATCGCGAGCGCCGAACACATCACGCCGACGCCGTAGGTAGACGCCAGCACGATCACGATCGCGAAGTCAAGCACAGCCTTCGCGGTGAGCATCGTCGCATCGCCGCTCAAGCCGTCCTGGATCGAGCCGACGATCGCCATCGCCCCGACACAGATAATCAGGGACGTATTGACAAAGCCTTCCACGAAGCGCGCGTCTTTCTCCGCGTGGAACATGCTCTTCAGCTTCTCTCCGACCGTGTCCATGCGCTTCTCGATATCCACAAACTCGCCGAAGAGTCCGCCGAGCACAAGGGAAAAGATCAATAGCATGCTGCCCTTTGTCTGAATGCTCCCGTCCACGATCTCGATCATGCCCTGCAGCACGCCCGCCGTCCCGATGAAAATCGTCGCGACGCCGCAGCCGGCCATCAAAGCATCCTGCAGCCTTTGTTTCATTCCCTTGCGCAGCAGGATTCCGATGGCGCTGCCCGCCACGACCCCTGCGGTATTGATCAAAGTTCCCAGTCCGAACATCTCAAATATCCCCCTGCTCTTCAAGAATGTGAAAGATTTCCCGCGCGACGCCGTCCTCATCGTTAGACAGTGTGATCCGGTCCGCGGCTGCCTTGCAGGCATCAGACGCGTTCGCCACCGCGATTCCAATCCCGGCATATTCGAGCATATGCGCGTCGTTGTCGCCATCTCCGAACGCCGCGAGCGATTCGCGCGGGAGACCGAGCTGCTCCAATACAAACTGAACTCCGGAATGCTTTCCACAGTCTTTATAGGAAATCTCCAGAAGCTGCCCAACCGAGGATGTGATATAGACGTCTGTCAGCTTCTCCTCAAACAGCTTCCATAATCTGGCTTTCAATCCCGGATCGTCGATCACAAGATCCATACAATCCAGCCTTGAGGCATTCTGCAATATGAAATCCGGAAAGTCTGCCACAGGCGTCCGCGTGCTCTGCACATACGAGATAGATTTTGTGCCATAGCGAAGAGGATCTGCGACATAGTCTGCCTGCGCGAAAGGTTTTCCGTCGATAAAGGCTTCAAAAGCGGCATGCACTCCCTTTGAGAGACGCAGGATCTCACGCACAGACTGTTCTGTCAGCTTGTACTGCTTCAGACATGCATTTGTGGAAAGATCATAGACTGCCGCGCCATTTGAAGTCACGGCGTAGCGGATGCCGCCAAAAGCGCGAATCTCTTCCGGAAGCGAGTTTAGCGCTCTTCCGCTTGCGACGACGACATGGACGCCTTTTCCGATCGCATATGCAAGAGCCTGTCGCGTGTATGTACTTAAATGCCCCTGGCTGTTCAGTGTTGTATGATCAAGGTCCAGGGCGATGCAGCGTATGTTCATTGTTGCCTCCAAAGGATTCCGCATGTCTTCGCGTATAGTGCACTAAACACGAAGAGTATATCATAGATTCTCATAATATGCCACCAGTCAGGTTTCCGTTTTGCAAAAATTCACGTATAGCATTCCGGAAATCGGAACAAACTAGCATTATACAAAGTCGAACGAAAGGAGTATTTTATGGGCAATCAAGACACGATACATCTATTGAAAGAATGCGATTCCGGCACGAAAATGGCTGTGGCCTCTTTTGACGAAGTGCTGGATCGCATCAGTGACTCGGACATGAAGCAGCTGTTAATCGACAGCAAAGAGCATCATGAGAAGCTCGGGAATGAGATTCACGGACTGTTGAGCCAGTATCAGAGTGAAGAAAAGGACCCAAATCCGATGGCAAAAGGAATGTCCTGGCTTAAGACAAACGTAAAAATGGGCATGGACAAGAGCGATGCTACTGTCGCGGATCTGATCACAGACGGCTGCAACATGGGCGTAAAATCACTGCACAAGTATCTGAATCAGTATCCGACTGCCGACGACACCTCAAAAGAGATCTGCCGTAGACTGGCGTCCATGGAAGACCAGCTCTGCAAGGATCTGCGCAGTTATCTGTAAGTGTCAAAATGAGAGAGCGCGAACATGCCAGGGCATACAGACAAACTATCGTCAGGTAATGGAAAAAGTCCCGCACCCACGGGACTTTTCTGATAAGCCGGAAATGGGACTCGAACCCACGACCTACGCATTACGAATGAGAAAAAAGGCTTTTTCTTACGTTCAATAAATCTCTAAAAACGCCTAAAATATAGGGGTTCTTAAGTTTGAACTTTCTCTGGCTCATTCTCTTTTTCGGTCGATTTTTTAAAGTTCGGTCGACAACCGGTCGACAAAATCGACGGATCAGGGAGCAGTTTTCATGTCATATAATTTCAACGCTACCCTTTCCGTGCTGGCGATCCATGTCTGGTTGAATGTCCGGATCCCGCAGCCGTGATATGCGTCTGATTCCAATGTCTCCGGTAGAAACGGCCGCAGCGCCCGCGCGCGGCTCGGTTTATGCAGCTCTCTTAAGGCGGTTTCCTCCATGTGTTTCACAGCATTAACTGTCAATCCATTTTTCTGTCCTATTGCCTTAAGCGTCATATTTTTCTGGTACCGCTCACGGATAAGATTTGCCTGTTGCGGCTCCAGCGTATCAACGGCAGACCATATAGCGTTCTGAAGCTGTCGCTGATTCAGATTTTCCAGGACGTCATTTTCCATGTCACGCTCGGATGCAATCACATCTGCAAGCGTATCGCCTGACTCCCCTTCTCCAGTGTCAAGGGAACGGTCAAGGCTTTCCATGGTAACCATATGAGCGTATTTCCGGATGTTCTTTACTTCTTCCACAGAAGTGTCCATGAGCGCCGCTGCCTCTCCCTCGGATGGATCACGCCCGTTAACAGAATAGAACGTGCTGCAGAATTTACGATATCTGCGGATATCATCAACGCGCCGCTCCGGAATGCGGAGACAACTTCCACGGCTGAGAATGTACCGAGTCATTTCATTTTGGATATGATAGCCTGCGTATGTGAGAAATTTGCAACCGATATCTGGGTCATACCCATCGATCGCCGCGCACAGAGCGATATATCCTTCCTGTTCCAGATCTTCCTGTTCCTCTGGCCGGTGGAATTTCCTCGCTATACTTCGGATGAATGCATGGACCTGTTGCCAGAGCTTTTCCATATTATCAGCCACATTTATCCCGGCTTTAATCTGAATCACAAGCTGTTCGTTGGTCATGAGCGTATATCACTCCATTTTCCAGTATATTTCTCCATGTTCTTCCATAAACAGCTAGATATCCCGAACACCACACCGCCCTTATGAACTACCTACGCATCCTATCAACCCTTCTGTGCGGTCGGAATAAAACGTATTCCATGTCATAAACAGGGGGGGGGAGCTGCTAAGCTGCTTTTCACCAGAGAAGTTTCTGGACTGCTTTTTCCACTTCATCCTGCATAATCTTTTCGCACTTCTCGCCAGCTCTATTGATCGCCCTTGCTATAACAGGATGCGCGGCCTGCCTTGACGTTCCATATTCCAGATATGCCAGCTTCTCGCCATTTCTGACGCCTTTTCTATCTTCGCCTACCGGACGAACAGCCGCAAAATAGCCATATGCATTCTGTTTTGCTTTAGTAGCCTCAATGGACTGCGCAAGTTCACCTGTAGCATAGCCGCGGTTCGCCGATTCTTCTATGCATTGGCTCAATGCGTCCTTTAACGTAGGCGTTGCTGCATTTATTGCTTTTTTGGCAATCTCGCCAGTATTGGCCGCCAGATTGTTCAAGCCCTCTATCAAACCGTCAAAGCCATTCAATTCACATCTTGCCACTGTCTCATCCTCCACGAACTACTCGGCAGCTTTTCCAATCCCGGTAACTTTGCAGATCGCTTTCGGCCTGACTACTTTGCAGTCCAGCATGGAATAGATCTGGAAACCGACCAGGCCACGCTTCAGACAGGCCTCGTCTTCGATGATCTTGATCTGCAGATTATTCTGCACACCGATCAGCATGGCTTTCGGATCAAACACAAGCGCATCATATCCCGTTTCATCACTGGCTGCCAGCTGATTGCTTACAATCTTCTGCAGGCTATCAAGAGCCTTTGGCGGCGCAAGATACTGCCCTGTGGAATCTTTCAGGAGTTCCAGCGCTTCATCTGTGGCGGCATTGACCGCCCACGTCATGGGAACACCATTCGCGCGCCGGATTGCGCCCGCTGCCTTGACAATATCATCATAGGACGGGGTCTCGCCAGACTGAGTCACCAGGATATCTGAATCATTCATAATTCCGGACGGAGCAAATGAATCATAACCTCCAGATCCTGCTTTCTGGCCGTACAACATTGCTACATCGATCGCGTTCGCCATAGCCGCCGCAAACACTTGCCGAAGTACAGTATCAAGGTTCTGACTGGACTGGATTGCCTCAAGCGTTATATAGGCGTAGCCATAAGCTGTCTTTGATTTCAGCTCCACGCCGTCCAGTTCAAAGCTGGATTCTTCAGCGGCTTCCCCTTCCTGTTTGAATTTGAACGTCGGATCTGTCTTCACACGGCTGATCGTCAGATTGTTTGAGTCCATATAGGCCACCGGAACGCCGGCAGCGGTAAACAGGGAAAGATTACGCATCAGGTCAATGATCTGCGCACTCAGCACGGATGGAATCAGTGTGCCGCTGCTGGTTGTAGTGACGATATTTTTCAGCTCCAGGGAATCCCATTTGCCTGTGACCATGCCACGGACAATTGAGCCGAGCGCCCCGTCCATATTCAGGAGCGTGACAGCATCCGGGTTCTCACGCCGCGCAATATCCACCATGGTCTGAGCCGCGCTCAGGAATGTATTGTCCTGCGGTTCCGCGCCCGTATAGTAACAGCGTCCCGACACCATATCCATATGCTCACCGCTCATCCACGGCAAAAGGATCCCACGCGGTTCACTGTTCATGACCCGGTCATTTGCCATCTGCAGTCTGGTTTCTGCTGTATACTGTTCGTCGAGCTTCGACATCTGATCCAGAAGTTCATCAGCTTTTTCGAAAGACTCTTTTGTGCCGGCATTAATCAAAGCCTGTGCCTGGCTCTGTAGTTTCTGCCGATCGCTCAGGTATTTATCATAATTCATGACCTTACACCCCCTTCATCAGGTTCAGAAGGCTATTCTGCAGTTCAGACAATATTCCGATCTTTCTAAGGAAATACAATCTGACATTGGCTCCCTTCTCCTGGTCTGCATAAAACTCCCGGAAATCGATCTGGCTCAATGCCTCCCGAAGCTCTCCGCACTTTTCTACTGATTTTGCCAATTCTTTCAACATTTTTCATCCTCCTTTAAAACAAAAATAAGGTGCCGGAAACAAAGATTTAACTTCATTTCCAGCACCCGATGGAACAGGTTTCCGCCAAAACTGGCAGTGTACTCAAAGCCAAAATTAAACATGAAAACAAATTGCGTGCCATTTGTTCTAAAACATATGTTATCATACTTCTGGTGATTTGGCAACTGTTTCTTTCAGGAATAAATATGCCTTTCTGTACTTTCCATTTTGTTTCGATGGGATTTTAACTTTCAGTAACCTGGGTTTTAGCAGATTCAGAGCTTCCTGCAGTTCCTGATCTGTCTCGAAAGACAGTGTCATTTTCACACCCATATATCTCATCACCTCTTTTCTGATCCGGCAGTATTGGCGCACGCCGAGAATATTACCCCTGTATCGCCGGGGCCTGCGGTCCGGGATGATTATACTTTATTGCTCCGTGTCGTATTGATCTATGCAGCCGTCCTCACGCTGTCGCTGTCTGATCGGTCGATTTTGCGTCGTCCTGCCCCTGTTGATATGCTTTATTTACAAGGTTTACAACAGCAGTTACAAATTCTTCGTCCAGGGTGGTAAACTCCCGGCCATCTTCTTTGAAATATTGCTTGCCAAAAGCAATAATTTCTTCAGCTTTAATCGGGTATTTCATGCTTCTGCACCGCCTTCCATCAATGACTCTATGCGGGCACGCTGCCACTTAAGAGCTTCTTCTGTGTTCTCGGGTTCTCTTCCAAAATGTTCCCGAAAATGTTTTCTTGCACCTTCTTCGCACATTCTATTCCATTTTTCGTCTGACATCATGGGAATGTCGAGCATTGGGACAGTTTCACCGTTTTCCCGTTCTACTTGTCCGATTACAGGATAGCTTACGCCGTTGATCTTCATGGTTTCCATTCGTAAAATCTCCTTTCATATTTCCCGGAGATCGGCTATAATAAAGCCGTAGCCGGGTTTTCTTGGTTGTGATCTGGTTGCCGCCCCTGCCAGTGTTGGCGCGCTGGTAGGGGCTTTTTCGGTTGCTCCATCTCTCAGCTGCGCATTGAAATATCACCCACAACGTTCAGGAATGCCCTGCCCTGTTTCGGATGCTCAATGCATTCACCAAGAGATTCCAAAGGATCCTGAAGGTTCTCAAGACAGCTGCAGATATCCTTCAGTGCACCGGTAATGTTCTCTAGCGCATATAGGTGCATCAGCTCCGGAACCTGCTCTGGTGGGATCCCGTTCCGGATCGCCAGCGCGGCGCGTTCATTATTCTCCTTCAGCCATTCCTCGAATGGTCGGCGGTCGAATTCATTCATGCGGTTTCACCTCCTCCCTTAATGTTTCTTGATTCATGTTATATAATCATCATGCCACTATGCCACTGATGCCATTATGAGACATCCATGCATATTTGCGTGGCATTATCGGCATATGTGGCATCTGCGGCATTAATGACATCTGCGGCATTAAAAATATACTTTCTTCTACCACCAGAGCCTTTATTATATTCATACTGAATCCGGTCGTATGTCCACAGCAAGCCCTCGTATTTATTGATAAGACTACCAATTTTTCTGACGTCATCATATATTTGGCATCCGAAATATTTGCTTGCTTCTTGGATTTCACTGGCCGAGCCTTCCCATCTACCGCCACCCTGCTTTATCAACTTCCGAATGGTTGCGATAATTGGACTGTTCTCATATTCATCCACCAAACGCCGAGTTTCAATTTCTTCATCCGTTCCAACATACTCCCACTGAAATGTTTTTTTATTAAAACGGATCTTCAATTTCTGGGCTTCCATGTCGCGGCCTGTAATATGTAACGTGCTTTCATCCGCATAACGATCATCTCTTGTTATGACCCATGCACAGTCCAAAGCTCCCATAACGCCAACGCTGCCGCTGAGTTCATTGAATACGTCTGCAGGATCCCGCATCTTTCTGGTATGATGGATCAACAGCAGCGCGATATCATGTGAATCCGCGACTCTTTTTAATGTTTTGAAATCGTCATAGTCCCGATCATAGCCGCCCTGACCCTTTTTGGCGGGCTGACGTATCATTTGAAAAACATCAACGATCACAAGTTTAATTTCCGGATGCATCTTAAGCTGATATTCAACTTGAGTCTCAAATCCATCTCCGATGCGTCCAGGATCTTCCGTTCCATCAATGATAAATAGGTTATCTGGTTTACTAGCCGAACCACCAAGGATCTGATTGAGACGGCTTTTCGGTCTTCGTTTTGTGCTCTCAAGATCGAAATACAGGCAAGCATGTTTTGAACAGTCGAAATTAAGAAATTCCTGTCCTCTGCAGACCGCCACACATAACCCAAGCGCCATGTAAGATTTATAATATTTACTTGGCGCTCCGATCATCGACAACCCTACAGGAAGAATCTTTTTGACAATCCACTCTACAGGTGGAATATCCATTTTATCCAATTCTGCTGCTGTCACGGCTTTTATTGGCTTGAATTCTCTCAGTGGTCTTGCCGCCCCATTATCACACACTGCGGCTTTCTTCTCTTCCATGCCAATCACCCCGCCTGCCCAGTGTTCAGAAACTCGATTAACTTCTCCATATTTATCAGGATTTTGCATCCTGCCCTGATATGAACGATCTTTCCGGTGATGCACAACTTCCGCAAATAATCATAAGACAGCCCGGTCTGGTGGCTGGCCTCGCGCAACGTCTCCATTGTTGGGATTTTTAAATTCTCCACCTGTTCCACCTCCTATGCATTCTTCAGAAAGCGCTCGTAGCTTTCCATGACCGTTTCACTTACCCCGTTCTTATACACTCGGCGAACATCGGACACTTTCTCACGGTCCATGTTCTCCAGCAGACGAATGGTCGCGTCCCGGCCAGTGGTAAAGCTGCACTTCCTGCCATCTACGTATTCAATACGGTACTTCATTGTGAATCGCCTCCCCTCAGTCTTCCAAGATTTCAGTCACGTCGACGCCGAGTGCCTTGGCGACCTTCCCGATTGTTTCAGGCCGTGCGTCCCCGCCGCCAATAAGCCGGCACAGCGTCCCTTTGGGAACGCCGGCAGCCTCCAGATCCTTCACCCCTTTACAGGAGCGCGCCCTGGCAAGCTCGTACTTTTCACGGTTCAATTTCATTTTCTTACCTCCTGTTCGATTCAAACTGAATCTATATTTATATAATAAACGATTCATTTTGAATTGTCAATGCTTAATTTTATTCATTTTGAATCTATTCAAAAGCGCATATGCATGTTATAATGTGATAAAATTGAAAGGGCGTGTTAATATGGCAGTTGGTGATAATATAAAATATTACAGAAAACTAAGAGGATTAACACAAGAAGAACTTGCTAAAGCTTGTGGTTTAAAAGAAATAACTATCAGACAATATGAAGCAGGCAAAAGGCAACCTCGTATTGAACAGCTCGCTATAATTGCGGGCGTATTAAAAATTGGCTGGGATGATATAATGCGACCGCATTTATTATTTGAAAAAGTTTCGCCTAAAATATTAGGGGAGACACTTGAGGAATTAGAACAAGAACAAAACGATTTAGATTTTTTAAATAAAATGGATGAACTTCAGAGACTATTAAATAATACTGGAAAACAAAAAGCCATAGAGCAGGTAGAAATATTGACAGAAATTCCTCGGTATCGTAAAGATACTGAAACATCTTCAGACAAAAATTGATCCTACGCATTGTTCCGCCGCCGCACCGCCGTAAACTCTGGCGGCCGGCTTCCGCACCCTGACAACATAATATGCTTACCCGGGCAGCCGGGGGACGTGCTCTCACCCGTTCCGAGTCCTTGCGGAAAGGGGTGATTATTATGAGTACATATGAGGAATTTATGATAATCCTGACCGTTGGTCTGTTGATCGTCGCGATTCTGAGTCTGACACATAAGAAATAGCCGTCCTGCTCCCTGAGAAGAATAGAACGGCTGTTTCTACAGTAGATATTTTTCGCCGGGTCGGGTGACGTGCACTCACCTTCCGGCTGTCCTGTTAAGCATATTATACGGTATGCGTATAAATTTGTCAAATACAGAAATGAGGTGATTTCCACGGCGTACATCAAGAAAAAGAAAAACGGTTCCTATCTGATCACGGTCAGCTGCGGGCGTGACAGCAAGGATAAGAAGATCACCAGGTCGACCACATTCCGGCCGGAGCTGTTTACGGCAAAGGGCCACCAAAAAACGGAAGGCACCATTCAGAAAGAGGTATCTGCTTTTGCTGCCAGTTTCGAGAAAAAAGTGCTGGCCGGAGACTATACGGACGGCGCAACCATGACTTTTGAGGAATATTCTCACAGGTATCTGGAGGAATACGCCCGGATCAGCCAGGCGCCGCGGACGCTCCAGAGCACAGAGGCCGCAATAAAGCTGTTCATTCCAGATTTTGGCTATCTTCCGCTTGAACGTCTGACCCCTCTCTTCCTGCAGGAATACACAAACAACCTCTTTACAGTCCCAAAAGAAAACGGATCCGGAACACTTTCGCACGGTACCATCAAGCGCCGCATGGCTGTATTATCTGCCATGTTGTCGCAGGCCGTCCGCTGGAACCTGATCCAAAGTAATCCTATGGACCGGGTCCAGATCCGGCAGAGTGCTGCCGCACCGGATACAGATAAGGTTATGTGTTTCAACCAGGAACAGGCTGAGGCTTTCCTGTCTGCTTTGGACAATCCCCTGCTGTACCGGTACCAGCGCAAAGGAACCGATCCTGAAGGCTCTTCACACAAATATCAGGCGGAGCACAGTATACACCTACAGCTGAAGCTCTTATTTTATCTTGCCATGTTCACCGGCTGCCGCCGCGGCGAGCTGATCGCGCTCCAGTGGCCTGACATTGACTTTAATGAGTCGACGGTCAGCATAACGAAAAGCACCTGTCAGGTTGACGGCAGAGCAATCACCAAGGCCACCAAGACAAAAGGATCTGTCCGTACATTGGCAATTCCCTCTCTGGTGGTCGATCTGGCAAAGCAATGGAAAACGGCACAGCAGCGTTACCGCCTGCAGATCGGTTCAAAGTGGGAAGGGGATAATTATGTATTCATCCAGTGGAACGGTCGCCAGATGCATCTTGACACGCCATACCAAGCATTTCACAGGATCATAAATAATTACAATGCGAACAGGCCGGCCGACGCGCCGGAGCTTCCCCTGATTCCGCTGCATGGCCTGCGGCACACCGCCGCTACCCTGCTGATCAGCCAGGGCATAGACGTCCGCACGGTTTCCGGAAGGCTCGGCCACTCCAGTACATCCACCACCATGAATATTTACGCCCATGCGCTGAAAGAGCTGGACAAGACCGCATCAGACAAGCTCGAGGCAGCCCTTTTGAAAGCGTCCGTGTAAAGTTTTTTCAAAGTTCGGTCGACAATCGGTCGATTTTTTAAGGAAATCAGCTCATGACTGACTGTTGAAACAAATTCAAGGCATTGAAAAAGTCCCGTATCCACGGGACTTTTCTGATAAGCCGGAAATGGGACTCGAACCCACGACCTACGCATTACGAATGCGTCGCTCTACCGACTGAGCTAATCCGGCATCTCGGCTGGCTTTCCAGCCGACTTTTGTATTATATATAATTTCCATTCATTTTGCAAGTCTTTTTTTCAGGAGTTTCACGACGCCATTATGTATCCTGTCCCGCCCTGAGAAGCTTCAGCTCTTCAATGATTGCCGGCAGCGCAACCTTCGCCTGTTCACTGATAAAATAGTCAGCGTCCTGATCGCCGCGCGCAGCCCCGGAATGAATGAGGATCACACTGTGACCCTTGTAATATTTCAGGAATTGCTGGGCCATCTCGGATTTCATGTAGGCGCCGGCGAGAAGTAACGTATCAGCTTTGGATACCTCCTCGGCAGCCTTTGTCATCCGGCCGATGTTGATCATCTCTCCCACCAACGTCACGCCAGGGTGGATCGGGATCCGGCACTTTTCACAGAGCGGCACTTTTTTCGCGTCGCGCAGGTATTCCATCGGGTACTCTCTGCCGCAGCGCGGGCAATGATTCTTCTCATAGATATTTCCATGAAGATCGTAGACGTTCTGACATCCGGCGCGCTTCGGGAAATCAAAGAGCTGCCGGCTGATCGTGGCCTTCAGCACGCCCATGCGCTCCAGCTCGGCAAGCGCCTGAAACGAAATGCCGGGATCCTCCTTTGCCTGGTTCAGAACCTCATTCTGGTAAAACTCGTAGAACTTCTCAACACGTGTGCTGAAAAACTGCGCGCTGAACAGCTCCTCCGGAGAATAGTCGTATTTCGTCTCAATCGAATAGGCCGTCTCCATATTTCGCATGGAGGAGATCCCGTCCTCCACGATCATCTCGCGGCCGGAGAGACATACGACATAGCTGCTCTTCTGTAAAATTTCTGCGATCTGTCTGTAAATCATACCCTCACCCCCGATGCTGCCGTCCCTTCCGTGACCGGCAGCGTTTCTGACCAGTCGACGCCCCGCCTGCAAAAAGGATCTTCACAGTTTACTTGATAAAGCGGTCGATCGCATTGCTGAGTTCCTCTATCTCCTGCATGTCGCCCGATTCGATCGCGTCGACAAGACAGTGCTTAATATGATCCTGAAGGATCACCTTGCCGGTATTGTTGATAGCGGCTTTCACCGCGGAAAGCTGGATCAGCACTTCACTGCAGTCCCTTCCGTCCTCGACCATGCGCTTGATGGACTGCATGTGTCCGATCACCTTAGAGAGACGGTTCAATACGGCTTTCGTGTTCTCATGCGTGTGTGTGTGCTCATGCCCGTGTCCGGCGGTTCCCGCATGTGTGTGCGTGTGCTCATACACTACGCCGTCGCTGCCTACATGCGTATGGGTGTGCTCGTAGGCAACGCCGTTCTCATCTGTGTGCGTATGCGCATGCGTGTGACTGCAGGCCTCGGAGGCATGAACGTTTTGTCCGTCAGAATTTACCATAAAAATCTCCCGTTTTCGTCCTGTTGGTTCCGATATCTATTTTGTACCGCCGGATTTCTTCGTCCGGCCACGTTTCACAGCCGACTTAGTAGCCTGAACGTCGGCTCCCTGCGCAGCTTTCTTTTTCGCTTTGGCCGGCTCAGAGGCTTTGGCAGCCTTTGTCGCGTCCGTCTCCTCAATCCTGGTGCACTTGAAGACAGAAATCCCCATCGGTGGTACAAGCACCTCAATTGAATTCTCTCTGTCGTCGCAGGGGCTCTTTTTGGACGTCTTGACGCGCGGATTGATATTCCCCTCCCCGCCGAACACGGTGCTGTCGCTGTTAAAGATTTCCTTGAACTTTCCGTTATAAGGTACACCGATCTTATGCTTCGCATAGGCAAGCGGCGAGAAGTTACAGACGATGAGCAGGTCGTCCTCCTGCCGATTTCCTCTCCGCATAAACACGAGCATATTCTCATTCGCGGATATGTTGTTGATCCACTCGAAGCCAAACGGATCGTAATCTCTGCAGTACAAGGCCGACTGTTCCTTGTAAAGCCGGATCAGCGCCTGGACATAATTTTTGAAGTTCTTATGGTCGTCGTACTCCAGCAGGTTCCATTCGACGGCACGCTCCTCGCTCCACTCTGTGAACTGCGCAATGTCCTGCCCCATGAACAGAAGCTTCTTGCCGGGATGCGTCAGCATGTAGCCGTAGGCTGCGCGAAGGTTCGAAAATTTGGACTGGCGCTTGCCCGGCATCTTGCCGATCATTGAGCTCTTTCCGTGCACGACCTCGTCATGTGACAGCGTCAGGATAAAGTCCTCGCTGTAAGCGTAGATCATGCTGAAGGTGAGCTCGCCATGGTGATGGGAGCGGAAAAACGGGTCAAGCTGCATATAGCCGAGAAAATCGTTCATCCAGCCCATGTTCCACTTGTAGTCAAATCCGAGCCCGTCCTCTTCCACCGGAGTCGTGATCTTCGGCCATGCCGAGGATTCCTCCGCGATGAGCAGAGACCCGTCCTGATCCTTTTTGAAGATCGAATTCAGATGCTTGAAAAATTCGACAGCTTCCAGATTTTCATTGCCGCCGTACATGTTCGCGACCCATTCGCCATCGTTCCGTCCATAATCGAGATAGAGCATCGACGCGACCGCGTCCATGCGGATTCCATCCGCGTGATAGACATTCTTCCAGAACAGCGCGTTAGCAATCAGGAAGTTGGAGACCTCAGGACGACCGTAATTGTAGATCAGAGTACCCCAGTGCGGGTGCGTCCCCTGTCTCGGATCCAGATGCTCGTACAGACAGGTGCCGTCAAAGCCGCACAGCCCATGCGTGTCGCGCGGGAAATGCGCCGGCACCCAGTCAAGGATCACGCCGATCCCCTGCCCGTGCATATAGTCGATAAAGTACATAAAATCCTGCGGCGTCCCGTAACGGGCGGTCGGCGCGTAATATCCGGTCACCTGATACCCCCAGGATTCATCCAGCGGATGCTCCATCACCGGGAGCAGCTCGATATGAGTATAGCCCATCTCTTTCACATAGTCCGCGATCATCGGCGCAAGCTCGCGGTAATTGTAAAAATACCGGCCGTCCTCCGGCTTCGCGAACGAGCCGAGATGCACCTCATACACAAACATCGGCTTGTCCTTGGTATCAAGTCCTCTGCGCTGTTCCATCCACTTCTGATCGCTCCAGCTGAAATCGTTCAGATCCGCCACGATCGAAGCTGTATTCGGGCGCAGCTCCGCCGCATTGCCGTAAGGGTCGGCTTTCAGGTATGTGAGCCCGCCCCTCGCCTTGATCTCGTACTTGTACAGCGTGCCTGCCTCCAGTCCCGGCACAAAAAGATCAAAAATGCCGGAATTCCAGAGCCTGCGCATCGGAAGCCGCCGGCCGTCCCAGAGATTGAAATCCCCGACGACACTGACGCGCATCGCATTCGGCGCCCACACGGCAAAATAGACCCCCGGCGTCCCGTCGATCGTCATCGGATGCGCGCCGAGTTTCTCATAGATATCATAGCAGATCCCGGCGTTGAATTTCTTCGTGTCCTTCTCTGTGATCTGCGGCGCAAATACATACGGATCCCTGAGCTCCTGCTTTTTGCCGTCTGTATAGGTCACGAGATAGCTGTATTCCGGGATCTTTTTCCCAGGGAGAAGCACGGCGAAATATCCGGCTTCGTCCTCCTGATCCATCTGGTACGGCGTTTTGCGCCCGGCCGTCTTTACCGCCACAGATTTCGCGTCCGGGAAGAACGCCTGGATCATGATTCCATCCTCTGTCTGATGCGGTCCGAGGTATTTCTCCGGGTGATCTTCTTCAGAATAGACGATCGCTTCTACGCCCGCCCAGTCCATCATATCATATAACTTTTCATCCATAGCAATACCTCCAGACCTGAATTGTTTATCGATATTTATTATTTTAACACCTATTCAGAATAAACTCAAGGAAAGATTCCGATCTGCCGCACAAACGGGAAACGGATTACTGTTCAGACCAGGCCGAAGCACTTGCTGCTGAGGCCGTAAGAAAGTGATTCAAGAGGCAGTTTGGGCTTCGCGAAGCGAATTTACATGCCCAAACTGCTCGTTACTGGTCACGGAGTGAACAGTAACAAAAGGCAGCGTGTCTCGTCCTTTACCGCTCGATTTCATGGATGAACAATCCGCTTCTCAGCTTCGGCTCAAACCAGGTGGATTTCGGCGGCATCAGGCTTCCGGCGTCTGCGACCGCAAAAAGCTCCGCGATTGAAGTCGGATACATGGCAAACGCCACCGCGCAGTCCGTATGTACCCTCCGCTCCAGCTCCGCAAGGCCGCGGATCCCCCCGATGAAATCGATCCGCGGATCCTCCTTTGGATTGCCGATTCCAAGCACCGGGCTCAACAGCTCATTTTGTAAGATCGACACGTCGAGACCCTGCACCGGATCATCACATTTGAATCTTTCATGAACCCTCAGGCAATACCACCGATCGCCGAGATACATTGAGAAGCTTCCCTTTTCCTGTGGATTTTGCGCCTTGTCACAGAAAGTCACTTCAAACTTCTCCCGCAGCTTTTTCAAAAAGCTTTCTTTCGATAAACCGTTCAGATCTTTGACGACACGGTTATAGTCCATGATCATCAGATCCTCGTCCGGGAACAGAATGGACAGAAAATAATTGAATTCTTCCTCGCCGGTATAGTTCGGGTGCTCCTCCCTGCGCTTCAGACCGACACGGACCGCGGACGCTGCCCTGTGATGACCGTCCGCGATATAGACTCTTTTTATTCCGGCAAATGCTTCACAGATCGCACGGATGTCAGCTACATCGGTAATCTGCCAGCCGCGGTGCCGTATCCCATCCTCAGAGGTAAAGTCAAACAGCACATTTCCATACTTTACTCTCTTCGTGATCGCCTGGATGCAGTCATTTTTCCGGTACGCAAGAAAGATCGGACCCGTCTGAGCGCTGCATACGTCTACATGCCGGATACGGTCGGCCTCCTTTTCTGCCCGCGTGTTTTCATGGCAGCGGATGGTTCCTTTCAGGTAATCGTCGATCGAAGCGCAGGCGACCAGACCTGTCTGTACTCTCCCGTTCATCGTCTGCTCATACAGATAAAAGCTGTCTGTTTCGTCCCGGCAGAAGATTCCTTTCGCGATGCGCTCCTGCAGCAGTTCGTCCGCTTTCTGATATACCTCTGTCGCATACATGTCGACGCCTTCCTCGAATTGCGTCTCCGGACGGTCGATATTCAGAAAGGACAGTCGATCCTTCGCTGCCTGAACATAGGCCTCCTTGCGGCTATACACGTCATACGGAAGCGCGGCCACACGCGACGCGTATTCCTTTGCCGGGCGAATCCCCCGGAATGGTCTGATGTTTACCATATGCTGTTCTCCCTCTTATTTCATATATTTAGCCATGCAGAACCGAAAAAAGGCGGCGCAGGTCTTTCTCATGTGACCTGTACCGCCCGTCACGCTCATTTTTCTTGTAAAAATTTAACTGTTCAATTTGACTTGATTACCCGCACTTTGAGCACGCCGTCGATCGCGCGAAGCTCTTCAATCACTTCATCGGAAACTGTTGCGTCGAGGTCCAGCAGCGTGTAGGCGTAGTCGCCCTTGCTCGTGTTGCTCATGTTCTGGATATTCGTGTCCGAAAGCAGCTCTGTGAAGCGGCTGATCATCTTCTTGACGTTTCTGTGGTAGATCGCGATGCGCGACGCAGCCTCGCATTGACCCAGATCACAGTTCGGATAATTCACGGAATTTCGGATATTGCCGTTCTCCAGGAAATTGGCCAGCTCCTTGACAGCCATCACCGCGCAGTTGTCCTCCGACTCCGAGGTGGACGCGCCAAGGTGCGGCGTGAGGATGATGCCCTGTCTGCCGACCGTCAGCGTGTTCGGGAAATCCGAGATATACCGGCGCATGCGGCCCTCGTCCAGAGCCTCGATCACGGCCTCCTCGTCCACGAGCAGATCGCGTGCGAAGTTCAGAAGCACTACATTCGGCTTCATCAGCGCGATTGCGTCGCGGTTGATCATCTTCCGGGTGGAATCCAGAAGCGGCACATGGATCGTGATGTAGTCGCACTCGCGATAGATATCCTCCACGTCATAGGTGTGGCGGATGCTCCTCGAAAGATTCCACGCTGCGTCCACGGAGATGTAGGGATCGTAGCCGTAGACCTCCATCCCGAGATGCGTAGCCGCGTTCGCCACCTGAACGCCGATCGCCCCAAGTCCGATGATGCCGAGCTTTTTGTCCTGCAGCTCGCTTCCGGCAAATTTCTTCTTCTCCTTCTCGGTCACCGCCGCGATATCCGGATTCCAGGTCTGGCTCTGCACCCAGTTGGCGCCGCCGATGATATCGCGCGCCGCGAGCAGCATACCCGCGAAGACAAGCTCCTTGACGCCATTCGCGTTCGCTCCCGGCGTGTTGAAGACGACGATTCCCTGCTCCGCGCAACGGTCCAGCGGAATGTTGTTCACGCCCGCCCCGGCCCTGGCGATCGCCAGCAGCGAATCCGGCAGCTCCATGTCGTGCATCTTCGCGCTGCGGACGAGAACCGCGTCGGCTTCTTTGATGTCATCCACCTGTTCATATTCCTCCGAGAAGCGCTTCAGTCCGACCTCGGCAATCGGATTCAGACATTTATATCGGTACATTTCAGCCATTCTCCTTTTCAAAGTTCTTCATGAACGCCAAGAGCGCGTCAACGCCCTCCGCCGGCATCGCGTTGTAGATGCTCGCGCGCATGCCGCCGACGCTGCGATGCCCCTTGAGGTTGACAAAGCCAGCCGCCTCGGCCTCCTTCACGAACTTCGCATCCAGTTCCTTGTCTCCGGTCACGAACGGAACGTTCATCAGCGAGCGGTCTTCCTTTACAACCGTGCCCTTAAACATCTCGCTCTGGTCGAGGAAATCGTACAGCACCTTCGCCTTCGCCTCGTTGCGCTCCTTCATCACGGAGAGACCGCCCATCTTCAGCAGCCATTTGAACACCAGGCCGCACATATAGATGCAGTAGCAGTTCGGGGTGTTGTACATGGAGCCTGCGTCCGCGTGCGTCTTGAATTTCATCATGGTTGGAGTATATTCCATCACGTCGTCCGTGATCAGATCCTCGCGGATGATGGAGATCACCATGCCGGCCGGGCCGATGTTCTTCTGCACGCCTCCGTAGATGATGCCGTAGTCAGAGACGTTCACCGGCTCAGAAAGGAAGCAGGACGAGACGTCGGACACCAGAAGCTTGCCCTTCGTGTTCGGGAGCTTCTTGTACTTCGTGCCGTAGATCGTGTTGTTCTCGCAGATGTAGACATAGTCGGCGTCCGGGCTGATCGGCAGATCGGAGCAGTCCGGGATGTAGGAGAACGTCTTGTCCTCGCTGGACGCGACCGCGTTCGCCTGTCCGTACTTCTTCGCCTCCTGCCAAGCCTTCTTCGCCCACTGACCCGTGATGATATAGTCCGCAACGCGGTTCTTCATCAGGTTCATCGGGATCATCGAGAACTGCAGGCTCGCGCCGCCCTGCAGAAACAGAACCTTGTAATTGTCTGGGATCTGCATCAGCTTGCGCAGATCCGCCTCCGTCTCGTGGATCAGATCGTCGAAAACCTTGGAGCGATGGCTCATCTCCATCACAGACTGTCCGCAGCCGTGATAATCCAGCATCTCCGCCTGCGCCGTCTTCAGGACCTCTTCCGGCAGAACCGCCGGCCCCGCCGAGAAATTATACACTCTTCCCATTTTTTCATATCCTCCTCATCTCTTATCGCAGAGATCATATTTATCAATGATTATATAAATAATCCAATTATGCGCCAAAGGGTAACCCCTGCATTCTGTCGATTCTCAATCCGGAGAGAACGCGCTTATCGGAAAGTCATAGCGTCGCAGATTCAGCTCTCCTTCAGGTCGTCCTGGTCGAACGCCGTCTCGATCGGCTTTCCGGCCGGCACCATCGGGAACACCTTGTCGTCGCAGTCGATGATGCAGTCGAGCACGATCGGTTTTCCTAGTGACAGCGCCTTCTCAAAGGCGGGAGCGAACTCCTCCTTCTTCGTCACGCGGATGCCCTCGGCTCCCATCGCCTCGGCAAGCTTCACAAAGTCGACCGCGTCGTTCAAGACTGTCTGCGAGTAACGCTTTCCGTAAAACAGGGTCTGCCACTGGCGGACCATACCCAGAACATGGTTGTTGACGACAACCTGAATAACCGGGATATTGTAGCGCGCCGCGGTCGCGATCTCATTCATATTCATGCGGAAGCAGCCGTCTCCCGCGATGTTGACGACGATCTTGTCCGGATTCGCCACCTTCGCGCCGATCGACGCGCCGAGACCGTAGCCCATCGTGCCGAGACCGCCGGAGGTGATTAGCGTGCGGGGCTTCGAATATTTGTAATACTGCGCCGCCCACATCTGATGCTGTCCGACCTCCGTGACGATAATCGCATCGCCCTTCGTCAGACGGTAGATCTCTTCAATGATATACGGCCCGGTCAGCCCTTCAGTATTATATTTCAGCGGATATTTCGTCTTCAGCTCCGTGACGGACGCATCCCACTCGTCATGGCGATGCTCCTCGATACGCGCGTTCAAGCGCTTCAGGACTTCCTTCACGTCCCCGATGATCGAAGCGTCCACGGTGATGTTCTTGTTGATCTCCGCCGGATCTACGTCGATGTGGATGATCTTCGCGTGTCTTGCGAAACTCTTCGCGCTTCCGATCACACGGTCGCTGAAGCGCGCGCCGATCGCGATCAACAGGTCGCAGCCGGTCACGCCGAGGTTGGACGCCTTTGTCCCGTGCATACCGAGCATTCCGCAGTACAGCTCGTTGTGTCCGTTGTACGCGCCCTTGCCCATCAGGGAATCCGCAACCGGAGCGTGCACCTTGTTTACGAACTCCTCCAGCTCTTCCTGTGCGCCGGAGATCACGGCTCCGCCTCCGACGAAGATAAACGGCTTCTTCGCCTTGTTGATGAGCTTCACCGCCTGTTCAAGGTCGTCCTCGCGGATGTATTCGCTGCTTCGCACAATCGGCTCCGGCTTCATCGGCTCGTAGTCCGTCGTGGCCGCGGTCACATCCTTCGTGATGTCGACAAGCACCGGGCCGGGCCGCCCTTCCTGCGCGATCTGGAACGCCCAGCGGATTGTGTCCGCGAGCTTCGTGATATCCTTCACGATAAAGCTGTGCTTCGTGATCGGCATTGTGACGCCCGCTATGTCAATCTCCTGAAAGCTGTCCCGGCCGAGCATCGTCACTGCCACATTCGCCGTGATCGCCACAACCGGCACCGAATCCATGTACGCGGTCGCGATACCGGTAACAAGATTCGTCGCGCCGGGGCCAGAAGTCGCCATACAGACGCCAACCTTTCCGGTAGAACGCGCATAGCCGTCCGCCGCGTGTGCCGCACCCTGCTCATGTGAGGTCAGGATATGGCGAATCTCGCCGCTATGCTTGTATAATTCGTCATAGATATTGAGAATCGTGCCTCCCGGATAGCCGAACACGGTGTCCACGCCCTGCTCTTTCAGGCACTCGATCACGATCTCCGAACCGTTCAATTTCATCCTCATCTGCCCTTTCTCTATCATTATTTATCCATAGGGTTGATCAGCACCGCGCCCTTATTTCCGGAGGTCACGAGCGACGCATAGCGTGCCAGATAACCGGTCTTGATCTTTGGCTCGCGCGGCTGCCACTTCGCGCGGCGCGCCGCCATCTCCTCGTCGCTGATCGCAAGCTCGAGCTTACACTCCGGAATGTTGATACGGATTGTGTCGCCCTCCTCGACAAGCGCGATCGGTCCGCCGACCGCGGCCTCCGGGGAGACATGTCCGATGGAAGCGCCTCTGGAAGCCCCGCTGAAACGACCGTCCGTGATCAGGGCAACAGAGGAACCGAGGCCCATGCCAGCGATCGCTGACGTCGGATTCAGCATCTCGCGCATGCCCGGGCCGCCCTTCGGACCCTCATAGCGGATCACGACGACGTCGCCTGCGACGATCTTACCACCGAGGATTGCAGCGATCGCGTCCTCCTCACAGTCGAACACACGCGCCGGGCCCTCGTGTACCATCATCTCCGGCACCACTGCGGAGCGCTTCACAACGCCGGAGTCCGGGGCAAGGTTGCCCTTGAGGATCGCCAGTCCGCCGGTCTCGCTGTACGGATTGTCGATCGGACGGATGACCTCCGGGTTCTTGTTCGTACAACCCTCTATGTTCTCTCCAACTGTCTTGCCTGTGACTGTCATGCAGTCCAGGTTCAGCAGGTTCTTCTTTGTCAATTCATTCATGACCGCGTACACGCCGCCGGCCTCGTTCAGATCCTCGATGTAGGTCGGACCTGCCGGGGCGAGGTGGCAGAGATTCGGCGTCCTTGCGCTGATCTCGTTCGCGATGTCGACGTCGAGCTCGACGCCTGCCTCATGCGCGATCGCCGGGAGATGCAGCATGCTGTTCGTTGAGCAGCCGAGCGCCATGTCGACCGTCAGCGCGTTCATGAAAGCCTTCTCGGTCATGATGTCACGCGGGCGGATATCCTTCTTCAGAAGCTCCATGATCTGCATGCCCGCCATCTTGGCCAGACGGATACGCTCAGAGTAGACGGCTGGGATCGTGCCATTGCCCTTTAAGCCCATGCCGAGCACCTCGGTCAGGCAGTTCATACTATTCGCCGTGTACATACCAGAACAGGAACCGCAGGTTGGGCAGACCTTCTCCTCGTATTCCGCGACTTCCTCCGCGGTCATCTTGCCCGCGGTATGCTCTCCGACCGCCTCAAACATGCTGGAGAGGCTTCTCTTGCGCCCCTTCAGATGCCCGGCAAGCATCGGGCCGCCGCTGACAAAGATCGTCGGGATATTCAATCTGGCCGCCGCCATCAGCAGTCCCGGAACGTTCTTGTCACAGTTCGGGATCATGACAAGAGCGTCAAACTGATGCGCGATCGCCATACACTCGGTGGAATCCGCGATCAGGTCGCGCGTCACGAGTGAATATTTCATGCCGACATGTCCCATCGCGATGCCGTCGCAGACCGCGATCGCCGGGAACTCCCTCGGCACGCCGCCCGCCATCGCGACGCCGAGCTTGACGGCTTCTGTAATCTTATCCAGGTTCATATGCCCCGGAACCACTTCATTGTAGGAATTGACAATACCGATGAGCGGGCGCTTCATCTCCTCCTCCGTCAGTCCCAGCGCGTGGAACAGGGAACGGTGCGGCGCCTGCTGAATGCCCTTTTTCACTGCATCACTCTTCATAATCGATCCTCCTCATGATTCGTCTGCCAAATCATTCTGACGTATGACATAGCAGACATCATCAAATTCATATTATCTGTACGGCCTGCTCTTTGCACATAGCCGTTTTTCTCTTTCTCACACGCGCGCTGCGATCAGATCACCCATTTCTACGGTGCCGACCTGCTTGCAGCCCTCGGACATAATGTCGCCGGTGCGGTAGCCTTCCTTCAGCACCTGCTTCACCGCAGCCTCGACCGCGTCCGCCGCCTCATCGAGATCCAGCGAATAGCGCAGCATCATCGCCGCGGACAGGATCGTCGCAATCGGATTCGCGATGCCTTTTCCTGCAATATCCGGCGCAGAGCCGTGGCTCGGCTCATAGAGGCCGAACTTCGTCTCGTTGAGCGACGCAGACGAGAGCATCCCGATTGAGCCAGTCACCATGCTCGCTTCGTCGGAGAGGATGTCACCGAACATGTTCTCCGTCAGGATCACGTCGAACTGTTTCGGATCTTTCACGAGCTGCATCGCGCAGTTGTCCACAAGCATATGAGAAAGCTCGACATCCGGATAGTCCTTTGCAACTTCTTCAACGACCGTCCTCCACAGGCGCGAGGAATCCAACACGTTCGCCTTGTCGACGCTGCAGACCTTTCTGCGGCGCTTGCGCGCAATATCAAAACCTTTGATCGCGATCCTGCGGATCTCGTTCTCATTATATACCAGCGTATCCTTCGCCCTGCGCACGCCATTCTCTTCCACGGTCTCGCGCTCGCCGAAGTAAAGCCCACCGGTCAGCTCGCGCATGATCATCATGTCGAAGCCGTCCCCGATGATCTCGTCGCGCAGCGGACAGGCAGCTCTCAGCTCATCATACAAATATGCCGGGCGCAGATTTGCGAACAGATTTAGCGACTTACGGATCTTCAGAAGTCCGGCTTCCGGACGAAGCTGCGGATCCAGCTGATACCATGGGGATGTCTTCGCGTCCCCGCCGATGGAACCCATCAGCACTGCCTCGCTTGACTTTGCCTCTGCGATCGTCTCATCCGTGAGCGGTACTCCGTGCACGTCGATCGACGCGCCGCCCATCAAGAGCTTCTTGTATTCCAGTTCAAATCCGTATTTCGCCGCGGCTTTATCCAGAACCTTGCAAGCCTCCGTGACGATCTCCGGGCCGATCCCATCTCCCGGGATCAGCGCAATCCTGTGTTTCATTGTTGTTCTCATCCTTTCCCATATAGATGCTTCAAAAAAGCCTTAACCAATATAATAATGTATTTCCTTTTTTATTTCAACTGTTTAATGATACAAATTCAGGCAAAAAATCTCCCGGAATCGTTCAAATCGACCAATATAGGGTTAAAGCCAGCCCATACAGATACAAATCTGACTATCTCATTTACTGTCAACTCCGCGTTGACACATATGTTTACACGGATTACAATATCTGTGATTGAAACGGTAACGATTATGAGAAATGGCAGGAAAAACAGATGTATCATGTGATTGTTAATCCGGCGTCCCGTTCCGGAAAAGGACTCAGGATCTGGCAGGAACAGATCGAACCTGTGCTGAAGAGGGAAAAGATTTCTCACGACGCACACTTTTCGAAAGAGAAAGGCGACGTCACAAGGATCGCGGCAGAGCTTTGCCGCCATGGAGATAAGCCGCTTTCCCTGATCATTCTGGGCGGCGACGGCACGATGAACGAGGCCGTTCAGGCTCTCCCGCCCGACGGTTCGGTGACGCTTGGCTATATTCCCACCGGTTCAAGCAACGATCTCGCCAGAGATCTTGGCATCCCAAAGGATCCTGCGGAGGCTTTGAACGTGATCCTGCATAACGGGAGGCCGCGCCCAATGGATCTCGGTCTTCTCGCCTGTGAGGAGTATGGGGAACGGCGCTTTTGTGTCAGCTGTGGTCTTGGCTACGACGCGGCTGTCTGCGAGGAGGTACAGCGCTCCCGGCTCAAGATATTCTTCAATCGGATCGGGCTTGGGAAGCTGTCCTATCTCGGAATCGCTTTAAAACAGTTGTTCTCGACAAAGGCGATATCCGGCAGGCTGATCCTGGACGGAGGTACGACCGTTGACATCGGCACCATGCTGTTTGTCGCAGGCATGATCCACCGTTTCGAAGGCGGCGGGTTCATGTTCTGTCCGAACGCAGACGACTCCGACGGACTGCTGGATCTTTGCGCTGTAGGAGATCTTCCGAAATTGCTCGTGTTGTTTGCCCTGCCGACTGCTTTTCACGGAAAACACTACCGTTTTGAAGGCATCACGCCTTATCGCACCGAGAAGTTTGTGCTGGAGGCGGACGCACCCCTCTGGGTACATACAGACGGCGAGGTGAGCTGCAGATCGCAGAAGATCACGGTATCCTGCCTGCGCCATGCCGTGCAGATCATAAGACCATGAAAAATAAAAGAGGCGCCAGATCTGACGTCTCTTCTCATGCTATATCATCATATCACTCCTGCCCGGCCTTCTCCACCTCAGCGATCGCGGTCTTGCGCATCGGAATGCGGCAGTTCTTGTTGCTGCCGAACTCCACGATGCAATCCTCATCTGTGATGTCGATCACGACTCCGTAGAAGCCGCTCGTCGTCACAACCGTATCTCCAACCTCCATTGAAGCAAGAAGCGCCTGCATTCTCTTCTGTTCCTTTTTCTGCGGACGGATCGCGAAGAAATACATCGCCGCGCCGATCACCACAATGTACAGGATCATCAGCATCATTCCGCCGCCTGCAGCGCCGGCAGCTCCTGCCGCGTTTGTCGCCGCAGCGCCTTCACCCATCAAATTTAACATATGCATGTCCTCCTTTAGTCCACCGGCTGCCTCGCCGATTGATGCAATTCGTTCTGCTGTTTTACCTTCTGATTTGCAGCTATCTTTACCATAATACACAATTCATGTAGGTAAATCAAGCTGTTTTTCTGAAAAGTTTGCCCTTCCCGTATCCGGCTCATTCTTCGTCCGCCGCAAAACGGAACCATGAAAAGTCGAAATTTGAGCCCGGGAGGAAGACAAAACGCACCGTACCCTTACCACAGAGCCGTTCAATTGTGAAGGTCTGTTCCCCGTCTCCCTTTGCGAATTCCAGCATCTGCCGTTCCTCATGTCCATCACATGAGAAATTGAGGATGATCGTATTCTTCTCCAGCGGCGTGTGTCCACAGATCGTAATCCGGCCGGCTCCTGACGCTCCGAAATCCATCTGTGCAAATTCGATCGTCACATTGTTGCCGATGCCGCAGATCCGCTCTGCTTCTTTCCGGAAGCTGTCTCCATAGACCGCGTCGCACTCCGCGGCGTTGTGTTTCTCATACGCATAGTTCTGTTTAAAATAGAAGCCCTTCATATGGATCTTTTTCTCCGTCATGAAGCTGATGCTCGTCACGCCCTTCAATTTCCTGTTCAGACGGTACGTCGCCTCCTGATACACATTCCAGATAGAAGGCTTCTGGTAGATCACATCGCCGATCAGCTCTGCGCCCTCTTCGTCCGCCATTCCTTCATAAATACGGATACGGTACGGTTCATCATTCAGCGCAAAGATCGGCAGGCAGATCTCATCCGAACCGTGAGGCCCGAAGTCGATCCCGTGATAGCCGAACAGTCCGTTTCTGTCGGACGGTGTGGCCACGCCGCGCTCGTTTCCGTTTCCCACGTCTCCACGGCTGTAGTCGTAAAGGCCGCCGGTAATGAAGCCGTAAGGATCCAGAAATGTCTGCCCGACTCCCTGAATGCTGAATTCCAGCTGAGATATGATGCGCACCTTGCCTGTACCGCAGCGGGACATACAGCGCAGACGAAACGCTCCGTCGCCTTTTGCAGTCACATGCGCGGTCAGCCCGTCCGCTTTTACCTCGACGATTGAAAGCGGAATCCCCTTGTCGTCTACCGCGCACCAGCTTACTTCACGGTCGCTCGCATTCTCCGGGCACAGACGCGCCGTCACCGTTACCTCCCGGTTGTCCGCGTTCAATTGCCGGCTTCCGCTGCAGCTCAGCAAAATATTACGCACCGGGATATCCTCCCTGTGGCCTTCTTTCTGATCAGCCGTCCGAGCGCAGAAATCTGTGAGCATATTCGCCCGTCCGCTTTGCGACGCGAGATACGCCTGCGGACTGCTTCCTTCCTTTTTCGATGCTTCTGATACCGGAATCGAAAGGACCGCATCCTCCAGGCCGTCGGACGATACTCTGATCTGCAAAGTTCCCGGCTCTTCTCCCGCCTTAAATACGGCCAGCAGCTTACCGCCAAACAAGCGTCGGCATCCGCATTTCCAGGACTCTGTATCCGTGCTGTCGCCATTGTCCGTCCCCACGAGAGCCCCGGCGCCATCCGCCTTCACTGTCACCCGGCTGTTTGCGTTTTCCACGGGATATCCGTCCGCATCCTCCATGGAAATCTCCACAAAGAGCAGATCCTCCCCGTCGGCAAGCAGCCTGTTTTTCTCCGGCTTTAGCACGATCCTGCACGCATCCCCGAAAGAATGCCGCGCATGGCGCGCCACTTCAGTTCCGTTTTCATCGCGGGCCACCGCGATCAGCTCGCCCGGCGCATAAGGGATTTGCCAGTGTCCCGCGAGCTCCTGCCCATGCGCATGATCGATCGTGCGCACCCCCATACTCTCGCCGTTGAAAAACAGTTCCACGGACGGCGCGTTCGTGCACGCCCGTACATCAATCAATTGACCGATATTGAAATCCCAGTACGGAAACAGATGTACCATCGGTTTTGTGTGATAATCCGTCCAGTTCGACTGGTAGATGTAGTAGGAATCCTTTGGAAACCCGGCGGTATCGATCTGCCCGAAATAGGAATTTCTTGTATGGTAGGGCGTCGGCTCGCCGATGTAATCGAAACCGGTCCACAAAAACTGCCCGCAGGAAAAAGGATGGTCACGCTCGGCAATGATACAGGACTCCGGTGATTTCGCGCCCCAGCTGGTAGTTGAATTTCCAAGCGAGGAGCACTGCTCGTCCTCATCTGCCAGGACTTCCTCCCGGTACGGGAAGTGATAAATGCCGCGGCTTTGCACCACGGAAGCCGTCTCGCTGCCGTAGATGATCCAGTCCGGATGAGACTCATGATGCGCGTCATAATACCGTTCCGCGTAGTTATAGCCGATCAGCTTCAGCACATCCGCACACTTTTGCGTGTTTTCCCACGGCATATAATTTGATCCGATGGTAGGACGCGCATTGCCCTTCGGGTCGTGCTTCTGCACCTCGGCCAGAAGCTTTTTCATGCACTCAAGGCCATGCGGGCCGTCATGGGTGTCGTAAATTTCATTTCCCATACTCCACATAATGACGCAGGGGTGATTCCGGTCGCGGCGTACCCAGCTTGCCACATCCCGCTGATACCATTCCGGGAAAAAGCGCGCATAGTCGTATTCCGTCTTCGGCATCTCCCACATATCAAACGCCTCGTCGTCGATCAGAAGGCCCATCTCGTCCGCAAGATCCAGAAGCTCCGTCGCCGGCATATTATGCGAGGTGCGGATGGCGTTTACGCCCATCTCTTTCAGAATGCGGAATTTTCTGCGCATCGCCTGCTCATGGAACGCGCTGCCGAGGCAGCCAAGATCATGATGCTCACAGACGCCGTTCAGCTTCACCTTACGCCCGTTCAGAAGGAAACCTTCTTCCGGTGAGAACGAGATCGTGCGGAATCCCACATTCTGCTCCGCTATATCAAGCGTCTCCTCTCCTCTGTGCAGCGTCGTCCGCAGCCGGTAGACATACGGGTTCTCTATATCCCAGCAGACCGGATTCTCTATCTGCGCAAGGAAGCGGTGCCGGCAATTTCCATCCGTGTGGACGCATTCCCGGCGGACATTGAGCAGAGGCACTTCAACGCCCTTCGCAAGCAGCGTGTAGTCCAGCTCCGCATGACCGCCTTCCACCTCTGTCTCAATGTCGATATCCCAGAGATTTCCCTCCGCCTGCTGTGCATGAAAATAGACGCCGTCCGCCGTCAGATGGCAGAATGGCACTTTCTTAAGCCACACATTCCGGAAAATCCCGGCGCCGGAATACCAGCGGCTGTTTGGGCTCTGGAAATCGACCGATACCAGGATTTCGTTCTCCCCTTCCTGCAGGAAGGGCGTCAGCTCAACCTCAAACGCAGAATAGCCGTACTTCCACTCGCCGGCCTGCCTGCCGTTCACAAAGACCCGGCTGTCCATATAGACGCCGTCAAAGCGCAGGAAAACCAGTGTTTCTTCCTCCTTTGCCTCCAGGGAAAGAACCCGGCGGTACCATCCGGTGCCGTCCTCGTACAGATGATCCGCGTCGTAGATCAGCCAGTCGTGGGGAATCCCTACCGGCGCAAAATCTTCTTTCCCGCCTTGCATCTCTGCAAGACCTGTGTGCAGCGGCTGCAGGCTGAATTCCCAGCCGTCATTCAACAGTCTTCTCATCTTTTTGCTCCTCCTCTTCGATTTCATTTACGACATATCTGACTTTCCTTTCGTATACCGCTCAATCTTCTGCTTCTTGTACTGCTGATAGCGTCCCTGCTCGATCGCGTCTCGTATCTCCTCCATCATATGGTTGTAAAAATACAGATTGTGCAGGACACAGAGCCGCATGCCGAGCATCTCTTTCGCCTTGAGCAGGTGACGGATATAGGCGCGGCTGTAGCTTCGGCAGGCCGGACAGCCGCAGCCCTCCTCGATCGGGCGGTCGTCCAGCTCGTACTTCGCGTTAAACAGATTCAGCTTGCCATCGTTCGTGTAAACATGTCCGTGTCGGCCGTTGCGGCTCGGGTAGACGCAGTCAAAGAAATCGACGCCCCGGTCCACGGCCTCCAGAATATTGACCGGCGTGCCCACTCCCATAAGATAAGTTGGCTTGTCCTCCGGCAGCTCCGGCACCACCGCGTCCAGAATACGATACATCTCCTCGTGCGTCTCGCCGACCGCCAGTCCGCCGATCGCGTAGCCATCCAGTTCCAGCTCAGAGATCTGCCGCGCATGCCCGATACGGATGTCGTCATAGATCGCGCCCTGATTGATCCCGAAAAGCAGCTGATGCGGGTTGATCGTATCCTCCAGATTATTCAGACGGCGCAGCTCTTCCTTGCAGCGCATGAGCCAGCGCGTCGTCCGATCTACCGAATGCTGCACGTAATCACGCTCCGCCACGCTCGACGGGCACTCATCAAACGCCATCGCGATCGTCGAAGCCAGATTCGACTGAATCTGTATGCTCTGCTCCGGTCCCATGAAGATCTTCCTCCCGTCGATATGCGACTGGAAGTAGACGCCTTCCTCCTTGATCTTTCGCAGACTCGCGAGCGAAAACACCTGAAATCCGCCCGAATCCGTCAGGATCGGCCGGTCCCAGTTCATGAAACGGTGCAGTCCGCCCAGCTTCTTCACGATATGATCGCCCGGCCGCACATGCAGATGGTAAGTGTTCGAAAGCTCCACCTGTGTCCCGATCTCCTTTAAGTCCGTCGTCGCCACAGCGCCCTTGATCGCGGCCACCGTTCCCACATTCATAAACAGCGGCGTCTGCACCGTGCCGTGCACCGTCTGAAACTCCGCCCGCTTCGCTCTGCCGTCCTTCTTCAATATCCGATACATGCTGCCTCTCCTTTTTGCCTCTTCGCATCCAAGCCTGCGATCATCACACAAAATCCCGATATAAAATATAAAGAAAACAGGCAATTTGGTTTTTTCATACAACTCTTCATTTGGAATATAAGTATAAATGGAAATTTTTAATCTTGCAAGCACTAAGATAAATGTCGTATAATGTCCGCGTAAGCAATGAGCCGTGCAAAGACAGCGGAGCGTGAAACGTCTGCTTGCAGACAGTTTCACGGGACGGTGGATTTATAGGGCGAATGCCCGTGATCGAGCCGGAGCAAAGCGAAGGCGAGATCGGCACGGCTCAATGAGCCACTCACGAGCATCTGTACTTTGGCGACGGATGATAGGGCGAATGCCTATATTTATCTCTTTTTCTGGGAATTTTATAAGGAGGCATTTATTTTGTCTACGAATACATCAGCAGCAAATTCCATCCACACACTCGGAATCGACATCGGCTCCACGACAGTCAAGGTGGCTGTGCTAAGCCCTTCCCGGGAGCTCTTGTTCTCTGACTATAAGCGACATTTCGCAAACATCCGCGAGACGCTCTCCGATCTAATCGGCGAGGCGTCAGGTCAGCTCGGCGATGTTAGGGTGTCCCCCGTCATCACCGGCTCCGGCGGACTCGCGCTTGCCAACCATCTGGAAATCCCATTCGTTCAGGAGGTGATCGCGGTCGCGTCCTCTCTGGAACAGTACATACCTCAGACGGACGTAGCGATCGAGCTCGGCGGCGAGGACGCCAAGATCATCTACTTTGAAAACGGCAACGTCGAACAGCGCATGAACGGCATCTGCGCGGGCGGCACAGGCTCCTTCATCGACCAGATGGCCTCTCTCCTGCAGACGGACGCGGCCGGGCTGAACGAGTACGCGAAGAACTATTCTTCCCTGTATTCAATCGCGGCGCGCTGCGGCGTGTTTGCGAAATCCGATATCCAGCCGCTGATCAACGACGGCGCGACGAAGGAAGACCTCTCCGCCTCCATTTTCCAGGCGGTCGTAAACCAGACCATCAGCGGTCTTGCCTGCGGCAAACCGATCCGCGGACATGTCACGTTCCTCGGCGGTCCGCTCCACTTCCTGTCCGAGCTGCGGCAGGCGTTCATCCGCACGCTCCATCTCGACAGTGAGCACGCGATTGAGCCGGAAAATTCCCATCTGTTCGCTGCGATCGGTTCCGCGCTGAACGCAAAGCCGGAAGTGAACACGACGCTCGGCGCGCTGCGGGAGAAGCTCTCCGGACCGATCCACATGGAATTTGAGGTCGCGCGCATGGAGCCGCTGTTCGCCTCCCAGGAGGATTACGACCACTTTATCGCGCGCCAGAGCTGCCACCGCGTGGCGACCGGAAGCCTTGCCGAGTACAAGGGCAACTGCTATCTCGGCATCGACGCAGGCTCCACGACGACGAAGGCCGCGCTCGTCAGCGAGGACGGCACGCTTTTGTACTCTTTCTACAGCAACAACAACGGCAATCCACTGCGCACGACGATCACGGCGGTTCAGGACATCTACCGACAGCTGCCAACGGACGCGCGGATCGCCTGGTCCTGCTCGACGGGCTACGGCGAGGCGCTCATCAAGGCCGCGCTCTTGCTCGACGAGGGCGAGGTTGAGACAGTCTCGCACTACTACGCCGCTTCGTTCTTTGATCCGGAAGTCGACTGCATCCTCGACATCGGCGGTCAGGACATGAAGTGCATCAAGATCAAAAATCACACGGTTGACAGCGTTCAGCTCAACGAGGCCTGCTCCTCGGGCTGCGGCTCCTTCATCGAGACATTCGCAAAGTCCCTAAACTATTCTGTGCAGGATTTCGCGAAAGCGGCGCTTTTCGCAAAGCATCCGATCGATCTCGGCACACGCTGCACCGTGTTCATGAATTCCAAGGTGAAGCAGGCCCAGAAGGAAGGCGCGGAGGTGTCCGACATCTCGGCCGGGCTTGCCTATTCCGTGATTAAAAACGCATTATATAAAGTCATCAAGGTGTCCGACGCCTCCGAGCTCGGACGCCACATTGTCGTGCAGGGCGGCACCTTCTACAACGACGGCGTCCTGCGAAGCTTCGAGCGCATCGCGGGCTGCGAAGCGATCCGCCCGGACATCGCCGGCATCATGGGCGCGTTCGGCGCGGCGCTGATCGCGCGCGAGCGCTACAAGGAGGGCGCGCAGACGACGATGCTCTCCAGCGAGCGCATCGACGCGCTGCAGTACACGACGACCATGGCGAAGTGCAAGGGCTGCACGAACCAGTGCCGCCTGACGATCAACCGTTTTTCCGGCGGCCGCCAGTACGTCAGCGGCAACCGCTGCGAACGCGGCATCGGCAAGGAGCGCAACAAGGATCACGTGCCGAACCTGTTTGAGTTCAAGAATAAGCTGCTCTTCTCCTACGAGCCGCTTCCTGAGGACGAGGCGGAGCGCGGCATCGTCGGCATTCCGCGTGTCCTGAACATGTATGAAAATTACCCATTCTGGTTCCGTTTCTTCACAGAATTGAAGTACCGGGTGATCCTCTCGCCGCCGAGCACGCGCAAGATCTACGAGCTCGGCATCGAGTCCATCCCGAGCGAGTCGGAGTGTTATCCGGCCAAGCTCGCGCACGGTCATGTGGAGTGGCTGCTGCGCAAGGGCATCAAGTACATATTCTATCCGTGCATCCCGTATGAGCGCACGGAATTCGCGGACGCGCCGAACCACTATAACTGCCCGATCGTCACCTCGTACGCGGAGAACATCAAGAACAATGTGGAAGGTCTGCGCGATCCGTCCATCCGTTTCGAGAACCCGTTTATCGCGTTCACGAATCTGGACACCGTGACAAGCCGCCTGAAAGATGCGTTCCCGGACATTCCGGCGAACGAGGTCGTCGCCGCGGCGAAAGCCGGATGGGAGGAACTCGCCCACACGCGCGAGGCGATGTACGAGAAGGGCCAGGAGACTTTGAAATATCTTGAGGAGACCGGCCGCCATGGGATCGTGCTCGCGGGCCGCCCCTACCATATCGACGGCGAGATCAACCACGGCATCCCGGAGCTGATCAATTCCTTTGGAATGGCGGTGCTGACCGAGGACTCGATCTCCAATCTGAGCCCGGTGGAGCGCCCGTTGATGGTGCTCGATCAGTGGATGTACCACAGCCGTCTCTACGCGGCGGCAAATTTCGTCAAGACGCGCGAGGATCTCAATCTGATCCAGTTAAACTCCTTCGGCTGCGGACTGGACGCGGTCACGACGGACGAGGTCAACGATATCCTCTCGAATTCCGGCAAAATCTACACCTGCCTGAAGATCGACGAGGTCAATAATCTGGGCGCCGCGAAGATCCGCATACGCTCTCTCATCGCCGCAATCCGCGTGCGCACACAGCATGACCTGGAGCCGCGCAGGATCGTCCCGGCGAACATCAACCGTGTCATCTTCACGAAAGAGATGCGTAAGGAGTACACAATCCTCTGCCCGCAGATGTCCCCAATCCACTTCCGCATGCTGGAAGCGGCGATGAACGCGAGCGGATATCATATCGAGCTGTTGAGAAACGACAACCGCAAGGCGATCGATACCGGCCTGAAGTACGTCAACAACGACGCCTGCTATCCGTCCCTGATGGTGGTCGGACAGGTGATGGACGCCCTGCTCTCCGGGAAATATGACCTGAGCCGAACAGCCGTGATCATGACGCAGACTGGCGGCGGCTGCCGCGCGTCGAACTACGTCGGTTTCATCCGCCGCGCCCTGCAGAAGGCCGGCATCCCGAACGTCCCGGTTATCTCGCTGAACCTGAGCAGCCTCGAGAGCAATCCCGGTTTCACGCTCAGCTACCAGCTCATCAAGCGCTGCATGTTCGCGCTCGTGTTCGGCGATATTTTCATGCGCTGCCTCTACCGCATGCGCCCATATGAGAAAGAGCCGGGCTCGGCGAACGCGCTGTTTCAGCGCTGGGAGGACCGCTGCTGCGAGTTTGTCTCCGGAAAACCGTCCTACACCGCGTTCAAGAAGATGTGCCGTGAAATCGTCCACGATTTCGACACTCTCCCGATTACCGACGAGCAGAAACCGAAGGTCGGCGTGGTCGGCGAGATCCTCGTGAAATTCATGCCAGCGGCGAACAATCATCTGGTCGATCTGCTGGAGTCGGAGGGCGCGCAGGCAGTCGTCCCCGACCTGATGGATTTCCTGCTCTACTGCTTCTATAATCAGAATTTCAAGAGCGAGTACCTCGGGACAAAGAAAAAATCCGCGATGATCGCGAATTTCGGAATCTATGTTCTCGAGAAGCTTCGTTCCGCGGCCGCTGCGGAGCTGGAGAAGAGCATTCACTTCGACCCGCCCACCCAGATCTGGCGTCTGGGCGACATGGCGAAGGACATCGTCTCACTCGGCAACCAGACCGGCGAGGGCTGGTTCCTGACCGGCGAGATGCTCGAGTTGATCCACTCCGGCGTCAACAATATCGTCTGCACGCAGCCGTTCGCCTGCCTGCCGAATCACGTGGTCGGCAAGGGCGTCATCAAGGAACTGCGCCGCCAGTACCCGCTGTCGAACATCGTCGCAATTGACTACGATCCGGGCGCCAGCGAGGTCAACCAGCTCAACCGCATCAAGCTGATGCTCTCCACCGCGCAGAAAAGACTGAAAGAAGCGGACGCTGCGACAGGATCAGAAGCGAAAGCGGAAGCAGCGGCGTCGAACGCATAGCGGAGTCGCCCCATCCATATAACGGTTGGGGCGACTTAGGAGATTTTGCAACTATTCCAACTCATGTATTTCTTCTTGAAGTTTTTCAAGGAATTTTTCTCCAATCCAGGATCAAATCTATATCCTCGGAAAATCTTTCGATGGCATGGTACGATTTAGATAAACTTGTCCCACCTTTGAAAACAAATGCATTCCTATATCTACAATCATGAAACAGATGATCCAGCATAAAACATACCCAAAAGTCTTTCTCAATTACACTGGGCTGCATTCCCATCGAAATTGCAGTAGCCTGGAACAATTCTGCCCTATCCTTTATCTGTAATTTAGCAACTTTCTTCATTATTCAGCGCACACCTTTCTGATTACTACATAGATCCATTCACTTACATCCGTTGTTTCCTTTAACATCTTTTTCTTTTCCGCTTCAGGCAATCTTCTTTTTAAATGTAGTATAATACTGTCATCAATCCTCTCTTTTCCCAATGTTTTTAATGCCTCAACGACCAAAGTGGTTGTCTCAGACATAAATGAAATCTCTCTGTTCGCACGATGCTTAAAAGACAGCGTAATATTGCCCCACGAATATTCTCTATAAGGTCCATCACTGATATAGGACCAAACAACCGGAACTTGTGTAGATAGTCCCAGCTTATTTAATGCTACATCTCCGCAGGGGGCAATGGTCCAATGAAAACTCCTGGCAATAGCATATGCTATCGTATCGGGATTTGCAGGAAGATATTCTTTAAGCAACTTACTATACACCGGTTTTTCATACACTCCGTCCATAATTCTTCGTATACTTTTTTCTTCAACTTGTCTTCCAAGACATTTTCTGACAGTTGTTGTTGTCGCAATATCCGTAAAATCTGATGTCAAGAATACTGTTCCCGGTTCAGCCAACTCTATCCTCTTCTTTATTTCTGTATATATTCCACTTGCCATAAAACCACTCTCCTTGCTTTGTCACGATTATTATGCAATTTTCGTGACAGTTTTTCAACTTGTTTTTTCGAATCCAGATTATATACCGAGCCCATAGTCGGCGCCACCCATAATGTGACACACCCGGAACCGATTCTTCTCAATCAGCTCCGGGTGTACGTTTTCTCATGTGGTTTCTCATTCTTTGCCAATAATCTTTTCGATATTTTTCATACATTCTCATCCGCCGACGATTTCTAATCCATCCGGAAACTCGCGTATGACAAGGACGCTGGCATTAGTCAACCGATACAGCCGAAACAGGAAAGAAACATCGAGTGCACATTCCGGATGTGCATTTTGAATTTTGTTTCAAATTTCAGGTGAACCTTGGAGGCAAAATCCAGAAATACATGCCCTTGCAAAAATGATTGCTCTCCATGATAATTGTATATACATTTATTTCATTACCAAAGCGGATTTTCTGGCTCGCCGTCTTTATACTTTGCAAAAATATAATATACTGCAATCATATCCGTTTCATCATATCCAATTGCCAAATAATATCCATCTAAAATCTTCCTAAACTCAAGCGATTTGTATGGGTAAGAATTATCATAATATACCCTGTTATTCTCAATCCAATATTCCGTTTTATATGCTTCTTTAGATGTATCTTTATATGTGATATTTCCATTTGTATTCTGAAAAATGCCGTATTGATACTGATTTGATTCGTCATATTTATAATAAATCCAGTCTGCATATCCATGCTCTGTCATATCCATCCGCAACCATTCGCCTGGAAGAATCTCCTTCATGTCATCGTCTGTCTGCATCGGAAAATCCTCCATATGATCCATCATATATCGGTATCTTTCATTCTGGGAATCACGGTCAAAAAATTCATAGACAGCTTCTTCTGGCGTATCAATGATATCTTTTTGTTCTTGTCTTTTCTTGCATTCCTCCATTTTATCCGTGGAATCTGCATAATCACCGATAAGTCCGAATTGCTGATATGCAGAATAATAATCCTCTTTTTCAAACAATTCCATTGCATTGTCATATATCGTTTTATTGTATGGCTCCGTAATTTCTGAAAAGCCATTTGCTGAAATGGTAAAATTGTATTTCGAGTTTCCGATATAGATGATACATCGCAAATCATCACCGTAAAGTAAATAATTCCATATCTGTCTGTATGAATATGGTTGATCTTCAAATGAAAGAGATAAGTCTCCATTTGGAGCTTCACCCGTCAATGTATAATCAAATATGTGGTCATCTATCTTAATTTTTAACGCTATTTCGTCTTCATCGAAATATACAGCCTTTGTGCGCCCATATTCAAGAAGGCGAAAAACAAACCTATGTGAATTAACCATATAGTACATATAGCCCTTCAATTCAGAGCTTGCAGTTGCCGTGTTACTGAAATCCCCAACTATATATGTCCTTACACATTCATCGCCAGTTGGATCACCGAACTCGTCCACCGTTTGCTCTAAAGACCAATCTCCAACGGTATCAGTAGTAACAACATCTTCGTCGGCTACATCTTTCGCATTGACTGAAGTAGCAAACAGGCACAGCCAACTTGTGATAAAAATAAAAAAAATTCGTTTCTTCCACATTGTGTTTTCTCCTATTCCTCACGGATTGCTATTTCTGAAAACAATTATTTTGCATTCCCCACTATATCTCACTGTTCGGCAATACATTTGTTTCCAATTTATTATATCAAAAGCATCCTCTGCTTTCAACCGCATAATGCAATTCAAAATAATATTTATGCAACTATAAATAATATAAATTCCAAGTAATCTGCTGCATCTTATGTGTGCCCGCGACCAGTAAAAGAGATCTCGTCAACTATTTCTTGTAACGATTTTTATGTACATTCGCTCAGAAAAGTTATCTCAATTTTTTGTTTGTCATCAAAAATTGGTACATTAAATCGGTAAGTTCCTATCTCCAATCATCAAAAGAGAGCCGGTTTCCCGACTCTCCCGTAAGACTTGATTGCTATATCAGTATAACATTCCTGCTTTAATTTTTGAAACAGCCATTTTGACCTCCTGTAAAATTCAATTGACCGATCAAAGAGCAAGAATAATTCATAGTAGATTTCCGTCAGTATCGTAAAACGCATCGCAGTACACAAGTCTCCCAGAAATTTTCCCTAAAATTTACTTTATGTGTTTCGATAAGTACAATACAAGATCATCGTCATTACAGCAATCACGATACGGCTCGCAGATCTGATCTTTATACCAGACGCCGCTCCCGTCCGGAATGTATCCTCGCTTGACATACATTCTCTGGGCGCTTCCGTATCCGCTGTGCAGTCCCACTCCGAGATATATCACGTCCGAATAAGAGAATGCGATCTGTTCCGCAAGATCCATAAGTTTGCCGCCAATTCCTCTGCGCCTGTATTTCTCCAGAACACCGAAGTCAACGATCTCCGCATATCCTCGATTTGCATACGCGCCCCACTTGGAATCAGGATATACGTTAATATATCCGGCAATATTACCATTCCATTCGGCAACCAGTGTGATCGCTTTGCCCTCGGCCTGGTGTTTCAGCCGCATTTCGTATTTGTCTATTGTCGCATCCCAGCCCTGCGCAATTTCTTCGTCTGTAATGATTTGGGCATCGCTCTGCTGCAAATCTCGAATTACAATTCCATTTTTATCATAATAGACCATGCCCTTATCTCCTTAATTTACGATTTTTACTTTAAATATATCAAAAACGCCCCTGCTTTCAACCGCACAAATGCACATGTACTAGATTTTTCTCTCCATCACCCAGGCAAACGCTTTCGCCATTCTCCATTCCGGATCCCTGAAATGATTTCCCGGATTCCATTCCAGTGTGCAGTCTGTGCCGCGCTCTTTCAGCAGGCCGTAAGCCTGACGGATCTTTTCTCCTACAGAAGCCATAACAAGATTCCGCGTTTTTTCCTCTTTATCCCCAAGACTGAGATAAACAGCGGGACATTTGATTTCATGGGCTTTCATATATTCCGTAAATTTCGGGAACCAGATAGATGGAGACGCCGCGGCCACTCCCTGAAAGAAATCTGTCTGATACACGGCCCACAGCGCAAAAAGTCCGGCCAGCGAATAACCGCCGATATAATATTTCCTGTTCTTGTCCGTGCAGTATTTTCGCACCGCAGAGAGTGTGTTCAAAGCACCTTCTCCAAACCCCTCTTTGCCGAAAACGGCAGGCGCTTCCCATGGGGAAAGGTCCCTGTTCCAATTGTCAACCTTCATGGCTATCAGTCTGAATTCTTTCTCTGTATTTTCTTTGATGCTGTCATATTCATTTTTTATTGTTCCGATATCGTGATCGCCCGCCATCTGTATCAAAACGGTTTCTGCTATTGGATTTCCATACCCAATCACATCCATGATAGATTCCCTTCCCTTATCAAAACGTCTTCCGTCGACAATCGTCTGTGCATGCCGTCCACAAATGATCTCATATAGGAAACGCTTCACTATCAGGGCCAAATGAATCAATAATCATTTTGCTTCCTCCAAAAAACTCTGTTATTTCCATCTCGCAGATAGTCATCAGAATAATGCCAATAATTCTGTCAGATTTCTTATTTCATAATCGGCCTGTTCATTTTCATGGTCCTTCCAAACTTGAAATTAACAACCTGAAAATCGACAGATTTTTAATGTTTTCAGATAAGCTTTCTGCTCATCTGATATCCTATTGCTCTCCACACTTTTCTGAATCGTTTTGTTATGTGTCCAGTCATCGAGCTTCTTTCCTTCCAGATACGGAAGTATGGAAGCATACTGTTTTGCCAGTGCCGTTGCAAAATACCATGCGACCATCATATTGATATAGTATTCATCCGATCTGACCGCCGCTACCATGTCCGCATATTTGGAATGAAACCTCTCGCCCAGGAAATGCTCCATAAGCATACCGATTGCAAATCGGACGGTATAAACCTTATCCGATCTGATCCATGTATAGATATACGGAAGCAGTTTCTCCGGCTCTTTTTTGAAAGCCTTTGGCGAAAGCTGATCACATGTAGCCCAGTTATCAATAAACGGAAGAAACGCTTCAACTTTTGCGATGCATTTATTAAAATCTTTCTCCAATGAAATCACAAATGCATGCAGTTGATTTTCATCGAAGTATTGGTGCGGAAGGCACTCCAAAAATAAAACTGTGTCCCCGTCTTTGAATATCCTCTTCGCAAAGGAACGAAGTTCTGGTGTCCTGACGCCGATAATTCTTTCCGCTTCTACCGTCGGAATTAACTTAGCCTGAAAGGCCGCATATTTCTTATCCTGCAAGCGGAATAATTCCGCCACTATCTCATCTCTATTCATCTGCGATTTCCTCCGTAAGATCCCGATTTACTTATTTCTTTTGGTAAACCTATCAATAACGTTATCTGCCCAAAAAGTGATAAAGAAATCAGCAATCTCCGCAAACAGATTAACAATAAAATCAACCATATAAGTTCTCCCTCAAGCCCGATTGTTCGCTCTGACCAGATTCCCGACAATCGGAATTTGATTATATTCCCAAAATATAGAATCCATTATACTCTTTGGCCTGGTTTAGCCACCGAACCAATTTTTCATAATCCACAGGTTTTTCCTCGCAGAGTTTTTCTATAAGGGAATCTATTAATGACAGTGTATAATAGTTCACACCATATATATCGATCACTCCAATTTTTAAGTTATTATAAATCCCACAGTTAAAAATATGGCAATATTCCTGATAAAAAACATTTTCATCATTAATATACAAAGAATCATTCTGCCAGTGATTTATATTGCTGACTGCCACTATATCTTTTACTTTAGTTTCTGCAGGCAATCTGCAAAACTGCATTTCTATAAATGCAGAACCGCCATATTCCCTTCGTTCTTTTTGAGAATTGAAACTTAAAAATAACATTACAAGCCCTTTTCCATATACCCGCAGGTGAAAGGAAAAAAATCAAACTTCTTCGTGCCAATATGAAGAAAGCCCTGATTTTCATACCATTTTCGCAAAACCTGATTCTCTTCTACGATTCCGATGTTGATTTTCTTACATCCTTCTTTTTTGGCTCTGTCAAAAGCATCGTGCAGCAAAGCAGCGCCGATACCCTCATGGCGATACTCCGGAAGAACACACAAATTATTGAGTTCACATTGATGATCATCCTGCCATAGCAAAGAATAGTACCCTACTATTTTCCCACTGTCAAGACAATATGCAATCATGATCCTGCGTTCAATTTCTAATTGATAATTCAGCCTGTCGGCACTTATCGCAAAAGCCGTAAATCGCGGCGCATTATCCGCAGAAAATCCAAATTCATTTGCAACCGTTATAAAACTGTTTCTGATAACCTGTACACATTCAGGAATATCTTTTTTCCCAATTTCTTTTATCATGGTTCTCCTTTCTCAAAAACTCCTATTCGTTGGATAAATGATTTGTATCAAATTTCACAAGATCATACCTATGTTCCTGCTGATTTTGATGCGAACAGAGACTCTTCCTTTCCGCATCGGCAGCGATGAGGTTATATTTGTTCTTTTGATAAACTGAATTTACAGTAATTTTTCCAATTCATCTAGCAGTTTTCGTTTCATCTTCGCAAGCTGTTCCTCGCCTGGTCTGCTGTCATTGGAATACATCTTCTCCATCGGATACCACCAAACAGGGCCTTTGCCGTTATTCCCATAGTTTTCAATATCACCGCTGATCCTTGGGAACAAATGCCAATGAAGATGAGAATCACCCATACCGAGCAACTCATAGTTTATCTTTTCAGCCCCAAAAGCCTTTGACACAGCTTCGGCAACTACCGTCATTTCTTCAAGAAACATTGTCCTCTCTGAAGGGTCAAGATGAAACAGCTCGGTTTTTTCTCCATGGTGCTTGTAAAGAAACAGCGTATAACCGCAGAAATGCTGATTATCGCCAATCACCACATATCCCGTTTCTAGTTCCTTTACAAAATAAGGGTTGACGCCTTTTTTTATCATTTCAATTCGTTCACATATCAGGCACATAATTATCTCCTGTAAATACCGATTCTTCGCTGATAACATTATACTCTTACCATCCGAAAAAGTATAGCGAGATGTTGTGAAGTGCAGTGTTTTACATTCTATTTTCTAAAATTCGATATACCATAGTTCCGACTGCCCATTGGAATATGAAAAGTAAAAATATCATTCCACTTACCCATACTTCTACACGAAACAGAGCAAGTACAAATGCTAATAGAATCAGGAAAATAGTCATAATTTGGCAAGTTACATGTCCCGTTTTCATTCGCAAATATTGTTTTCTTTCATCAATGCTGTTAATGTGTGCCTCCTGCTTTCTCCTCTCATATTCGTCCTGTCGTCTGGGACTCTGCCAGTAGACGATACGGATTGTATTGGCAATCGAACTAAAAGCAAGACCACATCCCATTGCAAAAAGCATAGCTGAGTAGTAGTCAATTTGTAGTATCAGTCCGCCGCCGATCAGAACAACGCCGATTACAAATTGGATTATAAAAGGTTTCTTATCTTTCATTTTGTGGTATGCTTTCCATAAATAGATAAAGCAACAGCGTCCAAGTTTTTTACACTCAAACGCTGTGATTTATGTCCTATGCCCTGTGAAACAGCGAAGCTGTTTCTCCGCCCCGAAGGGGCATGAGTTACGGGGTGCCCTAGGGGTATACCTTGTGAAACAGCGAAGCTGTTTCTCCATCCCGAAGGGATTTGAGTTACGTGCCCTAGGGGTATGCAGTTTGCAACTCCTCTACACTTGAAATTTACTTAATATATTTCTATGATATTGGGGTCAAAAGCCTGTCTATAGTACCTTGAAAAATTCATATATTTTGTAATAAATACAAGCCGGAATG
>CANRDO010000017.1 GCA_947629385.1 uncultured Lachnospiraceae bacterium
CGCTTCTTCGACGGATAGTGCGTCACGAACACGAAATCCGCGCCGTACTCTTCCTTGAAATATTTGCCGATCAGCGACTCCTCCTCCGGCTCCAGATCGTACGGGTTGCGGATCGGACGGTCATATTTTTCGGATACAAGCTGCTTTGCGCGGTCGAAGCGCACCATCGGAATCTGCTCCACGTTCGGAAGCGTAACATTCAGGATATGCAGCTCGTCGGCGTATTTCTCCTCCAGCAGCTTCATCGTGTACTGCAGAAATCCGGTCTCCATCTCCATGATGTCAACAAAACTATCGATGTAGCCCATCTCGAAGTCCAGGCTTGTATACTCGTTCAGATGGCGCTTCGTGTTGTGCTTCTCGGCGCGGAACACCGGCGCGGTCTCGAAGACGCGGTCGAACACGCCGACCATCATCTGCTTGTAAAACTGCGGGCTCTGCGCCAGCACCGCCGGGCGGTGGAAATAGTCCAGCTTGAAGATGTTGGAACCGCCCTCCGCGCCCTTCGCGCCGATCTTCGGCGTGTGGATCTCCGTGAACTGCTGGCTGTACAGGAAATCGCGGAAGCCACGCACGATGCCCTCCTGCAAGCGGAACTTCGCGCGCTCGCGCACGTTGCGCAGCTCGATACTGCGGTTGTTCAGCTTCGCCTCGAGCGAGGTCTTCAGCTTCCATTTGCCAATTGGCAGCGGCAGCGTATCGTAGGGCGTCGTGAGAATTTCGCCCTCCGTCACGCGCAGCTCGATGCCGTGCGGCGCTCTCTCATCCGCGCTCAGTGTGCCGACAAGCTCTACCGTCTGCGCTTCGCGGATCTTCTCCGCAGCAAGGCTCGATGTGCCCTCCTCAAACACGCACTGCAGCAGCCCGCCGCGCTTGCGCAGCACGACGAACACCACGTCGCCCATGTCGCGCACCGTGTGCACGGCGCCGTTCACCTTCACCACGCTGCCGATGCGCTCCGGCTTCAGCAGCTCATCCAGCTCCAAGGCTTCCTTCTCTGTCACTCCTGATAAAAATTCCATAATGTTCTCCTCTCCGTTCCGGGACGCAAAGAGTCCCGGAACATCCTATGATATTCCGGGACGGATATGATAATGCCATATGAATATATCCGCGGTACCACCCGCATTGCAGACGCCTTTGTCTGCCACTCTTGTGCACTTAACGCGTGCGACGTACTGCCCTACTGAATGAGCTTTCATCGTTCGAACAGTCGGCTCCGGAGTGTTCCCTATTGTCCCCTTCCCTCAATCAGCGCTCTCAGTCGGTGACGCCGAATTCCTGTCGAGCTCCCGGGACAGAGTCTCCTTCATCGCTTTTCTGTGATGAAGCAATCCTACCACAAAACTTTTTTGATGGCAAGGGGTTTTCAAATTTTTTTGCGAAAGAAACGGTTGCAAATCCGCCTGTATTTTGCTATAACGAAAAGGAATTATGATCTGTCACGGAGGAAACTCAAGATGAACCACTTAATCATCCCGGAGGGGTACACGTCCGCGCTTTCGCTGTACGACACGCAGATCGCGATCAAGACCGTCAAGGATTTTTTCCAGCAGACGCTCGCGTCCCAGCTCAATCTGCTGCGCGTGTCCTCCCCGCTTTTCGTCGACCCGGCGTCGGGCCTGAACGACAACTTAAACGGCGTCGAGCGCCCGGTCAAATTTGGCATCAAGGAGCAGAATGAGGCCGAGGCCGAGATCGTCCACTCGCTCGCGAAATGGAAGCGCTACGCACTGAAGGAGTACGGCTTCGCGCACGGCGAAGGGCTCTATACGGATATGAACGCGATCCGTCGCGATGAGGATACCGACAATATCCACTCAATCTACGTGGATCAGTGGGACTGGGAGAAGGTCATTCGCCGCGGCGAGCGCAACCTCGACACGCTGAAGAAGGTCGTGACATCCGTCTACAAGGCCCTGAAAAAGACTGAGGTCTACATGTCGATCCAGTACGACTACATCGGAGAAGTGCTGCCACGCGAGATTTTCTTCATCACCTCGCAGGAGCTCGAAGACCTGTACCCGGAGCTGACGCCGCGTGAACGTGAATACGAGATCGTCAAGGAAAAGGGCGCCGTCTGCGTCATGCAGATCGGCGGGCTGCTCGCCTCAGGTGTAAAGCACGATGGGCGCGCGCCGGACTACGACGACTGGAATCTGAACGCAGACATCCTCGTCTACTATCCGGTACTCGACATCGCGCTAGAGCTCTCGTCCATGGGAATCCGTGTCGACGCGGAATCTCTGGCTCGCCAGCTGAAAATCGCAGGCTGTGAGGAGCGCGCCGAACTGCCGTTCCAGAAGGCAATCCTTAATGGCGAATTGCCGTACACGATCGGAGGCGGTATCGGTCAGTCCCGCATCTGCATGTTCTACCTGCGCAAAGCGCACATTGGTGAGGTACAGTGCTCGCTTTGGCCACCGGAGATCGTGCAGGAAGCCGCAAAGGGCGGAATTAAGTTGTTGTAAATATAGCGCCCTTGAGTAATAATCCGACACATATAAACAACCGCAGGATTGCCCGTTTATCCGGACAGCCCTGCGGCATTTTTATATATATTTGGAAACTCACATCTTCTTGATCCGCTCCAGCGCGGCCACGGTGTTCTCGTAGGTGCCGAACGCGGTCAGGCGGAAGTAGCCCTCGCCGCTCGGCCCGAAGCCGGAGCCCGGCGTACCGACGACATTCGCGTGTTCGAGCAGGTAGTCGAAGAACTCCCAGGAGGTCATCCCATCCGGCGTCTTCAGCCAGATGTATGGGGCGTTCACGCCGCCGGAAACGGTGTAGCCTGCCTCGGCGAGCCCTTCCTTGATCGTCTTCGCATTCTTCATATAGTAGGCCACCTGCGCCGCAAGCTGCTCTTTGCCCTCCGGGGAGTAGACTGCCTCGCCGGCTTTCTGGACGATATACGGAGCGCCGTTGTACTTCGTGCCGTGGCGTCTCGCCCAGAGCGAGTGCAGCATGACGTCGCCGCATTTCAGATCCTTCGGGATCACGGTGTAGCCGAGACGCGTGCCCGTGAAACCCGCGTTCTTCGAGAAGGACTTCAGCTCGATCGCGCAGGTCCGCGCGCCCGCGCACTCAAAGATCGTGTGCGGCACATCGTCCTCGGAAATATACGCCTCGTAAGCCGCATCGTAGATGATGACGGCGCCGACCTTGTTCGCATAATCCACCCACTCCTGCAGCTGCGCCTTTGTGATCGTGGCGCCGGTCGGGTTGTTCGGGAAGCACAGATAGATCAGATCCGGCATCTCCTTCGGGAGCTGCGGCGCGAAATTATTCTCCGCCGTACACGGCATGTAGATCACGTCGCTCCACACCTCGGTCTTCGGATCATAGGTGCCGGTACGCCCTGCCATAACGTTCGTGTCCACATACACCGGGTAGACCGGATCGCAGACCGCGATCTTGTTGTCCACGCTGAAGATCTCCTGAATGTTGCCGGAATCACATTTCGCGCCGTCAGAGACGAAGATCTCGTCCGCGGCGATCTCACAGCCGCGATCCTGATAATCGTTCTTCGCGATCGCGCTGCGCAAAAACTCGTAGCCGAGATCCGGCGCGTAGCCGTGGAACGTAGCCGCGTCTGCCATCTCATCCACCGCGCTGTGCAGCGCTTTGATGATCGCCGGGGCGAGCGGCTGCGTCACGTCGCCGATGCCGAGGCGGATCACGGACTTGTCCGGATGCGCCGCCTGAAATTCATTCACTTTTCTGCCGATCGTCGAGAACAGGTAGCTCCCCGGCAGCTTCAGATAATTGTCGTTGATCTTAAACATGTCAGATTCCTCCCATAGATTTATATGTATCTTATGAGCCGTGTTTTATGAGCCATGCCCAACCTCGAAAAAGCTTACTAGGCAAGGTCATTGCTTTCGCGAAAACTATAACCTGATCTCTCCGTCGAACACGACCTCGGCCGGCCCTGTCATGAACACGGTGTTTTTCTTCCTGTCCCACTGAATGTGCAGGTCGCCGCCGCGCAGCTTCACGGTCACAGCATCCTCCGTCCAGCCATTCAGGATGCAGGCCACCGCCACGGCGCACGCGCCCGTCCCGCAGGCCCAGGTCTCCCCGGCGCCGCGCTCCCACACGCGCATCTGCACAGTATTCCGGTCGAGCACTTTAATGAATTCTGTATTCACGCGATCCGGGAACGCCGGATGATGCTCGAAATCCGGTCCGATGGCCTCGATCTTCAGTCCGTCGACGTCGTCCACGCAGGTCACGCAATGCGGATTCCCCATCGAGACGCAGGTCACCGGATAGTCTTTTCCATTTACCCGGAGCATCCTGCCGACGATCGGATTTCTCACAGAACATGCCTCGGCAGCCGCATCCGGCTTTGTCCCCATCTTTGCCGCAGCTTTTTCTTCCTCCAGCTTCGTCACGTCCACCGGGATCCGCTCTGCCTCCAGGATCGGCGCGCCCATATCGACCTTCACAAGCGTCACCTTGCCGTCCTCCACGGTCAGATCCAGCGTCTTGATCCCGCTGCCGGTCGCCACCGTGATGCGCGTCTTGTCCGTCAGGCCGTAATCATAGACATACTTCGCCACGCAACGGATGCCGTTTCCGCACATCGCGCCCAGGGAGCCGTCCGAATTGTACATCTCCATCTCAAAATCCGCGACGTCCGAAGGCTTGATCAGGATCAGCCCGTCCGAACCGATCCCGAAATGACGGTCGCTGATCCGCTTCGCCACGCTGCCCGGATCCGGCACCGTCTCCTGAAAACAGTTGACGTACACGTAATCGTTGCCGATCCCGTGCATCTTCGTAAACTTCATCGCTCATTTCCTCTCATTCTATGCGCCCTGAATTTCCCGCCGCTTTGTCTTTTCTATGATACACAGCATTTTCTTTCATGTAAAGCACAAATTCTGCTTTCTTTCTCTCACTGAGTGCTCCGTCATTTCATCAATATCCGCAAAAGGGAGGATGTCTCCGGGAAGGACCTACAGGGGCGTCCACCCGGAGATGTTCCTGCCTCTACAGCGTCCGAAATCGTTCACCTGAATGAAATTGGGAGTGAACTTCGGCTCTCTACGTCCGCATCAACGCAAAGATCATCTGCGCGGTCTCCACCATGTTTGTCCCGCTGTCCATGCTCGTCTTCTGCAGATACCGGTGCGCTTCCTCCTCCGTCATGTGGTTCCGCTCCATCAGCAGAGCCTTGGCCTCCTCGATCAGCTTCCGATCCTTCTCGCTGCGCTGCGGCGGCTGCATGCGCTTCCGCCTCCGCCGGCGCTCCAGATTCTCGATCACCATGTCGAGCGAGCTGACGAGATCGTGAGCCTTAAGCGGCATCTCTATGCTGACGACGCCTTCTGCGACTCCCTCCGAGAGCGCCCGCGCCGAGGCCACCAGCACCATCTCAAAGGAAGGCGTCACGTTTCTGTACACTTCCTCGTAGATCATGTCCGGATAACGATATCCGCCGACAATGACCCCAGAGCCGAGCCGATCGGCCGCCGCGAGCGCCTGCGCCCCGCTCGTACACACCGCGCTGACCATATAACCGCTGCGTACCAGTAGATTCCGGATGCTCTTCGCATCTTCGATTCTCGGAAATACTACCACTACATTTATCATCGATATCCTCCTGTTTGGTGAATTTCATAGGCAGCAAGCCGTACAGGCTCATCGCCAAACGCACAAAACAGTCAGATCTTCGCCAGATAACGGTCAAGCTCCCACTGGCTCACGCTCGCCCGGTATTCCTCCCACTCTTTTTTCTTCTCGCGGATAAAGCGCTTCGCCGCGTGCTCCCCGAGCACATCGTAAATGTATCTGTCCTGCTCCAGAGCCTGCACCGCCTCGAGCAGATTACCCGGCAGACATTCAATGCCGCGCTCGATGCGCTCCTCCTCCGTCATGGCAAAAATATTTGCGTCCACGGCCTCCGGCGGCATGATCTTGTTTCGTATTCCATCCAGTCCGGCCGCCATGCAGACCGCGAGCGCCAGATACGGATTCGCCGCGGAATCCGGGCTGCGAAGCTCGATCCTTTGTCTTGGGTCGTCCGTCGCCGGAATGCGGATCAGCGGGCTGCGGTTTGTCACCGACCACGCGATGTAGACCGGCGCCTCATACCCCGGAACCAGCCGCTTGTAGGAGTTGACGAGCGGATTTGTGACCGCCGTGATCGCGCGGATGTGCTTCATGATGCCACCGATAAAGAAGAGCCCTTCCTCGCTCAGATGTGAAGGAGCGTCCGGATCATAGAATATATTGGCACCGTCCCTCGCGAGCGAAAGATTCAAATGCATCCCGGAGCCGTTCACGCCGCTCTTCGGCTTCGGCATAAAGCTCGCGTGCAGGCCGCAGCGCTTCGCGATCGTCCGCACGACCAGCCGCACGGTCATCATCCCGTCCGCCGCGCGCACCGCCTCATCGTAGCGGAAATCGATCTCGTGCTGCGCCGGAGCCGCCTCGTGGTGCGACGCCTCCACGACATAGCCCATCTCCTCAAGCGTCAGGATCATGTCGCGCCGCGCGTTTTCGCCGAGGTCGATCGGACCGACGTCGAAATAGCCGGCCTGCTCGTGCGTCATCGTGGTGGGGAGGCCGTTGTCGTCCGTGTGAAACAGGAAAAACTCACACTCGGGACCCACTTCCAGACTGTAGCCCATCTTCTGCGCCCCGTCTACCACCTGCTTCAGGATATAGCGCGGATCGCCCTCAAACGGCGTGCCGTCCGCATTGCAGACGTCACAGATAAACCGCGCTACCTTCCCGTGCTGAGGACGCCACGGAATGATGCAGAACGTGTCGAGATCCGGATGCAGAAACAGATCCGAATTCTCGATCGGGACAAAGCCCTCGATCGACGCCCCGTCAAATGTGATCTTGTTCTCAAGGACGCGGTCGAGCTGGCTTGTCGTGACCGCGATATTTTTCAGTTCTCCCATGAGATCTGTAAACTGCAGCCGGATGAATTCGACATCTTCCTCCTCGATGATCCTTCTGATATCTTTCTGCGTATATTTGCTCATGGCTTCTCCTTTCTTTTCCGTGCCTGAGCCGCGCTCGCGGGCCCCTCGCCTGTGTCCGGCCGCGGATGGCATAGCTCATTGTTTTCGCGAAAAAAGGGCGTTCTTCCCCAATGAAAGAACGCCCTCGCCCATTCATCCAGTAATGATAACAGGCGCAATTTTTTTTGTCAACCCCTGACGCCGCGCGGTTTATTTCTTCTTCCACTTCGCGTACAGGGTCAGGTTCCTCTTGTAGCTCTTCGGAATCTTCGTGATCTTGTTCTTGAAGTTCTTATCGGTGTACCAGCCCTTGAACTTATAGCCCTTTCTGGTCGGCTTCTTCAATGTGATCGCCGTCTTGTAATACGCTTTCGGGTTGCTCTTGTTATTCGTCCCGCCGTTCAGCTTATACTTGATCTTGTAACCGACTGTCAGCTTACATTTCGCGACTACGCCGCTTCCATCCTTCGCGGTCGCCGTGATCGTGACCTTGCCGTATTTCTTGGTACGGATCTTTCCGCTCGAGTTGACCGTCGCGACCTTCGTATTGCTGGATTTCCACTTGACCGCCTTGTTCGCCGCGTAGCTCGGCCCGACCGTCGCTTTCAGCGTGTAGGTCTTGCCCTTTACCAGGACAAGCGTGGACTTGTTCAGCTTGATCGACGTCACCTTGCGCGTGGGCTGGAGATTCAGCTCCTTGCTGCTCATAAGAAGCTTCTTGCTGCAGTCCGTAAGTTCAAATTCGTACCAGTACTGGCCGCTGCTCTGGATGTAGCTGAGCGTTCCCGACTTGTTCAGAGTCTCGTCCGTATTCTGCGTATACATGAAGAGCTTGCCTGTCTGCTGGTACAGACTGTTCATCTGGCTTGCCAGTATCCTTACCGTAGCCTTGCCCGGAAGCGCCCCGTTCGCGGCCGCGAACTGCACTCCCATAGACGCCGCGGTATTCCCGTACATAGAGGTATCCGCCTTCGCCGGGCTCCCCAGACAATCGATATCCTTGACCGTGCCTGTGATGTCCTTGCCGTAGAAGCACCACTCGACCGTGCCGTTTGTCAGGACAAGCGTAACGTCCTTGCCCTTGATCTTTGTGAACCAGTCCTTCTTAACCGTATGATTGTTTCCGTCATACTGGATCACCACCGCGGTATTGGACGCGGAAGTCAGACTGTTAAGCTTGTTCGTGATCGCCGTATCATTCGTGATGTACAGCTTGCTCTCGCCGGCCCCAAAGGCGTCCTTTACCGTCAGATCCGTCGTCTCGGTGACGCTGACCACATTGCCGCTGCCGTTCTTCCATTTCTTTGCCGCCGCATCATAGGTATAGGCTGCAGACTTGCCGGCCATATCCGTCAGAGTCACTCCCCCGAGATGATACGCGCCTGTCGCCGCGCTGGAGGGCACGCTCATCCTGAGCGCTTCTCCGCTTATCGTCCCCGTAAACTTCGGGCTCTTTGTCCAGTCGAACGTAAACGAGATCTTCTGCGCGGGAGCCTCCGTCTGGAAGAAATAACCGCTCACCGTTTTGATCCCGATGCCGCTTTCCGTAACGCTCATCGTGAGGTCGAGCGTACCCGGCTTCATGACCGTCGTCTTGCTCAGACTTACGCTCTTCAAGATCGGAGCGCCGTTGCTGTCTGTGACGACCACATTCTTGGTCGCTTTCTTTCCATTGTATGTCACAGTAGCTGTGACCGTAACCGTTCCGGCCTTCACAGCCTTTACATTTCCGTTCGTTACCGTCGCTATCGTGTTATCGCTGGATTCCCACGTGGACAGATTGCTCACATCCAGCTGGCTGTTGCCGGCAAGCACCTTCAATGTCTCCGGCGTATTTCCTCCGACCTGCGCCTCAACTGCGCTGTCTCCGTCCGCCATACGGATCGATGTGAAAATCGCGTCCGCCGCTATTCCACTTGTATCAGCCGGCAGCTTCAGTACACCGTTAAAGCCGCTGCAGCCATCAAACGCCGCGCTGCCCACCTTCAAGTTCTCACAACCTGACAGATCCAGATCTCCGGTAAAGCCGCTGCAACCGTAAAATGCCTGCTCACTGATCTCCGTCAGCGAAACCGGGAAGCTCAGGTTCTTCGTCGCAAAGCCGCTGCAGCCGTAAAACGCGCGTCTGCCGATCTTTGTGAGCTCATCAGACAACGTCAGATCCTTCAAACCGGTGCAGCCCTCAAACGCCGAATCCCCGATCTCAGTAACCGAACCAAGCGTCAGCGCGGTAAAGCCCACACAGCCGTAGAACGCCTTGTTTTCGATCGTCTCAACACCATCCGGAATCGTGAGCGTGCCCGCCATGCCGGAGCAGCCCTCGAACGCCGACGCCGCGATTTCCGTTCCGCCAAAACTACTCAGATCCAGAGCCGTAAGGCCGCTGCACCCCTTAAACGCGGAAGCGTCAATCTCAGAGACTCCGGCAGGTATTGTAAGCGTCCCCTTCAAGCCGCTGCAGCCCTCAAACGCAGACTCCCCGATCGATAAACCAGCACCAGGCTGGAGTGTGACGCCTGTGAAACCGCTGCAGCCCTTGAAGGCGGAAGCGCCGATAGAAGAAACTTTGGCAGGAATCGTGAGGCTTTCCGTGAAGCCACAGCCTGCAAAAGTACCGGCCGCGATCTTCTCCAGCCCTGTCGGAAGGCTCAGGCTCCCCGTGAAGCAGCAACCGCTGAACGCATTCTCTCCGATCTCTGTCACGGTACCGGAAAGACTCAAGCTGCCAGTAAACTTACATCCATTGAACGCATTATTTCCGATCTTTTCCAGAGAGTTCGGAAGAGTAAGCGTACCCGTAAACTGAGCTTTATTCTGAAACGCCCCGTTCGCGATCTCCGTAACTGTTTTCAGACCACTGTCAGTATTGATCTCCTGAGGAATAACCAGATCCGTCTTTGTCGTATCAAAGCTTTCCTGCAGTCCTAAAATCCTTACCCCATCACCTGAATCATCTGACTCATAGATAAAGTCTCCGGACGTCGCCGAGATCGTCGCGATCCCTGAGTCGTTCAGCATCGGCTCGATCTCTGTCACGACGACAGCTCCGTCACCATACTGCTCCTCTACCTCCGGGATATCGATCACCTCATCGATGTCATCCTCGACGGCCGTGTCCGCTACCTCCGGCGCCACCTCATCAGCCGCTTCGGCTGCCTGTCCCTCTGTGGCCGGCTCTTCTGCCGTCTCGACAGCCGCCGCCTCGGTCTCCGGCTCTTCCTGGAGTACCGCATCCACATCGGATGGATCCGCCGATTCTACAACAACCTCTGTCTCAAAGGCCTCTTCCGCAATCGCGCACTGTGCAAACGTACTTCCCAGCATCGCACAGACCAGCACCATACTCAAGGTCTTTTCCCAAAACCTGCTCCTCTTCATAATCGCTAAACCCTCCTTACAATATTGCTCTCCCTCGGCAAACACACAGCCGCCGATATGGTGCATTTACCACATTATATATCTTTTAACAAAATATTGCAAGATTTAATTTTCGATTAATATAATTTTAAAAATTTTTAATATCACAAAGCTTACTCTTCCCCTTCTTCCTCCGGCAATCTGGTATAATATCTCGCGTCGGAGCTTCGGAAAATCGTATCGGAGGAGCCCACCTGGCAGACCGCAATCTTATGGAAGCCTTCATCCATCTTGTCCTTTTTGAAGCGCAGCAGCTTCGACGACAGATAGGTCGTGCCGACTTTTTCATCGTCGATATACACCTTACTCCATTTTGTGAAATTGTCCCCCATGACATAGTAATAGAGATCCGTCTCTGTAATCTTATCCAGAATAATATCCTGCGTACCCATCACGAGATCCGTCGCCGGATAGGGATTTCCGCCGCCATAGACATAATGGTCTCCGTAGAGAATATCGTATTGCAAATACTCCATCCCCTGCTGGTACTCCTCACTCGTCATGCTGTCGCGGTTCTGATGATAGTTGAACATCGTCCCCTCATGGATGCCGAGCGAATCCGTGATATCCGCAAGCAGCTGGTACGCGGTCATGTCAGCGTCCTGCTTTTCCATACCGAAATTATTCCAGGTCGCGTACTGCGTCAGAAAGAGACTCCCGGTCTTCATGTCCTCCTCCGTCAGCCCCATCGTCGGAAGATGATCGCCGAACATCACCACGAACGTCTTCTCGTCGCGCTGTTCGAGCATGTCGATCAGATCCCCGACAAAGTCGTCCACCTGATGAATCTGATTGACGTAATACTCCCACGCCCAGCGCATCCCCTCATCCTCCGGGCCAGTCACATGGATTTCCGGATCCTCGATCACCTGCTCCTGCGGATAATCGCCGTGCGACTCAACCGTGATCGTGTAGACAAAATCCGGCTGATCCGGTGTGTAGTCGAGCGACTTCTCCACCTCACCGAGCATGATATCGTCGATCGGCCAGGTCCCAAGGGGCGTGTACTGCCGGATGTCCATCATCTCCTTGCAGGTAAAGGTATCAAAGCCCATCATCGAAAATGCATTCCTGCGACTGTAGAAATTGCCCCCGTTGTCGTGCACCGCGTGCGAGCCGTAGCCGAGCGCGCGCAGGTCGGAGGCGATGCTCTCGCAGTTCGTCTCCTTGAGGATCGTCTTGTACGGATACTCGCCCAGACCGAAAAACTGCATGCCCATCCCAGTCAAAACCTCGAACTCCGTGTTCGCCGTCCCGGCGCCGACCACGGGCACCTCAAGGTGCCCCGAAGAATAATTCTCATACAGGCGGTGAAAATTTGGGATCGGATCCTCGCTCGTCTCGAGGAATTTGATCTCTCCCGGATCAACAAAAGATTCCAGAAGAATACAGATGATGTTCGGATATTCTTCCGAGCCTTCTGTCTCTTCTGGAATACTGTTTTCTTCCTTCTGAAGCTCTGTATTCGATTGATTCGAGGATTCGTCTGCGGCCGTTGTTCTCACATGCCGCTCCGCCGTCAGCGAAGCCCCACCGGACGTCATCGCAGATCCGCCCGAAGCATCCCACGCCGCCTCCGCTCCTGCCGTCTGGGTCTCTGTCATCAGCTCCTGCGCATCGATCTGGGGCGTCTCTTCCGTCTCCGTCTCATCCGGGACCACCCTCTGCGGCAGCTCCTGCCCGCTCCTTGCCAGCACATCGCGAACCGCTTCCTCGGAATATCCCTCCGGCTCACTCATCCCTCGGTCAAGCACACTCGCGGAAAAGCTGTAGACAAAGCCATAGTCCTTGTAACCCTGCGCCAAATTCTCAAAATAGGATGTGAGGATGTGGTTGCTCACAGCCGCGTTCGTCACCCTCGGAAGCAGCAGCATAACCATCACTGTCATAAACACGCCAACCATCCGGTGCGTCTTTCCCTCGAACTTCGGCCCTTTGATCCAGAAGACAACCAGAAACAAAACCACCGCCGCGACGCCCGCGATCACCATCACTGCCTCAGCAGCCGTAAAGTAATTGCTCTGCATCGTAAAGAGGTCGCCGACCATCTTCAGATCCGTAAAGCTGAACGGAGAAACCCTCTTTGCCAAAATGCAGCCGTTAATGATGCCGAGGAACAGCCAGAATATACTGATGATCGTTCGAAGCACCGCCCGTCGCTTCACTATGTACACAAGCATCAGAGACGCATAGACGATCAAGGAATTGTAGAGGAAGACCAGATTCCGATCCGCCACAAAGAGACAAGCCTCCACGAAGGAATGCCTCGAAATCCACTCGATCAGAAAGCATACGCCGCACGCGAGAAAGATATGGAAGACCAGAGAGTACCTGTTCAAAACGGCAACCCATCTCTCCGCACGCTCGCTCTTCATCCTGGCTTTCATCTTTTCTCTCTTTTTTCTGATTTCCTTAAACATTGCGATTCCCCTTATGATCCGGCCTCCCCATATGGCCGGACATACCCCAAAATACTCCACCGACAGGTCTTTACTCGCCTGCCCTGATCCGGCACGGACAAATACGACGCACTGCCCCGCCAAAATCCATTTGACAGATTAATCTAAAACATGAAAAAAGTCAACTATCTTCAAAAAAATTTAAGTTTTTGTTTATTTTTCCGGAAGATTTACCATTTTCGGGCTTGAACTTTCCATATAGTATGTTAAATTTATAGTAAAAGGAGAGCCGGCGGAAAGGAGAGCACATGACAGATCGACAGGGAGACAATTACGACGATATCATAAATCTCCCCCATCATGTGTCGACGACACACCCGCAAATGTCGCTGCGCGACCGCGCGGCGCAGTTTTCTCCCTTTGCAGCTCTTACCGGTCACGACGCTGCGATCCGCGAGACCGCCAGGCTCACCGAGCACAGGCACGAGCCAGGCGAGGACTACGCAGACCTGCTCGACCGGAAGCTTCAGCAGCTCCGAAATCATCCCGGCCGGCCGCCCCTGATCACCGTCCGCTATTTCGAGCCAGACGCAAAAAAAGCCGGCGGAGCCTATGTCACGGCCTCCGGGCGGCTGAAGAAAATCGACGATCACCGCAGGCTCCTCGTGCTCGAAGACCAGACAGAAATTCCTGTCAGCCAGATCATCGAGCTGGAGCTTTCCACATAATATACCGGATTCAGCGCAGATATCCGGCTCTCTTTACAAAATGTACAAACACCCCACAGGCAGAAAGAGGAATTACCCTGCTATGAAAAAACTTTTTTTCACGCTCCTGCTGCTCCTGCTTCTGACGGGATGCGGGAGAACGCCCGCTGCTACAGCCCCGGAGGAATTGTTTCACATCACCGACGGGACGACCGCGGACGGCATTCGTCCGGGCGACGAGCCGGAGCAGTTCATCGACGCATACGAGGATTATTTGATCCAGGTCGCCTACAACAATCTGGAATCGAACTATGTCGTCATGGATATCGATAAAATCCCATACAAAGAAGATATCTCCACAATGATCGCAAATTTTTTCGTCGATGACAAGCCTGTCTCTGAGGAAGAGCTCTGCCGGGAAAACAATGTCAAGCCGACGCAGCTCTATGCGCTTTTGAGCTCCTCTTCCTATCTGCGCGAGCACAATGTCGTCTACCGCTATCTGCGCTTTCGCTGGGCGGACGGCAAAATCGCCGATATCCAGTCAGACGAGCTCAACTACAACGAGACCTACGAGACGCCGCGGATTCGCTAGGCGGTCATTTCCAGCTTACTTTTCCTTTTTTCACCTGCATTTTATATATTTTCTGACGCTTGATCGGGTACGAATAATCTTTCAGTTCAACCAGGTAGAACTTGTTCTCTTTGTGCGCTCTTTGCATACTGCAATCGCAGATCTTCCACTTTCCGTCTACTTTCACCTCACACCAGCCGTGAGGTCCGAAGTCGCCGTTCGGCTGTCCTATCACAACGCCGGTGCCATACCTGCTGTCAAATCCCAATACGCGCGCGATATACGCAAACGCAGCTCCATAGCGGAAGCAGTTTCCTTTTTTCTGCTGAAACGTAAAGAGCGCGTACGAACGAATTACCTTTGCGCTTGGATGGTTTGAATAGGATCTATAGTAGGAATATTTGCACAGAGCCTTAAAACAGCTCTTCAGTCTCTGCTTCGGTGTCTGTGTGGCTTTAGAATACTTCATCACAAAACTTACGGCATATTTGATCGCGCTGTCCGTCACCCGTACTCCGTCGGTGTCTACATAGTAATAGCCCTTTTTCTTGCTTCCGACGATCTTGTTTTTCTGGAGCACTCCTTTTTTATCGAAATAATAATATTTTTTGCTGATCTTGCACCAGCCGGTCACCTTACGCCCTTTTTTGTAATAATAGCTTCCTGACTTTGTCTTGTACCACCCGTTCTTCGGCGTCTTTTTGACCTCCGTATTCGTCGCAGAATTGTCTGTCTGCATTGTATTTTCGGATGCGCAGACATGATCCTGCAGTAAAAACATGCCCGCAAACATCATGATGACAGCCAGAAGAATACTCCATTTTTTTCGACATTCCATGTTATTATTTTCCTCTTTCACTTTATAATTCTACGTCCATTTTTTAGGACCTTTTTTAATTATACCCGCATTCCTTTTTTATTACAATACGAAAAACTTCTCCGCTCCCCCTACGCCTTGTGTCCACCGATCTGCTCGTTGCGCGCGCGGGCCGTCGCGCCCTCCTCAAAATTCATTCCCCGCAGCACCGCGTTCTTGCCAAATTTCTTCTTAATGTCCAGCACGGCTTCCTGCAGTCTCCGCTCCTTCTCAAGCGCTTCCTTCTCCGCCTTTCTCTGCTTTTCCAGCGCCTCATAATCTGTAAACAGATCGAGCTGCTCTGCCACCGGCTCTTTTGAGACATTCTGCTCGTCAACCACATGATTTGCCGTGACATAGATCCGCCGTACCAGAAGGTCCGAATTCACGATCCGGTCATACAGCTGCGTGACCGCTTCCATGATCTGTCTGCTCGACGAAGTTGGCCTGCCCAGATTCGCCGTGCCGTGCGCGTGCTTCGGCACCTGCTTTCCGTAATGGTTCGTCGTGACCTCTCCCTTGTATTTCCTTCGAATCTCCTGGTTCATTAAATTTTCAACGTCGTAACCGACGGTCAGGACGATCTGATCCGTCACCAGCCGCTTCTCGACAAGGTCGAGCACCAGCAGATCTGTCATCTCGCGTACCACCAGCCGCGCCTCGTCGGATCGGTACGGCCGCATGAGCACCTGCCCGGAACCTACGCTGTTCTTCTCGGGACGATACGCCTTGATGTCCGCGATCCGGCACGGCTCCCAGCCCCAGGCGTGATCGATCAGAAGTTCTGCATTGATTCCAAAAAGCTTGTAGAGCAGTTCTTCATTGTAATAGTCCGAGGGCCCGCCCAGCGAACAGCGCGCGATGTCACCCATCGTGTACAGGCCATGCGCCTCGAGTTTTCGCGCGTACCCCCTGCCGACGCGCCAGAAATCCGTGAGCGGTCGATGTGTCCAGAGCTCTTTGCGGTAAGACATCTCGTCCAGTTCCGCGATCCGCACGCCGCCCAGATCCGTCTCGACGTGTTTCGCCACGATATCCATCGCCACCTTACACAGATAGAGGTTCGTCCCGATCCCGGCCGTCGCCGTGATCCCGGTTTCCGCCAGCACATCCCGGATCATCTTTCTCGTCAGCTCACGCGCCGTGAGCCCATAGGTCTTCAGATAGTCCGTCACATCCATCATCACCTCGTCAATCGAGTAGACGTGAATGTCCTCCGGCGCGATATACTTCAGATAGATATCATAAATTTTCGTGCTGTACTGCACATAAAAGCCCATGCGCGGCACAGCCACAATATAGTCGAGCGCAAGCTCCGGATTCTGCCGCAGCTTTACATCGTTCGATGATCTTCCGGAAAATTCCTTTTTCCCGAGCCGCCTCAGTGCCTGCAGGCGCTGCGCGTTGATCTCACGCACCCTCTCAACCACCTCGAACAGCCGCGCGCGCCCGGAGATTCCGTATGCTTTTAAAGACGGCGACACTGCCAGGCAGATCGTCTTCTCCGTCCGGCTCGCGTCCGCAACGACCAGGTTTGTCGTGAGCGGGTTCAGTCCCCGCTCGTTGCACTCCACCGACGCGTAGAATGATTTCAGATCGATCGCGACATAAGTTCGCTTGTCCATGAGATCACCTCGCTTTGCTGTTTCAGAGGAAAAATCCCCAAATGTATGACCGTACATCTGGGGATTCGCCTTTTGTCTGCCGACATTATAGCATATGCATTTTGGGATTACAATATTTTTGTCAAGTGTTTGGCAATGCTACTTTGCAGCCAATGAAGGAGTCCTCATCATACTCAACTCCGTCCGCGAGATCTACCTGGCTTAAATTCGTACAATAACCAAACGCCTCATCTCCTATGCTGCTACCTGTTTCCACCGTCAGCGCGGACAGTGCCTTGCATCCGTAAAATATTTCATCGCCCAGACTCACGTCACCCGAAACAGAGACTGTCTCCGTAAAAAGCCTCTTTTTCGATTGAAACCTTCTCCGGCAAGACAAGACTCTCTTTTATTTTTACATATTTCAACGACACAGCCTGTCGGAAGTGTCATGTCTGTTCCTTAAATTCTTTTGAATAAGCTCTGTTTCGGACGGATGATTTCAAGGATTCCGGTCCTGCTTCCTGATATTTTCGAACCCATAAGCCAACCGTGGAACGGCCACGCTTTCCGAGGCCGAGATCTGCAGCTATCTGTTTCTGGCTCTTCCTGCCGCTGAGATAATCCTCAACGGCCTGAATCTTATCTTCATAAGTGCACTTCTGTCTCTTAGACATGAAATAATCCCTCCTAGTAGATTTTGGATATTTCCATTGTCTACTTTAGAGGGATCATATCACTCGCAAAGTTCGGAACGGCTATTCTTAGCTAATTACTTATTTCGCCGGGACGGGTGACTGGCACTCACCTTCCGGCTGTCTTGTTAAGTGTATTATAAGCTTTGTTTTATCTCCTGTCAAACGTATTTTTCATTTCCTTTTCGTGCTCCATAACAGACGATTCGTGCCGAAACGATTGACAAATGCAGCATTTCATGGAAAATGAAAAACAAATCAAAAAAACAGTGTGAAACGGAGGCAGGCGCAATAATATGATCGAAGTACATGACTTGTTGAAAAAATACGGCGAAAAAACTGCCGTCAATCATATTTCCTGGACAGCGCGGGACGGCGCGATCACGGGCTTCATCGGGCCAAACGGAGCCGGGAAGACTACAACTTTGAAGATGATCACGGGAATCCTGGAGCCGGACGGCGGTTCTGTCCTGCTCAACGGAACGGATATCCGGAAGGATCCGCTTCGAGCAAAACAGCAGTTTGGATTCGTATCGGACTCGCCGGATCATTTTCTGCGCTTGAAAGGCATCGAATACGTCAATTTCATGGCGGACATGTACCAAACCCCGAGCGAGGGACGCCGCGCCTTTGTAGAGGAGTACGCCGCCCGGCTGGGGATACTCGACGCGCTGGAGAGCACGATCCTGTCTTATTCCCACGGCATGCGGCAGAAGATCATGATCCTGGGCGCGCTCGTCCACCGGCCGTCGATCTGGATCCTGGATGAACCGATGCTTGGGCTGGATCCGCTGGCGTCGCACGAGCTGAAGCTGATGATGAAGGAACACTGCGCGCAGGGCAATTCCGTGCTTTTCTCCACGCATGTCCTGGAGGTGGCGGAGAAGCTCTGCGATGAGATCCTCATCATCAAAAAAGGAGAGCTGCAGTATCAGGGCACACTGGAAGGACTGCGGGCAGAATACCCGTCCGACCTGTCCCTCGAAGACATTTTTATCAGGATCAACGCGGATCAGGAAACAGACCGGACCAAAGACATTCATCAGTGAGGAAGTCTGCCATGAAGAAATATATTCTGCTCTATAAAACGCTTCGCAAATGCGATAAACCAACCCCCTCAGACACTTCGCCGTACGCTGACAAGAACATCCCGATCTCGCTGATTGTCGAGCTTGTCCTTATCCTATGCGCAGCGGCCGGATGCGGCTACATCGGCTATGCGTTCGCCGACATGCTCGAGCTGTTCGGCGGAGTTTCCGTCGTGTTCGCGGTCCTGGCTCTGCTTGGCGGCTGCATTGTCGCGGTAAAGGGACTGATCCGGCTGATCAACTCCCTCTATATGTCGACGGATACCGCCTTGCTCATCACCATGCCGCTCTCCTCTGTTGCGCTCGCCACGGTAAGGCTTGCGGATGTACTGCCGGGATCTTTCCTGATCATGGCCGGGATACTGCTGTCCTTCGCTGTGGGTTACGGCTTCGCGGCCTCTACCGGTCTTCTCTTCTGGCTGGGCGTCCTTTTGTACATCGTCCTTATCCCGCTGTTCACCACGTTTGCGATGGCGGCGCTCGCCATTCTGTTCATGAGCGTGTTCCGCTTCATGCGCAGCCGCAACGTGATGAAATACATCGGCGTTCTCGGCGCGCTGATCGGCGTCATCGCCTATGTGTGCTGGTATGCCCTGTCGTCCACAGATATAGACCTTGTGAAAGCGGCCGGAACTGTCCTGAATTTCACCAAAAACTATGTCTGGCTGGTTCCCGTCATCCCGTTTATCCGCAAATTCGCAGAGACGGGAGGGCTGCTTCCCCTCCTGGAGGCATTGTTCGTCACGGCCGCCGCGCTCGCCGCTTATCTCGCGGCCGCAGGATTTCTGTACCTGAAGGGCGCCGTCAATATGCAGGACGCTTCTTCCTCCCGGCAGCTTACCGACCGATCCCGGGAAAGGATCTACAAGGCAAGGAGCCCACGCGCGAGCTATCAGCAAAAAGAGCTGCGCCTGCTTTTGCGCAACCCGGTCTATCTGCTGAAAGATTTTATCCTGGCATTCGGCTGGCCGCTCATCATAATCCCGCTTTTCCTGATCTCAAAGATGACCGCCGCACCTGCGCCGGAGGGCTCGGAAGAAGAACTGGCAACATTAAAGGCCGCTCTGACTTCCGACGTCACCCTTGTTCTGGTCCTGACGCTCGGCATTGTCTGCGCAGCCATTCTCTTTCTGAATATGTTCAATGATCTCGCCTACTCCTCGATCACAAGAGAGGGCGATATGTTCTCCTTCATGAAACAGCTCCCGCTCTCGTTCCGCGAGCAGATCCGGGCGAAACGCAACGTCGCGCGGAACATCGTCGGCATCTCGACGGTCGTATATCTGACGGTCGCCGCGCTTGTCGGGGTAATTCTTGGCATAATCCCCTGGTATGTCCTGCCCTACAGCCTTTCGGTCGGCGTCCCGCTTCTGCTGCTTGTAGTGGACATCGACATGATCAGCGGCATCCGCCACGCGAACCTGCACTGGGACAACGAGGCGACCGCCGTCAAAAAGAACGCAAAGCTGATCCTGGGAAGCTATCTGCTGACGATTCTTGTCATCATCGGGCTTGTCTTCCTCTACTCTTTCCTCCGGAAGCATCTTTTTCTGTCACTTCCCTGTCTGCTGGCAATCCCGCTGCTGCTCATCGTCCTGGCCGTACTGACAGATCGGCGCATGTACGCGATCGCGGAGAAAACGTTGGGGAAATTGTAGCAAATCCCGCTCCTCGCAAATTGCTTCTTCTATCTGCGTCAAGGGATTCGCTTCCCACACTCCCGCGCGACGAAATACACCCGCTCGCTATCCGGGCGCGGCGCGTCCTGCGTAAACGCGTCAAACACCGCCTCCGGCTTCAGACCGGCACGCGCAAGCGCATCCTCGATCTCCCTGATCTCATACGCCCTTTGGTAGTGCGTCTCCTCATATTTCTCATACAGTCCGTCCTTCCGCTGAAGAAACAGCGTGAGATCGTACTCATTGATGCGCGTCTCCTCGTCGTACCAATTCTCCCAGATGAAGCTGCTTTCGTCACGATTCTCCGCGATCACGGACTCTCCAAGCTCCCGGTACTTGCCAACCGTATTCAGGTCAAAAATGAACACGCCGCCCGGATCAAGGTAATTGTTGACAAGTGAAAACACTCTGACGAGCTCCTCCGTATCCGTCACATAATTGATCGAATCGCAGACGCTCACAACCGCGCGCACTGTTCCGTACAGCTCGAACTCGCGCATGTCCTGCAGCAGATACAGAATGTCATGCCCGGAGGCATCCTTCTTCTCTTGCGCGATCTCCAGCATCTCCGGCGAATTGTCCACGCCGATCATATCGTAGCCCACCGCCGCCAGGCGCTCCGTCATCTCGCCGGTCCCGCAGCCGAGCTCAAGCACAAGCCCATCCGCAACGCCGTACTGCGTCAGCAGACTATGCAGGTACGCGCACCACTCGTCGTAGGGAATATTGTCCATGAAGGTGTCATACACTTGCGCGAAGCTTTCATAAGATGCCATACTTGTCACCTCGATTCGTGTATAGTTCACTAAACACGAAGATATTCTCTCAGGAAACGATACAGCGCATCCATCTCCTCGTCCGTGCCGATCGTGATGCGCAGGTAGTTGTCGATCCGCGGCTTATCGAAATAGCGCACGTAGATCCCCTCCGCCTTCAGCGCCTCAAAAAGCTCCCGCGCCGGGCAAGTCTTATGCGTTACGAAGAGGAAGTTCGCCAGCGAATCCGTGCACGAAAAGCCGAGCTGTGTCAGCTCCTTCTTCGCGCGCTCCCGCGTCTCGACAATCTTGTGGCGCGTCTCCATCAGATACATGCTGTCGCTGACCGCCGCCGCACCGAGGCGGATCGCCGCCTCATTCATCGTGTAGGAGTTGAAGGAATATTTGACATCGTTCAAGTGGCGGATCAGTTCCTCGCTGCCAAACGCGTAGCCGATGCGCATTCCTGCCATGCAGCGCGATTTTGAGAAGGTCTGCACAATCAACAGATTCTCGTATTTCTCCAAAAGTGCGCGCGCGGAGAGTCCGCCGAAATCGATGTACGCCTCGTCCACAATGACGATGACATCCTGATTGTGCTGCAGGATATCCTCAATATTGTCAAGCGGCATCTGCACGCCGGTCGGTGCATTCGGATTCGGAAAGATCACGCCGCCATTTTCTTTATAATAGTCTTCCTTCACGATCTCGAACTTATCGTTCAGCGGCGGGCACTCGTACGGAATACGAAAGAGATCCGCCCACACGTCGTAGAAGGAATAAGTGATATCCGGAAAAAGGATTGGCTTTTCTGAATTAAAAAAGGTGAGAAAGCTCATCGCCAGCACATCGTCCGAGCCGACGCCCACGAACACCTGCTCCGGGCGCGTCCGGTACTCCTTCGCGATCGCGCCGACCAGCTCCCCGGCTGTCGGATCCGGGTACTTCCGCATCGTCTCCGTTGTCATCTGCCGCAGCGCGTCCAGCGCCTTCGGGGAAGGCGGGTACGGGTTCTCGTTCGTGTTCAGCTTGATCACGTTCGGCTGCTTCGGCTGCTCTCCCGGCGTGTATGGCGTTACCTTCCGGATGTTTTTTTCCCACTCTCTCATGCAAGTTACTCCTGTCTTCTGTTATTTGTATTAATGAGCCGGTCGCGGGCCCCTCGATGGGGGCATTGCCCTATCATCCGCGATATAATTTCGCATAAATCCCGTCTTTCGCGAGCAGCTCCTCGTGCGTGCCCTGCTCCTCGATGCCCTTGTGCGTGAGCACGAGGATCTTCTGCGCGTTGCGGATCGTCGATAGCCGGTGCGCGATCACGAAGGTCGTCCTGCCGTGCGCGAGCGCCTCCATCGACTGCTGCACGATCTTCTCGCTCTCATTGTCGAGCGCCGAGGTCGCCTCGTCGAAAATCAGGATCGGCGGATTCTTCAGAAATACGCGTGCGATCGAGAGCCGCTGCTTCTGCCCTCCGGAGAGCTTCACGCCTCGCTGCCCGATGTCGGTCAGATAGCCGTCCGGAAGCTGCTCGATAAATTCATGCGCGTTCGCGAGCTTCGCCGCGGCGACGACCTCCTCGTCCGTCGCGTCCGGCCTGCCGTAGCGGATATTCTCCATGACGTTCTCCGCGAACAGATAAACGTCCTGCTGCACGATACCGATCTGCCTGCGCAGATCCGCAAGCTTGATCTTGCGGATGTCCGTGCCGTCTAAGAGGATCCGCCCGGCGTCCACGTCGTAGAAGCGCGGGATCAGACTGCACAGCGTCGTCTTTCCGCCTCCCGACGAGCCAACGATCGCCAGGTAGTCACCCGGCTTCACATGCAGATCAATATGGCTGAGCACCGTGTCCAGATTGTCTTCATATTTGAACGATACATTGTCGAAGCGGATGTCGCCCTTCGCGTTCTGGATGCTGACCGCGTCCGGCGCGTCCGTGATGTCCGGCGCGATCGCCAGGATCTCCAGAAAGCGCTCGTAGCCCGTGTAGCCGTTCTGGAACTGCTCCGTAAAGTTGATGAGCTTCCGGATCGGCTCGGTGAAGTTGTTGATGTAGAGCAGAAAGGTCACGAGGTCCGCAACCTCCATGCGCCCGCCCGTCATCAATGCCGCCCCGACGACGAGCACCGCGATCGTCACGAGCGTCGTCAGCGCGCCCAGACCGGAATTGTACCAGCCCATGTACCAGTAGCTGCGGCGCTTTGACTCGACGAAACGCTCATTGCCCTCGCGGAATTTCCGCATCTCGACCGCCTCGTTGCCGAACGACTTGACGGCGCGCACGCCGGACAGACTATCCTCGATCTGGCTGTTGATGTCCGCGATCCGCGCGCGGTTCTGCTTGAACGCACGCTTCATCTTGCGATTGAAATAAGCCGCGTAGAGCACAATCACCGGCAGAAACGCGAACGCGACGAGCGTCAGCGTCGCGTTGATCTGAAGCAGGATCACAAACGAGCCGATAAATTTGATCAGAGAGATCACCACATCCTCCGGGCCGTGGTGCAGAAGCTCGCTGATGTCAAACAGATCCGAGGTGATACGCGACAGGAGCTGCCCGACCTTCTGGTTGTCGTAGAAGGCGAAGGACAGCTTCTGATAATGCCCGAAGATCTCATTGCGCATGTCGTGCTCAATCTTCGCTCCCATGATATGTCCAAAATACGCGATATAAAAGTTGCAGAAGCACTCCAGCGCGACCAGGCCCGCCATCAGCATGCCCAGCCGCAGGATGATCCGCATCGCCTCTCCGCCCGGGAGCAGGACTACGCTCGTCGTCACATAACGCACGATCAGCGGGATTCCGAGCGTCACGCCCGCGCCCAAAATGGCAAAAAACATATCGCTGAAAAACAGCTTCAGGTACGGCCTGTAATACGCGATCAGGCGTTTCCATTTGTGCTCCATGTGAGCCTTGTCCCTCCTGTTTTCTGTACTCTTCCTGTTTCTCCGAACGGTTCCCGCCGCACATATTATTTTCCTGCAGCGGTCATCATCGCTATCCGGCACTTATTATCTTCATCAATGCCGAAGCATGTCTTATCTTTCCTGATTTCCTCTTCACTCCTGCGTCAGACCCTGCTCCCGGATCACGGTGATCACGCTGTCCACATACTTCGCGCAGAGCTCGTCGCTCTCGGCCTCCACCATAACGCGGATAACCGGCTCCGTACCGCTTTCGCGGACGAGAATTCTTCCATCCTCGCCCAGCTCCTTCTCAACCTCTTCCACCGCCGCGCGCACAGCCGCGTTGTCCTTCACAGCCTGCTTGTCGGCCACGCGGACATTCTTCAGAAGCTGTGGGTAGATCCGCACCTCCGAGGCCAACGCAGCAAGGCTCATCTTTTTCTCCATCATGACCTCCATAACCTTCAGCGAGGTCAGAATGCCGTCGCCGGTCGTCGCAAACTGAGAAAAGATAATGTGCCCGGACTGCTCGCCGCCAAGGCAGTGCCCGTTCTCCACCATGTTCGCGTAGACATATTTGTCGCCGACCGCCGTTTTCACATAATTGATTCCGACCTTGTCGAACGCCTTGTAAAGTCCGAGGTTCGACATGACTGTCGTCACGACCGTATTGTTCGCCAGCTTGTGTTCTTCCTTCAGATACTTGCCGCAGATGTAAAGAATAAGGTCGCCGTCGATGATGCGGCCGTTCTCGTCCACCGCGATGCAGCGATCCGCGTCGCCGTCATAGGCGAAGCCGACGTCCAGTCCCTTCTCCAGCACAAACTTCCGCAGCTCCTCGATGTGCGTAGATCCACAGTCCTTATTGATGTTCGTGCCGTCCGGCTCGTTGTGGATCACGTAGGTCTTCGCGCCGAGCGCGTCAAACACGCTCTTTGCGATGGAGGAGGAGCTGCCGTTTGAGCAGTCAAGCCCCACCTTCGTGTCCTTGAACGAGCGCGTCGCCAGCGAAATTAAATGCCCAATGTAGCGGTTCCGGCCCGCAATATAGTCCACCGTGCGGCCGATATTCTCACCGGTCGCGAGCGGGAGCTCTCCGATCTCCCCGTCGATGTACGCCTCGATCCGCTCCTCGATCTCCGCCTCGATCTTCTTGCCGCTGCCGCTGATGATCTTCAGTCCGTTGTCATAGTAGGGATTGTGGCTCGCGGAGATCATGATACCACAGTCGAAATCCTCCGTCCGCACCACGTACGAGACGCTCGGCGTCGTCGTCACATGCAGCAGAAAAGCGTCCGCGCCCGAGGCCGTCAGCCCCGCCGCCAGCGCGTACTCAAACATGTAGCTGGAACGCCGCGTGTCCTTGCCGATCACAATGCGCGCCTTGTAGTCCTGCCCGTAGTACCAGCCCAGATAACGCCCCACCTTGAACGCATGCTCCACCGTCAGTTTTTTGTTCGCCTCACCGCGAAAACCGTCCGTTCCGAAATACTTGCCCATAATTTCACTCCGTTCCGGGATCCTTCGTCCCAATTCTTCTCATTCTAAATGTATTCTGCTCCTGTCAGGATTCTACATCATCTCCTGGCCATGTCGGTTTCTCTACTTCTCCTTCATGAGCTGCTCCCTGCAATCCTTCAGCATCGTCCGCTCCTCTTTCGGCATCTTCGGGTACTGCGGATCGATCTCCTCGAGCGTCCTTAAGACCGCCTCAGATACGAGATAGCGCGTGTACCATTTCTGATCCGCCGGAAGCACATACCACGGACTCTCCTTCGTCGCCGTCGCGTTGATTACGTCCTCGTAGACCTTGTGATAGGTATCCCAAAGCGCCCGCTCCTTCAAGTCGGAGCTCGAGAACTTCCAGTTCTTCGCCGGCGTGTCGATGCGCTCGAGGAAGCGCTCCTTTTGCTTCTCCTTCGAGACATTCAGGAAGATCTTGACCGTGCGGTAACTGTTTTCGTACAGATACTCCTCATAATTGCAAATTTGACGATAACGCTTTTTGAAGAAATCCTTGTCATTCTGCCCGGTAATCCTCTTTGCCATGTGATAGGTCTTGTTCAGCTTGTGCACCTGAACCACCAGCACATCCTCATAGTAAGAACGATTGAAAATGGCCATCTTCCCGCGCTGCGGCAGACACTTGTTCACACGCCACAAAAAGTCGTGCGCCAGCTCCTCCGAGTTCGGCTGCTTGAAGCTGTATACGTCCACGCCCTGCGGGTTCACGCCTCCCATCACATGCTTGACCGTACTGTCCTTGCCGGCGGCGTCCATCGCCTGAAGCACAATGATCAGACCCTCCCTGCCATCCGCGTATAATCTGTCCTGAAGCTCCTGTATTTTCAGCTGGTTTTTCTCTGTTCTCTTCAGGATTTCTTCCTTGTCTACCTTATCCTTACTGCTGTTCGTCGGCAGCTTCTTCAGATTCAGCTTGCTGCTCCCGTCGAATTTGTAATCCTTCAGTGCCATGTATACCACCTCCGCCTGATTTATCTCAACATTGTCTTTCATTCTAGCACACTTCGCGGGAAATGTCTCCCATATTTTGGGCGCACGCAAAAATTCAGACGATTTTATTTGTCAACCGTTTCATATTTTTGGTTGACAATTTGTCAAACAGCCTTTATACTTGCAGTACATTGCAATCGAGGGCGCTTCCGGTTCATCTGGGATTTTCCGGAGCGTCCTCGGCAGCATGATAAGACAGGAGATTTTCATAATGGAAAAAACAAAGCTTTCGATTCAAGACTTGACTATGATTGCCCTGTGCACCGCGGTCATCGCGGTCATGGCGCAGATTTCCATCCCCATGCCGATGGGCGTGCCGATGACGATGCAGACCTTCGCGATCACGCTCGCCGCCGTTATTCTCGGCGCAAAAAAGGGGACGCTCGCCACGCTGACCTACCTTCTGCTCGGCGCGGTCGGAGCACCCGTCTTCGCCGGCTTCACCGGCGGTTTTCAGTATTTCGTCGACCCGACCGGCGGCTTTTTGCTGTCTTTCCCGCTCATGGCATTCGCGATCGGGTATGGAGCGGAGCGCTGTCATCACTCCAAATGGGTCTATGTGCTCTGGCTGGCGCTCGGCACCGCGGTCAACTATGTGATCGGCGTGCTGTTCTTCTGCCTGATCACGAAATCCGGCGTCATGACCGGCGTCACCGCCTGTGTCCTGCCGTTTATCCCCACGGCAGTTATCAAGGCCGTGCTGGCCTCCGTCATGGGCTTCAAGATCCGCGAAAGGCTGGTGCGTCTGGCATGGAGCTGAATGCAGACGGACAGAGCGTTCGTCTCCGCCCCCACCATCTTCTCTGCACGCAAGGTTACTCAGGGACGGGCTACGACGACAAATTCAAGGCGCATATGGACGAGATCGTCCGTCGACTGCGCACGGAGAAGCGTACCCCGGTGGCACTCGTCTTTTCCACGGACGAGCTGTGCGGCGCATGTCCCAACCGGCTCGGTGAGGATCACTGCCGCACAAATGAAAAAGTGAAAGCATTTGACCGTAAGACAGCCGAATGCTTCCACCTGAAAGAAAAAACGTACATTTATCAGGACGTAATACGGAAAATCCGCCAGGCAGCCACGCCGGAAATCATGGACTACATCTGCGGCGACTGCTCCTGGTACCCGGTCAGCGCGTGCAAAGAGCGCGTACTGGGATTAAGCTCTAGTGAATAAAATGCGTCCACGCATGCTCTTCCGTCTCGGGCAAGCCGAACTGCTCCTTGCCAAGCGCAATGCTCTTCATCAGGAAAGTCATATTCCGCGCGAGCACGCGCATCGTCTGCTTCCCTTCTTCGTCCATCTCCGCCTCGCCGGCGCCTCGTCCGTGAATACTGTTCCAATACTGACTCGACGCGACCGGCATATTGGCGATCGTGAAATATTTGTTCAGCTCATCAAAGGTCGCCGAACAACCGCCGCGCCGCGCACAGACCACGCTCGCGCCGACCTTCATCGTCTTGTCAAAGCTTGTGCTGTAAAACAGACGATCCAGAAACGCGATCAACGTCGCGTTCGCGGATGCATAGTAGACCGGACTCGCGACCACAAGGCCGTCCGCCGCCTCGAACTTCGGCGCCGCCTCGTTTACCGCGTCGTCAAAAACGCATTTCCCCTTCTTTGCGCAGCTCCCGCAGGCGATACAGCCTCGGATCGCCTGATTACCGATCTGCATCGTCTCGACCTCGACGCCGCTCTCCGCGAAGACCTTCTCCATCTCACGCACCGCGATGGACGTGTTGCCATTCTTGCGCGGACTTCCGTTGATGATCAGAACTTTCATTAAAAATGTCCCCCTTTTTCTTTTCTATTTTCTATTATCCCTCTTCTCTGTTTTTATTTCAGCTCAAAGGTCGTCACGATCTCATCCGCCGCCTCAAGCATCGCGCTGTACCGCTGTGCCACAAATTCATTGGATGGATCGTATCTCACATCCGTCGGATAAAGCAAATAGAAATAGCTGTCATTCTTCGTCCCAAGATAACTCGCAGATGGGAAATAATCCGGCTCAACATATTCGTATTGTCGGAGAATCGTACAGACATTTCCGTCCTCCGGACCCGCCGCATCCCAGGCTTCCTGACAGCAAAACGAGATCGAGTCCGCCTCAGGGAAGCACAGATAACCCGCTCCTTCCATCCAGGCAGCCGGAATCTCAAAACTGAAATAGTCCGTGGAAAAAACAGTCCTAACCTCCATACCGTCCGCAATCCCGCTTTCGGATGATGAACCGCCCGCAATCTGCGCCGACAAGTAATCATCGACTACCTGTGTGTCCCAGCCGGCCCGGTCAAGCGTATAGGCGTTCTCGCCAAGCTCCTGCTCTGCTTTCTCCAGCGCCGCAATGTTCGCCGTCTCGTAAGCGTTGAAAACGCCCGGATCAAAAGCCTCCGGTTCGACCGTTCCATAATACCAGGGCTGCACGTTGAACCAGGCCGTCAACTCCTGCGACACAAATTTTCTCCCATGAAGCGCGTAAATCTCGTTCTTTGCGTAGGTAATCACCTGCGGCGGCAGAGCCCTGATCTCGTCCTCCGTATAATCGCGGACAGCTGCATCCGGCAGCAAGAGATCATATGCCTTCGGCTCCGCCAGCGCAGTCATTCCAAGCGCCAGACACAGAAACGCCGCTATTCCACAGATTACGACTATCAAACGCCTACGTCTTTTCATCGTCCAAAGCCTCCTGTCTTCGTTGTTTCCCATCGTTTTCTCTGCTGTTGTTTCGTTTTCTTTTTTTTGCTTCTGCATTATTTTAGCAGATATCCGATCGAAATTCAACGATTTCAGAAGTATGTTTATCGCACCGCCGCGAACCCGTTCTCCAGATCCTCGATGATGTCGTCGATGTGCTCCGTGCCGATGGAGAGACGGATCGTGTTGCGTTTGATCCCCTGATCTGCAAGCTCCTCATCGTTCAGCTGGGAGTGCGTCGTGGTCGCCGGATGGATTGCCAGGCTCTTCACGTCCGCCACATTCGCCAGCAGCGAGAAGATCTTCAGATTGTCGATGAACTTCCACGCCTCGTCCTGGCCGCCCTTGATCTCAAACGTGAAGATGCTCGCTCCGCCGTTCGGAAAATACTTCTCATAGAGCGCATGCTGCGGATGATCTGGCAGCGACGGATGGTTCACATGCTCCACCTGCGGATGCTTTGAGAGATACTCTACGACCTTCTTCGTGTTCTCCGCGTGACGGTCAAGCCGCAGGGAAAGTGTCTCCACGCCCTGCAGAAGCAGGAACGCATTGAATGGGGAGATCGTCGCGCCCGTGTCGCGCAGTAGGATTGCGCGGATGTAGGTAACGAAGGCCGCAGGCCTTGCCGCGTCCACGAACGACACGCCGTGATAGCTCGGGTTCGGCTCCGCGATCGGCGCGTATTTGCCGCTCGCTTTCCAGTCAAACCTGCCGGAGTCCACGATGATGCCGCCCAGCGTCGTGCCGTGGCCGCCGATGAATTTCGTCGCAGAATGCACCACAATGTCCGCCCCGTGTTCGATCGGACGGATCAGATACGGCGTGCCGAAGGTATTGTCGATGACGAGCGGAAGCCCGTGCCTGTGCGCGATCTCCGCGACCGCGTCGATGTCCGGAATATCGCTGTTCGGATTGCCGAGCGTCTCGATGAAAATCGCCTTCGTATTCTCCCGGATTGCGGACTCCACCTCCGCAAGATCGTGAACGTCCACAAAGGAAGCCGTGATCCCGTACTGCGGAAGCGTGTGCGCCAGCAGATTGTAGCTGCCGCCGTAGATCGTCTTCTGCGCAACGATATGATCGCCCGCCTGCGCCAGTGCCTGGATCGTGTATGTGATCGCCGCCGCACCGGAGGCCAGCGCCAGCGCCCCCACGCCGCCCTCGAGCGCCGCTATTCTCTTCTCGAGCACATCCTGCGTGGAGTTCGTCAGTCGTCCGTAGATATTGCCCGCATCCGCCAGTCCGAAGCGCGCCGCCGCGTGCGCGGAATTGTGAAATACGTACGATGTAGTCTGATAGATCGGCACCGCCCTTGAATCCGTCGCCGGATCTGCCTGTTCCTGTCCTACATGAAGCTGTAATGTCTCAAATCTGTATTTACCCATTGTCATACTCTCCTTTGAAATTGATAGCTGCATTATATTACCATATTCCTAGTATGTCAATAGGTTTTGTAATATTTTATTTTTCAACCGCTTCCCTATAAGAACCTTCTGACTCTTGCCATATTTTCCGCTGCCTGATATTATTTATTTATACGCAAAGGATGTGATCTGTTGTAATCATGGAAGAAATTATCTCAACCCGGACTTACAAAAAAATGACCCGCAAACGACCCGGCCCTCAGACCAGGCCCGGATATAATGATCTTGCAACCACAAATCCAGAGCTGCTGAGCGATTGGGATTATGGCAAAAATGATCCTCTGACGCCTCAGGACGTCACAAAAGGCTCCCAGAAAAAAGTCTGGTGGAAATGTACCAACGGACATTCCTGGTTTGCCCAGGTCAACAGCCGGGTAGCCGGCAGAGGCTGCCCATATTGCTGCAATCGAAAGGTTCTGCGCGGCTACAATGATCTGGCCACAACTCGCCCGGATCTGCTGCCCGACTGGGACTATGAAAAAAACAAGGAGCTAAACCCGGAAGAAGTCATTGCCGGCTCAAAAAAAGTCGTCTGGTGGAAATGCCACAAATGCGGATATGAATGGAGAACCGGCATTATGCAAAGGCACCGGGGCACCGGCTGTCCTTCCTGTGCCCGCGTACGTGTCCATAAGGGGAAAACAGATCTGCTAAGCCTGCATCCGGATCTCGTCAAAGAATGGAACTTTGAAAAAAATCCGGATTCCCCGGCAGATATTGCTTGTTTTTCCCGAAAAAAAGTATCCTGGATCTGTCCGAAGGGTCACGAGTATATGTCAGTCGTATCCGACAGGGTCAAGGGAAACGGCTGCCCGATATGCTCCAGAGAAAGAAGAGTCTCTTTTCCAGAAAAAGCGATTTTATATTATATTTCAAAAATTGTGTCTGATGTTGAAGCAAACTATCGACAGCCCTGGCTAAAATCATACGAACTGGATATCTATCTGCCCAAATATAAAACCGGTATAGAATACGATGGTATTTACGGTCATTCCAAAAAGGCCGGAATCTCCCGTGATATCAGAAAAAATATGGTTTGTTCCGATAACGGAGTCACCCTTATCCGGATTCGGGAATATGGCTGTCCGCCATTAAATTCAACTTCTATTGACTATATCCTGAAGCCCGAAGACACTGTATACGATGCTGTCCGGACGGCTCTGGAAAGCTTGTCTGATCTCCTCGGAATCCGTTTTCCTTTCGCTTCTGATATGATCGATCTGGAACGGGATTCCGGCAGTATTTATTCTCTCATCGAATATTCAGAAAAAGAGAATTCGCTGGAAAAGAAAGCCCCGCAGGTTGCCGGAATGTGGCACCCCACAAAAAACGGCCGACTGCGGCCTGAATTCGTGTCCATCGCGTCCTCCAAAAGAGTCTGGTGGCTTGGAGCCTGCGGTCATGAATGGATAAGTCCTGTTGCATATGAAGCGAAAAGCGGGCTCTGTCCATATTGTTCCGGAAAAAGAATATTGCAGGGCTTTAATGACCTTGCTACGGTAAATCCGGCTGTCTCAGCAGAATGGGACTATGAGAAAAACGCTCCTGTCACTCCTCAGACAGTCACTGCCGGCAGCGGAAAAAAGGTATGGTGGAAATGCAAAAAGAATCATTCCTGGAAAGCATCGATCGTCTCGCGGAACAGAGGAAACGGGTGTCCAATATGCGCAAACCGGATCGCATTAAAGGGATATAATGACGTCGCCTCTGCCCCGGGTCTTTTTTCTGACTGGAATTTTGAAAAAAATAAAGAAAATCCGGAGACGGCGTGCATCGGTTCCGACAAAAAGGTTTGGTGGAAATGCCACGAGTGCGGACACATATGGAAGGCTTCGATCACCGACAGATACCATGGTGCAGCATGCCCCGCCTGCTCCAAAAAAGCGCGGAGCATCCATGTCGCTCAAACCTACGTGTCCAAGAGCGGCTCATTGCTGCAAAACAGACCAGATCTTGCAGCCGAATGGGATTTCGATAAAAACAGCCTTCTCCCGGAACAAGTCACCTGCGGCAGCACAAAAAAAGTCTGGTGGATCTGCAAACACTGCCAAAATCAGTGGAACGCCAGTATAGTGTCCCGAACCCGGACGGCGGGAAGCGGCTGCCCTGAATGCGGAACAAAAAAAGGCGCCTTCAATCGGCAGCAGACACTGCTCAAGAAGAAAGCCCCTCTATCTGTCACACATCCGGACGTCGCCGCTGCATGGAATTTTGAAAAAAACAGCTCTCTGACACCGGATACAGTAACCTCCGGATCAGGAAGAAAAGTCTGGTGGAAATGCGCCTATTGTGGATACGAGTGGGAATCCTCCGTCTGCGATCGATGCCGCCGCGACAGCAAATGTCCGAAGTGCAGGGCAATCATTCGTTCCGCTTACCAAAAAACGCCCGCTCTTACCTCAGATAATACTTCCGGTACTCGCTCGGCGAACACCCCCGGTACTGCCGGAACACACGGTTGAAGGTGGAGATGCTCTTGAAGCCCGCCTGGTAAGAGATCTCCGTAATGCTCTTGTCCGGATCGGACAAAAGCAGCCGGGCCTTTTTGATCCGCTGCAGCGCCAGGTATTCCACAAAATTGTAATTTGTGAACTGCTTGAAGATACGCGAAAAATAGCAGGTGCTGAAGCCGGCCTGCGCGGCGGCTGATTCCAGCGTAAGCTCATGCTCACAATTGTCAATGATATAGCTGCAGGCAGCGCTGATCTTCTCGAAAACTCTGCCGGCTCCGACGGAAGAGGAATTGCCCTCCTCCGGCACAGTATTCATAATATAGGTTCCAAAATCCATCAGCATCTCATACAGACAGATCACCATTTCCACTCCGGAAAACGTGCCCCTCTTTTCCTGAACAGAAAGCATACGCCTGATATGCGCCATGATCTGGAGCGCCAGATCCGGTTCCTCTGAGCCGGAGATCCGGTGAAAGTTCCGGAAAAAATGGAAAAACGGCTTAAAATCAGGCAGCTCGTCAAACAGCGCCACGGGGAACTGAAGCCCGACCAGTCTGCCGCTCATATTCTCGACAATTTCATGAACCTCGCCGGGCCAGATGAACAGAATATCCCCCGGGCCCATCCGGTACGCGGTCTGGTTGACCTGCAGTACCGGAAGATGATCTATGTCTTTGTCCGCGTCCGGATCCTCGGGCCAGACCGCAATTTCCACATGGTTGTGCCAGTGAAGCGGGAAGGTCTTCGGAAAATCATCCGCGCTGATCACGTTCACAGCCCCGTTGTAATATATGTTTTCATGAGAGCTTTTTCTTTGCATTTTTTGTCATCTCCTCATAAAAATCATGAAGTTCATTTCCTGCCATCGCACCCTTTCTGCACAAAGCTTACCTGACTGTACGCAAAAAATCAAGCGCAAAATGACAAAAAATAAGAATAATCTGACAAGGCATAATTAGTCTCCCGGTAAAATAATGATTATAATCTCACTGTGGCGCAGAATATTTTTTGCGAAAATCTGAGATCAGAAAGGAAGCGAAAGTCACATGAAAAAGAATGAAGATCTGTCCCATCGAAAAGCAAGCTGCCTGCTACGCGTAACAGATCAGCAGGGCAATCCCATAGCCAATACCCGGCTCCGCCTGCAGCAGACGAGACATGAGTTTTTGTTTGGCTGCGGAGCGTTCGACTTTATGCCGTACACGAACACGGTAAATACAGCCGACACAATACATACGGCAGGTTCAACAAATTCTGCAAATTCGGCTGCGGCCGACACGGCAGGCTCTGCAAATCCCGCGGACGCACCGGATTCCGCACATCAGGCGGACGCCGCTTTGCAGGACCGGATCGACAAATGGCTCGCGCTGTACAACTACGGCACCATCCCCTTCTATTGGGGCGGGTTTGAGCCGGTGGAAGGCAGCCCCCAGACAAAAAGCAGGCTCCGCGCCGCAAAATTTCTTCAAAAGCACAACGTGACCGTGAAGGGGCATCCGCTGTGCTGGCATACCGTGTGCGCGGACTGGCTGATGAAATATGACAATCAGACCATCCTGGAAAAACAGCTGCGGCGAATTGAACGGGAAGTGAAGGGTTTCCGGGGCATCGTCGATATATGGGACGTGATCAACGAGGTGGTCATCATGCCCATCTTCGATAAATATGACAACGCAATCACCAGAGTCTGCAAGGACATCGGCCGGGTCGGTATCATAAAGGAAACCTTCGCCGCGGCCAGAGCGGCGAACCCCGACGCGCAGCTTTTGCTCAATGATTTCAACACCTCCATCGCCTACGAGATCCTGATCGACGGCTGCCTGCAGGCGGGCGTTCCCATCGATACCATCGGGATTCAGTCCCACCAGCATCAGGGCTACTGGGGCGCGGAGAAGCTGGAAGAGGTGCTGGAGCGCTACGAGCATTTCGGGCTCCCGATCCACTTTACCGAAAACACGCTCGTGTCAGGCAGCCTGATCCCGCCGGAGATCGAGGACCTGAACGATTTTCAGGTAACGGAATGGCCTACCACTCCTGAGGGAGAGGAGCGCCAGATGAAGCAGACGGAGGAGATGTACCGGATCCTGTTCGCGCATCCCCAGGTGAAGGCGATCACTGGCTGGGATTTCGCGGACGGAGCGTGGCTGAACGCGCCCAGCGGCGTAATCCGCAAGGATAACTCCATCAAGCCTGTCTACGAGATGCTGATGCGTCTGATCAAGGGAGAATGGTGGACGGACTGTGAGATCTGTACCGACGAGAACGGCTTCGCAGAAGCAAAGGGCTTCAAGGGGGATTACCTTTTGGAAATGCCCGGAAAAAGCGCGGCGCTGAAGCTGACCTCCGGCCTGTCGGAAGCGCAGGTCGTGCTCGGGTAGAACGCAATAAACGATTTCATCTGATATAAGAATATACCAACCAGATTGTGAACGGGATATAGACGATTATTTTCCCGCCCGGAAAGGAAAGCATGAACACCAAGAATATAACCGATATGACCGTCGGCAGCCCGGCAAGGCACATTCTGAAATTTGCCCTGCCGCTGCTGATCGGAAATCTTTTCCAGCAGCTCTACAATATGGTGGACTCTATTGTCGTGGGAAATTTTGTGGGCAAGAACGCCCTGGCGGCGGTCGGAACCTGCGGCTCCATGAATTTCCTGTTCTTTTCCCTGAGCTCCGGACTCGCGATCGGTATCGGCATCATCGTGGCGCAGTACTTCGGGGCAAAGGACGAAAAAAACGTGCGCAGCACGATCGCGAATTCCTTCTACGTCCTGATCTCGGCTGCGCTCACAGTCAGCGTGATCGGCATTCTCTTCGCCCCCGCGTTGCTGCGCCTCCTGCTGACGCCGGACAATATCATCGGTGATTCTCTCACTTACATGAGGACCACCTGCGCCGGAATCGTCGGCATCGCGCTCTACAACGGATCCGCCGCCATCCTGCGGGCGCTCGGCGATTCCAAGACGCCCCTGTACTTCCTGATCCTGGCAAGCATCATCAACGTGATACTGGATCTGACGTTCGTGCTCGCGTTCGGCCTCGGCGTCTTCGGCGTGGCCCTCGCGACCATCATCGCCCAGGCCATCTCGGCGGCCTCCTGTCTGTTTTACGCATACCGCAGGGTACCGTATTTCCGTCTGAGCAAAGAAGAGCTGACGCCGCACCGGGCGATCATCGTGCGTTCCTTCCGCCTCGGTCTGCCGCTTGCCCTGCAGAATTCCATGATCGCCATCTCCTGCATGGTACTCCAGAGCGTAGTGAACAGCTTCGGAGACACCGTGATGGCGGCGTTTACCATCACAAACCGCGTGGAACAGATCGTGCAGCAGCCTTACAGCTCCCTGGGAGCCGCCCTCACCACCTACGCAGGACAGAACATCGGCGCAGGAAAGATTGACCGCGTCAAAAAGGGCTTCGCTCAGTGCACCTTGATCGTGCTGATCTTCAGCCTCCTGCTGATTCCCCCGGCGTATCTGTTCGGGCATCGGATCGTGGGGATCTTCGTGAAGGAAGCCGATGTAATCGAGATCGGTTACAAAGCGCTTCGCATCACCAGCCTGTGCTATTTCGGCCTCGGCATGATCTACGTGCCCCGCGCGCTCCTGAACGGCTGCGGCGATACTACGTTTTCCATGATCAACGGATTTACGGAAGTGACCTGCCGTATCCTGTACTCCCAGATCCTCATCCGGATCTCCGCGCTCGGCTACTGGGCAATCTGGATCACCACCGGAGCCACCTGGACGACCACCGCCCTCGTATGCGTGGCGCGCTATTTCCAGGGCAGGTGGAAGACCAAGTCTATCGTCAGGCAGACTTAACTTTATCAGACCACCTTCGGTGCGCAGGCAAACGCCTGCATGCCGGAGGTTTCTTTTTCTCCCAGTTCCCGGTACGTCCGCGCGATCAAAACCGCCGCAATCAGGAACGTCAGGAAGTCTGACACCGGCATGGAGTACAGCACTCCGTCCAGTCCCCAGAACAGCGGAAGCAGGAACGCGAAACCTACGCCGAAGACGACCTCCCGGACCATCGACAGCATCGTCGACGCGGCCGCCTTGCCCATCGCCTGCAGGAAGATGAAGCACGCCTTGTTGACGCAGGCAAACACCACCATACACAGATAGATGCGGAACGATCTGAGCGCAAAATCCGTGTAATACACGCTCTCGTTGGCCGCGCCGAAAATACCGATCAGCGCGCCCGGGAACGCCTCCACGATCACAAGCGCGGCCGCGCCGACCGCCGCCTCCGCGACCAGCAGCCGGGTAAACAGGCTCCTCACCCGCGTTTTCAGGCCCGCGCCCATATTGTAACCGGCGATCGGGATGCAGCCCGCCGCCATGCCCACAACGATCGAGATCACGATCTGGAAAAACTTCATCACGATTCCGACCACTGCCATCGGGATCTGCGCGTACTGCTCCTGCCCGAACACCGGGTCCTGCGCGCCGTATTTTCGGATCATGTTGTTGATCGCCGCCATGGCGGCAACCAGAGAGATCTGTGAGAGAAAACTCGTGACGCCGAGCATCAGCGTCCGGCGCACGATATTGCGGCTCAAGCGGAAATCCTCTCCCGACGGCTTCGTCAGCTTCATATGCGCGAGGTACCAGAGCGCCAGCAGCGCCGTCGCCACCTGACCGATCACCGTAGCCACCGCGGCTCCCATCATTCCCAATCTGAACAGATAAATGAAGATCGGGTCGAGGATCACATTGATCACGGCGCCAAGCAGGGTGGAGACCATCGCAAACTTCGGCGAACCGTCCGCCCGGATGATCGGATTCATCGCCTGCCCGAACATATAAAACGGAATCCCGATCGAGATCCAAAAGAAATACTCCTGCGAATACCGGAACGTCTCCGCGTTGACCGTCCCACCAAACAGCGTGATGATCGGGCGCGCAAAGATCAGATAGGCCGCGCACAAGAGCAAACTGCCCACGACGACCAGAACGACCGAGTTCCCGACGCTTTTCCTCGCGTTACCCGACTCCCTCCTGCCAAGGCTCAGACTGACAAACGCGCAGCAGCCGTCCCCGATCATGACGGCGATCGCCAGCGCGATCACAGTGAGCGGGAAGACCACCGTGTTCGCCGCATTACCAAACGATCCGAGATAGGATGCATTAGCGATAAAAATCTGGTCCACGATGTTGTACAACGCCCCGACCAGCAGGGAAATGATGCAGGGAACCGCGTACCGGCCCATGAGCTTCCCGATGCGCTCGCTCCCCAGATAATGATTTGTCTCTGCTTCCATAGTTTCCTTCCTTTCCATACAAACGCCCTCTTTCTTTTATCTCTTTTAATCACACAAAAAACGTGCGGCACTCAACTGGATTTACGCATCGAGTGCCACACGTTACTGTCATTATACGCAGGGAATTTTATTCTGTCAAAGGCAGTTTTGCACAAAAAATAAGGAAACTGAATTCAATAAAAAGTGAGAGAATTCCCACCTGCCCTTAGCTGAATACTAATATGTTTCCTTTCATGAAAAAGCATCTTGGGGGCTCGCATCTTGAGGGCTCGCATCCTTCGATTTTGCAAATTCCGCCCCGACCTCAAAATGATATCTCACGATACCGAGATCGACCTTGCTGAAGATTCCGCCCTGATCGGCAAAGGTCACACTGCCGTCCTCCTTCAGATCGATCAAAAATTTCTGCTGATTAATGGCGGTCGGCGCAAGAAGCGCCATCTCCACCCCGTAGTTGAACCAGTACGGCTTCTCCCCGCCGGAGGCGATCACCTTCTCCGGATCCTTCGATCTGTGCTGTTTCCCCTGATTCGCGCCGTAGCCGATCGCGATCACAATAACCAGTCTCTCGCCCTCTCCTATTTCCGCAGGCACGTTCTTCGGATTAAACGTTCCCGCCCAGCAGGTGTTCAGTCCCAGCCCCTGCGCAAAAAGCACCAAGCGCTCGCCATAGTATCCGATCCGCTCCTCCAGATCATCCCCATCCTTGCCGATGCAGGCGATCACGCTGGGCGCGCTGCCGAGCCCCATGAATTTATTCAAAACCCTGTTAAACGTCTTCCCCGCCTCCGGACAGAACTGCATGTGCAGCCCGCCGACCGTATTGCATTCCGCAATCTTTGTTTTCAGCTTCTCTGCCTTTTCCGCCTCAATCGGCTTGTCCAAGTAGCTCCGGACGGAGTGACGAGTTTTGATCAGTTCGATTTGGTTCATAGTACACCTCGCTTCAATAATAGTGAAAAGTTTTTTGTCCAATAGTAATCGCTTTCGTCCAAAACAGTTCAATTTTGGACGAAAAACCAGTCTGTTGGGCCAAATTGTAACATTGTATTACCCGGCGCTTGGCCTTGCACTGTACACAAAATCCTCCTCCAGGTCCAGCTCATATTTTCTCAGCAGTTCACGAATGAAGCAAATACATTCATACGCCGAGGTTCCGATACTGATATAAAGATCGATATCCTTCTTTAACCTGACAGGATTCCTGAGAGCCGCTGCGTCATATGCAAAAGCAGGATTCAGCCATGTGGGAAAGGTTTCATGCGTGCTCGCCATCTGGTCTATGATTCTGTTGTCCAGATCATACAGCTTCCTGGCTACTGACCGAACCATGAGCGCAAAGCTGCCCACATTTACCTTTTCGCCGAGCAGTTCGTAATAATTCACATACTTATGGGTTGCCTTATGCGGATCCGCAACAGTATAAAGCGTATATCGCGGATCCTTAAACTCTATTTTTGTCTCCGGCTGGTCAATCGGAAACAGTTTTTTGATCAGGCTGGCAAGCCGCTCCGCCCTGCTCTCAATCGCCGCAGCATTCCACTGAGCCTTGTCTTTGACATCACTGTACAAAACAACGATATGCGTTATATGCGTCATATCTTCAAGCATCTCTTTCTTTTCCTGGAATGGCTTGTCCCCCAGCTCACTGTTGTATCCGGTCAATGTAAGATTTCCAAGGGTATGCAGATATCTGTCACGCACGACCTCCCAATCATCGCCGAGCATCTTCTGCCAGGCTGTCGAAAGATTCTTATTCTGGGGCATAATGTGCTCAATCGTGAGGTTGTCAGTGATCACTTGCTCCTTTCCCTGATTTTCGACCCTGGTCAGCAAATACTTGCAAAGAGCATTTTTTCTGTAAAGATTTCGCTCTTTCAACGCAAGCGTGAAATCCGCGTCGCTCGGTATTGCATCCTTGGAAGTCAGCTGAAGAAGGAACGATACAATGGCGTCATAGTAGTGATCTTTGTTCTCACCACGGATGAAAACACGACTGTAAAGCGTCTTATACAGACCGCGCAGCGAGTTGGAACCCACCTCGCAAATCAGGCGGCGCACGCTGTAGCTCAACAGCAGATTCAGTATTTTCCCCAGCTCTCTCTGGTCAATCACTCCGTCCTCAAAGTCATCAAAAATATGAAACAAGAATAGATAAACCGTTGTCTGATTCAGCCTTCTCAAGCCGAAAAGCGCCGCATTGATCTCATTGCTCAGTACGTCGTTGCCGCAACAGAACGTGTGATATTGCTTTGCATAATGGAGAATTTCACGCAGCATCGACTCATTCGTATATTGTCCGTCCCGATAGATCTGTTTGAAATCCGCATAGGCGTTGCTCTCTTTCGTAAACCCGTCCAGCTTCATGTTAAGATAATCCAGAAAAAAGCTCTGCAGACGGTCTTTTGAGAGGAGCTCCTGCGTGATCAGCCAGTAATCTTCGTAAAGCCTTTCCTGGTCATCATCCGTCATCAGAACATAATTCCTGATCAGATCGGGAAGTCCCAAAGTAATACCCGTAGAGTTGATCCTCTCAAAAATCTCCTGAGCATCATCGTCCTGATCCAGCCGGATATCAGCACAAATCAGGTTATCGATTCCGTCATGAATCATCATAACCGTATTATCGGGACTTTCATTCAGGAAAGCATTGATCAACTCCTTAAAGAGCATGTAGTTATGATAAATAACGCCATTCTTGCTTTTGTCCATGCTGTCAATCTTTCCTGCCATCAACAGCTGAAGCTGATCATTGTCCGTTTTCACCGGTTTAAGCTTCAGCTTACTCTTCTCATCGATTCCATATCTGTTGAACCTGTCTTCGTTGAACAGATATTTTTCCAGAGCGTCTTTATCCGACTCTTCCTGCGCACAATCCGCCAGCGCTTTCAGAAGAATATAAAGCGTAGTGAACCTCTGCTGTCCGTCAATGATGATAAAATAGTCTATATGATTTTTTGATTTTAAGGGCGCATAAACAAATGACCCGCAAAAATGCATCCTGTCCTTCTGGAAGGCCAGAACAATATCTTCAAAAAGTTTCTCGCACTGTTCATGCGTCCATGCATAATCGCGCTGAAAAACAGGAATACAATACTGCTTCTTATTTGGTTGAATATAATCGTTCAGCATCCTGCCGCTGTCAATTTTCATTTGATGCAAACCTCCTGCACACTCTCTGGGTAAACACTGTTTCCCCAATTTGGTCCTGTGAATAAACCACATAAAAGCGCCGCATTAACTTCAAATTCTCTACGGAATAGCCTTTGCCGCATCCTATTCGGCTTTACAGAAACACACTTCTTCAACAAGCGAAAGCAAACTTGTATATTTATCATATCGTATCGCTTGGTAATGTGCAAGAAAATCCTTAATTGTATATTCCGATTATCACAACCAGATATTAGGCTCTATGCATCCTAGTTTTTAAATATTTTCCCTTAAAATAAAAATAATATTAATGGGATTCTGTCACAAAATATTGACTTTCCCTTAATACTGTATATAATTTAAGGGAAAGGTTAGAGGTAAGGGAAATGAGAAGTTTTAACTATTCGGAAATTAAAAATCAAAAATGGGACTCAGAGATTCTCAGCTTGATTGCTGCAATTTATAAAGAAGCCGGAAAGCAAGAGATGTACCTGAAGCAGCGACCGGCAGAACTGGAGAAACTGGTTGAGATTGCAAAGATCCAAAGTACAGAAGCCTCCAATGCAATCGAAGGTATCGTTACAACAAATACACGCATCCGGCAGCTGGTTATGGAAAAAACAACGCCGAGAAACCGCGACGAACAGGAAATCGCCGGGTATCGCGACGTACTCAATCTGATCCATGAGAATTTTGATGTGATCCCAATCACACAGAATTATATTCTGCAGCTTCACAAAATCCTATACAACCACATGAACAATCCAATGGCAGGCAAAACGAAAAATGTACAGAATTATATCAGCGCGACCTATCCCGATGGTCACGTGAAGACCCTGTTTACGCCGCTTGCTCCCTATGAAACGCCGGAAGCTCTGGACAGAATCTGCGACGAATACAATCGCGTCACCGGAAATATGGAGATAGAACCGTTGATCGCTATTCCTGTTTTCATTCACGACTTCCTCTGCATACATCCGTTCAACGACGGAAACGGCAGAATAAGCCGTCTGCTGACGACACTGCTGCTATACAGAAACGGCTTCTATGTCGGAAAATATATTTCTCTGGAAGCAAAGATCGCCCGGAATAAAGATTTGTACTATGACACACTCAGGCAGGCGCAAATCGGCTGGCACGAAGGCCGTGAAAATACAGTTCCGTTCATCAAATATCTGCTTGGCACCATTCTTTCCGCCTATAAGGACTTCGGGGATCGCTTTGCTCTGGTAGAAACAAAGCTGTCCGCACTTGAGACAGTAAGACGTGCTACTGTGAATAAAATAGGCCGTTTTACCAAACAGGATATTCTTGAATTGTGCCCTTCGCTCAGTGTCAGCTCCGTTGAGGGTGCGCTGCGCAAGCTCATAGCATCTGGTGTGCTAAAACGAGAAGGTGTAGGAAAGAGCACCTGCTATTACAGGATCAGCTGATTCCCTTAATCGACTCCCTTAATCAATCACTCATTCTCTTAAATTCTTTGCAAATCAAGGAAATGAGTGATTATAGCTTAAATTTATGTCATTCTCTAAAATATACTTTATTTTTCGTTTTTCCAGCACTATCAAGAATACCCAGTTTTTCTACTTTAGACAGTAATCGACTTACCGTCTTTCCCTCAACATCCAATAATTTAGCTACAATAGAACTGCTAATTTTCTTATTTGCGTCCAGATATTTCAAAACTATCTGCATCCTTGTTTTTTTCAATTCGGACATTAATTTGGACATTAATTCGGACATTGCCGGATTAAAATATTTCTTTTACACAGCTATTTCATATTTATCTTTCAAATTATTCAGCATGCTGTACTTGATCATTCTTTCCAATTGCATTCTTCCAACCACTATCCCGGGAGCAATCCCCTGTGTTTTTGCAAATTGAAGAACACTTCTCTCAGAATAGTCTCTTTCTTTCCTAAAAGCTTCAAAATCTTCAACTGCAATCAAAGTATCAGCAGACCATTTGTCGGCAGCTCTTTCATCATCTTCCGATGTGCCATTGGATTGTCCTACATGACCGAGAACAATGTGTGCAAATTCATGGAACAAGCTGAACCAAAACTTATCTGCATCCTTTCCTCTTGCAGTAAGTCCAACAACAATCTTATTTCCATCCATAAAAGAAGCTCCCTGAAGGAACGATCCTTTAAGATAGGGCAGGAATACTAGTGCTATTCCGCAGTCTGCAAGACATTTCTTTAACTGTGGACAAAATTTCTTTGGCTTAAGAACTGTCATCTTTCTTATTTCCGGTATGGCAGAAATCAGCCCTTTGATATTAATTAGAGCGGTTTGGACATCGCGCGCCTTAATTTTTGCCTCCTGAGCCCATGCCAACAAAGCCAGATCACTTTTTTCTGTAATTGCCAAGCGCCTGCAGGCGATCCTTGTAATCTGCTCACTTCCAAGAAGTGGGAGTTCGACAACCTCAAAGTATTTCCTAAGATTGCTCACTTTTTCTTTAGTATCTCTGGTTTCCGGAACCCAACCGAATTTGGCCATTTCGCTATAAGGAAATCGTTTAGCTATCTCAACATCAGCATCCATTGCATTTTCTGCTTCTGCCTTAATAATTTTCTCTCTGTAGATTGCCTCAAGATTATTCCAAAACTTAGCCGGAACGCCAAGAACCATCTCTAACCTGACTGCCATCTCCGGCGTAAGCTGGACATCACCATTAATAAGCTTGCTGATATGCTTCTCAGACATATCCATCCTGGCTGCAAACTCCTTCTGACTCATGCCTCTGTCATTCAACTGCTCTTTAATTGTCGCCCCAGGTGGCGTTGCAATGTAACTGCGACTTCTCACCATAGTGCTACCTCCTTAACTTGTCATCTTAACCATTAATGATAATCGACTATTTCCAAAATGTTTGCTATTTGGATTTCGTCGCCGTTTTTCTCAAATGCCAATCTGTATGGATGAACCAAATCCACTGCGTATTGTCCTTTCCTATTCTGTGTGAGCGGATGACATCGTCCTATATGAAACTGTATCATCATCTCAACAGTATCCGCAGCATCAATTTCATCAATACGCTGATGTATTTTATTGGCCATTTCCCGGCCATAGGTTCTCTCTGCAGTTTTGGCATTCGTACAAACCTTTTCAATTTTCTTATTCTTATACGTAATATACAAAGCATCACTTCTCTTTCATGTTTACCTTCAAGGTAAATCCATAATAGCACAGATGCCCTGCTTCGTCAAGATTTCTATTTACCTTAAAGGTAAATTTAAAATGTCCTGTTTTTCACTTTTGCCATGATAAACTAATCATCGAATGTTGCCCCGATGTGAATTTAAATTCTCTCTGTAAGCAGATGGGTAGATCCCCGGACTAGATGCCAGACACCCTGCTCCGGCCGACGGATACGAGACCATTTTTATAAAAAGTACGAATATGAAAATAGTGGCTCCCAGTTCATCGCCGGAGAGCCGCCCGTTCCATAATACTTCATGATAAAAACTCATTTATAATTTCATCAATAATATCCTTCGCATTATCTATTTCCATGCTCTCTATAACATTAAAAACTCGTTCAAGTATCCTTTTTTCAGTATTTGAGAGCTTTTCAATAGTATTTAATGCCTTATAAGAAGTTACCCCTTTAAATTTCCCAATAAGCATATCCAGTTCTTCAAATGCAATCTCTTGAAAATACTCATTAGTCTTATCTTTTGCAATAGATTTGGAAACAGCATCGTGCGCTGATTTTAATTTTTGTGTAATTGTCCCTTTTTGAACAGAAGTAATACCATTATCTATAGCCTCACTTGCTAGTTTCGTAGCTTTATCGAGTTGCTCCATTGCATTAGATAATTCGCTATTACGTTTTAACGAAGCAGACCTAATTTCCTTAGTTATCATAGCTGCAAGTAATGATAATTGTTCAAATAAAACAAAATATGTTTGATTCTTTTCAAAATTATCTCTCCTTGCATTCGGTATCAAATTTACATCAGTTGCATAAATTTCTCCCATAGACCATCCATTAAAGCGCGCATCTTTGAACACAACATTTAATGTCTGATGATCCCCTACAAGTATATTTCCTTTCCTAAGTCGTATTCCTTTTACCGTTCTATCGTAGATGCTCCCCATATAGTTGGTCTTTGCTAACCACCCGACCGCTGCCAAAGTTCCATTTGGATGTGCTATCTTCACTATCTCTATATCTTGAATGTTGTCATATATGCTTTTCCCCTTATCTACCAGTATTTTGTCTTTATACGGTTTATAAATAGATTGAACTGTAGTTCCATACTGAACCATTATATTATATGATTGAACGTCGCATGCCTCTTTACGTAATCTACTACATATTTCTTTTCCCCACACAAAAGCCGGATCAAAAGGAACTGGCGTATTTTGTGACAAATAATCAACAACTTCATCATGATCATTAAGTTTCGAATTATCATCTACTCCGATTAATCTCACAACAAAGTAGTGAGTATTCTCCTTTTCTGGCTTAGTTTTTACCTCATAAACCTTCTGCAGGACATCAACAACGGAAACATCTACGCCGGTAGAATCCATCAATAACTTTGAAAGTTTATTCGCATCAATGGTTATTATTGTTGCCTTATTTTCCCCCGAATATGATGTTTGGAAAACCAATTGTTTACAATAACTTAAAGCCGCGAGTCGACCTATTCCACGAAATCCCCTTGATGAATCCGACGCTTTTTGCGAGTTTCCAATGCTGATAAGTACTTTTTCAGCTTCATTTTGCTCAATACCTGTTCCGTTGTCCCTGATAATTATCTCTTGCTCTGTAGGCCTGAGTTGAACAACAATTTGATCCTCTCCAATCCTTATTATACCTTTTTTTATAGCTGTATCTATGGAATCGACGCTATTCTGTATATATTCCCTAAAAACAACATATGGATCTGAATACATACCGGAGGTTAATGATTCAAGAGTATGTTTTCCAATTATAATCTTCTCACTCATCAAGATTCCTCCAATAAATTCGATAATTTTAATTGGATGTTATCATAAATAGATTTAGAAACTTTGCTCAATAACTTTTGTCCTCGCTCAGAATCTATTGCGCTAAGCAGTTTCTTTTCAAAGTCCCCTATACACCCATACATAATTTGGGCAAGATCTACCATCTTCAATTCTTTTATGGCCTCCTTTGCCTTTTTATGTTTATTTTCATTTAACACTTCAAGATCAATGAATCTTCTGTATACACGAATTAGTTCATAATCAATATATTCCACACCACTTTTTTTGCAAATCGCATCCCATTTGGCCATCTGCTTATCGACTGCATAGTCAACGTTCGCAAGCTTGTCCATTAAATCTCGAATTCCTTTTTTCCCGAAATAATTAATGAAGTTTGTAAAAATATAATTCTGCTGAGATTCATTATCGGCAAGCGTGTCCAGTAAATCCAAATATAATTGTGGACATTCATTAGTAATGACATCATATACAAGGTCGTATGTTGATGATTTCTTATCAATAAGTCCAAGCAACGCAAAAAGCCTTGGTGTAGTCAAATAGAGTAAATATATTTTCTTCTGAAGTGTTGATGTTATACCTAAAAATTTCTCGGGCAAATACTCATTATCTCCTATTAGCGCAATAAAAGATTCTTTTTCATCGCCCAACTGATCATACAACCCATTCCATAGTTCAATCTTCTTTTGGTCGCGCTCCCAACCGGCTTTCCGTTTTTCAAATTCTTCTTCCGTTTCCTTAGACTTTCCTCTTGATGTAGTACTGATCTTGCCTCTGCTGGCAATAAGTCGCTCTGGCATGCTGAGATATCTTACAAATTCATCAGATGATCTTCCAAAATCAGCCTCAAAAAAGCTCCTGCTACATACGCCTTTCCCCTGTGTCGGAACCAACATTCTCTGGACTGCCCTCAAATACTTTGCATTCCACATAGAACCAACGTAACCTCTCTCATGTGCCGACAAAGGTATATATCTCATTGGAAAAGAGAATGCAGCAACCGCTTCGCAATCATCCGGAAGTTCACTATTTATTTCATCTTTTAAATCCAACGTTATACGCATGCGCTCATATAAATCTTCGGGCGTATCTGCATGATATTTTCTCCCCTTTCCACCAAAATCTTCACTGTTATAGAGAACATAGTTCGACAATTCCGTGATTCCGTTTTTTGCGCACAGTCTCAATGCTCTTTCATAAATATCTCTATCCTCGATATGGTCAAATGCAACTCTGGCTGGTCTTAGTGCAATTTCACCAAGTCTTTTCGCCTTTGCTTCATTTAAGAACAACGCATCAAGTCCCTGATTAAAGTCAACATACCTTTGCACAACTTTTCCGGTACGAGGATTCTTATAAGTAGCACCTTTAGAAAATCCTGCAGCAATAATATCATCAATAATGTCATCGAATCTCGGTGATCTCAGAACATTATTATCCATTAAGATCAGATCCTTCTTAGGACCAAATTTTTCATCAATTGCTTTAATCTTATCCTTAATATTAATATACGGAACAAATGTCGGCTCCAACGTCTGAACCGCACAAAATCCGCACTTATTACCACATCCTTTTGTTGCACTCAAAAAATAGGCATCATGAAAGGGATACACATAATCAACATCATCCAGCATTGAATAATCAGGTACAATCTGGTCTATGCACTCATCGCCTGGTAATCCTAGTTTACCCGGCTCGTTCAAAATACCACAAATAGGCATAATTCCAGTTTCTTCACGCATCTGCTCGGGCAACAAGGTTGCTGCTATGCCCCCAACTGAAACTTTATCAATTGTGTCAACAAGTGTTTTAGCATATTCTATTGCTTCAATAGTAACCTTCCACTCAAATGTAAATAGTGTCGTTACATATACTCTATCCCACTTAGTACCTGCCAATTCCTGCGGCAACTCCCCTTTCGTAAATCTCACATAATCATGCATAACATTCTTATGGAAATATGATATTTTCATAAGTCCCAAGGGAGGTTGTTTGCATTTGTATTTTGGTTCAATTAATAGAATATTGGCCATATAACACACCACCTATTGTATTGTAATGTTTAAAACATAGAGATAATACCTCGGCCTTGTAAGAGCAACGTACTGCTCACATAATTCTTTAACCTCTAACTCCTTGTTTTTAATATGATTGATGAATACAATAATATCTGCTTCCATCCCTTTAAAATCCTTGACAGAAAAGTAACGAATTACATCTTCTTCAATTATACTTAAATTATTAGATTTGTTGACCTTAAACGATCCAATATACTCTTCATTGCAAATAATAGAATCTTCATAGTCACAATTTCCAAGTATAACAATTGAATTCGGAGACACAAATTCTTTCTGAGTTAACTTGTTTATGATGTTCGTCAATGCTTTCTTGCACTGATTGATATTTTTATAATCAGAATATTCAGGTTCTACTCCTAGTAAAGAATTAGCAACCGTGTCTCCACCCAATCCGGTCTTTTGAATAGCATTATCATAAATCCTTCCCGTATTTCTTATGTTGTACCTCAGAATCACCGGCGGATAATCTATTGCAAAGGAATCCTCAAAATCTTTTGAAAAAACATTCTGATTCTCATCAAAAAAAACATAAAACGTTGAATAGTCTTCATTCAGCAACGCTCTTATTGAAAGTCCCATATCAACATCGTAATCCTGAGCCTCATCAACAATAATGCAATCATACTTGTATTCATCAGAAATGGTTTCTATATAATCAAAAAATCCATTCCCCTTTTTGACTACGCTTTCATAATCATTCCCTAGAATTATCTTCATGAGACTATCAAAATCCAAGCAAGTAACATTATCAACATCCTTCAACACTTCATTGTTTACATAATTAATTAACCCTTTACTGCAACAAGTGAACAGAACTTTTTTCCCTTTTGCTGCTTCCTGCTTTGCTTTTTTTGCACCTATGTATGTTTTCCCTGTACCGGCACCACCAATAAAACGCATCTCTCTATAGTTGTACATCGCGTCAATTATGCTATCCTGTACAGCATTAATCTTAGACAACTCTTTTTCTTTTATAGGGATAAGAGCTCCTGCCGCTGCAGACAGAGAAATACGCTTATTTATCAGCGAGATAAAACGCTTCCGTTGCTCCGCAGAAAAGGGAACCGATAAGTTTCTTTTGTTCCGCCAATAATGAAATATTTCATTGATTTTCTTTGGCAAGTTTTCAATATCGCTTTTATCGATTGTAAGTTCACGCGGACTACTACTGGAAATGATTTTCTCTGAAGAATACCAAGGGAAAGCAACTGCAAATCCATAAACTCCATTAAAAGACTGATGAAACTCTTCATGGAAGTATTTATGAAAATGGCGCATACTTTTTTCGGCTTGCTCATAAGGGCTGCACTTGAGTTCTCTGGTAGACTCTTCGCCATCCTTAGTCTCTATCAGAAACCAGTGTTCGCCCTCTTGAATAATGTCTTTTCCACCCTTAACTTCGATGGTGATGAAGCCAAAAGAGGGATCAAATACTATAAAATCCGACTCACTGTCAATACGTTTTCCTTCTTCCACCTCAAACCATCTGACCGAATAAAAGACATGATATTTTTTGTCAAGTCGATCCCTGAAAGCCTCATACATATACTTCTCAGAAGGAGTATAGTTATAGTTTTCGATATCTACCGGATGCATTTCTGCCATAATTATTCCTCCCAAAACCCCCAATGTCTAACCGACGTAGCACGGTCAACAGAACCAATAATCAATGTACGGTCGAGGTCATGATTAAAATGCTGACAAGAAACTTCATTCAAAAATAAGCAGCCTGTACATGCTTTGTATCTGGATGCACAAATAGGATCAAATATGCATTTTTGTGCACCTTGATATGCACTGTCCAACCATTTATCAAAGTACGCTTCAAATATATTAAAGAGCGCACCCAGATTGAATCCCTGAGAGTTTTGGCAATAAACTAACACTCCTGGAATTGACGGAAGTATATACTCTGAAATTGAATTTTTGTCTAACCCACACATACTTGCTGCACTTCTTATGAGAAGGTGAGAAAGCGTATGAATCAAGTTATAGATATAATATGTTGCCGCTTCCGCCGGATCAATTTTCGAAAATGGCTTGATCAATTCAGGTCTTACATTATTGACAAACCATAATTTAACAGCATTTTCATCATTAAAATCAGGAAGTTCATCATGACTCACATAGCTATTTTTATCCAACCACTTGAGGATTTTAACTCTATCAAATTCAAATAACACACCTTCCGTATTTAACTTTGTGGCATAAATATTTTTTACGCCATTATGTTCTTCCTTAAATGCTCTAAGAACAGCACCATCACCAGGCTCAGACTTTTCTCTTGTATATCCATAAGAGCAGCTCACAAATGGAATATTTCCACACACTTCTACTGATGAAATTGCTCTTTTCTCAGCCAGCTTTTTAAATTCTTCTGGGTTTGCGTTTGTATTGAGCATTCTTGAAATATCTTCTGCATCATCTAAAGACGACTTATCTTCAATTTCCTTTACAAACATATATTCAAGAATTGCTTCAGAAACCTTGGCTAAGCTTTCAGGCGAAGTAAATATTTTTGCTTTCAAATCATTAACAATAGCGAGATATTTGCTTCCACAATCCTTGTTTGCTACAGCACTTGCCGCATTTGCTGCGCTCGCTGGATCCAAGCCGGCAGCAATAAACATATTGTAGCTGTCATCGTATTTCTTTTGATAAGCTTCCGGATCAGATGTGATGCCATTTGCTATAACCTCATCCAATTCAGATCTTGTTATTTTCCCAAGCCAACAAGCTACGGTCAATATGGCACCATAATCAGTATCACTTATAAACTTTTCAACTTTCTCATCAATAATGTCTATAAGGCTGATGCTATAAGCAAAATACTGTGATGGATCTAATGCGATTTTTGGTGACAGCCTCGTCCCGCACTGATCGCACTTCTTGAACATTGGTATTTTATTTCCGCATTTTTTACATCTGAAATTATAATCGTTCAGCTTACCACTCCAGTAAATAGAATCACTGGACTTACAGGTTCTACAATAAACAGGGTGCTTATCCGTTGCAAACCCACATTTACAGAAATATATCTGTCTCATTTGCTTCAATTCTGCATGGCATAAACGACACTTTTTGTACTTTTGATAAGCCTCGCTATCCTTGAACTGATATACTTTATGACAAGACGGGCAATAAAACGTTAGTGGACTAATCTCCGCAACAACGCCCCTTTCATCACTATCATGTTTAGGATTTAATACTGTGCAGTTTTCTAATGTCAGACCATTCCCATACCCTGCCGTATTTGAAATGGTTGCTCCTTCACCTGCTGCAGTACCAAATGCTTCTATGGCTTGATTCACAACTCTGATCAATCGCCTCTTGTTAATCCCATCTAGTTTTTCACTATTCCACCGCGTCACATGTGCAATATAGTTGTAACGTTCCTCGCCTCTTACAGAGAAATCTATCCAGCTCTCTGGCAGATACTTGTATAAAGATTGAGACACGCCTCTCTTCATCTGATACTTCATAATGACCTCCAATGATACTTCATAATGACCTCCAATTAATCCAACTCAATAATAAGTTGAGAATCTGTATCTCGTAGACTATTCATAATGCGGTATCCCATAAGTCTAAAGCCATCAAAAATATTTTCATCACTCCAGCTTCTATCCCCTATTTGTATAAAGATATCATCAACAAATGCGTCTATTTTTTTCCTATACTGATTTCCGAGGTCATGAGTTATTCCATCATCATCTATACAACCAAATGATTTATACAGCTGATCCTTTATCGTACCTTGGTCAATCTCATGTTCCTTTATTGCTTTCTTTATATTCTTCATAAAGAACAGCGATCCAGATGTATATTGGATTTCCGGATCATAGCAAGTTAACAGCACGCCTGTAAAAACTCCAGGCAAAGTATTATCTACCGCTTTAGTTGCCCATCTGTTGATTGGTACCGCCTCAACAAGAAGATCCTTATACTTATGCATACTAGTAAAGTTCTTCAAATAACTCTGGTCTGTTTCACGTGTTGGTCTAATTAGATCGACAACAATACTTGTATGTTTACGTCCTGTACGTGAATAAGCCTGAATGTATTCAGCCATATTTCCTGGAATGCCGTAGAAGAACATTACATTAAATCTATCTGCATCTACGCCATGCGATATCATACTTGTTGCAGTAATAAGGTTTACTCCATCATATACATTGTTATTGTTCTCGACCTCAGCCAACACTTCTCTAACATCCTGAAATGATTCATCACCAGTCATAGCACGTGTCTTAAACGGAATAATTCCCTCACTGCTTAATTCTTCATTAACAGGGGTTTTAATAGCTCCATCAACATTGTTGCCATCTCTCTTTACATTATTGTATTCAAGGAAAATCCAATAATCCTTCAATAATTCCAGAGCTTCTTCCTCCGTTGATATCCCGATACTGGGTATAGCCAAAATCTTTTGAGGCTCACTATAATATTCATATACAGCTTCCCGCATATATTTTAGAGAATAAACAACACTATTTACGATTGCCTTTCCATAGGGTGCATATCCAAGTATCTGTCGCTGAAGATCTTCCTTATCTACAGCAGCATAGAAGTTTCTTTCTATAAAGGGTGATTCGCACGGGAATCTTACTGGGTTTCTGCCATACAGATGGTATACCTGCTCCCTATATGATGATATCGTGGCTGTTGCTCCTATGATTTTCACATCTCGTTTCGACTTAGAAACATTCTTAATATAGTATCTAAGAAATGATTCATAATGAGATGCATACGTTCCTAAAGATTCCCTAATCAGATGAAGCTCATCCTGTATGAACAAGGTAGGTGCTGGGTCATACATGTCCACGGCCTTAAAGTCTTGTACCTCAAGCTGGCATGTTTTTTCTATACATTTTTTCTTTGATGTATATCCATGAATCGGACACTTATATTCGCCTCCATTAAGGATATTTCTAAAATTTGCATTACACCCCACAATTGCCAACTTATCGACAGTACTTATGATAGCACTCGGCAAATATCTATATATTTCACTATCAACAATATAAAGTGGAAGATCCCCTCCCGACTGACACTCAGGATTGTCACAGAAGTGTACCAATCTACTGAGATGTTCATCTGCCCGAATATGCACTGATTGTTTCCCACAAAACGGGCAAACATCTAAAACTCTATGTTCATCGCGTTGTGCCTGATTCATTTCACGATAACGAGTGTATTCCTTCGCGCTCATCTCATTAGGAGTATTATTATCACCTACAAAATATCCCAACGAGAAACATTCCGTTCCTGAGATCTCATTATCATCTCTTCTTATAAGTTCGGCCTTTGCTAAAACATTTGCCAATCTCTGCACCTGCTGTACCGAGAGTAAGCGGAGCGGGTAACGAAGTATACTTGTCACGCCACAACTCTTACCACGGTGGCGGTCAAAGAATAAATTAAACACTAATACACCTAAGAAAGCCTCGGTTTTACCACCGCCAGTAGGGAAGTAAAGCAAAGCCATATCAGACAAATGAGTTTTAGCCTTTTCATCATCAGGCATAAGATCCCGATCACACGCTGCGATGTCCGGAATCATTGAAACAATAAAAACTATCTGGAATAGTCTCCATGTTGAAAACTTCTTAGATGTTTCAGCAAAAGCCTTGTTCATTTGTACAAAGCTTTTTCGCACAATCGGGTAATTCTTCAAAACGTAAATGCCACTAGCAAAATTCGATATTTCATCTTCAAATCCCTGTATTTCCTTGGATAGTTTTTCTATTCCCTTTTGTGTAAGCTCTGATGTTTTCTGCGTTTTATACTGTTTCCAATCCTCTAACTCCTTCCTCATCTTGACAAGAATTCCTTCAAGCGTTGCTATCGGATCATCAACAAGATCAAAAAACTTGATAGCAAGACTATCATTCGTAATTAGTCTATACTGCTCATAAAGCGGAAGATGATTCGTCTGAAGAGCATTTTCGGCTTTAATAAACTCAACAGCGCAATTATTGCTTAAGGCATACTGAGTCTTATCGTATTTATAATCGTCTTCAAAGAAATCCAATTCTATTGGGCAAAAGCTTGCATTCTTAAGTTCAACTCTAATTCCCGAATTAAAGAGAGTCTCTATTGTAAACTTGTCATCCTTCCTAGATCTATGTGACCCTGAATATAGCACAACCGAATTATTGACAAGGAAACATGAGACCAGATAATTTACCCCTATTTTTTTTACTTGAATGTCAAAATACACTTTCCAGTTCTGGTTTTGTTGCTGAACCTTCTTGTTAGCATAAGCCTTTAAAAAATCACCGTAGTTTCCAGCCGAGAGCAGGTGCTCCACTTTTGTGGGTTCAGTAATAACCTGAATCATTGCTTCTTCATCGTTGTTTATATTGGTTTGGATTTCCTGAAGATAACTGCCTAAACCCACATTAATACTGTGACTCTCGCCTACAAAGCCACATTCTCCAGACTCATCTAAAATGTCTTTAAGTCTAAAGGAAACCTGAGCATTTTCTCCCAAACTTATCTTTTTGTACACCGGTACAAGTCTTATTTGATAACTGGAAAAATATTCTGGTTTTGCTTTATATGCATCCACAATATCTTCAAAACATTTGAATTCATTTTCGTCACGGCTTTCATTGATTTCTCTTAGCATAGCAGCGCGCTGTTCTTCTACCGTTGGTATAGCACGATAATAAAAATCGCCCTGAGGAAACAGCCTAATGACGGCATTATCTAATTCATTTTCCGACAAATAAAAATCTACTCCTATACTCTCAATAAAGGTTTTCGAAGAATTGGTGTTTTGTCCATCTGTATCGTTGGTAGACATAAGCTTACCAACTAATAAAACATTCTCTGGGTTACTCCCTACTATTCGGTCCAAACCTGAGCCTGTTATTCTACCAATGAAATTATGTAGTATAGCAGTTGAGAGTAACTGCCTGCTTTTTTCGAGCTTATCCATTGTATTCCCTCCAAATATGTTCTACTGTCGAATATCGAATCCCTATTGATGAGAAAATCTTATCCGCAGCTTCTTCCACGCTTATCGGAAGTTGCTCATAGTATTTATTTAAAACAAAAAGCGAAACCGCTAATTCTTGTATGTTTTGAGCTTTATAATTCATATTGTCTATCTTATAAGTTGCTTCATTAAGCATATCCTCGATTACCGGCTGTAATGTTTCATATTCTGCCATTCCACCAGGGAAGTTGTTCTTGGCGCAGAGCACATAAAGATAATCCTTAAAATTTTCAATTTGCCGTTCATAAGATAAAGCTATTACAGTATCAACAACTCTATCAATCATTTGCAAATCGCACATTGACTCTGCAACCTTGCGTATTTCTCCTACAAACTCAGTCTCTTCAAATTGACTCCATTCATTAATGCTTTTATCAAACACCTTATTAAATACATCTATAGCTCTCTCAATAGTCATCGCATTTAGATCGACGTGAGAGTCATTATCATTTTCCAAAACAGAAGCATCTGTAAATTCCATCTCAGATATTTCAAACACTTTGCTATTTTTCTTTCCGCTGAATTCAAAATATTCGTTTGCTATTGCCGCTTTTGCCATAAATGAACCATCACCCATGATTCCCTCTCCGGCGACCACCAAGCCATCTACTTCTAAAGATGAGTCCGTATCAATCGTGGTCTTAATAAACAGATCACCTGCGGCATATACTTCTTTACCAATTACTGAGCCAATCATAGTGTGGGAACCAAAATTACATTTTTTTACTCTTACTTCTCCAGTACAGTAGAAAGATCCCCTGCATATAATCCCGTCAGCCTCAATATCACCTTTTACAAACAGATTCCCATTTACACTAATTGTTCCAGCAACAACATCAGTCAAAACATCTAAATCATACGTAGCATGAATATCTCTCGCCTCAAGCGATTCACCAATTACTACGTAGCTCTCATTAAAAACAATGTCTCCGTCTGTCGTGACTGCTTCAGCAACATTTTTATTTCCCAGAACGTGATCTCCAGAGTTAAACTGGATCAATTCTTCATGCATTGAGTAACCTCCTATTCTTCTGAATCAGTCAGCAGCTTGTTATATATAGACTGATTACTTGATTCACCTAATATAATGTGCAAATAATCTTTAGCCCGAGTACATGCAACATATAAGTAGCTAATATTCTTTTTGAGGTTCTCTGTTTGTTCCTCATTTAAAACGCTTTCACTTTTAAGTTTTTTCGTTTTATCATATGCACCTAATGGCTTGACCCCACAAACAACAACCGCTTGAAAATCCAATCCTAGAACAGAATCAAACGTTATAAATGAAACGCCTCCATCGCCGTATCTGCCACCCCAACTCTGATCATTATTGTACAGAAGATTGTATGGAATGTGCTCTCTGGCAAATGCGGTTAATAATGCGGACTCCAAATAATAACTAAGCGGTTTATATTTTCTGAAATACATAGCGATTGCTATTTCATCGTATGGGACACCTTTGTCATCATGAATAGTTTTTACGGATTCGACTACCTTTTCAGCTTCAGCAACAGCATTCCCATTAAATTGCTTAATAGTAACACCCTCCCCGTGTCTAAATGCTTGTCCACGCAAAAACATATCTGGATCAAATTGCTCCTCGGGATTATGCATTTTTATTAATGCTCTGGCATACTGCGCATAACGATTAATATAGTCATTGATTTCAACACAATTTCTAAAATTCTTTTCTATTCGTATGCTCTTGTTTCCACCTCGATATACAGGATAACCCTCTCCTGCATTCCATGGCGCTTTCCCATGCTTTTGCCTCTGCTTTATTTCCTGTGTCTTATCACCACAAATTACAAAGATGTGATCTCCGCTTTCCTTGTTTTCCAGAAGATTATATGAAAACTTGTACCATGACGACTCAAACATCTGAACTTCGTCTATAAAAATGCCATAGTACCGGTCTTTAATCTTACCGTTTGAAAATGCTGTCATCACTGCTTGACGCCTAGCTTCTATTGCGTTAACTCCTCCAGGCAAAAACAAGCCATTACGTTCAAGTAATTTTTTACATAATCCATCAAATGTACAGCATTCAACATTTCTTTCCTGTAGCCCAGCCCTCTCTATGTACCATGTATATAAAGATTGAAGATTGCGATTAAAACATATGATAAGGAATTTTTTATCCGGATTCATTTTTGCAGCCTTAAAACATTTCGATATCAAAAGAACGCTCTTGCCGCTT
>CANRDO010000018.1 GCA_947629385.1 uncultured Lachnospiraceae bacterium
TTTATTGCAGATTTCCCTTAAGATCAAGGTTTTTATTAAGTTTTGGAACAAAAAAACAGGTAGGATTTGACACTACCAAGAAAAGAAAGGTGGAAAAAATGATGAAAAAGAGAACAGGAATCGCGATGGGGATCGCTGCAGCGCTATGCATGGGAATAACGGCGTCCGCGCTCGCGGCAGAGACGGAAGGTATGTCTGAAGCGGTTACGGCTGCGGAAGCGCAGGACGCGGACGGCGCGGAGGTTCTGGAAACGATCGTGCTGACGATCGAGGACAAGGATCCGGTTGAGATCAAAAATACGGCAGAGCTTCCGATCCGCTCGGCTTCTGTGGAGCTGCAGGAGGACGAGACTCTGATCAATGTGGTCATGATCGCAGACGACGGTCAGCAATATGAGTTTCTGGACGTCCCATATGAGACGATGTCGGAGCCGGAGCTTGTGATGGACGGCGCGTTTGCGTTCATCAATTATACGAGCCTGTCTTCGGGCAAGGAGCGCAGGGTCGGACAGACCGGAGAGCTTACCTACAAGGAGCCGGCAGAGCTCTTTGCGGTGGACGACGTCTACATCCGCAGCGAGCCGGACGACGAGGCGGAGATCCTCGGCGTGATCAAGCGGGGAGACGCGATCGAGGTGCTGGGCGAGACGGCTACGCACTATGTGGTGAAGACGGACGATGCGACCGGATATACTGTGCGCAGATGCATCAGCGAGGATGAGCAGGCGGCGATCGCGGCAGTGCAGGCTGAGGAGGCAGCGCGCGAGCAGATCCGTCAGGCACAGGCAGCGGCGGCGGCAGCGCAGGCAGCGGCGTCGCAGCAATCGGGCGGCGGAGTCACCGAGGTGAAACGCCAGAAGTTTGACGACTGTGACGGGAGCGGCCACGGCTATTACGAGATCACATACTCGGACGGAAGCGTTGCATACGAGGAATATTAAAAGCACATATTCTGTTATATCGTAGATCCGGGCTGTCGAAAGACAGCCCTTTTTGTTTATGCGCAGACCCGCGAAAGGAAATCTCCTTTCTGAATGACACATTTCCATCACATTAGTATGATTAATTGATTACGGAGAAGTGACAAAATTTTTAACAAATATTGTGAAATATGTTAATATTATGATAATATGTAGGCAGTTTCGGAGAGGAAGCGGACAGATGAAGGATATATCAACAGCTGAGAAAATACAAATTCTTGTGGTTGAGGACGAGGAGAAGCTTTGCAGTACCATAGAGGAGTATCTGCAGATGAGCGATTATCAGACCATGGAAGCGCGAAGCGGAACAGAGGCTGTGCGTGTGTTCGGCACAGATGAGGACGAGTGGCCGGATCTGGTTCTGCTGGATCTGATGCTGCCTGGAATGAGCGGATTCGATGTTCTCACCAAAATTCGGGAGAAATCAAATGTTCCGGTTATCATTCTCACTGCGAAGTGCAGTGAGGAGGATCAGCTTCGGGGCTTTTCGCTGGGCGCGGACGACTATCTGGTGAAGCCGTTTCTGCTTTCTGTCCTGAAGGCCCATATCGAAGCGCTGATGCGGCGCGCGAAAGGGACGGCCCGCAGGAAGACGTACGGAGCGCTTTCGATCGACGACAAGGCGCGTAAGGTTTTCCTGAACGGGCAGTATGTCCCACTTACCCCGCGGGAATATGAGGTGCTTCGGTATTTTACGGACAATGAGAAGATCGTTCTGAGGCGGGATCGTTTTTTGGATGAGGTGTGGGGGATCGATTACAACGGGACAGACCGCTCCGTCGACACGATCGTGAAGCAGATCCGGCTGAAGCTTGGAAAATACGGGAAATATATCGATACGATATATGGGATCGGCTATCGTTTTGAGGTAAAGGATGATGAAGACAATTAGCGGACGCCTGCTGGTGATTCTGGTGCTGCTGCTCACGGCGGTGTCCGGTGGGGTCGGGATTCTCTATTCCGGTGTGTCGAGGCATCTTTACATTCAGGAACAGTGCAGGATGCTGGACGAGGTGTACGGGCTTTTGCTGAATGAAGATATTCCCGCGCTGTGTGAGGAGGAGAACCGGATCAAGGGAATGGCGGCGGAGGACGAGTGGGAAGAGTCTTCGGACAGCCTTCTGGAGCCGTATGAGAACAACAACCTCAGATTCCGGATCCGTGACGAGGAGTTTAATCTTCTGTACGCCACGAATAAATCCGAGCATACGAGCACCAGCAGTCAAGACCCGGAGTTGACAGAGCAGTGGATCGCCAAATACAGGAAAGACGCCGAGGCGGAATATGAGAAGATCAGGACCGGCGGCAGGGTCGTTCTGAGGGGGATTCATGAGCAGGACGGCCATAAGTTTTATATTATGGTGACACAGTCCTCCGGCGCGATCGACAGAAGCACGGCTTACGCGCGGCGTGTCCTTCTGCTCGTGATCGTGGTTTTCCTGATCTTTGGGACGATCTGCGTCCATATGCTCGCGAAGGGGATCGGCAGGTCGGTCGGGAACGCGGCCAGAGTGGCGAAGAAGATCGCGGAAAAGGATTTCTCGGAGAAAGTTTCCGAGACGACGAAATATCAGGAGCTCAACGAGCTGGGAGAGAGCATCAACGAGATGTCGGATCAGATCCAGAGCTATGTCCGGGATCTGGAGACCTACAACCGGCTCCTGCAGCAGGACAATCAGCGCAGGGCGGAGCTGGAGCAGCACAGGAAGCGGTTTGTGAACAATGTCTCCCATGAACTGAAGACTCCTCTGGCGATCATTTCCGGGCAGGCAGAGATGCTGTCCATCACGCAGGATGCTGAAAAACGGCAGCAGTATTGCGACTCCGTGACAGAGGAGGTCCGGAGGATGAGCGAGATGGTGTCCAGTATGCTGCAGACCTTTTCGGTTGAGGAGGCCATTGAGGAGCAGCCGATGCAGCCCTTGAAGCTGGATCAGATAGCGGACGGGGCGGTTCGGGATTTCTCGGCGCTTTTCGCGAAGAAGCAGGTCCGGCTTGAACTGCAGTCTTTGCCGGATTGCATGGTAAAAGGAAATCCGGAGAACCTCCGCAGGGCGGTCAACAATTTTCTGATGAACGCGTACCGCTATGCGCCGGAGGACAGCGTGGTGCGCGTTTCGGTCGGGCGAAACGGCAGATATGTCATCTTTTCCGTGTACAATGAGGGAGAAAAGGTTGCGGAGGAGGATATAGACAAGCTCTGGGACAGCTTTTATCAGGGCAGCTCAGTCGGCCGGAGGAACGAAGGCGGGACCGGGCTTGGACTGTACATTGTGAAAAGTATCGTGGCGCAGCACGGCGGTGAGTGCGGGCTGGAGAATAAGGAGAAGGGCGTGGAGTTCTGGTTTGGAATTCCATATCTGCAGTGAACAGATCGATTCAGGCATGATCTTGTCCGGAACGGCATATATTTGTGTTATAGGAAATCTGATCGGATTTCCCGCGACATGAAAGGATGTGAATGCCGATGCCGGAATACAGGCGCTTTATTTCTTATTTCTACGAATATATAGATGGGAAGAAGCAGAAAAATGCAGGCTTCGCGAAGGTGGAGCTGCGCGAGGGAATGTGGAGGCTTTTGCTTCGGATCCTCGCGGACGCCTGCCCGTCGCCCCCGATACAGGTGTACGGGTTTGCGCGTGTGCCGGGACGGCTGCAGGGAATCCTTCTGGGTGAGATGCGGCCGGTGAAGCAGATCGCGGAGGAGTGGGCGTTTCGCGCCGACGCGCCGCTTGGCGAGGGGAAATACATATTCGGAGATCTGGCAGGGATCTGGATCGAGAGCAGCGACGGGCGGCGCTTCATCACGGTCTGGGACGACGAGGGGATCGATGTGGAGCACTTTGTGACGGAGGCTTCGCAGGAGACCGATTATGAGGAAGGCGGCCCAGAGGCAAGCGGATCGCAGCCGATGGAGAAGCGTCCTGCATTGTCCGGATCGCAGCATGACGAAGAGGACAGCAGTGGGCAGCCGGAAGAGGATGTCGCAGGGCAGCCGGAGGATAACAGGATCGAGGCGGCAGGCAGCCCGGATGAGGGAGAAGCTTCTGACGGCGGCGCCGATCGCTCAGGAGAGCCGGAACACGTTGCGGAGCTTCAAGGACAGAGCGTCGAAGCTTCCGGGGACGGGAAGACCCCGGCAATCCGGGAACTGCTGCAAAAAAGGGCCGCGTTTCAGCCGTTTGCCGGCGCGGAGATCGAAAGCTGTGTGATGATCCTGCCGTGCGATATTGTCCGCCTGCAGCAGGAAAACTGGAACGTAGGGAGAAGCAGCTTTCTGCAGCACGGTTTTTATCAGTACAGACATCTGCTGCTGGGAGTGACCGGCGACGGAACCTGCATACTGGGCGTGCCGGGGGTAAATAACCCGCAGGAGGCTTACATGGCGCAGATGTTCGGCTACGGGCGTTTTCTGGAGTCCGCGCGAAAGGATTCCGGCCAGGTCTTCGGATACTGGTGCCGCGAGCTGCGGCAGAATAAGAGTTGACTCAAACACCCCTCAGGGCAGCCTGGGGGATCTTTTTTTGTACGATTTTCAGAAAATCCTTCATCTCCTCGTCCGAAAACGCGGAGAACGGATGATCCTCGAGAAGAACCTCCGGGCAGTCGCGGAAGGCCTGCAGGAAATAAGCGCGGCAGCCGGTAAGCCACGAGGCGATCTCCTCGAAGTCCCGCGCCGTGTGCAGCCCTTTCACGACCGTCGTGCGGAATTCGTATTCGACGCCGGAATTCTTCAGAAGGTCGACGGAGCGGCGTACGTTCGCGAGGAGCTGGCCTGCCGGGCCAGCCAGTACGTTTTTCCTCCCGTCATCCGCAACGCCGTGGGAATCGGGATACGCTGAAGCGGTTGGCAAAGATACGCTGCCAGTCGATGCATCGGAGAGAGCGGAAAGCCCACATACCCGCGCGTAGTTCTCCGGCCCGGCCTTGACGTCCATCGCGGCGTAATCAAGAAGCCCGTCCGCCAGAAGCGATTCGAGCATATCCGGATTCGTGCCGTTCGTGTCGAGCTTGACGAGATAGCCGGCGTCCCGGATGGAGGACAGAAATTCCGGGAGATCCGCGTGCAGCGTCGGCTCGCCGCCGGTCACGCAGATGCCGTCAAGAAGACCCTGCCTTTTGCGCAGGAACTGCCGGAATTCCTCCTCGCTGATCTCCGGCACGCTCTGCGGCGCGAGCACAAGGGAGCTGTTCTGGCAGAAGGGGCAGCGGAAGTTGCAGCCGCCCGTAAATACGATCGCGGCCACGCGCCCCGGGAAATCCAGCAGGGTCAGTTTTTGCAGTCCGAGAATTTTCATAGGTACCTCCGAGAGTTGCTTCGTATTTCCTCAGACTGATTATATCAAAAAATGGGCTGGGTAGTACCCCGTTTTGCTAAAATTGAAAGAAAAATATTTTTCTCGCGCAGTTTGACGCGATTATCGCTTGACAAAATCGCTGTGATGTGCGTAAAATAGGTAATATTATTACCGGACACGAGGTGAACGGTAAGAGCGATCGGGCTGAGAAGAAGATTAGTAATCTCAGAGCGCATTTCAGAGAGAGACCGGGCGGTGCGAGGTCTCATGCGGCGGGGATGAACCGGCTTTGGAGCCTCTGCGGGAAACTGTGGCGTATTCCGGCGTTAACGGAGGACGAGAGGTCAGCTCAGGCTGTCAAGAAGGGTGGTACCGCCGGTTTTCCGGTCCCTTGCGGGATCAGAAGACCGGCTAAAACTTTTTTAGGAGGAAAATACAATGGCGAAGGAAAAGAAGCTTGTGGAAGCGATCACTTCCATGGAGGAGGATTTCGCGCAGTGGTACACGGACGTCGTGAAGAAGGCGGAGCTCATCGACTACACCAGCGTCAAGGGCTGCATGGTGATCAAGCCGGCCGGGTACGCGCTGTGGGAGAACATCCAGCATGAGCTGGATCGCAGATTCAAGGAGACCGGCGTGGAGAACGTGTACCTGCCGATCTTTATCCCGGAGAGTCTGCTCCAGAAGGAGAAGGATCATGTGGAGGGCTTCGCGCCGGAGGTGGCGTGGGTGACGCACGGCGGACTCGAGCCGCTGCAGGAGCGCATGTGCGTGCGTCCGACCTCGGAGACGCTGTTCTGTGATTTCTATGCGAACGACGTGCATTCCTACCGCGATCTGCCGAAGGTATACAATCAGTGGTGCTCCGTGGTGCGCTGGGAGAAGACGACGCGTCCGTTCCTGCGTTCGAGGGAATTTCTGTGGCAGGAGGGGCACACCGCGCACGCGACCGCCGAGGAGGCCGAGGAGCGCACGCAGCAGATGCTGAACGTCTATGCGGACTTCTGTGAGGAGGTGCTGGCCATCCCGGTGATCCGCGGCCGCAAGACCGACAAGGAGAAATTCGCCGGGGCGGAGGCAACCTACACGATTGAGGCGCTGATGCACGACGGCAAGGCGCTGCAGTCCGGCACGAGCCACAATTTCGGCGACGGCTTCGCGAAGGCGTTTGAGATCCAGTATGCGGACAAGGACAATACGCTGAAATATGTACATCAGACCTCATGGGGACTTTCCACGCGCATCATCGGCGCGATCATCATGGTACACGGCGACAACAGCGGGCTGGTGCTTCCGCCGAGGATCGCTCCGACGCAGGTGATGGTGATCCCGATCCGCCAGCAGCAGGAGGGCGTACTTGACGCGGCGAACGATCTGAAGGCCGCGCTCGCGGCGGCCGGGCTTCGCGTGAAGCTCGACGACACGGAGAAGAGCCCGGGCTGGAAATTCGCGGAGCAGGAGATGCGCGGGATCCCGCTGCGCATCGAGCTCGGTCCGAAGGATATCGAGGAAGGTCAGGCGGTGATCGTGCGCCGCGACACGCGGGAGAAGATCGCGGCTCCGATCGCGGAGCTGCCGAAGAAGGCGGCGGAGGTGCTGGAGACGATGCAGCGCGAGATGCTGCAGCGCGCGACGGCGCACCGCGACGCGCATACCTACACAGCCGTGACGAAAGAGGAGTTCAAGGATATCGCGGACAATAAGCCGGGCTTCATCAAGGCCATGTGGTGCGGCTGTCAGGAGTGCGAGGAGGCCATCAAGGAGGAGATCGGCGTGACCTCCCGCTGCATGCCTTTTGCGCAGGAGAAGCTCGCGGATACCTGCGTCTTCTGCGGAAAGCCGGCGAAGACGATGGTCTGCTGGGGGAAGGCATATTAAATGACACATTGTCTTGAAACCGTATTCAGCATGAGATTGCCGGAAAATCCACACTCGCGATAGACAGGATTGCCTGGGCGGTATATTCTGACAGGAGGCAGCTGGAAAGGAAATATACGGAAATCCGTGCGGGGCGGACAGTTGTATTCAACAAATGTGCGAAACTTCTTGACAAATTTGTGTGAACTGAGTATGATTTGCAGTATGAGCGCGGCGTAAGTTTCGGAATCGTCCCGACAGGCTTTTGCGGTATTTGCGGAGGTTGTGCGGGGATGATCGGACGTCAGCCGCACGAAGAAAAAGAGGAGGTAGATATTATGAAGAAATTTGTGAAACTGGCAAGTGTCGCATGTGTGGCTGCGATGACGGTTTCCGCTACGACGATGGCGGCGGAAGAATTTTGGATCGGCGGCATCGGACCGCTGACCGGCGCGGTGGCTTCCTACGGTATTTCCGTAAAGCAGGGCGCTGAGATCGCGGTGAAAGAGATCCATGAAGCGGGCGATGTTACGATCGGCGACACCACATATGAGATTAAGCTGGACTACCAGGACGACCAGGGCAGCGAGGACATTGCCCCGCAGGCGTACAACACGGTCATGGACAACGGCGCGAATGTTATCATGGGCGCTGTCACGAGCGGGCCGTGCATCGCGATTACAAGTGACACCTATGCAGACGGTATCCTTCAGATCACCCCGTCGGGTTCCGCGGAGGACTGTATCGCGAACGACAACGCGTTCCGCATCTGCTTCTCCGACCCGGAGCAGGGCGTTGCGATGGCGGATTACCTGATCGATACGGTAGGCATTTCCAAGGTTGCCGTTATTTACAATACGGCGGATGACTACAGCTCGGGCATCAAGGAGGCGTTTGAGGCAGAGTTCACTGAGAAGGGCGGCGAGGTGGTTGCCAGCGAGGCATTCCAGACCGGTGATCAGGAGTTCAATACACAGCTGACCACGATCCAGGGTACGGACGCTGAGGCGATCTATGTTCCGGCTTACTATCAGGACGCTACCTACATCACGAAGCAGGCGGCTGATCAGGGGATGGAGCTTCCGTTCTTCGGTTCTGACGGCTGGGACGGGGTGCTCGGCACGGTGACGGATCCGGCCCTGGTAGAGGGATGCATCTTCACCAGCCCGTTCTGTGCGTCTGTGGATGAGGAGAAGACCGTTGCTTTCGTGGAGGCTTATCAGGAAGCATACGATGCGATCCCGGACCAGTTCGCGGCGGACGGCTATGACTGCGTATACACCTTCAAGGCAGCTATGGAGCAGGCGCAGAGCATCGAGAGCGAGGATCTGATCGCGGCGATGACCGAGATCACGGTGGACGGCCTGACCGGCACGATGACCTTCGACGCGTCCGGCGCTCCGATCAAGGACGTTCTCTTTGTGACGGTGAAGGATGGCGCTTATACATTTGTAGAATAAGAAAGAGCGGTTTTGATTTCAGGGACGAAAGGGAGACGGCATACGTCTCCCTTTTGTAAAATCGGAGAGGAGAAAAATATGGCTCTGTTAAACAGCATTCTGGCACAGCTGCTGAACGGGCTGCGGATCGGCAGCATCTATGCACTGATTGCGCTGGGTTATACGATGGTGTACGGTATTGCGAAGATGATCAATTTCGCGCACGGCGATATCATCATGGTAGGCGCTTACGCGCTTTATGTCTTTGTGAGTATCCTGCATGTTCCGGCAGTCCCGGCGGTGATATTGACGATCGCCTTCTGCGCGCTGATGGGGATCACGATCGAGAAGGTTGCGTACAAGCCGCTGAGAAATGCGCAGAGACTGGCGGTGCTGATCACGGCGATCGGCGTCAGCTATCTGCTGCAGAATCTGGCTCTTTTGATCTTCAAGGCAACGCCGATCCCATTCGGCTCGATCATAAAGGTACCGTCCATACAGATTGCAGGCCTGACGATCTCCGGCCTGACGATCGTGACGCTGGCGGTGACGGCGCTGATCATGGCAGGTCTGACACTTTTTGTAAACAAGACAAAGATTGGTCATGCCATGCTGGCGGTATCCGAGGACCAGGGCGCCGCGGAGCTGATGGGCATCAATGTAAACAGGACAATATCGATTACCTTCGCGATCGGCTCCGCGCTGGCGGCCGTCGCGGGTATTCTTTATATATGCCAGTACGAATCGCTGATTCCGACTCTGGGCGCGATCCCGGGCATCAAGGCCTTTGTGGCGGCCGTGCTCGGCGGGATCGGCAGCATTCCGGGCGCGATGTTCGGAGGACTGGCGCTCGGGATCATTGAGAGCATGTCAAAAGCCTATATATCCACACAGCTTTCCGATGCGATCGTCTTCAGCGTGCTGGTCATTGTGCTGCTGCTGAAACCGTCAGGTATCCTGGGTAAGCTGAGCGTCGAGAAAGTGTAGGTGATCGCATGAAGAAATATGGAAAACAGATTCTCGGCTGCGCGGCTGCGATCGCGGTGTATGTGGCAGTGACGGCCGCAGTCAATATGGGAGTGATGTCGAGGCAGATGATGTCTCTGATCGTTCCGGTCTGCATGAACATCATGCTGGCGGTGTCTCTGTGCATGGTTGTAGGTTTTCTCGGGGAGCTGAGTCTCGGGCATGCGGCGTTTATGTCAATCGGCGCTTATGCCGGAGCTCTGGTGCTCAAGAGCGGTCTTCCAACCGTTGCCGCGCTGCCTCTGGCGGTGGTGACAGGCGGTGCGTGCGCCGCTGTGCTCGGATTGATCGTAGGTATCCCGGTGTTGCGCCTGCGCGGCGACTATCTGGCAATCACGACACTGGCGTTCGGAGAGATCATCAAGTCTGTGTTTAACGCGGCTACGCCGATCACGGGCGGCGCGGGCGGACTGAAGCGGATCCCGCCGGTGACGACCTACCGGAATTTCACATTTGTCTATGTGCTGATGCTGATCGTGATCGTGCTGGTCAGCAATCTGGTCAATTCGCGGCATGGCCGGGCGATCTGTGCGATCCGGGACAACTACATCGCGGCGGAAGCGATCGGTATCAAGGTAAGTCTGTTCAAGACGATGGCCTTTGTGCTCGCTGCGTTCATGGCCGGTATGGCCGGCGTTGTGTACGCGGGCAATATCGGTATCCTCAGGCCGGGCAATTTTGACTACAATACGTCGATTGAGATTCTGGTCATGGTGGTGCTCGGCGGCATGGGCAACATTACCGGAAGCATTATCGCGGCGGCGCTGCTCACATTGCTTCCGGAGCTTCTCCGGGGACTTTCCAATTACCGTATGCTCGTCTACGCGATCGTGTTGATCGCGATGATGCTGTTCAGTAACTCCCCGCTGCGGCGTATGCTGGCGGAGAAGCGCAACATGCGGCAGGCAGACAAAATTCAGTAGGAGGAGAAAACAATGGCTTTGTTAGATGTAAAAAATCTTGGGATCTCCTTCGGGGGACTGCGCGCGGTGGACGGGCTGAATATGACGATCGAACAGGGAGCGCTTGTCGGTTTGATCGGGCCGAACGGCGCAGGAAAGACGACAGTTTTCAACCTGCTGACCGGGGTGTACCGTCCGACGGACGGCACGATCCTTCTGGACGGAGAGGAGCTGATCGGGAAGAGCCCGTCGCAGATCTGCCAGACGGGAGTCGCCCGCACGTTCCAGAATATCCGTCTGTTTTCACAGATGAGCGTGCTGGACAATGTCAAGGCGGCGCTGCACAATCAGGTAAAGTACGGCCTGCAGGGAAGTCTTTTTCACACGCCGGGCTACCGCAAAAAAGAGAAAGCGATCGATGAGAGGGCGAGGGAAGTGCTGCGGGTGTTTGAGCTGGAGCAGTTTGCCGATTACAAGGCGTCCAATCTGCCCTACGGGAAGCAGCGGAAGCTGGAGATCGCACGAGCGCTCGCCACGGAGCCGAAGCTTCTGCTTCTGGATGAGCCTGCCGCCGGCATGAACCCGCAGGAGACGGCCGAACTGATGGCGACGATCGAGTTTATCCGCAATCAATTCCATGTGACGATCCTTCTGATCGAGCATGACATGAAGCTTGTGGCGGGCATCTGTGAGTATCTCTATGTGCTGAATTTCGGGACGGAGCTTGCAAACGGCCTGCCGGAGGAAGTTCTGAACGATCCGGAAGTCATCACGGCGTATCTGGGAGAATAGGAGGTCGATGGACATGGCGATGCTTGAAGTGAAGGATATGGAAGTGTACTATGGCGTGATCCAGGCGATCAAGGGTGTGTCCTTTCAGGTGAATGAGGGAGAGATCATTGCGCTGATCGGCGCGAACGGCGCGGGCAAGACGACGATCCTGCATGCGGTGACCGGACTTCTGACTCCGCAGAAGGGAAGCATTCTTTTTGAGGACAAAGATATCACAAAGACCCCTGCGCACAAGATCGTGAGCCTCGGGATGGCGCACGTGCCGGAGGGACGCCGCGTGTTCTCGGAGCTTTCCGTTTACCAGAATCTGAAGCTGGGAGCTTACACGCGCAGCGATAAGGGGGAGATCGAACAGACGCTGGAGATGGTCTACAAGCGCTTCCCGCGCCTGGAGGAACGAAGGAATCAGCTGGCCGGGACGCTCTCAGGCGGCGAGCAGCAGATGCTGGCGATGGGGCGCGCGCTGATGTCGGATCCGCGTATCATCCTGATGGATGAGCCCTCGATGGGTCTGTCCCCGATCCTCGTCAACGAGATCTTTGATATCATCCAGAGCGTCAGCGAGGCCGGGACGACGGTGCTGCTCGTGGAGCAGAACGCGAAGAAAGCGCTCGCGATCGCGGACCGCGCGTACGTGCTCGAGACCGGTAAGATCGTGATGTCGGGCGACGCGAAGGAGCTCATGAACGATGATTCCATCAAGAAGGCGTATCTCGGCGAGTAAACTTAAGCCGCCCCTGAATGTCCACGCAGGGACGATCTGCGGCGGAATTTACAGGTTCAGAGACGTCCCTGTTCAGATACGGCTGTCGGTTTAAAGGATTATCATGTATCGAAAAGGTATTTATACAAAGTAAGGAAAGGATGGTGTAGTATGGGAAACGTAATAGTGACGATTGCAAGGCATTTCGGAAGCGGCGGAAGGACGATCGGCCATATGCTGGCAGAGGATCTCGGGATCAACTGCTATGAGAAGGAGATCATTAAGCTGGCTTCCGACGACAGTGGGATCAACGAGAGTCTGTTTAATCAGGCGGACGAGAAGCTGAAGCGTACGCCGCTGTTTTTCGGAAAGAGCCGTGCGGAGTACAAGGGTAAGCTGATCGCGCCGGACAGCGAGGAGTTCGTCAGCGACCACAATCTGTTCAATTATCAGGCGAAGATCATCCGCGAGCTGGCGGAAAAGGAGTCCTGCGTCATCATCGGACGCGCCGCGGACTACGTGCTGAAGGGCAACCCGGGTCTCGTGAGCGTGTTTGTCCACGCGTCCCGCGAATACTGCGTGAAGCAGGCGATCGAGCGCCGCGCGTTCACCGGGAAGGACGTCGAGAAATTTGTCGAGAAGACGGATAAGTACCGCAGCGATTTTTACCGCTACTACACCGGACAGGAGTGGACGGATGCGCGCAACTACGACCTCTGCCTGAACAGCGAGCGGCTTGGCTTCGACGGCACGATGGAGGCCATCAAGGCGTATATTAAGGTGAGATTCGGAAGGCTGCCGAACGAATGAAAATAATGAAAATAAATTCAAAAATACTTGTCGTTTCCGGATGCAATGTGCTATGATATAGGATGAGGAAGAGGGAACGATCAAAAGCTATGAAAATGAGAGATATCTGTTTAAGAAAGATGAAGATATTGCTGAGCATCCTTTTGTTTGTAAGCATGGGGATGCTTTTTGCGCTGAATACGCAGGCGTCTGAGACCGCGTCCCTTGCCAGGATTTCTACCAAAATCAAGCTGAACAAAACTGAGCTCGCACTTAAGGAAGGCGGGACAAGTCAGCTTTACCTTAAGAATGCAAAGAAAAAGGTCGTCTGGAGTTCATCGAAGAAGAGTGTTGCGTCAGTCACGGCGAACGGTGTTGTCAAGGCCAGGAAAAAAGGAACCTGCATTATTCAGGCCAAATCAGCGGGAAAGAGTTATCAGTGCACGGTGACTGTCTGCGGCAGCAAAAAGGAATATAAGTATCATCAGCTTCAGAAGACAAAGGTTTCCAGCAAGAATAAGAAGAGGATCATTGTGGCGGGTAGCTCTGCTATAAGGCGCTGGGTAGATGCTTCCAATGTCTTCGCCCCTTATGAGGTCCTGAATATGGGAATTAGCGGAAGTACGGTGAAGCAGTGGCTGAAGTGGTACAAAAAGCTCATTGTAGATTATCATCCGTCGGCTGTCGTGTTGTTTCCGGGGACGAGAAATGAGATTAAAAGAAACCGTTCCGTAAAGACGACGACGGAGCATGTGCGTAAGCTTCTAAAGGCGCTGAATGAGGAGCTGCCGGGAGTACCGATTTATTATATGTCTGTCTATCGCAATTACAATCAGAAAAGAAACTGGCCGCTGGAGAAGCGTTGCAATGAAAAGATAAAAGAATACTGCAAGGAACTGAAGGATGTATATTATGTTGATGTGACGCATGCTCTTATGAAGAACGATATGCCAAAATCTGGCGTGATTTCAAAGGATGGCGTACATATGAGCAAGGAAGGCTATGCCATATGGGACGACGTGATTGTGCCGATTGTGATGCATGCGTTGAAGAAGGAAGATAAATAATACTTGACATTTTATATACTATAAGTTAATATAAAGATCAGTATAATAAGTTTATCCGTTATGGGGGATCAGAACGGGAAAACAGAATGCAGGACACTGCAAAATGGAAGAGAATAACAATGGACCGGAAGGAGGACCGGGCACCGGCAAGTCGTTTTTTGCTTGCGGAGAATGAGGAGGCGGTCAAGCGGCAGAAGGAGCTGCTTTACGAGGTGTTGGGTTCTGTGTTTTTCGGGAAAAAGGAAGCAGGGAGCGAAGAGGAGCTTGCTGCTTTTTTTCGTGAACAGTACGGAATCGATGTGCGGAATGATTTCTATGAAGGGGACGAACACTATGAGGAGTACAGGGAAGCACAGCAGGCGATTGCCGAGGGGATGAGCATCTACGGGGGGAGTATCGCCTTTGAGGAGGAAAGTTTGGCGGAGCTTGCGGAGCAGATATGGAAGGATATGGAGGAGGAAGAGGGGAAGGGATTTCGCAGAATCAACACGATGCTGGAGGAGTAAGAGAAACGTTCGAGGGAATACGAAGCCGGTGAGGAACAGAGAGCGTGCCGGGCGCATATACTGCATGGAATATTTCTTGCCCTGTGGCAAATCGGCTGTTTTAGCTATAGAACCTGGGCAGCCGCGGGGAAGACTTAGATGCAGGAGGATACCGTGACGGAGGACGATCAGAAAATCGAAAACCTGCTAAATCTTGCGATGGATGCGACGCAGGAGGAGAGGCAGAAATCTGAAAATCTTGCCGAAGGATACGATGAGAGGGAGCAGGCGTGGGAAGTTATCGTGCGTTACAGCGGGACGCTGACGGGGCAGTTTCCGCCGAACTGGGATGTTGTGCAGCTTTCGGGCGGATATGCGATCGTGACGCTTCCGCTAAGAGAGATCCGTGTTCTCGCGTCCCTTCCGCAGATTGAGTATGTGGAGATGCCGAAGCGGCTATACTTTGCGCTGGACGCTGGCAGGGTGGCGTCCTGCGTCCCGGTGGGGCGGATGTCGCAGCCGGAGCAAAGGCAGGCAGAAGGAGACTATACGGGGCAGGGAATACTCGTGGCGGTCATTGATTCCGGAGTGGATTACTTTCACCCGGATTTCCGAAATGAAGACGGGAGCACGAGGATTATGGCAATATGGGATCAGACCGGAACATTACATGCAAACGTGGGCCGTGTCCCGGCCGGATTTTCAATGGGAGTGGAATACACGCAAGAAGAGATCAACGCTGCGTTGGAGACGGGGAACAGGGAGGCCGGGTACGCGATCGTGCCGGAGCTTGATACGACCGGACATGGCACAGAGGTACTCGGTATCGCAGCGGGAAACGGGCGCGCTTCCGGAGGGAGATATCGGGGGATGGCGCCGGAGAGCGAGCTGATCGTGGTGAAGCTTGGGACGCCCAGAAAGAATGGATTTCCGCGCACCACGGAGCTGATGCAGTCTCTGGAGTATGTGATGCGAAAGGCGGAGGAATTCCGCCGTCCGGTGGCTGTGAACATCAGCATCGGAAATGTATATGGCTCGCACAGGGGAACTTCGCTGTTGGAGACTTATATTGATATGATGGCAAATCGCGGACGGAATGTCATTGTAGTCGGTACCGGAAACGAGGGCAATACAGGGGGACATACATTTGGGCAACTTGCCCTTGGGCGGCCGGAGGAGAAGGAATTTCTGATCAGTGACTTTGAGACAGTGATGAATATCCAGATTTGGAAGGACTATGCGGACGAGTTTGAGATCACGGTTATACATCCGGACGGGAGGCGTATCGGACCGCTCGGGCGTGAGGTCGGGACAGCGCGTTACCGTCTGGGAAATACGGATCTGCTGGTATATTACGGGGAGCCGAGTCCGTATCAGGGACGGCAGGAAATCTATCTCGATTTCATTCCTGAGGAGACGTATCTCGACAGCGGTGTCTGGACCATTTTTCTGACGCCGGTCCGCGTTGTCACAGGAGGATATCAGATGTGGATGGTTGACGCGAGAGCGCGTGAAAACGGTACGCGTTTTCTACGGCCATCTGCGGATGCGACCATGACTGTTCCATCGACGGCCTCGGGAGTGACGGCGGTGGGCGCGTACGATGCGCGCAGCAATTCCTACGCCCCCTTTTCCGGGAGGGGCTGGGCGGAAAAATCGTTTGTCCCCAGGCCCGATCTGGTCGCGCCGGGCGTCGACGTTACGACGACGGCTGTCGGAGGCGGCTATGTCAGCGTGTCGGGAACGTCCTTTGCAGCGCCGTTTGTGACCGGCGCGGCGGCCCTGCTGATGCAGTGGGGGATCGTAGACGGAAACGATCCGTATCTCTACGGAGAGAAGGTGCGCGCTTATCTGCGGCGGGGTGCCAGACAGCTGCCCGGCTTCACGGAATATCCGAACAATCAGCTTGGATATGGCGCATTGTGTGTAAGGGATAGCCTGCCGGACTGAGTGTTTTTTGTCAGGCTTTTTTGAACAGAAAGATTCTCTTGACAAATGCCATGACATACAATATTATATGAAATATAATATTAAAGTTTCAATAATATAAAAGCAGAGAGGATTTGGTCGGATGGTATTCAACACAGGAGCCGCGCTTCTGGACGCCATCGTTCTGTCGGTCGTGTCGCGCGAGCCGGAAGGCACATACGGATACCGGATCACGCAGGAGGTGCGAAGCGTGCTCGAAGTATCGGAGTCGACGCTGTATCCGGTGCTGCGCAGGCTGCAGAAGGACAATTGCCTGTCGGTGTACGATCAGGAGTACGGAGGGAGAAACCGCAGGTATTACAAGGTGACGGAGCAGGGAATGTCCCAGCTGAATATGTATCGCGCGGAGTGGCAAAGCTATTCCGGCAAGATATCTGAGATCCTTCAGGGAGGCGGCAGAGTATGAGTCAGGAGAATTTTTTGAGGGAACTGGAAGAGCTGCTCTCGGATCTGGCGTCGGAGGAGCGCGAGGAGGCGCTTCGCTATTATCAGGATCTCTTCGCGGAGGCTGGGACGGAGAAAGAGGCCGAGATTCTGCAGCATCTCGGCGATCCGATGAAGGTGGCGGCAGAGATTCGGGAAGGTCTGCGAGGCGACTCGGCCGAAGGTGAATTTACGGAGAGAGGATATCACGACGAGCGCTTTGACGACGACTATCTGGCGCCGGAGCGCTATGTGCGACAGGCGGAGCAGACCGGGACGGAGGATGGCAGGCCGTTCGGCCGCAGATTCGGAGCATGGCAGCAAAAGGGCTTCGGGCAGAGACGGACCGCGGAAAGCGCAGAATCGTCCGAAGGCGGAGCAGGAGGAAGGGGAAGAGATGGTATTTTGCTGCTCATACTGTTTCTTGTGTTCGGACTTCCGCTTGCGGGGACGGTGCTCTCAGCCGGATTTTCTATCGTCGCAGGCTTGTTCGGCTGTGTGGTCGGTATCCTCGGCGGCCTGTTCGGGCTGGTGTTCGGCGGCTTTGTGACGGCGGCGGCGTTTCTGGCGTCAGGCGTGCTGTGCGTGATCGTCGGGATCGTCAATCTGACCGCGCCGGCGATGGGTCTGATGCTCATGTGCTTCGGCTTCCTGCTGCTCGCGGCGGCCATGCTGCTGCTTGTGGCGTCCAGATGGGGTCTGAGGACCGCGATTCCGGGAGTGTTCCGCGTCTCACGTGATCTGGCGCGCGGCGTCTGCAGGCTGATCGGCCGTCTGTTTCGGCGCATGTTCGGCAAAGGAGGTGCGGCGGTATGAAGACGACGAAGACGACAAGGACGACGAAGCTGTTATTGACGCTGGCGCTGGCGTTTTTCATCGCGGGGGCCGCGCTGGGGATCGCGAGCCTGAGCGCCGGATTTAGCTATCGGGAGTTTGTTCAGAATATGGAATCGGGGAGATTTACCCTGATCGGGCCCGGGGAGTGGATCTGGAAGACGCTGGACAGACTGGGAGTTCTGCAGGGAGAGGCAGGCGGTGGGAAGACATTTACACAGACCTATACAGGCGTGAGAGCATTGCGCCTGAAGGCCGGTCAGGCCGACTGTAAGATCATTCCCTGCGATGGATCAGAGTGGAAGGTGGAGGGCGAGCATCTGACTTCCCGTTTTGAATGTAAGCTGGATGACGGAAAGCTTTGCATTGACTGCGGAAATCCGCCCCTGAGTTTTATGAGATCGAGCGACAACGCGGTGAAGCTTGCGCTGTATGTCCCGCAGGATCAGATCCTCGAGGAGGTTGACATCGAAGCAGGCGTAGGGACGGTGGCGATGGAGGAGGACGGAGCTTTCCTGAGCTGTGACGAGCTTGACCTGGAATGTGGCGTCGGGGAGATCAATCTCTGTGCGGATATCCGCGAAAAAGCGAAGATAGAAGGAGGAGTCGGGGAAGTCTGCGTGACGCTGGCCGGAAAAGAAGAGGATTTCAATTACAAGGCACAATACGGGATCGGCAGCGTTACGATTGACGGCGAGGAATACTCAGGCCTCGGCGGACGCCATAAGGCTGACAATGGTGCGAAGAAGGATGTAAAGATCGAGTGCGGCGTCGGCGAGGTGGAGCTCATGTTCAAGGAGGACGAGACGCAGAGTCGGGATCAGGAAATTGGAGAGAAAAAAGCGTCATCGGGTCATCATGACGAGGAGGGGGCGGAGCCGGTACAGGAGTACCATGAGGGCGAAGCTCATTCAGACCATTAAGAGATATCGCAATATGAAAAGGAGGAAGAGTCATGAAGAAATTATGTAAATCGAGTACGGATCGTAAGATCTGCGGTGTGTGCGGAGGGGTCGCGGAATATTTCGGGATCGATTCCACCGTGGTGCGCCTGCTGTTTGTCATCTTCGGGCTGGTGTCGGTGGGCGTGCTGTTTTACATCATCGCCGCGCTGCTGATGCCGCAGGAGGTGTAGGGAGCAAGCGTACGCCGGAAAATATAGAAAAAACGAATAATTATCGGCGGACAGGCCATACTCTAAATATGCTTTAATAAGGTTGCGGAAACGGGGCTTTGTTACAGTGTACTTAACGATACCTTGAGTGAAAGGAGTATGGCCTGTCTATGTCAGAAAAAAGCAGAAACCTGAAATGGGAAGAGCTGAGTCCGGACGACCAGCTGAAGTATGAGATCGCAGAAGAGCTCGGGTTGCTCGAGAAAGTCCGCACGGAAGGATGGAAGTCGCTTTCCGCAAAAGAGACCGGACGCATCGGGGGACTGATGACAAAGAAAAAACGTGAGAGAAGAAGCGGGACGGCTTGATTAATTCGCGGAGAATCTTTATAATAAAGGAAATCAACGGGACAAAAGCGCTGTCTGCAGGATTGCCGAAATCGACGAAAGGAATTCTCCGCTATGAAAAATCTCCAGCAGGACATTGCGTCCTCAAATTTCAAGCAGGTCTATCTCCTGTACGGAGAAGAGCTGTATCTGAAGAACCAATATAAAAATAGACTCCGGAAAGCTATTCTGCCGGAGGATGACACGATGAATTTTTCGGCGTATGAGGGTAAATCAATCGAAGTGCAGCAGGTGATCAGCCAGGCGGAGACATTGCCTTTCTTTGCAGACCACAGGCTGATCCTGATTGAGAACAGCGGTTTTTTCAAGAAGGCATGCCCGGAGCTGACGGAATATCTGCCACAGATGCCTCAGGAGACGATTCTGCTCTTTGTGGAGGATGAAATCGACAAGCGTTCAAAGCTGTTTAAGCTGGTTCAGAAGCTTGGTCGCGTGACGGAGCTCGGCCGGCAGGATGAGAAGACCCTGACAAAATGGGTGTCGGGGATGATCCAGAAGGAGCAGAAGAGAATCACATTTACCGCGCTGAACCGCTTTCTGGAGATGGCGGGGGACGATATGGAAAATATTGCGCAGGAGATGGAAAAGCTTCTGTCATACACCATGGACAAGGATGGGATCGAGCTGGAGGACGTAGAAGCGATCTGTACTGTGACGACAGAGAACCGTATTTTTGATATGCTTCGCGCCGTGGCGGAAAAGCGCCAGAAGCAGGCGCTTGATCTGTATTATGATCTGCTCGCGTTGAAGGAACAGCCGATGCGCATCCTGTTTTTGCTGGCGCGGCAGTTTAATCAGATGCTGCAGATCAAAGACCTGCGAGAGCAAGGCTACGGTAGCAAGGAGATCGCACAGAAGACCGGTATGGCTCCGTTTATCGTCAAGCGCAGCCTCGCGCAGGCGGAGCGCTTTTCCGTGGAGATGCTGCGCCGGATCGTGGAGGACTGCGTGAAGGCGGAGGAGGACGTAAAAACCGGCCGCCTCGGCGACCGGCTGGCAGTGGAGATGCTGATTGTGCGTTTCAGTGAGTAAAAGATCTCAGATTACATATTCGTACATGCACACTACGTGGCAGAAGCTGCCCGCCATGACGAACAGATGAAAGATTTCATGCGAGCCGAAATTTTTATGGATGTCGTTGAATACGGGTAGCTTGAGCGCGTAGATCACGCCGCCGACCGTGTACAGGATCCCGCCGGCGAGCAGCCAGAGGAAGGCTGGCCGGCTTAAGAGCTCCATGAGCTGTCCGAAGACGGACAGGCAGGCCCAGCCCATTGCGATGTACAGGATGGAAGAGAACCATTTCGGGCATGTGATCCAGCATGCTTTGACGATCATACCGATTGCGGCGATCGCCCATACCGCGATCAGCAGAAGCTTCCCGGCGTGCGGCTCGAGAACGAGCAGGCAGACCGGCGTGTAAGAGCCCGCGATCAGCACAAAGATCATCATGTGATCGATCTTGCGGAATACGCGCAGTTTTTTCCCGCTGAAATTTACAGAATGGTACAGTGTGCTCGCACCGTAGAGGAGCACCATGCTCGTCATAAAGACCGCCATCGCGATGATCCCGGTGCGGCCGGCGTCGACGGACGCCTTGGCGAGCGCCGGAATAAAAGCAAGCAGAGCGAACAGCATCCCGATGAAATGGGTGATGGCGCTGCCCGGCTCACGAATGGATTGCGTCATAAAGATCCCTCCTTTTTTGAATGTCGAAATATTGGAATTATGAAACATAGTTTTCAAAACTACATATTGAATAATTCGATACTACTACATGAAGCGAGAGGTGTCAAGGGATAAGTTTGAGTTTTTTTGCATGAAACAAAAACAGAGAAGCTCCACACGGGAAAACTTCTCTGTTGTCTACAGAATGATATATACTTGCTGAGTTACTCCCTGGCCACGAAGACAATCCCAAATGCGCCCGGTCCGATGTGTGTCCCGATCGTGGAGCCGATCTGCAGGCGGTTAGCCGTGCGGATGCCCTCCTTGTGCAGCTTCTCCTCAAAAAAGATGCAGTTCTCATCCCCGTAGGAGTAGATCGCGTAGGCAGGGAAGCGATTGTCGACGCCGAGCTCTTCGACCTGCCTGATGATGGACATGATCGCCTTGTTCTTGCCGAGACATTTGCCGAGAATTCCGATTCCGCCCTCTACGGTGAGGGTGATGATCGGCTTGATGTTCGCGAGATCGCCGATCGCGGCCGCTGTCTTGCTGATGCGTCCGCCGCGCCCCAGAAATTCGAGCGTGTTCAGGGCGGCGAAAACCTTGACGCGGGATTTGATCGCCTCGATCTTCTGCACAATCTCGGGAGCGGTCTTGCCCTCATTTCTCAGCTGCAGGGCGTAATCCGCCATCAGCTTGATCGTGTAGGTAGCGGAGCGCGAGTCGATCAGGTAGATCTTGTCGTACTCTGCCATGTTTTTCGCCATCTGCGCGGTCTGGAACGTGCCGCTCAGCTCGGACGACAGGAGAATACAGATCAGCTCGTCGCCTTTTTTCTTCACTTCCTCAAAGACGTCCAGAAACGCTTGCGGAGACGGCTGAGAGGTCTTCGGAAAGTCGCTGCTGTGCTGCAGGATCTCATAAAATTCGTCTCGACCCATATCGAAGCCGTCCACATAGCTCTTTTCGCCGATCGCGATACTGATCGGAATAAGATCAAGGCCTTTCTGCCGGATCTCCTCGACTGTATAATCAGAAGAGGAATCTACTAATATTCGAATCATTTGCATCCCTCCAATTATGCCTATCATATCTCATATTTATTGATTTGAAAAGATGGAAATTGTGTCAAATACCCAAGCGGCCCGCGCGGGAGTCTTTCGGAGATTCGCCGAATTTTTTGCGGTACGCGCGGTAGAACGCGGCGTAGCTCGCAAATCCGCTTCGCATGCAGGCGTCGGTCACGGATGCGCCGGATTGAATCAGCGTGCGCGCGGCAAACAGTCGTTTCTCTGTGATGTAGGCGCCGATTGTGTAGCCGGTCTCCCGCCGGAACAGGTGCATCAGGTAAGAACGGTTCAGGAAGCACGCCTCAGCAATCTGGTCTACATTGAGTTCGTCCGTCAGGTGCTCATTGATGAAAGCGAGGATGGAAAGCACCTGCGGATTTGCTCCGGACGCGACCGGGAATGAGATGTCGTCGCCGTCCAGCGTTCGATTCAGAAGGATCAGAAACTGCAGAAGCACAGACTGACGATAGAGTTGAGATTCCGCTGATACAGAGAATGCAAACTGTGTATTTGCATTTTTCGTTTCCGAGAGCTTTCCGGAGGATTCAGGTTTTCGGGAAGCGGAGGCCTCTTCCAGCGCAGCGTCTGCCAGTTCCCGGTACTGCGGATACAGACGGCTTTCCTGAAAACGGCTGATGCGCAGGACATGGGAACGGCGGGTGGAGCACAGGGAAAAACAGCGCCCCAGATTTGCGCCGAGCGCCTGATACTGCTCGAAGAGCGCGGGGGAGAGATAGATGATCAGGCGACGGTAGGGCGTCTCGTCGTGGATGACGGGGCGGTGAACCTCTCCGGCCGGCACGAGCACGATATCGTACGGCTGCAGCTGATATGTCTCGCCTTCAATATAGTAGCTCACACTGCCGCTCACGAAGAGCAGCAGCTTGTGGAAATCATGGTAATGGCTCTGAAAATCACGCGGCTTTGCGCTGGTCAGGTAGAAGATCCGGAAATCGCTGTTCAGATAGCCTGTTTTCTGGTAAAGAGCGGACATTGCGCTGCCTCCCACAGTTTTGATATTTTATGCAGACATGGCCTGACGCAGGCAGCTTATAGCGGTGCAGAGGCGCCGGTCTTCGGGCTGCCATATAGGTATGTCAGGCTGATCTTTGCGAAGATGTTAGCATAGAAACGCACTATTTGCAAGGAAAAGAGCAGAATATAAGTTTTTATTGAAGAAAATGATGAGTAAAATACAACATATCAGTAAAAAACACAGGAATCATTACGATCAGGCAGAAGGGGGCCGGGATGATGGAACTGACGTTGAGCATGTATCAGAGCTTCGGAAACGATTATCTGATCTACGATTGTTTGAAAAATGAGTATGAGCTGAAACCGGAGGATATCCGTCACATCTGTGACCGCCAGTTCGGCGCGGGCTCGGACGGCATTCTGGTCGGGCCGCTGCAGATCTTTGGCAAGATGGGCGTGAAGATCTACAACCCGGACGGGAGCGAGGCCGCGATCAGCGGCAACGGCATCTGCATTTTCGCGAAGTATCTGAAGGATGCCGGTTATGTGGTCAAAAAAGAATTTGTCCTGCAGACGCAGAGCCGCGAGGTGACAGTCCGCTACCACAACGAAGAAGCGAAGGAAATGACGATCTCGATGGGCAAGCTGTACTGCGGACAGACAAAGCCTGTGGAAGAGGGCGCGGAGCATGAAAAGAGCGAGCAGGTACCCGTAAGCTATGAGGGAGAAGAGTACTGCGGTACCTGCGTGTGGATGGGCAATCTGCACTGCATCATCCCGATGAAGGAGATTTCCAGGGAGGCTGTCTGCAGGATCGGATCGGAGCTTGAAAAATCAGAGCGCTTTCCGGACGGGATCAATACGCAGATCATCCGTATTGCGGATAAAAATAATATTTACACCGAGGTTTACGAGCGAGGCGCAGGATACACGCTCGCGTCGGGAAGCAGCTGCTGCGCGGCGGCCGGGGTGGCATACCAGCTCGGGCTGACAGATCCCTGCGTATATGTACACATGCCCGGCGGCGTACTGACCGTGAAGGTGGATGAAAATATGAACGCCCATATGACAGGCAGCGCGGATTACATCGGACGCATGATATTGTCGGATGAGTTTCTGCGGAAGTATCAGATCGGATAATTTAATATTTAATATACCTTTTGAATCGGCGGGGCGCCCGAACACCCCGCCGTATTCTATTAAATCATATTGAAATTATAGGAATTGTGAGATATAATTTTCCAAGAGGGTTTGCCGGTCATCAAACGGCAATTTGGAGGAAGACTATGAGAATATCGACAAAGGGAAGATACGCGCTGCGGCTTATGCTGGATCTCGCGGTGCATGCGTCCGGCGATCCGATCCGCCTCAAGGATGTGGCGCGCCGCCAGAACATTTCAGAAAAATATCTGGAGCAGATCATTTCTGTGCTGAACAAGGCCGGTTATGTGCGAAGCATCCGCGGACCGCAGGGAGGTTATGTGCTGCAGAAAGCGCCGGAGGAATATACGGTAGGCATGATCCTGCGGCTGACGGAGGGCAGTCTCTGTCCGGTGGAATGCGTGGATGAGGCAGGGACTCCCTGCGCGTCTGAAAAAGAATGTACGACACGGCTTCTCTGGAAGAAGCTGAACGACGCGATCAACGGCGTGGTGGATACGGTCACGCTGGGAGATCTGGTAGACTGGAGAGCGCAGCAGGCGGATCATTATGTGATCTGATCGTTTTGCGGCAGCCGGTCGGAGGGAAGGAGTCGTCAGGTGCAGATACGGATATTGCCGTCTGCGATGATCCGCAGGAGATACAATGAGATCGTGAAGATCTGCCGGGAGGAGAGAATTCCAGTATTTTTGACCAGAAATGGGGAAGAAGATCTGGTTGCGGTTTCGGTAGAGGATTTTTTTCTGGGAGAACAGCAGATTCTGCTTCGTGAAAAACTGGTCGATATCGAGAAGCGGCGCAGGGCAGGAACGAAGGATCTCTCTGCGCAGGCGGTTTTCAGCCGGCTGCGGGAGAGAATCGAGAATTACGAGCTTCTGGAGCTGACGCAGGAAAACGAATATCCGGAAGGCGGAGAAAAATATATCTGAAAATACGTTGATCCGTGAAAGCAGCTGCAGGCAGGAGTTTCACGGATCAGCATATTTGTATGGCCCATTACAGGGTCCGGGGATTACAGCTTAATATTCTTGAACAGGGACGCGAGCGAGGTCGTCGCATCCTCCGCTTTCGGCAGGTGGAAGGTCTCTTCCTCGATCGCTTCCGGAGCCACATCCTCGAGCGCTTTCATGCTCAGGCTGATCTTGCCGTCCTTGACGGCGATGATCTTCACCTTGACGGTCTGGCCTTCCTTCAGTACAGCCGACGGATGCTTGATGCGCTGCTGGCTGATCTGCGAGACATGGACCAGGCCGGAGAGGCCGTCCCCGAGATTTACAAACGCGCCGTAAGGCTGAAGCGTCTCCACCGTACCCTCGGTCACAAGGCCGACCTGTACGTTGGAGATTTTCTTTTTGCGCTCCTCCGCGGCTTTCTCGCGCAGAATGTCGCGCGCGGAGAGCACGAGACGCTTCTCCTCGGGATCCGCCGTGATGACGCGGACCTCGATCTCACGTCCGACAAACTCGTCCAGATTTTCCACATAGTTCAAGGAGAGCTTGGAAGCCGGGATAAATCCGCGGATGCCCTCGACGTACGTGGTTACGCCGCTCTTGACCGCTTCGCTGATCTTGACGGTGATGTTGGACTGGTCTTTTTGAAGCTGCTGCAGACGCTCCCAGCCGAGTACGGCGGCCGCCGCCTTCAGGGAGAGCTGGATGCGGCCTTGCGCGTTGTCGCGGCGGATCACGGTAGCGGAAACGGGCTGGCCGACTGTAAAGCTCTTAAGCGAGAAGGAAGGATCGTCGCTGGCGTCCTCGAGGCGCACTACGCCTTCGGCGTGAATGCCGAGATCTACGATAAGCTCCTCCTCGGAGACGCCGATCACCGTGCCGTTCAGGATGTCGCCCTCATGGATCGGTTTCATGGAAGCCGCGATCGCGTCTTCATAGTCGGCCATACTCTCTGTGGGCGCCGCCGGGATCTCGGGCGCTTCGGGCGTTACCGGGATCTCAGGCGCTTCGGGCGTTGCCGGGATCTCAGGCGCTTCGGGCGTTGCCGGGATCTCGGGCGCTTCGGGCGTTACCGGGACCTCGGGTGCTTCGGGCGACGCCGCTTCACTCATGGTTGTCTGTGCTGTCAAAATCTCTTCACTCATAAATCTGATTGCCTCCGTTTGCAAAATATTTGGATCTCAATCCATATGTTGTCTCTATTTTAACACAGCATTTGCCGTTTGAATACCAGAAAAAAGCGAAAAAACAGAAAATTGTTTCACAAACAGAAGAATAAGTGATATACTGAGAGTCGAAAGGCGGGAAACGTATGGAAACGGTCATCGCGAGGATGTGCGACGGTATAAATGAAGCGGAGATCAGCCGTGCCGGGGAGATTCTGCGCGGAGGCGGGCTGGTCGCTTTTCCCACAGAGACGGTGTACGGGCTTGGCGCGAACGCGCTGGACGCGGAGGCGGCCGGGAAGATCTACCGGGCGAAGGGCAGGCCGTCGGACAATCCACTGATCGTACACATCGCGGACTGGGACGCGATCTATAAGATCGCCGCGGAGGTTCCGGCGGAGGCGAAGCTGCTGGCTGACGCGTTCTGGCCGGGGCCGTTGACGATGATCCTGAGGAAATCAGACGTGGTTCCCCCTGCGACGACAGGAGGGCTTGACACGGTGGCGGTGCGGCTGCCGGATCATGCGGTGGCGCGCGCGCTGATCCGCGCGGGAGGCGGCTATGTGGCCGCGCCGAGCGCGAATACCTCCGGACGGCCGAGCCCGACAAAGGCAGAGCATGTCGCGCAGGATATGGATGGGGTGATCGATATGATCATCGACGGGGGAGACGTGGAGATCGGCATTGAATCAACGATCGTCGATCTGACGGACGGGACTCCGACGATCCTCCGGCCTGGATACATCAGCCGGGAGATGCTCGGCAGGGTGCTGGGAGCGGTGGAGGTCGACCGCGCGCTGATCTCGGAGGACTCGGCTCTGCGGCCGAAGGCGCCGGGGATGAAGTACCGTCATTACGCGCCGAAGGCGCAGCTTTTTATCGTGCAGGGACCGCAGCAGCTTGTCCGGGAGAAGATCAATGCGCTGGCTGAAGAGAACAAGGCGGCCGGTCTTCGCACAGGCGTGATCGGCACCGACGAGTCGCAGGCCTTTTACGCGAACGCCCTTGTGAAGTCGATCGGTTCCCGCCGGGATGAGGGCTCGATCGCCCGGCATCTGTACGGTATCCTGCGGGAGTTCGACGAGTCTGAGGTCAGCGTGATCTACTCGGAGGCGTTTGACACGCCGCAGATGGGACAGGCCATCATGAACCGCCTGATCAAGGCCGCGGGACATCAGATCATCTCTGTATAAAAAGCGGCCGGCAATATACAGCGTATTTTTCAAGGAGTCGATTGGTTTGAAAAGGTACGACAGATTAATTTTTGTGAGCAACGGCGATACTGCGCTCGGCCCGATGGCGGAGGCGATCTTGCAGAACAAATTTCTGATGGATGTACTGGAGGTGACTTCCAGAGGGGCGGTCGTTCTCTTTCCGGAGCCGGTCAACCCGAAAGCGGAGGCGGTGCTTGTCAGCAATGGACTGACGATGAAGGATCATGTGAGCGCGCCGCTTCTTCCGGAGGACTTTGACGAGCGGACGCTGATCCTGGCGACGGGTGAGAGCGTGAAGCAGAAGCTGAAGAATCAGTTCGGGGAGCTCGCCGCGGGGGTAAAGACGATCGCGGAGTTCACCGGGGAGGGGCGCGACGTGTCGAATCCGTACGGAGGCGGGCTCGCGGACTACGGGGTGAGCTTCGGAGAGCTGGATGTGCTGATCGCGAGGCTCGCGTTACTGTTGAATGAGGAGGAATTATTATGTTAGCAATCGGATGTGACCAGGGCGGCTACGAATTAAAACTGGAGGTTCTGAAATACCTTGACGGCAAGGGAATCTCGTACAAGGACTGCGGCACATACTCGCCCGATTCGGTGGATTACCCGATCTATGCGAGGGCGGTCGTGAAGGAGATCCTCTCCGGGAACTGTGAAAAAGGCATTATCATCTGCGGCACCGGAATCGGCGTCTCGATGGTTGCGAACCGCTATAAAGGGATACGAGCCGCGCTCTGCGGCGACTGCTTCAGCGCGGAGGCGACCAGGCTTCACAACGACGCGAACGTCCTGACGATGGGCGCGCGCGTGGTGGGTCCGGGCCTTGCGTGCAAGATCGTGGAGACTTTCCTGAACACGCCGTTCTCCGGCGAGGAGAGGCATGTGCGCAGGATAAAGATGATCGATGAGACCGATGAAATGTGACGACGGCACCTGCGGACGGCTGCGGGACAAGGCGGATGATCGCCCTACCCGCAGATGTCTTCCAGATCGATGAGCCATACATTGCCGGCCTCGCGCGCGGCGAGGCGCAGCTCCTCCGTAAAGCCGGAGGTGGAGAAGATACAGCAGTAGCGCCTCAGCTTTCCGAAAGCGTCGAGCGGCATCAGGAGCAGGTCGAGCAGCTCCTTTCCGGCAGGGTCAGCTAAGCTGTGGCAGATACCGAGCACCGCCTGCTCTTCATCTGCCGCCACAAGCGGGATGCGAAGGAACGGTTCGCGCTTTGTCCCGCCGGTCCACCATGCCCCGGCGTGCCGGTAGACGAAGGGCGTCTGACCGGTACCGGCCAGGCGTTCCAGATATTCCGCGCAGACGGATTCAAAGACAGGGAGCAGGTATTCGTCCAGCGAGGGCAGAACCTGTTGCTCATATACCTGCCTGCCGCGGCCGAAGAGGATCTCGCTGAGATTCGGACCGACGAAACGGTACCAGAAGCGTGTCATATGGTCGGCAAACTGATAGCGGACTTTTTTCAGGGATTCCCCGGTCGCGGGGAATTCTTTTCGTATAAGGCCGAGCGAGATCAGCACGCCCAGATATTTCGCGCATTTGTTTGTGCCGACGGAAGCCTTTTCCGCGATGTCGGTCAGCTTTGTATAGCCGGACGCGATGATCTCAAGCAAAAAATTGTAGGTCGAGATCTCTCGAAGCTCCCGGTGCAGGGTGTCGAGCGGCGCCGTGAGCATCGGGGCGTCCGGGCTGAAGAACAGCCTCAGGATATTTTCGCGCACAGACAGCTTCGTCTGTATCTGCGGCGTGCAGAAAGGGAAGCCTCCGGTGACGCCGTACAGGAGAAGCTGCTCCTTCGGGGCATAGCCGGACAGGTAGGGGCGGCAGGCGGAGAACGGGAGCACATCGAGAAACGCGCGCGCCGTGATCGCGTCGAACGGGTTTCGAATTGGCTCAGCCATCAGCTCGCCGGCGTAGCCGACAGATGAGCTGGAGACGATGAGAAACACCTTTCCGGTCTGAAAATCATGATGTACCGCCTGAGTGAACGCCTGCATAAAGCCGGGACAGTTCCGGTCGAGATTCTGGAACTCGTCAAGCACGATAATGAGACGCCGTGAGAACGAATAATCCGAGAGATAGGCAAACGCTTGCTCCCAGCTCGCGAAGGCCTCCGGCATCCGTTTGGAATTCAGGCAGAGGGCCGCCTGGCGGTGGAACGCGTTCAGGTGCCCCTCGGGAACCGTCTCCTGCGCAGAGTAAAACAGCGTCGCCCTATCGCGGCAGAATTCGCGGATCAGGCTTGTCTTGCCGGTTCCGTAGCGTCCGTAGAGAAAGATAAAGGAAAACTGGACCCGATTGTACAGGGCGTTCAATTTCTTGATATCATTTGCAAAAAAGGAATTCATGATCGTGCTCCTTGCCATAAGGGTGACCGACGACTGCCGTCAAGTGGGCAGAAACGGCGTTTTCAAGCAGTGCTTTCTTTATTCTCAGTATAGTAGACCGCCCGGATAATGTCAATAAAAAGCAAACTCATAATATGATATTTTCGCAAAAAATTGTCACTTTTTTAAGAATCTTTTTATTTACGTGGCAAAAAGAATGTACTATACTATACACGACATATTATGTTTTCAACGGGTTCATAAAGCAGTTTGGAGGATTTATAATGAGTAAGAGGTTTAGAAAACTTGCGGCCGTCGTTTTGGCGTCGGCCTTGTTTCTGCAGAATGGGATGATAAATCTGGCTGACGAGGGACAGCCGGAAACTTCCGCGGAGGCTGTGACCGAAGCGCCCACAGAGGCTCCTACGGAGGCCCCGACAGAGAAAGTAACAGAGGCTCCTACAGAGGCACCAACGGAGAAGGTGACCGAGGCTCCTACGGAGAAACCGACGGAGACCCCTGCGGAGAAGCCGACGGAAGCGCCGACGGAGGCTCCTGCCGAGAAGCCGGCGGAGACCCCTACGGAGAAGCCGACGGAAGCCCCGGCCGAGACTTCGACAGAAAAGCCTGCCGAGGGACAGACGGAGAAGAAAACAAGGAAACAGACGGAGAAAGAGACCGAAAAGGAAACCGAAGAGCAGACGGAGCGGTCGGAGCGTGAGAATGACGGGAAGAAGTTCTCCGCGGGCGATCTGGTCAAAGAGCTGAAGCAGGCGCTGCCGTATCTGTTTGCGGCGAAGCAGGTCAATGCGCCGGACGAGCTTCTGGAAGGCCAGGAGGTGGCGAAGGACGCCGAGGGCGAAGCGCTTTTGAAGGAGCTGGAGGATTTTTCCCTGGAGCTTGCGAACGCGAAGTCTTCCTCGGACGTATGTGTGATCAATCTATATGCGGATAAGGATGGCAAGCTGGACATCGCGCAGCTGGATGAGAAGTTCAGCGACCATGTGATCGACGTCACAGAGCAGTATTATGTGGTGAATGTGATCGCGTACAGCGCGGATCAGAAGCTGGATTTTTCCGGGTACATGATGAAGCTGTCCGGGGAGACGGTGGATTATACGAAGGGCACTGAGCCAGGCGATATTCTTTACAATTTTGCCGCGATGGACGACGAGGGCGAGATCTCCGGATATAAGGGAAGCTTGACGCTTAGCGGTGCGGATCGTCTGCAGGGCGCTTTTCTTGCGCCGCAGGCGAGCGTTACCGTGAACGCGAAGCTTGCAGGCGCGGTGTATGCCGCCGATGTGACGGTGACGGATTCTGTGGAGGAGCTTCTGCAGATTGCTTTTGCCAAAGGGCGCAAGCTGGAGGAAGAGACGCAGTCCGGTTCGGAGGAGCAGACAGAAGAGTCCACAGGCGAGACGACTGCGGCAGAGACAGAGGCCGCGCAGACGGAGGAATCGGAGACGAAGGGGAACGCTGCGCAGACGGAAGAATCTGAGACGCAGGAGAACGCCTCGCAGGGGGAGGGTCCCGGCAATGGAAGCGCTGGGATTCTTCCGATCGCGGATGAAAGCGGGGGTTTGCCCTCGACGCAGACTCCGGACCAGGATCAGGAGCCGGAGACAGGCTCGGGCGTTTTCAGCGATTCGCTGGAGGTGATGTTCGACGGCCAGGTGCTGAAGGCCCTGGGCGACGACAGCGGCGATAAGCTTCCGGATATCGCGGTATTTGCGAAGACGACTACGACACCGACAGAGGGTGAATCGCAGGATACTACGCAGACAACATATGAATTAGTAGAAGGAACGAAGACCAAACCAGCGTTTGCGGCGGACAGCCAGGATGGGACGCTTACCATCGGGGGCCTGAAGCCGGGAACTTATATACTGGGTCTGGTTGACGGGAACGATCAGCTGGTCGGATCTGTGCAGGGACAGGATTCTGTCTGGCCTGTTTTGCTCCAGAGGAGCGAAACAGGAGAGGAGCCGGGCAGCCTGGAATTTACCATACCTGAGCCGGTATCGTCCGGGACGCCGTCGACCTCGCCTTCGGAGGGGTCGGGGACAGAAGGAACGACGGTTACCCTGCCGGGACGACTGGTTTTGGATTACGGGAGCAGCAGTGAAAATTATCCGTCCGCTTTCTATTATGAGGCGACGATTACCCTGACGAAGAAGCTGCTGGACAGCAAGGGCAATGCAGCGAAATCTTCTGAGACCTTCTACGCGGGACTGTTCACGGATGCGGATCATAAGATCCCTGTGACAGAGACTGTGGCGGACGCTGAGACGGGAACTGCGCCGACGTCAAAGGCGGTCATACTTACCTTCAGCATGGACAACAAGGATTCCGTGGAGGTGACCCATACGCTGAAGGCGACGGCCTCTCCGATGACGGTTTATGTCGCCGAGACAGACCAGCTTGGAAATGCGATCACGACGAGTAGCGGAGCTCTCAGCTACGAGATCATGCTGCAGGGCACTGACGCGACGGCGGCCGAAGAGGCGAACCGGATAAACGCTACGGGACAGGTCACGCTGAATATAAAGAATCCTGCGGGGAAAGCTACGATCACGAATCAGCTGAATCCGCCTGTCGTCAAAGTCGGTGTATTGCATGGAAAGAAGCAGCTGTCCGGTGTGACGCTGGTAATCAAGGACAGCAGAGGCAAGGTTCTGACTGTGGATGGCAAGAAGAAGTTCAAGTCCACGTCAGATTATATTACGCTACCGGAGAATTTGCTCGAGGCCGGCAAGACTTATTACCTGTCTGAGGTCGGTACGTGGTGGGATGACGAGACTAAATATCTGTCTGATGAAGGCTACGACTACGCTCCGGCGGCGGATGTTCCGTTTACGCCGGAAGACGGCAAGGAGATCACGGTTTCGCTCACACAGGAGACCCTGAAGCGCACGGATTACAAGCTTACCGTGACCAAGCAGGTGTACTGCGGAAAATATCAGCTGTATGCGCAGGATGATCAGAAGAAAAGTCATCAGAATAACCTCACATTCTATGTCGCGCTGTTCAAGGATTCCGCACACCTGATCAAGGTCAGTGAGGTCAAAAAGATTGTGATGAGCGGGCTGAGTACCTCCGTGACATTTGAGAATCTGAAGAACAAAGAGACCTACTATGTAGCGGAGACGGATGAGTGCGGCGAGGTGATCTCGCCCATTGACGGCCAACAGATCGTGTGCAAGAACGGCGGTAGAGTGCCGATGGACGCCAGAGAAAAGACAGCGGTGATCCAGGACATCCGCAATACGCGGCCGGACGGATACCGCTACAGCGGCACGGTGACGATTACAAAGCGTGTGACGAATGAGGCTGGATCGGCAAAGAAGGTGACGGAGACATTTTATGTGGGAATGTTCCGGAACTCCGATTACTCTGACAAACCTGCAGCAATCGTTACCTTGAATCTGAATGACGCGTCAGGTGCTTCCGTGAGAAGAAGAATCTTGCTTTCCGGCGATAAGGCGGCTACGTACTATTTCGCCGAGGTCGACGCGAACGGGAACCGGGTGGACACTACCGACACGTTTGCATATAATGTGTCGATCGACCAGCCGTCTGTGACGATCGCGCGCGGCGAGGATAAGAATGTCACAGTCACGAATCAGCAGAAATCCTCCAAGGTGACATTGTACCTGACAAAAAGAGTGTATCAGGGCACGGCGCTGCATCCGGTGACGGATACCTTCTATATGGGATTGTTCCAGGACGCGCAGTTCACAAAGCTTTATACACAGCCGATCCCGCTGAGTCTGAAGAATCAGAGTGAGCTCACGCTGAAGCTTACACTGAATCTCGGGACGAAGGACAGTGCGGCTATTTACATTGCGGAGACAGACAAGAGCGGGCATGTCATCCGGAATGAGAGTCAGTTCGGATATAATATCAGGGCAGTCAATTCGACGGCGGTCTTCACGCAGCAGACGCGTGAGATCCAGACGATCTTCCTGAATTCGGTTTATGGCTCCGCTTCGGACGATGACTGGAAGGAGATCATGTCAGATGAGAACAATATCCCGTCGTACGGTGGAAGCGATGGCTGGTTCGGCGGGAACGGGGAGATCGATCCGAATGTAAATACCACTGCGGCGCAGACCGGGGACGAGACCCCAATCGGGCTGTATATCGGGCTGCTCGCGGCGGCCGTGATCGTGCTGATCCTTCTGCTGATCTTCCGGATACGCAAAAAGAAGAACAGATAGACAAACTACGGATCAAGGAATAATCGCCGGATCCCTGCAATAGGTATAGTAATAAACCTGTTGGGGGTCATTGTGGTGAGGCGATCGAACGAAGAAGCAAAAAATAATATAGGCAGGGGGATGCCGGAGTTTTCTTCTGGCATCCCTGCAAAAATAATCCGGTACCTGATGCTGTTCATGCTTCTGGTACTGGTTTTTATTGTCTCTGCATACGCGGGGAGTATGAAAAAGGCAGAGCAAAACGGGAAGAATCAAAGCTCGCCCGAAAATTCGGGAGGTGGGATGGAGGGAGCGGAATATTCCGGACAGGAGGAAGCGGAACAGACAGGAAGCCAACAGGAAATGACAGGGCAGGAAGAAACTGCACGGGATGAATCGCGGCAGGGGACGAAAGGGACGATCGTTCTCGACGCCGGGCATGGGGGATTTGATCCCGGAGTGTTGGGCGCAAGCGGGATCTCGGAGCGGGAGCTAAATCTCGTTTTTGCGCAGAAGCTTGAAAAACTGCTCGTAGAAGAAGGGTATCGTGTTGTGCAGACCAGGCCGACGGAGGCAGGGCTTTATGACGAGGGGCAGACGCACAAGAAGGCGCAGGACATGCAGCGCCGCTGCGCAGTCATAGAGAAGGAACAGCCTCTTGTGTCGGTCAGTATACATCAAAACAGCTATCCGGACAGCTCAGTCAGCGGCCCGCAGGTATTTTATTACGCGACGTCAAAGGAGGGGGAGCGCCTGGCAACATGCATCCAGAGCTGTATGAACGAGCAGCTCGAGGTGAAGGCTCCAAAGAAGCAGAAGGGAAATGAATCCTACTATATTCTGAAGCGGTCGGCAGGGACGACAGTGATCGTGGAATGTGGTTTTCTCACAAATCCGGAGGAGGAAAAGATGCTTCAGGATGAAGCATATCAGGATCGTCTGGTCTGCGCGATACGGGATGGGATTTTGCAATATTTGCAATATTATCCTGAATTGCGGGAAAAGCATGATTAAATTTGTAAATTAGGACGAAATTCCGAAAATCTTCGAGTGAGTTTTCCTTGACGTTTTTCCTGTTCTCATGTATTGTGGATAATGAGGGAGTCCATCACGGAGGTTCCCCGATTCATGTTCTGCAGTGCAACAAAGCGGAGCACAAAATCCAGCGGGGGAGGTGAAACGGAAAAGGCGGGGCAGACATAGAGTGCCCAGAAGAATGCTGGGGTATCTGGTGATTCTTCACAGAATTTGGCAGTAAACACGAGGCATAAGTATTTTATTTTGATTGAGACAAGACAGTACCGAAATGTAAAAAAGAAAATGTTCTAAAGGCAAACCTGTCGAAAGGCAGGGACGCAAAGCCAAGGGTCTAAGGCCACGCGAAGCTTGACATGCGGGGCTATGACAGCCGGTTGCCATATTTCTTAAGAGCAGCACAAGGTTTTATAGCAGCGTCGGTCCGAGATTGCAAATCAGCAGAGCAAGACATAGGGCGTGAGAGAAAAGCCGAAGCGGACGGCGCATAATCCCTGGGTGCAATATCCCTGGGAGAAAATTCCTGTGACAGGAAATATGGACCCGACACAAACAACTGCGTTTCGAGTTGAAAAGGAGGGTTTCAGTATGAAAATGAAAAAGTGGTTAAAGTGTTTACTGATGACAATGGCACTCATGATGGCCGTCAACGTGGGGATAACAGCCACGGCGATCCCGGCTACTGCGAAAGCAAAGACAGAGACCGTCAAAAAAGGAACGAAATTCTGGAAAGGCAATCTCCAGTACAAGGTTACATCCCTCAAGGGGAAAAAAGGAACCGCCACGCTGATCGGCGCAAAGTCCAAAGTGACTTCCGTGAGTGTGCCGAAGACAGTAAAGACGGGAAAGTATACGCTAACCGTAACAGCGATCGGTGACAATGCGTTCAAGGGCTGTAAGAAGCTGAAAAAAGTAGCGACGAACACGGTGATCAAAGAGATCGGCAAGAATGCGTTCAAGGGCTGCAAGAAGCTTGAGACAGTGGACATCAGGAGTAAATCGCTCAAGAAGGTCGGAAAGAACGCGCTGAAGGGGATCGCGAAGACAGCGGTAGTGAAGGTGCCGGAAGGGAAGGATGCTTCTTACGAGAAGCTTCTGAAGGTGTCTGTGCTGACTCCGGCCGAGATAAAAGCGACTGCGGCGGCGAAGGAGACAGAGGCTCCTAAGGCAGAGACGGCCGAGAAAAAAGAGACTGAAAAGCCGAAGGAGACCGAAAAGCCAAAGGAGACCGAAGCGGCTAAGGTGAAACCGGCAGCGACTCCGAAGGAAGAAGAGACGAAGGCGGAAGAGCCGGAGACAACGCCGACCCCGACGCCGGAGACAGAGCTGATTCCGGAAGAGGAGACGAAGGCGGAAGAGCCGGAGACGACGCCGACGCCGGAAGCAACGCCGATTCCGGAAGAGGAGACGAAGGCAGAAGAGCCGGAGACAACGCCGACCCCGACGCCGGAAGCAACGCCGGCGCCAACACCAACGCCGACACCGACGCCAACACCGACGCCGACACCAACACCGACGCCAACGCCGACACCGACGCCAACGCCGACGCCAACACCGACGCCGACACCGGTACCGACGCCAACACCGGCACCGACGCCGACACCAACACCGGCACCGGAAGAAAAGGTGCCGCAGGCGGTGCCCGGGATTCCGGAAGGACCGTCGTTCGATGAGCCTGCCGAGACAGAGCCGGAAACATGTGGAGAAAAGCATCTCGGGCTTGTGGTTGTAGAGTCGGTAGCGCCGACCTGCACCGAGCCGGGACTCAGCTCTTATGAGTACTGCACAGTCTGCGGTTACGAGACGGAGCCGATTGAGATTTCCGCACTTGGGCATGAGCTTGTGCATCATGCGGAGGTTCCGGCGACCTGTACCGCAGAGGGACAGACAGCGTACGATACCTGCGCGCGCTGCGATTATGCGACAGCTTCGCAGACGATAGCGCCGACCGGCCATAGCTACGGCGACTGGGTCGTTGTGGAAGAAGCGACATGTACGGAGACCGGAACCGAGGAGAAGACCTGCGCGTCATGCGGAGAGAAAGAGACCCGCACGATTGCGGCAAAGGGCCACACGCTCGGCGAAGAGACGATCGAACCGCTTCCGGACAGCAAGTGTCTTGGCAGAAGCGTGCGCAAATGTACCGCCTGCGACTATGTGGAGAAGAGCAGTTACCCGGTGCACAGACCGGAGCTTTATGAGAAGCTGGAGGATATTCCGGCGACCTGTACGCAACCAGGCAAGAAAAACAGAAAGTATTGTCCTTATTGCCGCGAGGAGCGTTTCAGCTACGTGATGCCGCTCGGACATGAGTTCTCCGAGGAGAGGACTTATGAGGAGGGCACATGTGTGACCCCGGGGATCAGCTACAGAAAGTGCGTGCACGATGGCTGTACCGAGAGGATAGACGTACAGGAGACCGCGAAGGCGGAAGGGCATCAGTGGGAAGACTACGAGGTTGCGGCTACCTGCACTCAGCCTGGCTTTGAGGGAAAGAAGTGTGCGCATTGCGACATGCTGGACGGCAGGGAGATTGACCCGCTCGGACATAAGTACGGGATGACCGTCGTCAGGGCAACCTGCACGGACAACGGCATGAAGAAAGAGGTATGCAGCGTCTGCGGAGACACGCAGGAGACTATTTTGCCGGCGACCGGAGAGCATCAGTGGGTGAGACATCCGGAGAAGGCGGCAAGCTGCATGGAGGACGGACATTCCGAGTATACGCAGTGTCTGGTGTGCGGAGCGTACAAGGACGGCGTGAAGCCGGAGATTTATCAGGCGGACGGAACGCATACCTGGGCAGCGGATATCAGCCTGTTCAACTCTATCAAGGAGACACAGAGCTTTCCTTACTGCAATTGCCCCGGTTACGGCTGGGACGGGGTTTTCGTCGAGTGTGAGACTCCGGGATGCCGGGCGTACAGTATCGCCAAGGCTCCGACAGGACACAGCTGGGGAGAGAGTTCGGAAAGCTGTTCTTTCATGACATATGTGAAAAACGGGAAGGCGTTTCGTTTTATCCAGTTCACTGCTTTCCTACTGGAGGAGGACTGGGAAGCGCCCAGAGCTTCAGAGAATGTCAGAGTTTTTGACGTCAGCATAGGCAAAGAAACGTGCAAATGTGTCCTGATGGGAACGAGGGGCAGCGAGGCTGCGTTCAGCAATTTTGCGCCGAAAATTCCGGGGGACTATACCTGGTGCAAGGTGGAAGCGATAGATCCGGATGGCACGATCGATTTCGCGGGTATCAACGGGAGCGATCCGTTCTACAAGAGCGACTGCTGTATTTATATGGCGGTTCCCGCGGATAAAGCTCCGGCAGTAGAGGAGAAGAAGGATCAGGGAAAAACTCCTGAGACCGAGACAGCTCCGGAGCTTCCGGATGATCCTGCGGAGACGGATCCCGATGTGGAGGATGGACCAGCCTCTGATGGAGCGGCAGAGCAGGATGAGCAGGTGATCGACGATACGGAGATCCCGGCTGACATTCAGGCTGTTCTTGCCAGCTCCCGCTGTACAATGCTGAAAAAGCCGGCAGGAAGCAATGCGTCCGGCAGGCATGAGATGGTATGGGAAACGACTTCGGCGACTTGCACGGCGGCGGCGCAGAAGAGCGGCCACTGTGCGTATTGCGACTTTGTGATAACGTTCTACTGCGGAAAGCCGCTCGGCCACAGCTTCTCCGGGGAGCTTAAGGAAGAACCTGCGACCTGCACAGAACGGGGCTACAAATACTGGGAATGCCGGCATGAAGGCTGCGTGGAGAGAAAGCTCGCGGAGTACACGGTGGATGCGCTGGGGCACGACTGGAAGGTAGAGACGGTTCCCGCGACCTGCACGAAGCCGGGCGTGACCAAAAAGGTTTGTAACCGATGCTCTGTAGAGGAGATTACTGTGACGTCGTCATCGATCGCTCACCAATTTGTGTATAAGCACAACGGGGACAATGTCAGGGCGCAAGACGGCGTTGAAGGCACAGATGGCACAGAGACAGAGCGGTGTGTGCACTGCGGAATGACGAGAAACACCAGAAACGCTTATCACCAGATTGTGGAAGTTCCGGGGACGCCTGCAGAAGAGATCGACTGCGGGCAGACGGGTTGGAGCTCGCACAAGGAATGCAGCCTCTGCGGGAAGCACATTACAGAGCCGACCCAGATTAAGGGCGCTCACAAGTGGGATGGAGTGGATTACCTGTACTTTAATGGGAAACTCACGCCTTCCAGTGAAGTACCGTCCTGTACTGCCGGTTATATCTACCACAAGTGTGGGCTTTGCAGCGCGTCGCAGAGCACGGAGTGGAAATCCAGTACCGGCCATAACTGGGGTGACGATGGAAGATGCCAGAACGAGGGCTGCAAGAGGACGAGCGCCAAGAATTCCGGTGCCATCTGGACCATCGGATTCAAGGCTGACACGGCGTACTGCGCCGGCTTCGGCGGACAAAGCTTCATCCTGAAGTCGTACCGCTCGGATGTGAAAGACCTGACAATGGAGGCGCCGGCGGCCAAAGAGGGCTATGTCTTCAAAGGCTGGAAGGTTGAGGGAACATTGGATCAGGATATTATATGTGGCGAAACGACGCTGGGCTACGGCGTCAGAGACATGGATAAGACCCTTGTGGCAGTCTATGCGGAAGGTACGGAGGCTGTCGTCTCAGAAGACGCTCCGGCGGAAATTTCTGACGAAGACGAAGCGGCGCCGGAGGCAGCGGCAGGGTCTGAACCGGAAGCTGCGGAAACGCCGCAGGTGATTCACGGCGAGATAGAAGTTGATCTGTTCGGTTCGACGGATTCGCTGACTGACAGTGCGGGTCACGAAGAGCATGCTGTGACGGAGCACGAGGATCCTCTGGTAGAATCTGAGGATACCGCGGCGATTGAGGCAGAACTGGCAGGATAACTTCCTGACGAAAGCCAAAAAAGCAGTGAAGTAAGTTTACGAAGAAGTTTACGAAGGGGGCCGGTCCGCAAGGACCGGTCCTTTTCAAAACCCGTTTTTGGGCAATTTTCCCTGAACCTGCATCGTCTCTTCCTCATATCTGTATATTACCACGAAATACCAAAAATCTTCCCAGATATTTGCTTGACACGACTGTCTTTTTCGTGTATGTTTAAAGTGAAATAATTAAAGGCAAACCTGGTGAAAACCAGGGACGCAAAGCCACAGGGTCTAAGGTCGCTTGACTATGACAGCCGGTTGCCGCATTCATGAATGTGTATATATAGGGATTATCCGGGAAATCTGTATCCAAAGGTGGAGCAGGTTCTCTTGAACACCCTCATCATGAATCTCGGTGGCCATCTGTGAAAGCAGATGGTTTTCAGTTACTCAGAGGAGACAGGCATTCAAAGGCAGATTAAGAGAGGAGTGTTAAGTATGAAGAATTTAAAGAAAAGGATCGGCGTTGTTTTGATGATGCTTGCGCTGGTATGTGTCATGACCGGGGCAATGTCCGTCACGGCGGCGGCCAAGAGCGCCAAACTGAAGGTTGGAAGTACATTTACCGTCGGACAGTATAAGTATAAGGTTACCGCGCTGAAGGGCAAGAGCGGAAGCGTGTCCCTGATCGGCGCGAAGAAGAAATCGATCCAAGTCGTGAGCATCCCGAATACGGTGAAAAACGGTAAGTACAAATTTAACGTGACGGCCATCGCGAACAATGCGTTCCAGGGGTACAAGAACCTGAAGAAGGTCACGACAAACAAGAATCTGAAGAAGATCGGCAAAAACGCGTTCAGCGGATGCAAGAAGCTGCAGAAGATCGATATCAAGGGCACCAAGCTCAAGAGCGTAGGCAAGAACGCGCTGAAGGGCATCGCGAAGAAGGCGGTTATTCAGGTTCCTAAGAAATCGGAGAAGGCTTATGCAAAAGTCCTGAAGAACAAGGGCCAGGGTTCTAAGGTGCAGGTGGAGGCCGTAAACTCTGCGCCGACAACAACGACGCCGCAGACAGAGCCGAAGAACGACACGCTGCAGAGTACTGCTCAGCCTCAGGCTGTGACGCCGGGGACGAAGACGGAAGCAGCTCCGTCCAAAACTCCGGAGCCGGCTAAGACGCAGGAAGAGACCAAGGCGCCGGCAGAGACGAAAACGCCGGAGCAGACTGAGACACCGCAGCCAGGCGAGACGACACAGCCGGGTGAGACAACGAAGCCGAGTGAGACAACGAAGCCGAGTGAGACGCCGGAACCGGGCGATACGCCGCAACAGGGCGAGACGACACAGCCGGGCGATACGCCGGAATCGGGTAATACGCCGGAAAAGGATTCTGTGACATCGGAAGTGACTCAGGATGAAAAAGGATTTTATCATGTGCCGTGGCATGAGCATCCGCTGGAAAAGATTACGGAGAAAGAGGAGGCTACCTGTACGGAGCCGGGCCGCATACATGTGGATTGCTATCGCTGCACGGTATGCGAGAATACGGAATTTCATGCGATTAAGGACAAAGATCATGTTGATGAGTGGATTCCTGCGAAGGGACATGATTTTTCAGACTCTTATACGATAGATAAGGCTCCAACTTATACGGAGCCGGGCGTACAGTCCAGACATTGCACACGGTGTGATGCGAGGATGGATGAGAAAGAAATCGATCCTTTATCGCATGAGCACAAATTTGAAGAGACGATAAAAGAGCCAACCTGCACTGAAATGGGCGAGAAAAGAAGGACATGTACACTGTGTGGGGCAGTGGAAGTGGAGAAGATTCCTGCAGTACCGGGTAGACATGCCGAGGAAGATCTGGTGTCAGTGCCTGAACATGACGGTGGTCCGACTTGTGAAGGGATCGGAAGGAAAAATTCCAAAATATGTAAAAAGTGTGGGCAGGAATTTTTCACTATGATAAAGCCTCTGGGTCATGAGTTTTCGGATGAATACACAGTAGATGTTTCGGCGACCTGCACAACGCCGGGCTTGCAATCCAGACATTGCACGAGAAGAGGCTGCACGGCGACAACAGACGCGAAGGAGATTCCGGCGACGGGACATACCTGGGATGCTGTAAAGACAGAGGCGACTTGCACAAGCTACGGATATACGTTAAATACCTGCTCGAAATGCGGAGCTACGAAGACGACAGACAGAGTTGAGCCGACCGGACATCAGTGGGGGGATGAGATTGTCACAGAAGCGACCTGCGGCTCGGAGGGCACGCGCAAGAAAGTCTGCCAGAAATGCGGCGCTGAGAAAGTGTTGAGCGTGACTCCCGCGACGGGGCATGAGTGGGTACTGAAAGAGAAGGTGCCGGCGACCTGTGGAAAGGACGGGTACGAAATATGGCAGTGTAAGCACGAAGGCTGCAATCTTGAATCTACAAAGACATTGCCGAAGGTCTCAGAACATCGCTGGGTTCTCGGGGAGAGAAGAGGACCGGATCACTGCGCAAACTGTGGCATGACATTTGAAACATTCATGGACGAAAACCCAGATTTATTTAATAAATGACCGGATTAACAGTATTAGTTTGCCAGATGAATCAGGATATCTAAAGAAGGGAGCGCCCGCTGAGGACGCTCCTTTGGCTTTCAGGGATTTCCATTGACTAAAATAAAAAAGCAATTGAAATAAGGCGCCAAAAATATTATAATAATGCAACTCGAAGGAATCCTCAATGTCAGGATATCATTGGGACTGTATAGAAAAGCAGCGATAAACATGTAAATTCGAAATGAGCGTGTCAGATGTATTTTTGTATAACTCAGGAGGACAACAATGCGTGTAGGAATGGGATATGATGTGCACCGCCTCACAGAGGGGCGAAAGCTGATATTGGGAGGCGTTGAGATCCCTTATGAGAAAGGGCTGCTCGGGCACTCGGACGCGGACGTGCTGATCCATGCGGTCATGGACGCGCTCCTGGGGGCGGCGGCGCTCGGGGACATCGGGAAGCATTTCCCGGACACGGATGAGAAGTATCGCGGGATTTCTAGTGTCGTCCTGCTGAAGCATGTCGCAAAGCTTCTGGAGGAAAAATGCTTTGTGATCGAGAATATCGACGCGACCGTGATCGCGCAGCGGCCAAAGCTGCTGCCCTACATGGAGCAGATGCGGACGAATATCGCGGAGTCACTCGGGATGGAGCTTGACCGTGTCAATATCAAGGCGACCACGGAGGAAGGGCTTGGCTTTACCGGGAGCGGTGAGGGTATCTCGGCGCAGGCGGTTTGTCTGCTGCAGCCGCTCGCGGATCTGATCGCGGACGACAGAATGCGCCTGGACGGATGCCCTGGCTGCAGAGGGTGCGGACAAGGGTGAAATGTGTTTTCTTGAATATTTTATAAAAATTTTACTTGCATTTTAAATAAAAAGAAGCTATTATAAACAAAAAGAGAATAAAGAAGAAGGCGAGGGACAGATATGGCTTTAGCACAGGTGATGAATTCCAATAAAAAGCCACCACAAGAAACGCTTCATACAAAGGATAAAGCAGAAGCTTTTTTACTCAGAGAATTAGATAAAGCCATTGACGATATGGAAAATGGAAGAGTGCAAGAAATAGAAGACGCATGGAAGGAGATAGACGCTGTATAAGAGTTTAGAATGAAGGGGAAAAAGTATAAAGTGATGATTGCCGAGAGTGGTAAATCTGATGTGAAGGAAAAAAAGAAATACATTTTGACATATTTTAAGTATAGGCAATACGCGGAGGCATTTTCACAAAGGATAAAAAAAGCGGTTAAGCAGCTTGATACTTTCCCAAGAGGATATGATGTTACAGGATTCAGGTATCGGGGATATGATGTTTATATAAAACCAGACAATAACTATTTGCTATTTTATACAGTGAATGAAGAGACAAAAACTGTTACGGTCTTGCGGATTTTGCAGGACGGGATGGACTGGAGATTGGTCATGGATCGATGGCTTCGTCAGATTTGAAATTCAGCCTGTTTATTTTGCAGAAACTCCCTGTGAGAAGAATTTGTTTTTGGCACAAACTAATGGTGCAACACAAATTCTTTACGAAGGGAGTTTTTCTTATGCAGGAAAATCTTGCAATCGCATTTGTGCCGGTACAGGATTGGGGCGCGCTCTACGAGGCGGAGAAGGCGCTGTGTGTCGGCACGGTTTTTCAGGATTTGAATAAGCCGTTCTTTGCGGCGGCGGACGAAGGGACGGACAATTACCACTGCGATGCGGCGGAATCCTCGCAGCAGCAGGAGAGGGAGCGCATGATGGCAAAAATTCAGGCGACCAGCTTTGTGCTTGACGATGTGCGCCTTTATCTGGACACGCACCCGGACGACAGGCAGGGGCTGACGCTTCTGAATGAAACGCTGGCGGAGCGAAAGAAGCTGCTGCTGGCGTACACGGAGCAATTTTATCCGCTGACTGTGGACAGTATGGCGGATTTCTATGAGAAGGATCCTGCGCCGGAGTGCTATTGCTGGCAGAAAGGGCCGATGCCCTGGGAAGGAGCGTGTGTGTAAATGTGGATCTATGAGAAGAGACTGCAGTATCCGGTGAAGATCACGAAGACCTGCCCGAAGACAGCGCAGCTGATCATCAGCCAGTACGGAGGGCCGGACGGCGAGCTCTCCGCGTCGATGCGCTATCTGGCGCAGCGCTACACGATGCCGCTGAAGACGGTGGGCGGCCTGCTCACGGACATCGGCACGGAGGAACTCGGCCACATGGAGATCATCTGCGCGATGGTTTACCAGCTCACGAAGAACCTGACGCCGGAGGAGGCGAAGACGGCCGGTTTTGACGCCTACTATATCGACCACACCACAGCGCTCTGGCCTCAGGCTGCGGGCGGCGTGCCGTTCACCGCGAAGGAATTCCAGTCAAAGGGCGACGCGATCACCGACCTGACCGAGGACCTGGCGGCGGAGCAGAAGGCGCGCACGGTCTATGAGAATCTATTGCGCGTTATCACAGATCCGGAGGTGCGCGAGCCGCTGAAGTTCCTGCGGACGAGGGAGATTGTGCATTTCCAGCGCTTTGGCGAGGCTCTGGAGCGGACGAAAGAGAAGCTCGACGCGAAGAACTACTATTTCTTCAACCCGGAGTTCGACAAGCAGTTCGTGGATATCGCGAAGTGAAAATCTTGCCCTGTCGGACGTGAAATCTGCGTTTGGCAGGGTATTTCAAGCTTGTCATTGGAGAGAAGGCATGTTAGAATCACAAAAGAAATACACCCGGCAGAGGGCGATAAAATGGGGGAACGAAAAATGAGCGAAAGGATTGAGGCGCGTCTGAAAGCGCTGCGTTCTTTGATGAAGACGAAAGGAATCGACGCGTATCTGGTTCCGACGGACGATTTTCACGCGTCGGAGTACGTAGGCGATCATTTCAAGTGCAGGGAGTACATAACAGGCTTTACCGGGTCGGCCGGAACCGCGGTCGTGATGCAGGATATGGCCGGACTGTGGACGGACGGGCGCTATTTTATCCAGGCGGAGCAGCAGTTAGCGGGCAGCGGCGTGACCCTGTTTAAGATGGGCGAGCCGGAGGTGCCGACGGTGCACGAGTTTCTGGAAAAGCATCTGGGAGAAGGGCAGTGCCTTGGCTTTGACGGGCGGACAGTCAGCGCGAAGGAGGCCGAGGAGCTGGACGGAAAGCTCCGGGAAAAGGGAGTCCGGATTGACGACGCAGAGGATCTGGTCGGGGAGATCTGGACGGATCGCCCGGCGCTTTCCTGCGAGCCGGTGATCGAGCTGGGCGTGGAATGGACGGGACGTACGCGCGCGGAGAAGTGCGCGGATGTTCGGAAAAAGCTTCAGGAGAAAGACGCGGACGTTTTCCTGTTGACGTCGCTCGACGACATCGCCTGGCTGCTCAATATTCGCGGCGCGGATATCCACTGCAATCCGGTTGTGCTCTCGTATCTTGCGATGACGCAGAAGGAGATTTTGCTCTTCGCGAATGAGAAGGCGTTCCCGGAGGAAGTGCGGCGCGCGCTGGAGTCGGACGGCGTGGCGCTGCGGCCGTATGATGAGGTTTATTCGTATGTCGCTTCCATTGAAAAGGAGTCTGACACTGATTCGGGTGATGCTGCGGTGCATCGTCATATTAAGGTACTGCTTTGCAGAAACGCGGTCAACAGCCGCCTTGTCAGCAGCATTCCGGCGAATGTGGAGATTCTGGACGAGGAGAACCCGACACTGCTGCCGAAGGCGATCAAGAATCCGACCGAGGCCGCGAACGAGCGCGCCGCTCATGTAAAGGACGGAGTGGCGCTGATAAAGTTCATCTACTGGCTCAAGACAAATGTGGGGAAGATCCCGATGACGGAGCTGAGCGCGGAAGAACAGCTTTACAAATTCCGCGCCGCGCAGGAGCATTTCATGGGAAACAGTTTCGACCCGATCATCTCCTACGGGGCGCACGCTGCGATCGTCCACTACTCGGCGACGCCGGAGACCGATATACCGATCGAGCCTAAGGGACTCCTTCTCGCGGACACGGGCGGACAGTACCTCGAGGGTACAACGGACGTCACGCGGACGATCGTCATGGGACCTCTGACAGACGAGGAGAAAAAGTATTTTACGCTCGTGCTGCGGGGCATGCTGAACCTGGCGGATGTGAAGTTCCGCTACGGCTGCACCGGACGCAATTTTGACTATATCGCGCGCGAACCGCTCTGGAGGATCGGGGAGGATTTCAACCACGGAACCGGACACGGAGTCGGCTATTTCCTGAACGTGCATGAGTCGCCGAACGGTTTCCGCTGGAAGAAAGTGCCGGAGCGCGAGGACGACGTGGTGTTCGAGGAGGGCATGATCACGTCCGACGAGCCCGGCTATTACGCGGAGGGAAAATTCGGCATCCGTCACGAGAACCTGATCCTCTGCAAGAAGGCGGAGAAGACCGGGGCCGGGCAGTTTATGTGTTTTGAGCATCTGACGATGGCGCCGCTCGATCTCGACGGGATTGTGCCGGAGCAGATGACGGAGCATGAGCGCGCGCTTCTGAACGCATACCACGCAAAGGTATACGAGACGATCGCCCCATATCTGGAGCCGGCGGAGCAGGAATGGCTTGCGCTGGCGACGAGGGCGATTTAGCATTTCTGTAATAAAGAACAGTGGGGAGTTTCGGCTTCCCGCTTTTGCTGTAGGCAGATCCTGCGGCAATTTGCAGAGAAAAGAATTGACAAAACAGGCGATTTTGCATAGACTTGAACTGCGGCGGTGATGGGGAACCAACAGGATAGTGCAAAGAAAAGATCCTGCCGCAGAAGTTATGTATAGAAGATAAGGGAAATCCTGTGTAATGTTTTGCGAGCATAGTAGAAGAGAAGAGGGAAGCAGATGAAGGTATTTAACACGCAGACCAGGCGCAAGGAAGAGTTCGAGCCGCTTGTGCCGGGCAAGGTGAGCATGTATGTGTGCGGCCCGACGGTCTACAATTTCATTCATATCGGAAACGCGCGGCCGATGATCGTGTTCGACACGGCCAGGCGCTATATGGAGCACAAGGGTTACGAGGTCAACTACGTCTCGAATTTCACGGACGTGGACGACAAGATCATCGCGAAGGCGATCGAGGAGGGCGTAACGGCGCAGGAGATCTCCGAGCGCTACATCGCGGAGTGCAAGAAGGACATGGAGGGCATGAACGTGAAGCCCGCCACAACGCACCCGCTGGCGACGCAGGAGATCGGCGGGATGATCGAGATGATCCAGACGCTGATCGACAAGGGCTACGCTTACGATGTGGACGGCACGGTCTATTTCCGGACAAAGAAGTTCAAGGAATACGGCAAGCTGTCGCACAAGAATCTTGACGACCTGCGCTCCGGCAACCGCTCCCTGCTCGTGACAGGCGAGGATCAGAAGGAGGATCCGCTCGACTTCGTGCTGTGGAAGCCGAAGAAGGAGGGCGAACCGTCGTGGCCGTCTCCGTGGAGCGACGGACGTCCTGGCTGGCACATCGAGTGCTCGGTCATGGCGAAGAAATACCTCGGCGAGGAGATCGACATCCACGCGGGCGGCGAGGATCTGATCTTCCCGCATCACGAGAACGAGATCGCGCAGAGTGAGTGCTGCAACGGAAAGCCTTTCGCGAAGTACTGGCTGCACAATGCGTTCCTGAATATCGACAACCGCAAGATGTCGAAGTCGCTCGGCAACTTCTTCACGGTGCGCGAGATCTCCGAGAAGTATGACCTGCAGGTGCTGCGCTTTTTCATGCTGAGCGCGCACTACCGCAGCCCGCTGAATTTCAGCGCGGAGCTGATGGAGGCGTCGGCGAACGGACTGGAGCGCATCCGCAACGCGGTGTCAAATCTCGGCTATCTGCTGGAGAACGCGGCGGATGACAGCATGACTGAGGAAGAGCAGAAGCGGCTCGATGAGGTCATGGCTTTTGAGACGAAGTTTGACGAGGCGATGGACGACGATTTCAACACGGCGGACGCGATCGCGGCAATCTTTGAGCTTGTCAAGTACGCAAACAGCAACGTCTCTGCCGGAAATACGAAGGCGTTCATTCAGGCAGTGCGCGATGAGATCGTGAAGCTTTGCGATGTGCTCGGCATCATCGCAGAGGAGCAGCAGGAGCTTCTGGATGAGGAGATCGAAAAGCTGATCCAGGAGCGGCAGGAGGCACGCAAGGCAAAGAACTTCGCGCGCGCGGACGAGATCCGCAATCAGCTGCTCGAGCAGGGCATTACGCTTCTGGACACAAGAGAAGGAGTCAAATGGAAAAGAGCATAAAGTCATTTACGGAAAGCCTGGATGAAACATTCAGGCTTTCTGACAAGGATTGGAAAATGTATTCGCCGCTGACGCTCGCGTATATCGGGGATGCGGTCTACGAGCTGATCGTCCGGACGATTTACGTAAAGCAGGCGAACTGCCAGACACAAAAGCTGCACCAGAAGGTGACGGCGTCTGTCAGCGCGCGGGCGCAGGCGAAGATTGCCGCCGCACTTCAGCCGTTTTTGACGGAGGAGGAGGCCGCGGTGTTTCGCCGCGGGCGCAACTCCAAGCCGTACACAAAGGCGAAAAATGCGAGCATGGAGGAGTACCTTGCCGCGACGGGTTTCGAGGCGCTCGTCGGATATCTCTATCTGACGCGGGAGTATGAGAGGCTGAACGAGTTGGTCGCGCGGGGATTGGAGGAGATTCCTATTTAGCATACATCGGACGGAATCGCACGGTACCCTTCCTGGGTATTTCCCGGCAAAACCGCAATATCGGCTTTTAGAAGGGAAAGCCGATATTGAACGGCTTTGTGCCGGAAAACACCCGGAAATCCCTGCGATTCCTGTTTATTAAATATTGAAATCCTATGAAAAAAATTAAAACTACATGTTGGAGGACATTATGGAATATAAGGAGAAGAACAGATCGAAGGATGTCGGCGGCGAGGACGCGCGCGTCATCGAGGGCAGAAACGCAGTGCTTGAGGCGTTTCGCGCAGGGAAGACGATCGATCGTCTGCTGATCCAGGATGGCTGTCAGGACGGCCCGATCCAGACGATCAAGCGTGAGGCGAGAAAGCACGATACGGTGATAGATTTCGTGATGAAGGAGCGCATGGATCAGATCTCTCCGACCGGGAAGCATCAGGGCGTGATCGCTTACACGGCGGCGTATGAGTATGCATCCGTAGAGGACATTCTCGCGGCGGCAAGAGAAAAGGGTGAGGATCCGTTCCTGATCCTTCTGGATGATATCGAGGATCCGCACAACCTCGGCGCGATCATCCGCACGGCGAATCTGGCGGGCGCGCACGGCGTGATCATTCCGAAACGGCGGGCGGTCGGACTGACGGCGACGGTCGCACGAACCTCGGCGGGGGCGCTGAACTATACGCCGGTGGCGCGAGTGACAAATCTCGGGAACACGATCGAGGAACTGAAAAAGGAGGGCATCTGGTTCGTCTGCGCAGATATGGACGCGGAGCCGATGTACCGCCAGAATCTGACCGGACCGATCGGTTTGGTGATCGGAAGCGAGGGCGAAGGTGTCAGCCGCCTCGTGCGTGAGAAGTGTGATTTTGCCGCGGCGATCCCGATGAAGGGCGACATTGATTCGCTGAACGCTTCCGTGGCTGCGGGCGTGCTGATGTACGAGATCGTGCGGCAGCGGATGAGCGTCGGGAAATGATGAGACAATATAGAAGAAACAGAGGAGCAGGAGCCAGATGATAAAAAGATTTGTATTTGGAAATCCGCTGGAGACGGAGGCCGTACCGGAAAAGCCGCAGGCGGTGCGGGTGTGCGTAGGTAAGGCGGGTGATGAAAAGGCGGGCGTGAAAAAGAACGCGGGAGCCGGGAAGGAGACTGAGACAGAGACAGCGCTCCCGCATCTTGTGTGGGACGATGAGACTCTCTCTTTGCGGATGGACGACGAGGACATTGTGTACGGGCTTGGCGAGAATGTGCGTGGCATCAACAAGCGCGGCTGGATTTATGTGAGCGATTGTTCCGATGAACCGGATCATCACGAGGATATGCACTCCCTGTATGGCGCGCACAATTTCTTGCTGATCGACGGGAAGGAGACATTCGGACTGTTTATTGATACGCCATCAAAGGTGACCTTTGACATCGGTTATACGAAGTACGATGAATTGCGGATCACGGTGGAGGACAACGCGTTTGAGCTGTATGTGATTGAAGCGCCAAGGCTTGAACGGTCAGAGAAGACAATCGGGACGACCGGGACAGTGACTGTTGCTGATGGGGAAAAGTGTGCTATGAATGAATGGGACACGCAGGATGGATTCGCAGAGCAGGACCTCTCCGCTCCGGAGCAGATCGTACACGAATTCCGCCGCCTGATCGGCAGAAGCTACATCCCTCCGAAGTGGGCGTTCGGGTACGGACAGAGCCGCTGGAGCTATATGACCGCGCAGGAGGTGCGCGAGGTGGCGCGGCGGTACCGTGAGCATCATCTTCCGCTGGACATGATATACCTGGATATTGATTACATGGAGCGGTACAAGGACTTCACAGTTGACCGAGAGGCGTTCCCGGATTTTGAAGAGCTGGTCGAGGAGATGAAGGAGCAGGGCATTCGGCTTGTCCCGATTATCGACGCCGGTGTGAAGATCGAGAAGGGCTACGATGTCTATGAGGAGGGTATTGCGAACGGGTATTTCTGCAAAGATGAGGACGGAAAGGAGTTTGTCGTCGGTGTTTGGCCCGGCAGATGCCATTTTCCAGATATGCTGAACGATGAGGCGAGACGCTGGTTCGGGCGCAAGTACAAGGTGCTGCTCGATATGGGCGTCGAAGGCTTCTGGAACGACATGAACGAACCGGTGATCTTTTACTCGGAGAAACGGTTGGAGGAACTGTTTGACAAGCTGGGTGCATATAAGGGGAGAAACATGGGTGTGGATGATTTCTTTGAGTTTCAGCACATGCCAGCTGCTCTCTCGAACTGTGCAGAGGATTACCGGAGCTTCTATCACAATTATCGGGGGCAGAAGGTACGTCACGACAAAGTGCACAACCTGTTTGGTTATTACATGACGCGCTCGGCAGCAGAGGCGTTCGAGGAGCTGGAGCCGGATAAGAGAATTCTGCTGTTTTCTCGCGCGTCTTACATAGGAATGCACCGCTACGGCGGTATCTGGACCGGTGACAACAAATCGTGGTGGTCGCATCTGCTTATGAATATGAAGATGTTGCCCTCGCTGAACATGTGCGGTTTTCTGTACGTCGGTGCGGACATCGGCGGCTTCGACAGAGATTGCACACGTGATTTGCTGCTGCGCTGGCTGGCGCTCGGAATCTTTCTGCCGCTGCTGCGGAATCACTCCGCGAAGTGGACCAGACGGCAGGAGCTGTACGCGTTTGGAGACACAGAGGATTTCCGGGGAATTCTGGCGCTGCGCTATCGTCTGCTGCCTTACCTGTACAGTGAGTTCATGAAGGCGGCGCTGACGGACGGCATGTATGCTCGGCCGCTCGGTTTCGTGTGGAGAGAAGATCCAATCGCGCGGCGCGTGGAGGATCAGATGTTGATCGGGGAGAGTGTCATGATCGCGCCGGTGTACGAGCAGAACGCGTCGGGACGGGTGGTCTACTTGCCGGAGGAGATGAAGCTTGTGCGCTTTAAGGACGCGCAGATTTCGGAGGAGACTGTGCTGCCGGCGGGACATCATTATGTGGAGATTCCGCTTGACGAGGTCGTGTTGTTTGTCCGCAAGGGGCATATTCTTCCGCTCGCACAGGGAGGCGAGAAGGTGGCGGATGTGGACTGGGATGAGCTGGAGCTGGTTCATTTCGCTGGACGCGGAGCGAGGTACGAACTGTACGATGACGACGGCGTAAGCCGGAAGGTGGAGCTGGACGAGGGCATTCAGTGGATCTGCCTGTAAACAAGTTCCCGCTTTATCAAAATGGCTCACACATGCAGCTTAAACACCCGATAAAACTCGGAAAGGTAACGGTGGCGATTCATTCCAATTAGATAATAATTTGGACAAAGCTTGCTTTTGACATGATTCCATGATATACTCTCAATCGTCGCAATGCCCGAAAACACAGGCTTTGCGGCGGATCAACAACGTCAGTTCGAGACCTTCCTGACGTAAAACAAAACTAAAGGAGAAAACTGAATATGAAAGACAGAAAAGTATTGTTCCTTGTCCACGCGGCGGCGATCGCCGCAGTCTACGTTGTGCTGACGCTGCTGTTCGCGCCGTTTTCCTTTGGGGAAATACAGGTGCGGGTTTCCGAGGCGCTGACGGTCCTGCCGTTCTTTACGCCAGCGGCGGTCCCCGGACTTTTCGCCGGATGCCTGATCGCGAACATCCTGGGCGGCGCGATTCCGGCGGACATCGCGTTCGGCAGCATCGCGACGCTGCTTGGCGCGGCGGGCACCTACCTGCTTCGGAAGAAGAGCCGTTATCTTGCCCCGATCCCTCCGATTGTGGCGAACACGCTGATCGTGCCGTTCGTGCTGCGCTTCGGATATGGGTTGAACCTTCCGATCCCGTTCATGATGCTGACCGTAGGCATCGGGGAAGTAATTTCCTGCGGGATCTTTGGCATGATCGTGCTGACGGCGCTGGAGCGCTACAGGGGAACAATCTTCAAGCAGGCCGCGGTGTGACGGAAAGACAGTGCGCCATACAGCTGCTCACATGGTAAACTGGAAAATACAGTACGCCGCGTAGATGCACAGCAGCAGGATTCCCTGGACGCGGGCCAGCTTGTTGCGCAGGATCGCCGGGACGGTCATGAGCAGCATAACGAAGAGCATGACCGGAATGTCGACGGCCAGCGATGCGTTATGGCCTGCCACGACGGAGCTCTGCGGGATGTCGAAGGGCGCGATCGTGATAGCAGTGCCGCTCACGAGCACGAGATTGAAGAGGTTGGCTCCGATGACATTGCCGAGCGAGAGCGCGCCGTGTCCTTTCGCGAGCGAGGTGATGGCGGTCACGAGCTCCGGCAGCGAGGTGCCGAGCGCGACGAAGGTCAGCGCGATCACGGATTCCGGTACGCCGAGCGCCTGCGCGATCAGGGTGCCGTTGTCGACGAGCAGTCTCGCGCCGATGGCGATCAGGACGGCTCCAACGACAAGCAGCACGATATTTTTGCCCATACTGTTTTCCGGCTCTGTGGTCTCGGAGCCGGAATTATTATTCCCGGAGCTTCCTTCACCGGAGCCGGATTCCGCTATTGCGGCGGAACTGTTTTTCCCGGATTTTTCTTTGCCGGTATCGAGCGTCGCCGCTGCAGAAGCCTGCGCGGAACGGTCTCCCTTCATCTGCAGCACAGTGTAGACCATATAGACGACGAAGAGCCCGAGCAGAAGAAGACCGGTAGTCCGGCTGAAATGTCCGCTCGTATAGGCGATAAATGAATAAAAGACAGCCGCCGCGAAAAAGAACAGGACGGGCGAGATCAGCGTCTTTCGGTCGACGTTTCCGGGCTTGATGGCGATCGTCAGCGCAGCGATCAATGATGTGTTGCAGATGATGGAGCCGATCGCGTTGCCGTAGGCGATCTCGCCGTGACCGGAGAAGGCTGCCGACGCGGAGACCATGACCTCCGGCAGTGTGGTGCCGATGGAAACGACCGTCGCCCCGATGAGCAGCTCCGGGATACGGAAATGGTGCGCGATCCCGGTCGCGCCGTCCACAAACCAGTCGCCGCCCTTGATCAGCAGCAGCAGACCCACGATAAACAAAAGCACTGGAACTAACATAACATATCCTCCCTCTGATCCGGGCAGATTCTTCCCGGATCGATCTTACTACACTATAGCACAGGCGGAGAATTTTTTAAAGAAAAGGATTAACAGAAACGGAAAGATGTTATATACTAATTGTATTGCTCAATCTGAGCCGCTGCGTCTGCTGTCGGAATCGTAAAAAGGCGGTGAGCGGGCGATCATATATACCGGGTATCGGTAATTAAGCAGGGAAAGAAAAAGGGCTGAATATGATACAGACGAAAAAGCTGACACAATTTTATATTTCACAGTACGAGACGCAGGCCAGAAAGAAGCAGAAGAGGCCGGGCAGCCTGTCGGATCTGGAGGGGCGCGCCGCGCGTTTCTGGCGGACGCTGAAGGGTGCGCGGCCGTCGCGTGTGAGCAGCAATGTTCTGGAAGATTACCACAAGCAGATTAAAAATCTGATGTTTTTCGCGGTGCGCAGGCAGCAGGAGAAGGTGCTGAGGATGATACGGGAGGACATGATCCCGAAGCTGATCCAGCTTGATCTTGGGATGCTTCTGCCGCAGCAGAGGGACGCGCTGAACGGGGAATTCCTCGCGTTTTTGAGAAGGCAGATGCCCTGCGCGATCTGCAGCAAGCCGCTCTTTGTGCTGTACCCGCGCTATGTACATTTTCAGCTGGAAAGCAAGATCCTGGATCTTGTGCCGACGCGGCCGGAGCTGGAGTTCCCGGAGGCGCTGGAGATGCAGCGGCATTTCGTTTTGCATATCGGGCCGACGAACAGCGGCAAGACCTTCCAGGCGCTGGAACGGCTGAAGCAGGTGAACCGCGGCGCTTATCTCGGGCCGCTGCGTCTGCTCGCGCTCGAGGTGTATGAGCGCATGATGGGCTTCGGGGTGCCGTGTACGATGCTGACCGGGCAGGAGTGCATTGAGGAGCCGGACAGCCGCGTCACGGCGTCGACGATCGAGATGGCGGACCTTGACGAAAATTATGAGGTGGCGGTGATCGACGAGGCGCAGATGATGACGGATCTGGAGCGCGGACATTCCTGGACGCGGGCGATCCTCGGCTTGAAGGCGAAGGAGATCCACGTCTGCTCCAGCCCGACCGCGGAGGAGGTGCTGAAGCACCTGATCGAACTGTGCGGCGACAGCTATGAGATCCACCGCTACGAGCGCAAGACGAAGCTTGTCTTCGAGGACAGGCCGTTCGAGTTTCCGGACGACGTGCGAAAGGGCGACGCGCTGATCACTTTTTCCAAGAAGTCGGTGCTCGACGTGGCCGGGCGTCTCGAGGAGTGCGGCGTCAATGCGAGCATCATCTACGGGAGCCTGCCGCCGGAAATCCGCCGCCGCCAGATGCGGCTGTTCACGAGCGGGAAGACGAAGGTGGTCGTCTCGACCGACGCGATCGGTATGGGGCTGAATCTTCCGGTGAAGCGCATCATCTTCCTGCAGGCGGACAAGTTTGACGGGACGGATCGCCGTCCTTTGAAGACCGGCGAGATCAAGCAGATCGCGGGGCGCGCGGGCCGCTACGGCATTTATGATACCGGCTACATCACGGCGATGGGCGAGGATGAATTGAGATATATCAAAGAAAAATACGAGGAGCCGGAAGCGCCGATCGAGAAGGTGAGTCTGGGCTTCCCGCAGGTGCTTCTGGATCTGGACGAGCCGCTGGACGACATTTTGAAGGTCTGGTGCTCCGTGGCGCCTTCCGATCCGTTCGAGAAGGAGAATGTGGACGAGGCCCTGTTCCTGTACGAGCGGGCCTATAAGGTGAAAGGGCAGATCGAAGACTTTGACAACAAGCGCATGCTCTACCGCATGATCACCTGCCCGATCGACATCAAGGACAAGCGAGTGGTGGATCTCTGGCTGGACTACTGCCGGACGTATTCCGCGGATGTGTCGCTGACGAAGCCGCGGCTGGAGCGCAGGGGCTGGCAGGGCATCCTGCAGTATGAGACCTATTACAAGCAGCTCGATCTGTACTACCAGTTTTCCCAGCGCATGGGAAAGATCATCGATGAAAACTGGCTGAAGCGCGAGCGCGAGAAGACCGAGGCAAATATCATGCGCTATCTGACAAAAGGCAAGTCGGATTACATCGCGCGCTGCCCGTACTGCGGCAAACCGCTGCCGCTCGGCTACCCGTATCGGGCGTGCGAGGAATGCCGCAAAGAGATGAGAAATATAGGATAACAGAGGTACAAGGAGAAAAGTTATGGCGAAATTATACTTCCGGCACGGGGCGATGGGAAGCTCCAAGACGGCGAACGCGCTGATGGCGGCGTACAATTATTATGAGCGTGGGAAACGGGCGCTGCTCGTGAAGCCGAAGATCGACACGCGGGACGTGGGCGTGATCCGAAGCCGCATGGGGCTCGAGCAGAAGTGTATTTATGTGGAGGATCTGACGGCGATGAGCGACGAACAGATCAGCAAATACGACTGCGTGATCGTGGACGAGGCACAGTTCTGCAGGAAGGCTGATATCGAGCTGTTTGTGCACATCGTGGACGACCTGGGGATCCCGGTGATCTGCTATGGGCTGCGGACGGATTTCCGCCGGGAGCTCTTCGAGGGAAGCATGTGGCTGCTGGCCTGGGCGGACATCATCGAGGAGCTGAAGACGGTCTGCTGGTGCGGGCAGGGCGCGTCCTGCAACACGCGCTTCACCGGGGACGGGCAGATCGTGCGCGACGGCACGCAGATCGTCGTGGGCGGCAACGACAGCTACACGGCGCTGTGCCGGAAACACTTTAAAGAAGGGAATCTGGGACCGAAACGTTTGAAGTAGGTCGACGCGTCTGACGTAGCGCAAAAAACCTGTTGTTGCGCGTAGACTTTTACAGAAAATGGTTGTATAACCTGACTTTGGTATCAGACATTAAAAAATGGCGTTAACCCATCGAAAAATTAAAGCTGTTGCAGTAGATTTGCAG
>CANRDO010000019.1 GCA_947629385.1 uncultured Lachnospiraceae bacterium
TCTCTTACGGGAATACTCATTAACCTATGTTGTTTAACCGAGATGCTGGGTATGGAATCTCGGATTACAATTGACGGGAAAATCCCCGGATGTACCGATCTGCATCCGGGGATTCGCCTGTTTTCTCAATTTTACTCCGATTTTATTCCGATACTGATTTAAATGTAATCTCAATATCGCACACTTCCGGGATCGTGCAGACGCGCATATTCGGCCCGAAAAGCCCCACGCCGGAGGTCACGATATTGTGCATGTTTCCTTTCTTTATGTAACCGCAGGCGTTCTCCCAGACCAGACGGCAGGTCAGATTCAGCGGAAATACCTGTCCGTCATGCGTGTGTCCGCACAAGTCTACGTCAACGCCGGCGTCAGAGAGCTCCTGCAACTCCTTCGGCTCATGGTCGATAACGATCAAAGGCTTTGCCGGATCCAATCCTTCCGTGATCTCTTCCGGCGTCTTTCGCTGCCTGATTCCCCTTCCGGGACGCTCCGCATCCGGCCTCCCATACAAATAAAAGCTGTCGTCGATCAGCACATATTCGTCGCGCAGCAGTCGGATATTTGCCTTCTCCAGAAATTCGTCCATCTCCGGACTGCTCATCTTCTCTTTGCTGTTGCCTCCGAAGGTGAAGCCGGCCAGGATTTTCTCCTCGATGTCGTGGTTCCCGTAGCAGGCGTACACGCCATACTTGCTCTCGATTCCCCGCAGGATCTCGCAGAGCCGTTCCTCATCCTCAAGCGCCTCATACTCATTGTCAAAGATATCGCCTGCGATCACGACCAGGTCCGGCTGAATCGCGTTGATCTTCTTCACCATATTCTGCATGCGTATACACCCGATGTTGTAGCCAAGGTGCATGTCGGCGACCAGCGCCACCCGCAGCGTATCCAGCTCTCCGCCGTCCTTCGGAACCTCGACCTCATAGCGCGTCGTGCGGATCACCCGCGCGTTCAATACGCCATAGGTGCTGACGCCCGCAATGATCAGAATACACAGCGCTCCCACACAGGCGAAGACCTTCCGCGAGCGGAGCTTCTCCTGATCGATCCGCTTGCATCGCTTCAGGATCAGAGCGATCAGATCCGCAGCCCCGACGGTCAGCACCGTATACAGCATCACGCCCAGCCAGTAATTACCGATCAGCTTCATAAGGCGCTCAAGCTTTCCGTTCGGGAGAAAGAAACCCACAAGCATCGCGGAGGCGACAAACAGGTAGAGTAATACGACTGTCACCCTCACCCAGATCTTCGTCAGAATTCCGTGGCAGGCTGCCATCCACTTAAAAAGCCTGTGAAGAAGATATACGCTCAACAAAATGTAGAGCGGTGATAAAAGTAAAGCTCCCATGACCTGCTGCTCCTATCCACAGGAAAGTATCTTATCCTTCGCTGCTCAGTGCCTTGTAGACGACAGCCGCAAGCGCCGCGCCCACAAGCGGACCTACAATAAATACCCACACGCAGCCAAGCGGCGCAGCGTTGCCATTGAACGCGGCCACGATCGCCGGGCCGAGGCTTCTGGCCGGGTTTACGCTCGTTCCGGTCAGGCCGATGCCGAGGATGTGTACCAGTGTCAGGGTAAAGCCGATCACGACACCCGCGAACGAACCGTGGTTCGCCTTCTTGTCCGTCACGCCCAGAATCGTCATCACAAAAATGAATGTCAGGACAGCCTCAACAAGAAGTCCCGCGACTGCGCTTCCGTTCACGCCTGCAAGGCCATTGGATCCAAATTCGCCGGTCATGTCCGTCACGCCGCCGGATGTAAAAATCGCCATCAGGACAAGCGCGCCTGCGAAAGCGCCAAGGCACTGCGAAATCACATAACCGATGAAATCCTTCACGTCCATACCGCCGCTCAACAGCACTCCAAGCGATACCGCCGGATTGATATGACAGCCGGAGATATTACCGACACAGTAGGCCATCCCCACGATCACAAGGCCGAACGCAAGCGCCGTCAGAATGTAGCCGCCGCCCGCAGCCGCGTCGCAGCCGACCAGCATCGCCGTACCGCAGCCGAGGATGACCAGAACCGCAGTTCCAATAAACTCCGCAATATACTTCTTCATGTTTCGTTCCTCCTTTTGAGAATACGTTTATTTCCGATAATTATGAAGTCGGATACATTAATTATACCTGAAAACAAAAATATTGCAAATACTTTCCTTTTTTATCTCACAATTCCGGAAAGGAAATATGTACTGTTCAGACTAGGCCGAAGCACTTGCTGCTGAGGCCGTAAGAAAGTGATTCAGGAGGCAGTTTGGGCTTCGCGAAGCGAATTTGCATGCCCAAACTGCTCGTTACTGCTCACGGAGTGAACAGTAACATCAGACACATGCTGCCGGGAGGGACAAAAAAAGACCCCGGAGGATGACGTTTTGCCATCGCTCCAAGGTCTTTGTACTGTTTATTGATGCACTGTTTTATTTTGCTCTTTTTCGGTGATTCCTGTTTGCCCCGAAATACATACCTTTTTCTTGTTTACTTCTCAGCGATCGCCGCCTGCGCCGCCGCAAGTCTCGCAATCGGCACACGGAACGGTGAGCAGGACACATAGTCCAGGCCGAGCTTGTGGCAGAACTCCACGGAAGTCGGATCGCCGCCGTGCTCGCCGCAGATGCCAATGTGCAGGTTCGGATTCGCCGGTTTGCCGAGCTTGATCGCGATCTCCATGAGCTTGCCTACACCTGTCTGGTCGAGCTTCGCGAACGGATCGTTTTCGAAGATCTTCGCGTCGTAGTAGGCGTTCAGGAACTTGCCTGCGTCGTCGCGAGAGAAGCCGTAGCACATCTGCGTGAGGTCGTTCGTGCCGAAGCAGAAAAAGTCCGCTTCCTTCGCGATCTCATCCGCTGTCAAAGCCGCGCGAGGAATCTCGATCATCGTGCCGACCTGGTACTTCAAGTCCGCGCCTGCCGCCGCGATCTCTGCGTCCGCGGTCTCCACGACCGTCTTCTTGACATACTTCAGCTCCTTATTGTCGCCGACGAGCGGGATCATGATCTCCGGGCAGATATTCCAGTCCGGATGTCTCTTCTTGACATTGATCGCCGCGCGGATGACCGCCTGTGTCTGCATCTTCGCGATCTCCGGATAGGTAACCGCCAGACGGCAGCCGCGGTGACCCATCATCGGGTTGAACTCGTGCAGGGAGTCGATGATCGCCTTGATCACGTCGACGCTCTTGCCCTGCGCTTCTGCCAGCTTCTCGATGTCCGCCTCCTCGGTCGGGACGAACTCATGCAGCGGCGGATCCAGGAAACGGATCGTGACCGGATTGCCCTCGAGCGCCTCGTAGAGCTCCTCGAAGTCGCTCTGCTGCTCCGGAAGGATCTTCTCAAGCGCCTTCTCTCTCTCTTCTACCGTCTCGGAGCAGATCATCTCACGGAACGCGTCGATACGGTTGCCGTTGAAGAACATGTGCTCGGTGCGGCAAAGGCCGATGCCCTCGGCGCCCAGCTCGCGTGCTCTCTTCGCGTCTGCCGGCGTGTCCGCGTTCGTGCGAACCTTGAGTTTGCGGTACTTGTCCGCCCACGTCATGATCCTGCCGAACTCGCCCGCGATCGAAGCCGGAACCGTCGGGATGATGCCGTCGTAGATATTGCCGGTGGAGCCGTCCAGGGAGATCGCGTCGCCCTCGTGGTACTCCTTGCCGTTCAAGGTAAATTTCTTATTTGCCTCGTCCATCGTGATATCGCCGCAGCCGGATACACAGCAGGTTCCCATGCCGCGCGCCACGACCGCCGCATGGCTCGTCATGCCGCCGCGCACCGTGAGGATACCCTGCGCGCTCTTCATGCCCTCAATGTCCTCCGGTGAGGTCTCAAGGCGGACAAGCACGACCTTCTCGCCTCTTCCCGCCCATGCCTTCGCATCCTCAGCCGAGAATACGATCTTGCCGCAGGCAGCTCCCGGCGACGCGCCGAGCGCTTTCGCGATCGGAGTGGCAGCCTTCAGCGCGGCAGCATCGAACTGCGGGTGAAGCAGCGTGTCCAGATTTCTCGGGTCGATCATCGCGACCGCTTTCTCCTCGGTGATCATGCCCTCGTCCACGAGGTCGCAGGCGATCTTCAGCGCTGCCTGCGCGGTCCTCTTGCCGTTTCGCGTCTGCAGCATGTAGAGGTGCCTGTCCTCGATCGTGAACTCCATATCCTGCATGTCTCTGTAGTGATCCTCCAGAGTCTTGCAGATCGTCGTGAACTGCTCGAACACCTCCGGCATCTCCTGCTCAAGCTGCGCGATCTTCTGCGGCGTGCGAACGCCTGCCACGACGTCCTCGCCCTGCGCGTTCAGCAGGAACTCGCCCATCAGCTTCTTCTCGCCGGTCGCCGGATCGCGTGTGAACGCGACGCCCGTGCCGGATGTATTGCCCATATTGCCGAATGCCATCATCTGTACGTTGACCGCGGTACCCCAGGAATACGGGATATCGTTGTCGCGGCGGTACACGTTCGCGCGAGGGTTGTCCCATGAACGGAAGACGGCCTTGATTGCCTCCATGAGCTGTACCTTCGGGTCGGTCGGGAAATCGGAACCGATCTTCTCCTTGTACTCTGCCTTGAACTGGTTCGCCAGCTCCTTCAGATCCTCAGCCGTCAGCTCAACGTCCTGCTTCACGCCCTTCTCAGCCTTCATCTTGTCGATCAGCTCTTCGAAATATTTCTTGCCGACCTCCATGACGACGTCCGAGAACATCTGGATAAATCTGCGGTAGCAGTCCCACGCCCAGCGCGGATTGCCGGACTTCTTCGCCAGCACCTCGACCACCTCTTCATTCAGGCCGAGGTTCAGGATCGTGTCCATCATGCCCGGCATGGAAGCGCGCGCGCCGGAGCGGACCGACACGAGAAGCGGATTCTCCTTATCGCCGAACTTCTTGCCGGTGATGCCTTCCATCTTCTCGATCGCCACCATGATCTGCCCCATAATCTCGTCGTTGATCTTCCTGCCGTCCTCGTAGTACTGCGTGCAGGCCTCCGTCGTGATCGTGAAGCCCTGAGGCACCGGAAGTCCGAGGTTCGTCATCTCAGCGAGATTGGCGCCCTTGCCGCCGAGCAGGTTCCGCATGTTGGCATTTCCCTCTGTAAACATGTATACCCATTTTGTCATGCTGCTCATTCCTCCTAAAATATAGTAGAATATCTTTCCATGTATATAATTGTAACATATTTCCTGTTTGAGTCAAGGAAATACTGCACTTTTTTATGCATAATTTCACAAACACTTGTGTTTTTCGTGAATGTTTTGTCAAATATAGATGAAAGATGTACAAAAAAAGGATCCGGCGGCTCGCCATATTCTCTGTCCCGAACATGCCGGTCGGGCAGACATGGCGAACTCTTCCGGATCCGTCTGCTGCTTTGCTTTCTTTTACTTACGATACGTATCTCTGTTCAAAACAAGGTGCTTCGGCACGCCGTTCACCATCAGCGGGGTCAGCTCGCCGAGGATCAGCGGACGCGCATACTCCACGTAGCCCTCGCCGACGTCCGTGCCGTCGTTCACGATCCACTCGGCCGGAACCGGACGCTCCACGTTCGCGATCGCGTGGATGTCGTAGATGCTGTAGCCTACCTGGTACGGGCTGCGCTCCTTGACGTCGATCGTGATCATCATGCCGGTCTTGCCCTCATCAGCAGCTTTGCACGCCAGATAGCCTACGTTGAACGCCTCGTTGATGTCGTTCAGGGAAGCGATGTGAGTAGCCGCCCTCTGCAGGGTGGAGAACTCGATCGCACGGGTCTTCAGGCCGGTCTCAGCCGCGATCTTGTTCGCCAGCACAACCGCGCAGCCGGAAAGCTGCTTGTGGCCGAACGCGTCCACGTAGTCGGAACCGCCGCCGAGCTCGCAGACAAATCTGCCGTCCGCGATCTTGATGCCCTCGGACACCGCGATCACCACGGAGCTCTTCTTCTCCGCCAGATCCTTGACTCTCGCCATGAAGTCGTCCATATCGAAGGTCACTTCCGGAAGGTAGATCATATCCGGACCCTCGCAGTCCTCGTCCCTGGAAAGCGCTGCGGCCGCCGTCAGCCAGCCCGCGTGCCGTCCCATGATCTCAACCACGCATACGGTCGGCTTCTCGATGCCGAAGCTCGCGTTGTCGCGGATGATCTCCTTCATGGAAGTTGCAATATACTTCGCCGCGGAACCATAGCCCGGGCAGTGATCGGTGATCGGAAGGTCGTTGTCGATCGTCTTCGGCACGCCCATGAATCTCTGGCTCTTGCCCTTGAGCGCCGCGTAGTCGGACAGCATCTTGATCGTGTCCATGGAATCGTTGCCGCCGATGTAGAACAGGCACTCGATATCATACTTCTCCATGATCGCGAAGATCTTATCGTAGACCTCCTCGTTGCCCTCGATCTTCGGGAGCTTATAACGGCAGGAGCCGAGGAACGCCGACGGAGTCCTCTTCAGGAGCTCGATGTCCTTGTCCTCCTTGATGTACTCGCCCATGTCCACCAGGTCCTCGTTCAGGAATCCCTGGATGCCGTGATGCATGCCGTAAATCTTCTTGACGCCGAGCCCTCTGGCCTTGCTGACCACGCCCGCGAGGCTGGAATTGATGACCGCCGTCGGGCCGCCCGACTGACCTACTACAATGTTTCCTTTCATAATGAAACTCCTCCTGTATGTTTTTTATTTGTGATTTATATAAAGCCCACGAATTGCTTCGTGCCTTCGGCACTTACGCAATTCTACATTGAGACCAGGCTTTATCACTACCACTCAAATTTCTTCTCGAAGTATGCCTTCAGATCCTCGATCTTCACGCGCTCCTGCTCCATCGTATCGCGGTCGCGCACGGTCACGGCGCCGTCCGTCTCGGAATCGAAATCATAGGTGACGCAGAACGGCGTCCCGATCTCATCCTGCCTGCGGTAGCGCTTGCCGATGTTGCCCCTGTCGTCGAATTCACAGTTGTAATACTTTGTGAGCATCGTGTAGACCTTCTCCGCGCCCTCGTTCAGCTTCTTTGAAAGCGGCAGCACGCCGATCTTAACCGGGGCGAGCGCCGGATGGAAATGAAGCACGGTGCGCATGTCGCCTCCCTCAAGCTCCTCCTCATCGTAGGCGCTGCAAAGGAACGCCAGCACGACACGGTCCGCGCCGAGCGACGGCTCGATCACGAACGGAATGTATTTCTCCTTCTTCTCATCGTCGAAGTAAGACATATCCTCGCCGGACACATTCTGGTGCTGCGTCAGGTCGTAGTTCGTGCGGTCCGCGATGCCCCAGAGCTCGCCCCAGCCGAACGGGAACAGGAACTCGATGTCCGTCGTCGCCTTGCTGTAGAAGGAAAGCTCCTCCTTCTCATGGTCGCGCACGCGCATCTCCTCTTCCTTCATGCCCAGCGACTTCAGCCAGTTAATGCAGTAGCTTCTCCAGTAGTCGAACCACTCGAGATCCGTGTCCGGCACACAGAAGAACTCGAGCTCCATCTGCTCGAACTCGCGGGTGCGGAACGTGAAGTTGCCCGGCGTGATCTCGTTGCGGAACGACTTGCCGATCTGCGCGATGCCGAACGGCACCTTCTTGCGGGACGTCCGCTGCACATTCTTGAAATTGACGAAGATACCCTGAGCCGTCTCCGGACGCAGGTAGACCGTATTTTTCGCGTCCTCGGTCACGCCCTGGAAGGTTTTGAACATCAGGTTGAACTGGCGGATATCGGTAAAATTGTGCTTGCCGCAGGACGGGCACGGAATGTTGTGCTCTTCGATGAAGTTTTTCATCTCCTCCTGTGAGAACGCGTCAACCGATTTCTCCAGAGTGATCCCCTGCTCCTTGCAGAAATCCTCGATGATCTTGTCCGCGCGGAAACGCTCATGGCACTCCTTGCAGTCCATCAGCGGATCCGAAAATCCGCCGAGATGCCCGGATGCCACCCAGGTCTGCGGGTTCATCAGGATCGCGCAGTCCACGCCGACGTTGTACGGGTTCTCCGTGACAAACTTCTGCCACCACGCCTTCTTGACATTATTTTTCAGCTCCACGCCAAGATTGCCGTAATCCCAGGTGTTCGCAAGTCCGCCGTAAATCTCGGAGCCCGGGTATACAAATCCTCTGCCCTTCGCGAGAGCGACAATCTTCTCCATCGTCTTTTCCATAATAATCTCCTCCGGTTTTCTTTATACTTATGGCCGCATTTTGAAAAAGCCGTCTTCATGCAGCCGCTAAAACAGCTCAATGAATATCATCAAATATAACATAGACCCGGTTCGCCGCCGAGCGCTCCGTAAATGAAATCTCCTCACCCTTATAGACGTTGTTGGAAGGCAGGACAAGCTCTGTGGTTTCCTCCTGCTCTCCCGTCGCATTCACCACACTTTCTGAGAGAACATCGGCGTTCATGCTCGTATACAGGATGTCGCCCGGCACACGGACCTCCGCCGGCGCTTTCAGGATCAGCACCTGCTTATCCAGCTCGCGAACCACCTCGCTTCCATCCACCGAACCGCTCTGCACAGCGCCGTCCTTCACCTTCTTGTACGGAACATCGAACAGATAGCCCTCAAGCTGAGCGCTGATGATCGTTCCGTAGAAAAATTCCGTATTATTAAAACTGGCATAGTCCTCGCAGCTAGCATATTTCAAACTCAGGCTGATGTTCTTGTCCTCTGTCTCCAGCTTTTCGATCCGGATCGTGTCCTCTCCGTGATCCGCGTTGTATTCCGCTACCTCTTTCTGGATCATTGTCTGAAGCTCCGCGACGTCATAGTAAGCTGCGTCAAGCGTGTCGCTGATGATCTCCGTCACGCTCCCGTCCTCCGCGATCGACACCGCGGCCGGCTCCTCCGGCTTCCAGGAATCAATGCCAAGAGCCTCGCAGCCTGTGAGCATCAGAGTCCCGAGCGCCAGAAACGCGAGCATTCCCCTTCTTTTCCCTCTCATAAATATATCCTCCCCGCGGCTCTCTTCGCGTTTCGCGCTTCAAAAATTCCATCAGTATATTATACATGCAAAAGATTAAGGTTTCAACTACTTGTTTTGATTTTAGGCATTTTAGACATTTTCCGGCGTCTGCAAAGATCCTTCCGGCCTAAGCCCTGCGTACATGCTCTCCAGAATAGCAAGCGATTTAAACTTCCGGTCGATATGTACGCGGTTAAAATGATCCTGCACACTGCGAAACTCCGCGAAAACCTCCGGCGTCAGCGTAAACGAATACAGCTTCCCGACCGGCTCACCGAGCACAAAGGCAAGCGCATAGCGCGTTGCTTCCTGCAGAGACGCGTCATTCGCCGTCTCATAGGGATATTCCCCGTTCAGGACCATCGCGCGCATCTCAAAGATGCAGCGGATCAGTTCATTGTCCGGCTGCTTTTTCGGAAGTGCCCGCAGCGTGGCATAGAGCAGGTTCAGCATCTCCGAGCCGTCCAGATTCTCCCTCGAATAGTATTCCGCAACCTCCATGAAATAACACCCGTAGCAGGCCGCCTCGAAATCCTCCCTCACCTCCGTAAAGTAGTTCGAGATCTCCGCCCGCGCCAGCGTGTAGGCGCTCCTGCCCTCATATACAACAAAAGCACCGAACGCAAACGGGTTCGCCGCCGCCAGAAGCACACTGTTCTGCCGTCTTGCACCCCTGGCAAAGGCTGTGATCTTCCCACACTCCTTCGTCAGCAGCACCACCCTCTTGTCATAATCCCCGAACGGCGTGGCAGACAGCACCATGCCGGTCACCCTAAGCGGTTCACTCATATCTCCACCCCGCCAGCGACTGTTCTCTGCACCCATTAACAGCTTGATATTTACCCCAGTTCCTTCTTATCATACCCGAAGTTCTTAATGAGAAAGTCGCTGTCTCTCCAGTCCTTCTTCACCTTGACCCAGAGCTGCAGGTTCACTTTCATCTCCAGCATCTTCTCAATCTCATAACGCGCCTGTGAACCAATCTTACGCAGCATCGCGCCGCCCTTGCCGATGATGATGCCTTTGTGGGAGTCCTTCTCGCAGATGATCGTGGCCTCGATGTCCATGATCGCCTTCTCCCCCGCGCCGCGCTCCTCCATCTTCTCGATCGAGACCGCGATGCCGTGCGGGATCTCCTCATCCAGACAGCGCAGCGCCTTCTCCCGGATCAGCTCCGCCGCGATCTGCCGCTGCGGCTGGTCTGTCACCGTATCGTCGTCGTAATACTTCGGTCCGTAGGGCAGATAGCGGAAGATCGCCCGGATCACCTTGTCCATCCCCACGCCGCGCAGTGCGCAGACCGGGATCATGTCCGCGAAATCAAAGAGATCCCGATAGCCGTCCATGTAGTTATCGATCTTCTCCTTGTCCACCGTGTCGATCTTGTTCATGATCAGGATCACAGGGACGTTCGCCTTTTTCAGCTGCTGCGCGATGTGCTGCTCGCCCTTCCCGATGTAATCCGTCGGCTCCACGAGCCAGAGCACGACATCCACCTCGCGGAACGTCTGCTCCGCGACATGCACCATGTACTCGCCCAGCTTGTTCTTCGCCTTGTGGATCCCCGGCGTATCCAGAAACACGATCTGTCCCTCTTTCGAGGTGTAGACCGTCTGGATCCGGTTGCGGGTCGTCTGCGGCTTGTTCGATGTGATCGCGATCTTCTGCCCGATCAGATGGTTCATCAGTGTGGACTTTCCCACGTTCGGGCGCCCGATCAGCGTCGCAAAGCCGGATTTGAAATTCGCAGCTTCCATTCTGTTCTCCTGTTTCTCTCTGTTTTCCGGCAGATCCTCTCTGCCCGTTTATTCCGTCATTTCCTCTGCCGTTTCGTCCGTGCCGGTCAGCATCTGGATGCTTCCGAACATCCCCTGCTCCCCGCGGATCTTCTCCTCATTGCCGACCACGCAGATCGCCTGCTCCGAGAGCACCGCGCGCACCAGAGGCGCCAATGTGCGGATCTGCTCCGGCGTCGCCTGCAGCACCTCGTCGCGCTCCCTCTGCACATCCGCGTCGGTCAGCCCGCTGAAGTACGCGGCCAGCGCGCGAAGGCCCTGCGCGGAAGGATTCAGCGGCACGTCGATGTCGCTGAACGTCCCGATGATGTAGCTTGTCATCGTCTGCTCGTCCGCCTCGAATTTTTCCAGATACTCCGGTACTCCCTCAAAAATCTCGTTCGTCCTGCGCAGGTTCGGATCGCGGTAGGATACAAAATAGGAATCCCCGTCGCGCCCGAAGGAACTCATACAGCCGTAGGCGCCGCCCTTCACGCGCAGATTGATCCACAGATAATCGTAATTCATCAACACCTTCACAATGCGCAGAAGTCCGCTGTACGCGTAACCGCCCTTCACGAAATTGCCCGCCCGCGCGACATACTGCACCTGCCCGGCCGTCATGAAGCCCTCGTTCTTCTTCTCCAAAAGCAGGTGGCCGTCCTTTTTCTCCGCCTCTGCCTCCGGCAGCTTCTCCACAAAACCGTCCAGCGCCGCGCGCAGCTTCTCAAGCCCCTCCACATCCGAAGTCAGACTTACGAACAGCCTCTTTCTGCCAAACAGCGCGCGCACCAGCTCGCGCAGCTTGTCCTTGAGCGCTTCCTTGCGCTGTTCGAAGTTCTTTTCCAGATCCTCGATCAGCCGGTAGAACGCGAGACCGTTGATCTCATCGTTAAAGGCCGCCGCCTGCGAGAAATACGACATCGCGCGCAGCGCGGCCGTGGTATGCCCGGATCCCGAGAACAGCATCTGCAGCCTTGATTTCAGCTTCGCGAGAATCTCATAGAGCCGTTTATCGTCGTCAAACTTTGAATGCAGCAGGATCTCCTCCGCCATCTCAAGCGCGAACGGAAGCTTGTCATAGAGCGCTTTCGCGCGTATCCCGACAAACGTGCGCAGCTCTTCGCCGTCCGGCAGTACCGGATAAACGCTCAGCCCGGCCGAGATCCCGCCCGTGTTGATGTTGATCTCGCTGTTCAGATCCTGATAGCTGTAATGCTCCGTATCCACCATCCCGAGCACAGCCTTGAGTACGCCGAGATACGGGATATCCTCACGGCTCACACAATCCGCGTCAAACAGAAGATCCAGATACGCGATCCCGCTCGTGAAAATATCATGGTGGAGTACCGTGGTTCCGCCGATCTCATATTCCTTATTCTCAAAGGGCTTCGCTTTCTTCTCAATGTCGTTTCTCGTGAGCGGATCCAGCTTCGCGAGCGCGTCCTCCGGCGACGGAGCGTCCTGAAACGCCCGCAGCCTGGCCGTCGCGTCGACCAGCTCCTGCACCTGCGCTCCCGTCAGGGACTCCTTGTAGACGCGCAGCTTCTCCGCCGTCTCGCGGTCCGTCTTCGCCGTCAAACCACGCTCCGGCTCCACGGTCAGGATCGATATATGGGTATTGTCCAGCAGATACTTCTGCACAAGCTCCTCGAAATATCCGCTGTCGACGCGCTGCTTCATCCTGTCAAAGACTGAAAAATCCAGGTAATCAAACGGCGCGCCGTCGTCATAGAGCCAGCTGTCGAGCACATCCATCCCGTAGAACAGGCCCTTCGGGTACGAGCCGAAATCCGCCTCCCGCGCCTTGAATTCCATGATATTGATCCCGGCGCGCAAGGCCTTTTTATCAATCCCCTCCGAGACGAGGCGCGAAAGCGTATCCCGGACCACCTGAACGAAACGTTCCTTATCCGCCCCGTTCGCGTTCTTCGCGATCACGCTGAACATCGGCTGCTGGATCCCGCTCTCGTAGGAGCTCATAATATCCTTGCCGAGCCCCGCGTCAAGCAGCGCCTGCTTCAGGGCCGCACCCGGCGCGGACAGAAGCGCGTAATCCAGCACCGCGAACGCGTGCGTCAGATCGATATCCCCGCTCATGCCGATCACCGCGTTGTAGGACAGATAGGTATTGTCCTCCAGCGAATCCGTATCCGAAACCGGATAGCTCCTGTGTATCTCGTGCGGCTTGTCGAACGGCTGCTGGATCGGAATTGCGGAATCCACCGCCAGCACGTCAAAATGGCTCAGGTATTCCTGATCCATCCAGTTCAGGCGCTCCTCCATGTCCAGATTACCGTACAGGTAAATGTAGCTGTTCGACGGGTGGTAATATTTGCTGTGGAACGCGAGGAAATCCTCGTATGTCAGATCCGGGATATGCGCCGGATCTCCGCCCGACTCCACGCCGTACGCGTTGTCCGGGAACAGCGAGTTCATGATCTCCCGGTCCAGCACATCCTCCGGAGTGGAGAACGCGCCCTTCATCTCGTTGTAGACGACGCCGTTATAGACAATTTCGTCCTCCGGCGACTCGATCTGGTAATTCCAGCCCTCCTGCCGGAAGATTTCTTCCTGCGTATAGATGTTTGGATAAAACACCGCGTCCAGGTAGACGTGCATCAGATTGCGGAAATCCTTCTCGTTGCAGCTTGCGATCGGGTACATCGTCTTGTCCGGGAACGTCATCGCGTTGAGGAACGTGTTCAGCGAGCCCTTCACCAGCTCGACAAACGGATCCTTCGACGGGAAATTCCTGCTGCCGCACAGCACACTGTGCTCCAGGATATGCGCCACGCCCGTGCTGTCTGTCGGCGGCGTCCGGAACGCGATGCCGAATACCTTGTTCTCGTCGTCATTTTCCAGCACCATCACGCGCGCGCCGCTCTTCTTGTGGCGCAGCAGATAGCCGTCCGAGCGGATGTCCTCGATCCGTTTCTGCATGACCAGTTCATACTGCGGAATTTTCTCTAAATTCATTCTTCAGCCTCCTTGCCCTTTTTAATCTTCTCTGCAATTTCTTCTATAGATTCTTTCCCAATCTCTCTGTTTCTCTGTCTCGTCTCTCTGTTTTCCCGTTTTCTATTTGTTCTCAGCCCTTCAGTCCCCGCGACTGCCTGTCCATATCCTCTATTACAATATCATAGATTTCCCCAAGCGAGACGCAATATTCCAGAACCTTCCACGGCTCATTCGTATGAAAATGAATTTTGATCAGCTCCTCGTCCCCGACCGCCAGCAGGCAGTCCCCTTTGAAATGCTCCGTAAAGTACTCGCTGATCTCGTCCTCGTCCAGATCAGTGCCCTCGATCAAGAGCTGTGTGTCATACCTGAATTCCAACATACTTTTGTCCTCCTTCTGCAAACTTTTCAGATCATAGTCGCTCTATTTTCGTTTTTGAGTTTCCTCCATTATTGTTTTCACTTCATTCCTAATCTTACCGCATCAGTTGCTCCAGCTGCCGCTGCCTGCGGAACTTCCGCGTCGCGAAGCGGTAGATCGCGCCTGTCAGAACGCCGCCGAGCAACAGGAAAAGCAGGATTGCCACCGCGCAGTGAAAGAAAAACGCGTCCGGCAGAATGCGGATCACCGGATCCGTGACCGGATCAAAGATCCAATAATCGTTGCTGAAAAAGATCTCATGAAACTTTATAAAGAAACTGTCCCAACTTACGACCGCGAGAACGCCCAGCACCAGCGGAACCACAAAAGTCAGAATCGAGATCAGTTTCAGGCTTCCGTAATCTCTGTGCCGCAGCTTTTTCGACAGGCCGAAAAGAAACGCCACGCCCAAAATGATAAGAAAATACTGGATCGCGAAAAAGATCCGCTTCACCTCACGGAAATGTGTCTCACCGTGCTCCGACATCGGAAAGTCCGGGAACTCCAGCTTCTTCACGCCCTTCGTTACCAGATTATAATCGATCAGCGTATCATAATTTTCCCGGATCACTTCCTCAGAGAGCCCGGTTTTGCTTTCCAGCTGCTGATAACGGATGTCAAAATAGTAGATCGTCCGCAGATTCAGCACAAGCACCACCGACACGCAGGCGAGAAACAGAAAGCCAATCAGCGCAAGCAAAAGATTCGACGGCGTCAGCACCGGTTTCTGACGCTGAGGTGCAAACCCTCGCCCGGCAGCTCCGCCACGACCGCCCCGACCTGATGTTCCCTTTCGTCCCGAAGCTCTGCCACGCCCGCCATTCCCCTGCATACGACGATCATCCTGCCATCCGGGATCCTGCCCGCGCCTGCCGGATGAGCTGCGATTTCCCGCAGAGGCCCCACGCGCCCTCGATGAAGCTCTCCTGTCCGTATCCGGCACGTCGATCTCTCTGTAATTGTCCTGATCCGACATCCTTCGTCTGGCCATGATTTCTCCTTTGTCTTTGCGCAGCTTTCCTTATTTCATATTGGTTGATGCAGTCGATCATTATGCCCGCATACATATTACCACAGAAAAAAAAAGCTGTAAACTGAAAACCAGAGACTCTGAAGAAAACTACAACTGCCTCTCAGTATGCCTTAGATCATATGGAGCAGGCACCAAAAAAATGACCTAACCTTTTATCCCTATAGTTTTTCGTCTACCTTATCCTCAAATACGAAGCAGGGCGACTCCACTTATGCAACGGCAACATCTTACCTGTTGATTCTGTGGAATCGCCCATTTATTTACACTTATTCTCTTCTATGTTTCAGTCCATCTTTCAGGGAAGTACCTGATAAATTTTCCCTGGATGATCGACTGAGCCTTCTCTCCTGCCTTCGTCTACCTTTCCAGCACGAAAATTCATTGTCTCTCTTCCTCTAAATACGGTTTTAACTTTTCTATCAGCTCATATACCTTTGTCCCCGGAGCTGCCTGAGAAGCTGTTTTTCCCTCATTCAGAGCATCCAGCTTTTTGGCATTTTCAATGGCCCTCTCCATGTAGGGACGCAGAATCTGATACATGTCCTTACGGTTCTTCTCATACTCGCCGGCCCCAAGCTTCTTCATGTATTCCGAAAGCTTAGGCCAATATTCCCTTCTATGAAGGTCTGAATGCATAAATGAAAAATGCAGCAGAAACCATAGTTCAATGCACTGATTTGACCAAATATCATGGAACTGCGTTTCTTCTGTACTGTTTTCCTGACATAATCGCAGGACACGGTCTATATGATCCACTGAGAAATCGTCTGTGTCATACACTACCCAAACATGCCTGTATATATTCGAACTATCCTGCGCAAGCATTTTTGCCTGTTCAAACAGGCTTATCGTATTCTTACCTTCGCCTGATACGTTTAATTGTACTTTCTGAGGATATTGCCTGTTGACAATTTCCTGTATTGCGCCAAAATATGCAGGTTCCGTATTTTTCCCTTCCGCCACTATCAGCTGGTACTCCGGCTGAATTTTGATTGCCCGATCCAGCCTCTTTTTCATCCAGGTCTTGTTCAAATCACTTTTCTTAGGAGGCTTCAAGCTCAAATCCACTCACCTCCGCTCAGCATATTCTGCAGGTAAGGATCCGCGCCATATCTCCCTTCCAGATACTGCTTATCAAACGCCGCCGTGCTGTTTACTCTCTCGTTATCCTCCCGGCGAATTTCGTATAGAGAATAAAGCTGGCTGCTGTGCCCATCATCCAACGCAGTAAACCATATCTCATCCCTTCTGAATATTGTATTTTTCATCGTAGCCATATCATGGGATGTGAAAAGAAGCTGCGCCCCATATTTATTTATCTTCTTGTTTTTAAACATGGATATTACATATCTTAGAAGCTTTGGGTGTAGCTTTGCATCAAGCTCATCAATAATCACAAGCCGACCTTCCCGAAGCGCAATGAGAATAACCGGAAGCGCTGCAATCAGTTTTTTTGTTCCTTCGGATTCGTGGTCGAATGGCAATTCATACTTTTCACCTTCGATTGTTCTTATCATGTACAATTTTTCTTCGCTATCATCAAGCCTATAATCTTCTATATCAATTCCCATCTCATTTAGCAACAATATAATCTGATTCTTTGTCTTTTCGTCGTCAGAGACCATAATCTGCATTTCCGCCGTCGGATTTCCGTAATTGCGAATGATGCACGACTCGAACCATTCCTGTACCTCCGCTATCACAGGAATATTGTAGTTTATCGCCAAAAAAGACAAAAAGGGCATTTTCCCATTCACCTTGGTGTTCACATTTTCCTTATTTAGAATATTTCCCAAGGTAATCTTTTCCTCATCCCGATAAAAGATATGCGCAGGTTTCTTTCCTCCGATCATTTTTCTATCCAATGCTTCCGCAGATATCTGATCTTTCAAAATCGCCAGATAATAACGATACTCATAATCTCCTGTTCTGAAGAATATTTCAAACTCTGTAGGATTTTCCCTGGAAACAGCATCAAATAGAAATGGCTCTGCTGTTGTTTTCTGCTGCATAATAATAGGATTTCTTGTGCTTCCCAAGTCATGGATCGGCTTAACTACCGTTGTAATAAGGCAGGATAACGCCCTGATCAGGTTTGTCTTTCCACCGCCATTAGGCCCATATATAACGCTGACCGGCAGAAGGTCAATGCACTTTTCCCTTATGAGCAGGCTATCCTTAAACTCAGGAATCGCCGTCGCCTGCAAATCAAACGTGGTTTCTTCTCTATATGACTTAAAATTCTGAAATGAAAACTGACAAAGCATTTTTATCCTCCTTCCATCACATTTGATAACGCATTCAGTATATCACTATTTTATTCGAATTACAACTTTTATATTCAGTTAAAAAAAATAATTTTTTTATTTTTCATATAAATATTGTTTATGCATTCTTTTTATAATGCGCATAAACATATAAAGACGGCTTTGTACACTCCAGACGATAACACATCATATCTCGAGTAAGCAAAGTCGTCCGCCTATCCTTTTCTGTCTCTATTCCCTTTTGCGTTTCCATCCACCCTTTAAGAGAGTACCTGATACATATCTCCCAATGTGATCAGCCGAACCTTCCCTTTCTCTTCCTTTGCTCGAGTGATAAGCGCGTCCGTGAAGCCTGACTTAGAAAACAGATAGTAATATTTCTGTCCAAAATGCCCCATTGCCTCCGCGTACTCCTCCATCAATTCCAGCTCGTCTGTATCCACCGGAGCATTCCGGTACTTGCAGGAACCGATCACACAGCTGTCGTCCTCCGCGGAAGTGACTACAATGTCAATCTGCGCCTGACTATGCGTTTTCGGATTGCCGCCCCACCACTGCCCGATGTTTCCCAGGGCAAAAGGTAATTCCGTGTCATAATACAGGATATAATCCCTGCACATCTGCTCAAACACCGCTTCCATATAGTCGGGCAGGCGGCTTTCTATCGCGGCCGCATAGCTGCGCTCAATCCTTCCGGACTGGATCGCTGATATATTGCGCGGAACAAAACTGTACCAGAAACGGAAAAACTGATCACAGATCCGATAATAGGTCTTTTTTCCCGTCGGAGCTGTGATCGGCGTCTCCCGGTCTACAATTCCGAGCGTCATCAGATTGGAAATATATTTCGCACACAGTCCGGACTCCAGCCCGACCGTGGTCGCGATTTCCGACAGCTTCGTCTTGCCTGCAGCGATTGCGGTAATGACCGCGTTGTATGTGGAGGGTTCCCGAAGCTCCTGCTTGATCAGATTGGACGGCTCCTCGTACAACATCGCGTTTCTCTGAAAAACATTCTCCAACAGATTCTCCCCGACCGTAAGCTTTGGCGAAAACTGCTCCAGATACAGCGGTATCCCACCAGTGATCCCATACATAAGCGCCTTGTCCTCGCAGGAATAATCGGGGAACCATCGCCCCGTATCCAGATAATCGAACGGCAGAATCTTAAACTGTGCCGTCCTCCGGCCATAGAGCGGACTTTGATATCCCAACACCTGATGCTCCATGAAGCTCATGGATGAACCGCATAAAATCAGAAACAGTCGTGTTTCCTTAAACTGATGATCCAAAAAGTTCTGCAGCAAGGAAGAAATTCCCTTCTCCGCCTGAGCGAGATACGGATATTCGTCGATTACCCAGATCAGACGCTCTTTTTTTGCGGCCTGTGCGATTCCGGTCATAGCATCCGCAAAGCTGCGGTACATGAGACCTGCCACGTTATATCCCATCGCGCTCTGAGCCGTTACATCCTGACGTCCTGACGCAATCGAGTCCGTCGCATTTTGGCCTATCACATTTTGACCTGTTGCATCTTGTCCCACTGTCTCCTGTCCCGACAGCATCTCAGTGATCGCATTGGACAAAGCTTCCAGATTCTGACCGGCGCTGTTCTCCTGCGCAACGAAAAAAATAGTCTTTTTTCCTTTGCAGAACTCATTGATCAGCGTTGTCTTGCCGACACGACGCCGCCCGTAAATGATCGCGACCTCCAGCTTATCGCTCCCATACATACGGTTCAGCTTCTTCAGCTCCTGCTCACGCCCGATAAACATAATACCCTCCAAATCAATATCTTAAAAAGTGAATCACGATATAGTATATTATAATTCACTCCTTTTTATGTGTCAACAAAAGTATCAACCGTCCCACTTGACATTTTCATCCAAAACATCCACAATAAGGACATCAACAGCAAAACTGAGACATGGCCTGCGATCCTCCGCCGGAAAGAACAGCTCAGAGAGAACGGCCGGATAAGCCGACAGGCGCTTTTAGCGAATCATATCCGCAGATAAGGAGACTGTATGGTATTCACAAAACCGCAGACCGCCATCATGCTCCGCGAAACGCGGCGGCACGGCTCACAAGATTACCCTTTCGCTTTTTACCAGATCAGGAGCGATCAACTGCACGGTTCTCCTGTATTCCAGGTAAAACACCATTGGCACGAGGAGACGGAGATCCTCTATTTCCGAAAGGGCTGTTTCCGCTTGGAGATCAACATGCAGAAATATGAGGTCGACGAAGAATGTTTTTGTTTCATCGGCAGCGGTGAGCTCCATCACATCTATGCAGAGGAACCGTTTGACGAGCAGGCGCTCGTCTTTTCGCTCCCCAGTCTCAGCTTCGCCGAACATGATCCCGCGCAGATTCGGATCCTCACTCCCCTGCTGGACGGCGAGCTGTCCTTTCCGACACTCGTCCGCCGCACCGACGCCTGCTTTGACACGATCCGGGAAGCCTTTGCGAGAATCAGCGCCGCGTTTCCGGGCACAGCCGATTCACGGCATTTTCAGGATCAGTACACCTTATCCGGCACAGCGCAGTATCTGCGGGTCAAAGCTTACCTGTACGCTATCTTTGCGGCCCTCATCGAAAACAGGCTCCTCTCGGACGCCTCCGGAGCCGGAACCGACCACCGCATTCTGGCGATCAAAAAAGCGCTCTCTTATATGAAAGAACACTGCCGGGAGAAGCTCTACATCCGCGACATCGCCGCGGAGGTCGGCATGAACGAGCAGTACTTCTGCCGTTTCTTCAAAAAAGCGATCGGACGGTCCCCCATTGAATATCTGACAGAACTCCGCATCAGGCGTGCCTGCAGGCTTCTGCGCGACACCGATCTGTCCGTCATGGAAATCTGCCTTGACTGCGGCTTCAACAATCTCGGAAATTTTATCCGCGCGTTCCGGCGCCAGTGCGGCTGCACGCCCGGACGGTTCAGAAAATCAGCCATGCAAAAGTCAGAATAACGTAGTTTTATGTCAGATTTATGCTAGATTTTCCGGCCCTCAGGTATTAAAATGTAAAAAAATTAAAAGCAAATGGAGGATTGATTACCATGCAAAAAAAATGGTGGCATGAAAAAGTGGCATATCAGATTTATCCGAAGAGTTTCTACGATTCCAACGGCGACGGCATCGGCGATCTGCGCGGGATCATCCGGAAGCTTCCCTACCTGCGTGAACTGGGCGTCGACATTGTCTGGATCTCACCATGCTACTGCTCTCCGCTGGCCGATGAGGGTTATGATATTTCCGATTATTACAACATTGACCCGCGCTTTGGCACAATGGACGACATGGACGAACTGATCGCCGAGGCGAAAAAATACGATATCGGCATCGTGATGGATCTGGTCGTCAACCACTGCTCCGACGAGCACGAGTGGTTCCGCAAGGCGTGCGAGGATCCGGACGGTGAGTATGGAAAATTCTTCTACATAGAGGATATGAAGGACGGGAAGGTACCCTGCAACTGGCGTTCCCATTTCGGCGGAAGCGTGTGGGAGCCGCTCCCCGGACATCCCGACAAATGCTATATGCACCTGTTCCACAAGAAACAGCCGGACCTGAACTGGGAGAACCCGAAGCTGCGCGAGGAACTCTACAAGATGATCAACTGGTGGCTGGACAAGGGCATCGCAGGTTTCCGTCTCGACGCGATCATCAACATCAAGAAAGCGCTCCCGTACAAAGATTATCCGGTGGATCGCCCGGACGGGATGAGCAAAGCGCAAAACATGATCGCTGACGCTGTCGGACTCGGCGATTTTCTCCGCGAGATGCGCGACCGTTGTTTCCGCGTGTACGACGCGTTCACGGTCGGCGAGGTATTTGACGAGGATCCATCTGAGCTCGTGAACTTCATCGGCGATGACGGCTACTTCTCATCCATGTACGACTTCAGCTCAAATGTCTGGGGACAGAGCGACAAGGGCTGGTACGATTGCAAACCTATCACGCCGAACGCATACCGCGACTGTATCTTCGCCGCCCAGAAGCGCTCCGAAGGCGTCGGCTTCTATTCCAACATCATTGAGAATCACGACGAGCCGCGCGGCGTCAGCCGCTATATCCCGGAGGGCGATGTGAACGACACCAGCAAGAAGGCGCTGGCGACCGTGATGTTTATGCTGAAGGGTCTGCCTTTTATCTACCAGGGTCAGGAGATCGGCATGGAGAACATGAAATTCCGCTCGATCGACGAGGTTGACGATATCTCCACGATCGACCAGTATCAGGTGTCGCTTGACGCCGGACTCCCGGAGGATGAAGCGCTGAAATCCATCTCCCTCTTCAGCCGTGACAACGCCCGGACTCCGTTCCAGTGGAACGCCGAAGTGAACGCAGGCTTCACGACCGGGACGCCGTGGCTGCGTGTGAACCCGAACTACACAGACATCAATCTCGAGAGCCAGCAAAATGATCCGGATTCCGTGTTCCAGTTCTACCGGAAGCTGATCGCGCTGCGCAAAGATCCACAGTATAAAGATGTGATCATCTACGGCGTCACGGCGCCGTTCCAGCCAGAGCGCGACAATCTGATCGCGTTTACACGCAAGACAGACGCGCAAACGCTTCTGATCGCGGTAAATTTCCAGAATGCGCCGCAGACAGTGAAGCTGGACGTCCCGTACAAAAAGGTGCTCCTGAACAACCTTTCAGAACTCGACGGAACCGGGGCTGAGTTCACGCTCGGCGGCTACCAGGCAGTCGTACTCGAACTGTAAAATACAAATAACGGCAAGCGCACGCAAAGAAGCTGCCGGGAAACAGCGATCGTCCGGATCCCCGGACGGGCTGTTTTTCGACAGCTTCCTGTTGATTCTGCATTTGAAATATTAACCTTTCACAGCGCCCTCTACCATGCCGTTCATGATCTGCTTCTGGCCGATCAGGAAGATGATGACCATCGGGATCATTGCCAGCAGCGCCGCCGTCAGGATCAGATCCCACTGTTTCACGTAGGAGCCGACGAACGACTGCACCGCCACCGGAAGAGTCTTTACCTTGCCGCTCTGTCCAAGCATCAGGGACGGAAGAAGATAGTCGTTCCAGATCCACATACCGTTCAGAATGGTGACGGTCATGATGACCGGGCGAAGCAGCGGGAAGATAATGCGGAAGAACGTTCCCTCCGGCGAACATCCATCCACCGACGCGGCTTCCTCCAGGTCATACGGAATGCCCTTGATAAATCCGGTCAGGATGAATACGGTCATAGCTCCGCCGAATCCGCAGTAAGCGAACACGATGCCCGGAATGGACTGCAGCATCGAAATCCCCAGAAATTTGCCCACATCCCGGAATGTAGAGATCAGTGGAAGCATAACCACCTGGAAAGGAATCGTCATCGACGCGATAAAAGTCATATAAACAAGGGTCGACCATTTGGCCCTGTTGCGGCAGATCACCCACGCAGCCATGCCTCCGAACAGCGCCAGCAGCGCCAGAGATACCACCGTGATAACAGCAGAGGTCGCAAACGCGTACCAGAAATTGAAGTTTGAATTGTTCACAACTGCATTCAGGTTCGCCGCAAACTGGGAGAAGCTCATCCCGGTGAGTCCCACCGGATTCGCTACGATGCTGTTCGCGTTCTTGAACGTGTTGGTCAGCACCAGATAGAACGGGGACAGGATGTAGATCGCGATAATGATCGCCAACACTGTCAGCGCAATCTTTTTCGGTTTGCTAATCATTACATCTCGACCTCCTTCTTATTGGAAATACTCACCTGTATAATGGAGACGAACGCCAGCAGCACGAAGAACAGGATCGCCTTCGCCTGCCCAAGCGCGTAGCTGTTCTTGGAGATTGCCGTGTTATATATGTTCAGCGCCAGCATCTGCGTACCGTTCGTGAGGAACTTACCCATAAATCCTGTCACCGCGCCTGCGCCGTTCGTCAGAGCCATGTTCACATCGAACTGCTTGAACGCGGACGTCAGCGTCAGGAATGTACAGATTGTGATCGTCGCCGCGATCATCGGAATCTTAATCTTAAATAAAGTCGTAAACGCGTTCGCGCCGTCGATCTGGGACGCCTCCAGGATCTCGCCCGGAATCTGTGTCAGACCGGTCACATAGATCAGCATGATATATCCCGCGTACTGCCAGATATATACGATGATGATACACGCGAACGCCGAATTCGTACTGGCCAGCAGGGAGATATTATTCGTAAACTTCAGCAGCACGTTGTTGAATACGAACTGCCATACATAGCCGAGAACAATACCGCCGATCAGGTTCGGCAGGAAGTACGCGGCGCGGAAGAACGAAACTCCCTTAAGCTTCTGTGTGCACAGAAGCGCCAGACAGAACGCCACCACGTTTACGAGGATCATGTTAAGTACCACAAACAGGATCGTGATCAGCACCGACCACAAAAAAGCCGGATCCCTGAACATCGATATGTAATTATCCAGCCCTACCATCTGCGTCATCCGAATACCGTCCCAGTCACTGAACGAATAAAATACGCCCAGGCAAAGCGGGATGATGACTGTCACGCCGAACGTGAACAGCAGCGGAAATACAAATATGAAATTGATAATATTTCTGTGATGCTTCTGTGTCGGAAACAAATACATTCCGAACAGAATGCCGACCGCTCCGATGATCAGAGCCGGTCCCCTCCAGCCCGCGCCGCTTCCGGAAATATCCTGGATCAGCGCCACGACGGCAAGAACCACTCCCGCGATAAGACAAATGAGAGATACTAATTTTTTACTTCCGCTATTGGTATCCATTTGCATCTGTCCCTCCCTCTTCAGATTACTTTTGTTATTCAAAAAAACAGAAAAGCGGGCGGCGGCTTGTCACCGCCGCCGCTTATTATTCAGTTATGAGTCGAGCCCGAAAAACCTGCAGACAGGCATTTCCCGCCTCACCGTCTCTGCGCGGCTCACAGCGTTCGCACAATTTACTGTGCGTAGTAGTCAGAGATTACGGACTGCATCGCATCCGCGAAGCCTGCCGCGTCGAGCTGACCCTGCGCGTACATACCGAACACCTGGCCGGTCGCGTTCTGCGCGAGACCCTCTTTCATGTTCAGCCAATGCCATGCAGAAGTCTTGCCGGCTCCCTGGTAATCCATGATCGTCTGAGCGAACGGATCGTTCGCGACGAATGTGCAGGACTTGAACGGGCTTACGAAACCAGCTTCATTTACGAGAACTTCCTGAGCCGTATCCTCAGACAGCCACTGCAGGAACGCAAGCGCAGCTTCTACATTGCCATCCTTGTATACTGCCCACCAGGACGGGGAGTTCGTCAGGATCGTGTCCATGCCTTCCTCGAACGCATACGGAACCATGCCGCACTTGAAGTTGCCGGCGGAAGCGTAAGCGTCAGCGTCTGTGGAGGTCATCGTAGCGCCGATCCAGGAGCCCTGGGTAACGAACGCATACTGGCCGGACGCGAAGTTGAGGATCTGCTGATCATATGTGCCGGAGACCAGAAGGTCCGGATCTGAATACTGATTCAGAAGTCCTACAAAATCAGCGAACTTGGCAAAACGGTCCATGTCAAGCTGGCCGCCGTCGTTCAGCATGTCGATGTAAGTGGTGTCGTCACGGCTCAGACCGCCGTCGATATAGTTCGCGAACAGATGGTTTCCTGTAGACCAGTAAAGGTTCACAACCTCAGCGCAGTAGCCGACAACGGCCTTGATGCCGAGCTCATCCTTCATTCCGTCGATCGTCTCGAACGCAGCCTTGATCTCATCCGGGCCTGTAAGGGTAGCCGGATCGATGCCAGCCTTCTCGAGAATATCCGCGTTGTACGCAAGGCCGACAGCCTCTGTCGTGTACGGGAAACCGATGGTTCCCTGGTCGTCGATGTAAGCCGCGTCTGTGTCTGACGCCCATGCCTGATCACTCATGTCGACCAGAAGGCCTTCCCAGTTCGCGAAATCGGTAGCGCCGCCGTTTACGAAGATGTCCGGCATATTATCACTCTGATAGTAGCCCTTCAGGGTGCCCTGGATATCGATGCCGCCGCCCATAGACTCGATGGTAACGTCGACTCCGGTCTCTTCTTTGTACATCTCGGCCAGCTTCTTCAGCTGCGCGTCTACCTCGATCTTGCCGTTCACAAGGCGGATCTCATCTGCCGCCGCAGATGTGCTCAATCCCGCCGTCACAGCCATGATCGCCACTGCTGTTACAAACATTCTTGCCATTTTGTTTCTCATAGTTCTCTTCCTTCCTTTCTTTTTTGGGGTCATGCCCATTTATTTATGTTAAGATTACTAACATACTAAATTTCATACACGGCGCACTGCCATCCGGACAGCTTCATAGAAACCGCCGGCTTTGGCGGATTTGGCTTATTCGTGATCAGGAGCGCCTTCGGCTCCGCCGCCGCTTCGGCCGGGAGCGCGATCTTTACACTGTCCGCAGAGAGGTTGCACAGCACCAGCAGCCTCCGCCCGTTCAGGCTGCGCATGTACGCGAACACTGCCTCGTCCTCCGGCAGAAGCAGGTCATAGTCCCCGTAGACGATCACCTCGGACCACTCGCTGCTGCGGCGCAGCTGAATCAGCTTCCGATAGTAATAGAAGACCGAATCCTCGTCCGCGAGCGCGCTCTTCACATTGATCTGCCGGTAATTCGGGTTCACCATGATCCACGGCGTCCCCGTCGTAAAGCCTGCATTTTCAGAATCATCCCACTGCATCGGCGTGCGCGCGTTGTCGCGGCTCTTGTACGCGATGCAGGAAAGCAGCTCCTCCGGTTCGCGAAGCCCCGCCTCTGTCAGCTCGCGGTAGGCGTTGATGCTCTCGATGTCCCGGTAATTCTCAATCGGTCCGAACGGACAGTTCGTCATGCCGATCTCCTCGCCCTGGTACACATACGGCGTACCCTGCATCATGTGAAGCATGGTCGCGATGCACTTGGCCGACTCCGGCGAGTCGTCGCCGAGCCTCGACACCACCCTGGGCTGATCGTGGTTGCAGAAAAAGATCGAATTCCACGCGACCTGCGCCAGCTCCTTCTGCCATTTGGTGAGGTTCGCCTTGAGCGCCGGTATGGAGATCTTGTTCTTCGCCCATTTATCCGAATCACCGCCGTCGAGTCCCACATGCTCGAACTGAAACACCATGTTCAGCTCGGTGCCCTCCGCATTGGCGTACTTCTTTGCCTCCTCGACCGTCACCCCGGCAGTCTCCCCTACCGTCATGATGTCGTACTTCGAGAGGACTCTGCGGTTCATCTCCCGGAGGTACTCGTGCACATGCGGACCATTGCATGTAATTCCTGAATCCGCGTACAGCGCGCCCTCTGCCACCGGCCCATCCGGAAGCCCCTCCGGCTTTGAGATCATCGAGATCACATCCATGCGGAACCCGTCGATCCCCTTCTCACACCACCAGGTCATCATCTCGAACACCTTGTCGCGCACCGCCGGATTGTCCCAGTTCAGATCCGGCTGTTTCTTCGAGAAGCAATGCAGGTAGTACATCTGCGTGGTCTCATCCCACTGCCACGCCGGCCCTGAAAAACAGCTGCCCCAGTTGTTCGGCTCCTTCCCGCCCTTCGCCTCTCTCCATATGTAAAAATCTCTCTTGTCGTTGTCCCTGGATGAACGGCTCTCCACAAACCAGGCGTGCTCATCCGACGTGTGGTTCACGACCAAATCCATCACAATGCGGATCCCCCGCTGATGCGCCTCGGTGAGAAGCTCGTCAAAATCTTCCATCGTACCGAACTCTTCCATGATCTCCTGATAATCCGCGATGTCATAGCCGTTGTCGTCGTTCGGCGATTTGTAGACCGGGCTCAGCCAGATAATATTGATCCCCAGCTTCTGGAGATAATCCAGCTTGCCGGTAATTCCCTTCAGATCCCCGATGCCGTCCCCGTTGCTGTCACAAAATGATCTGGGATAAATCTGGTAAACAACGCTTTCCTTCCACCAAACCTTCTTCATGCCCGCCCTCCACGTCTGCTGAATTCATCACAATCTGTCCTTCGGCACTTTGCGCAGACCGTATGTCTGTATGCAAAAAATGTTCCATAATTATTCTGTTTTTGTACTATTTCAATATATCAAAAGTCGCAGGCAACCGCAATAGGTTTCCTGCGAAACTTCAAAAACTTACAAATTTATTTTCCTGATTTTAGTCGTTATGCACAAGAGCGAACTCGCCCTCAGACTATCCATCCCTTCTTCTGACAGAATCCCGCACGATCAGCTCCACCGGAGCCGAAACATACATCTCCGGCAGCGTCTCCCCCTCTATCATGCGCCGAAGCCGTTCAACCGCCGTGCTCCCTTTCCGAAGCACATCCTGCCGAACCGTTGTCAGCCTCGGACGGATAAACTCAGCGTACATACAGTCGTCAAATCCGACCACAGACAGCTGATCCGGCACCTTTATGCCATGATCGTGAAGAAAGTTGATCATCTCGATCGCGTTATAATCGGAGCCAAACCCCAGCGCGCCTGCCTTGAGGAACTGCGGAAGCATACGCTCATACTGCAGTTTTCTCAGCTGCGCCTCCCGCGGAACCACGATGAAACGCCGGATACTGCAAAAATTCCCGTTTATCTCCATTGCCGCCTTGAAGCCCTGCCACCGCTTCTCATTGCACAGTCCCGCAAACGGCTTATCTGATCGGAGTCTGCGCACCGCCTCGTTCGCCAGCACCTTCGTCTCCTCGACAACGTAGAGCGCATTCGGATACCCCATCTCCAGCAGATATTCCCCGACCTGGTATCCGCCGCTGTAATCGTCAATCCCCACGTTCTGATAGTCGTACTCCTTCTGCAGCGTGTAAGTATCCACGAGAACCGCCTTCTTGTTCAGCTTGCGGCGAAGCTCACGATAACGCCCCTCCGAGTATCCGATAAAGATCAGGCCGTCCACGTTCCACCGCGACGCGATCTCCAGCACATGCTTCTCCGTGCTGCCGCCGATGATCATGACATAGTATCCTATTTTTTCCGCCTGATTCTGGATCGACGCAAGCAGCTGCCCGATAAAGGGATCCATCGTCGAGGGATACCCGTGCGTATAGTCGTAGCCGATCACAAAGCCGATGATCCGCGAGCCCTTTCCGGTAAGCATCATCGAGCCGATGTTCGGCTGATAATCATTCTCCTCCAGGATTTTCTTGATCTTGTCGATGGTTTCCTGGGAGACTCGCTTCGTCTTTCCGTGAAGTACGTTTGACACTGTAGTCCGGCTGACGCCGGCCATATCCGCGATATCCTGAAGCCGGATCATGTCCATCCTCCTTTGCCTCTAAAGTATGCCGCACCCGTGCGAGATCCTTCTCCCCCAAAATCAGTACAGTCTCCCGTACCACGCCGTGAGCTCCCGGATCTTTTCGAGCAGTTCTTCCGTCAGTTCGCCTTCTTTGAGCCTCCACTTCCAGTTCTTCCCGAGCGTGGACGGCTGGTTCATCCGGCAGCTGTTGTCATACCCAAAGTAATCCTGCAGCGGGATCACGCAGAGCCTTGAGACGCTTGCCATCGCCGTGCAAACCATATCCCAGTAAATCTCCTCGCCGCTGTCCCGGAAATTGTTCAGATAGCTCCGAACCATCCGCCGCTCCTCCGGGCGGATCCCCGCAAACCACCCTGTCAACGTCTCATTGTCATGCGTGCCTGTGTAGACCACGCTGTTCACCGGATAATTGTGCGGCAGGTAATCGTTGGCGCTTCCCGTGTCCCGCGAATCAAACGCGAACTCCAGCACCTTCATGCCCGGAAAGCCCGTGTCGCGCACGAGCCGGCGCACAGAATCCGTCACATAGCCGAGATCCTCGGCGATCACCGCCCGGTCGCCCATGCATTCCCGCATCCTCCAGAAAATCTCCATCCCCGGTCCCTTCTCCCAGTGACCGTTATGGGCTGTGGTGTCCCCGAACGGGATCGAGAAATACTCGTCAAATCCACGGAAATGATCGATCCGCACCACGTCGTACAATTTGAAGCAGTAACTGAGGCGGCTCATCCACCAGCCAAACCCGGTATCCCTGTGATAATCCCAGCGGTACAGCGGATTGCCCCAGAGCTGTCCGTCCGCCGCAAAGCCATCCGGCGGGCACCCTGCGACCGCCGTCGGCATATTCTCACCGTCAAGCTGGAAGAGCTGCGGGTTCGCCCATGTGTCCGCACTGTCGAACGCGACATAGATCGGAATGTCGCCGATGATCTGAATCCCGTTCTCATTTGCGTATGTCTTGAGCCGGTTCCACTGCTTCAAAAACACATACTGAAGGTACTCGTAGAACTCGATATCGAAATACAGCTCACGCTGATAGTAGTCCATCGAGTAGCCCCAGCGCTTTCGGATATCCTCCGGCCATTTATCCCAGCTTTTTCCACCAAACAGATCCTTTACCGCCATGAAGATCGCATAGTCGCGCACCCACCATGAATTTTCCTCCATGAATTTCCAGAACCCCGGATCCTCGCTGATCCTGCTGCGCTCATACGCTTTCCGAAGAAGCGGGAAGCGCGCCTTATATATTTTTCCGTAGTCAACGCTCACCGGGATGCTGCCGAAATCCGCGCTGTCGCACTCCTCCTGCGACAGGACCCCCTCCTCAATGAGGTCTTCCAGACTGATAAAATACGGGTTGCCCGCAAACGTGGAAAAAGACTGATAGGGGGAATCTCCGTAACCCGTCGGCCCGAGCGGCAGGATCTGCCAGTATCTCTGTCCTGCCCTTTTCAACTGATCTACAAATTCATATGCACTTTTTGAAAAACATCCGATCCCGTATTTTGACGGAAGGCTGCTGATCGGTAACAATATGCCGCTGGCTCTCATCGTGTTCTCCTCCTGCCTCATTCTCAAACACCCCGCAAGCCATTCTGGCCCGCGGGGTGCCCAAATTTACTTCTTTTATTCCTTCCGAAAACGCCGCACAGCGCCGTTTGTCCGGAAGCTCTTACTCGTTTCCGTACAGCGCGATCAGCTTGTTCAGATACTCATATCTCTCCTTCGCGTAAGCTTCGGACTTGTCGAACAGCATCGCGGCTCTCTCCGGATTCGCTCTCATCAGGGAGTTGTAGCGGACCTCACCGTTCAGGAATTCCTTGTAGTCCTCGGTCGGAGCCTTGGAATCCAGGGTGAACGCCGGCTTGCCCTCAGCCTTGAGCGCCGGATTGTAGCGGAAGCAGTGCCAGTAACCGGCCTTTACAGCCAGCTCTTCCTCGGTCTGCGCCTTGCTCATGCCCTTCTTGATGCCGTGGTTGATGCACGGAGCGTAAGCGATGATGAGCGACGGTCCCGGATAAGCCTCAGCCTCCGCGATCGCCTTGACGGTCTGGTTGAAGTCAGCGCCCATGGCGATCTGCGCAACGTACACGTAGCCGTAGCTCATCGCGATGGAAGCCATATCCTTCTTCTTCACTTCCTTGCCGCCCGCAGCGAACTGCGCAACCGCGCCGGTCGGTGTGGACTTGGAGGACTGTCCGCCTGTGTTCGAGTAAACCTCGGTATCGAATACCATGATGTTGACATCCTGGCCGCTCGCGAGCACATGGTCCACGCCGCCGAAGCCGATGTCGTATGCCCAGCCGTCGCCGCCGAAGATCCACTGGGACTTCTTGGCGAGGTAATCCTTATCCTTCAGAACGGTCTTGCACTCGTCGCAGCCGCAGGCCTCGCACGCCGCGATCAGCTTGTCCGTAGCCGGGCCGTTCGTGATGCCGCTGTCGAAGGTGTCGAGCCACTCCTGAGCGGCAGACTTCACGTCCTCACCGCAGCAGTCGCAGCTAAGCAGCGCGGTCACCTTGGTCTTCAGGCCGTTTCTCAGAGCCTTCTGAGCCAGAAGCATGCCGTAGCCGTACTCCGCGTTGTCCTCGAACAGGGAGTTTGCCCACGCCGGGCCCTTGCCCTCTTTGTTCACCGTGTACGGGGTGGACGGTGAGGAGTTGCCCCAGATGGAGGAACAGCCTGTCGCGTTCGCGATGTACATTCTATCGCCGAAGAGCTGTGTGATCAGCTTCGCGTACGGAGTCTCGCCGCAGCCTGCGCATGCGCCCGAGAACTCAAGCAGCGGCTGCTTGAACTGAGAGCCCTTCACGGTGTTCTCTTTGAACTTCTCTACCACATCCGGTTTCGCCGGAAGCTCTACCGCGTAGTCGAAGTACTTCTGGCTGTCCGCGTTTGCTTCCAGGTTCTCCATCGTGAGTGCCTTCGCGCCCTTCTTACCCGGGCAGACATTCGCGCAGGAACCGCATCCGGTACAATCCAGAGCGGATACGACCATCGCGAACTTGTAGCCGTCCATGCCGGTCATCGGAAGCGTCTTCAGTCCTTCCGGAGCCGCGGCCACCTCTGCGTCCGTCATAGCGATCGGGCGGATGACAGCGTGCGGGCAGACATAGGAGCAGCGGTTGCACTGGATACAGTTCTCCGGATTCCATACAGGGATGTCCACCGCGATGCCGCGCTTCTCGTATGCGGCAGCGCCCGACGGGGTCGTGCCGTCCACGTAATCCTTGAACGCGGACACCGGAAGGTTGTTGCCCTCCTGCGCGTTGACCGCGTGCTGGATGTTGTTTACGAAATCTACGACGTCCTGTCTCCTGCCGGTGACGTCCTTCGCGATGATGTCCTCGGCCTCGGCGTTCTTCCAGCTCTCCGGAACCTTGATCTCGACCACCTGCTTCGCGCCCGCGTCGATCGCCGCCCAGTTCTTCTGTACGACGTCGTCGCCCTTGCGGCCGTAGGTCGCCTTCGCGGCAGCCTTCATCAGCTCGTTCGCCTGATCCTCAGGAATGATGTTCGCCAGCTTGAAGAATGCGGACTGAAGGATGGTGTTGATACGGGTCGGGCCCATGCCGGTCTCGATACCGATCTTCACGCCGTCGATCACGTAGAACTTGATGTTGTGGTCCGCGATGAACTTCTTCACCTGTCCCGGAAGGTGCTTCTCAAGGCCCTCCATATCCCACGGGCAGTTCAGAAGGAACGTACCGCCGTCCACCAGCTCCTGCACCATGTTGTACTTGCGCACGTAAGACGGATTGTGGCAGGCCACGAAATTCGCCTTGTGGATCAGGTACGTGGACTTGATCGGAAGCTTGCCGAAACGGAGGTGGGACATCGTCACGCCGCCGGACTTCTTGGAATCGTAATCAAAGTATGCCTGCGCATACATATCGGTGTTGTCGCCGATGATCTTGATGGAGTTCTTGTTCGCGCCTACGGTACCGTCCGCGCCAAGACCCCAGAACTTGCAGTTGATCGTGCCTTCCGGAGTGGTGACGAGCGGCTCGCCAAGCTCCAGGGAAAGGTTTGTCACGTCGTCCTTGATGCCGATCGTGAAGCGCTGCTTCTCGGTGTTGTGGAATACAGCGACGATCTGCGCCGGGGTCGTGTCCTTGGAACCAAGGCCGTAACGTCCGGTAAAGATCGGGGTGTCGTTGAACTTGCTGCCCTTCAGAGCGGCCACAACGTCCAGATACAGCGGCTCGCCGAGGGAGCCCGGCTCCTTCGTGCGGTCCAGAACGGAGATCTGCTTCACGGTCTCCGGGATCGCCGCGATCAGAGCGTCCGCGCAGAACGGACGATACAGGCGAACCTTCACAACGCCAACCTTCTCGCCTGCAGCCATCAAGTAGTCGATCGTCTCCTCGATGGTATCGCAGACAGAACCCATGGCGATGATGACCTTCTCAGCGTCAGCAGCGCCATAGTAGTTGAACAGCTTGTAGTCCGTGCCGATCTTCGCGTTGACCTTGTCCATGTACTCCTGGACGATCGCCGGCATCGCGTCGTAGTACGGGTTGATCGCTTCTCTTGCCTGGAAGAAGATATCCGGGTTCTGAGCGGAACCTCTCTGGCACGGATGATTCGGATTGAGCGCCTGATCTCTCCACGCCTGCAGCGCGTCGAAATCGAGCATCTCCTTCAGATCCTCATAATCCCAGGTCTCGATCTTCTGGATCTCATGGGAGGTGCGGAAGCCGTCGAAGAAGTTGATGAACGGCAGGCGGCCCTTGATCGCGGAAAGATGAGCTACCGGCGTCAGGTCCATGACTTCCTGAACGCTGGACTCACACAGCATGCAGGCGCCGGTCTGACGACATGCGTAAACGTCGGAGTGGTCGCCGAAAATCGAAAGTGCATGGCTCGCAAGCGCACGCGCGGAAACGTTGAATACGCCCGGGAGTCTCTCACCGGCGATCTTGTACAGGTTCGGGATCATCAGAAGGAGGCCCTGAGACGCCGTGTATGTAGTCGTCAGAGCACCTGCCGCGAGGGAACCGTGCACCGTGCCGGCAGCACCCGCCTCAGACTGCATCTCGGTGACCTGTACGGTCTGGCCGAAGATGTTGAGACGGCCCTGAGTTGCCCATTCATCCGTGGCTTCTGCCATGACAGATGACGGGGTGATCGGATAGATCGCAGCCACATCGGTAAACGCGTATGACGCATGAGCGGCCGCATGGTTTCCATCCATGGTCTTCATTTTTCTAGCCATTTGTGATTCCTCCTTATTTCTTTTTGGGCGCGTAGGCCCAATATTGTTTCACATACAAAGTTAATTTTAGCACAGGTTTCCTGGTTTGTCCATTTTCTCAATTGGGTTTTTGTACATTTTTTTGTATTTTTCCATATACATCAGCAGACTCTCCAATACCTTGCTTTTCCTTTTCATTTATTTGAAAAGATTTCGAATTTTCCTCTTTGCCCGCTCTTTTATGATTTTCTTGACACTGCGCTTTTTCAGATTCTTTAGCTGCATTTTGTTCTTATTGTACTTCTCATATGTCCTTCTGAATTTTCTTTTTATTTTTTCTTCATATTCTTTCTGTGACGTCCCCTGAAACAACGGAATATTTTCTGCCAATTCCTGATAAGAATATGACTCCAGCGGGCAGTCATCTGCGTATATCAAACGCTTCAAAGCCTCGAACAAAGCTTCATATACGCTGACCATATATTCTTTATCCTGCTTTACGCCTTCAGAGATAATCTGCTCCAGTTTTTCTATGATTTTGTCACAGTCGAGATCATCCACCGTGAGCATCCTGTCCTGATACCCTATACTGTCGTAAAAAAACCTGACCTTTTCATTCCACAAAATGCCAAGGGAAGGTACCTTCAAAGCATATGAAATAATACTCGGATGCAACCGGCAGGAAATGACGGCATCGTAAGAAGATATTCTGCCGATCAGCCGCTCCGGACAGTTCATATTAAATACACATTTTTGCTCGCTGATATTTCTGTTTCGTATCAGATAGTCCAGGATAGCTTCATCCCCAAAATGTCCGTTGGAAAGGATCTCGTAATCATACCCTTTCTCCTCCAGCGTTTCAGCCAGCTTTTCCCAGAATTTTACAGCAGATTCGAAAGGAAAGTTTATCCCGTTGTCTTCAAAACCGCTGTCCCTCAGCACAAAAATCCCGATTTTTTTCTTTTCCCTGTTTTCCCTCGGCGTGACATAGTTTTTAAGGATCGTGCCGGCCCAGACGGCTGAATCCGCAACCTTTTTTATTGTAATACGCCTATCTTCCACATATTTTTGAAGCGACTCGAAATCATCCCTCGTTGTAATCTGTTTTACACAGGGAAAATTTAAAGTCTTCTTCAGTCTCTGGCACTTTGCATTTTCGTCACTGTAGCCCTCAACTCCTATAGAGGAAAATATCACGGGTACGTTATATTTCTCGGCAAGCTCCAATGTCGTGGCCGTTCTCTCATAAAAGATCTGGTGGTCAAAATTGAACAGCGGCGCACCCCCAAAAATAATCACATCTGAATTCTTTATCACCTCCTCGGCCGTGCCGAGCAAGGCCGGATCCTTCGTAGCCACATATTTCTTGGTGATGATCCCTGCCGCACGACTTGATATCTTATATTCCTTTTTTTCTATATTCAGGTTTTTCATCACCGTCTGAACCAGACTGATGGCACATGCCTCTATCACCTGATCTCCGACATTGTCGGAATCTCTGTTTGTCAAAAGAAGAATTCTATAAATATCCTTCTCCCCGATTTTTCTTTCGACCCGTGACACATCCATCTCTTATTCCTCCTTAGGTAAACGTTCAATAACCTTTTAATAGCGAAAGTCTAACATGCTTAGTCGGCAAAGTCAAGGAATCCCTGCGGGCCGGAACCGGCCTGATTCCAATGAGTTCGGTCATCCGGGCTTCATCTGGTCAATGTGTACATTTTCCTTGAATTTATCATGAATTCATGTATAATAGGCTGGTAACAATCGACTATTTAAACTATGGAAAACACGAGGTTATCAGATGATCAGTGCGAATAATGTAACACTTAGAATCGGCAAAAAAGCTCTGTTCGAGGATGTGAACATCAAATTCACGGAGGGCAACTGCTACGGGCTCATCGGCGCGAACGGCGCCGGCAAGTCCACCTTTCTCAGGATCCTCTCCGGGAAGCTTGAGACGACGAAAGGCGACGTCTTCATGACGCCGGGACAGCGCATGTCCGTGCTCGAGCAGGATCACTTCAAGTACGATGAATATCCGGTCCTCGACACCGTTATCATGGGGAATCAGCATCTGTATGACATTATGAAGGAAAAGGACGCGATCTACGCGAAGGAGGATTTCTCCGACGAGGACGGCATTCGGGCCAGCGAGCTCGAAGCCGAATTCGCGGAACTGAACGGCTGGGAGGCGGAATCCGACGCGGCGATGCTCCTGAACGGGCTTGGGATCGACACCTCCCTGCACTACAGCCTGATGAAGGATCTGGACGGCAGCGAGAAGGTCAAGGTGCTCCTGGCGCGCGCCCTGTTCGGCAATCCGGACATTCTGCTGCTCGACGAACCGACGAACCACCTGGATCTCGACGCCATCAGCTGGCTCGAGGAATTCCTGATCAATTTCAACAACACCGTGATCGTCGTGTCTCACGACCGCTATTTTCTCAACAAGGTCTGCACGCACATCGCGGACATCGACTACGGCAAGATCCAGCTCTACGCCGGCAACTATGACTTCTGGTACGAATCCAGCCAGCTGCTGATCCGCCAGATGAAGGAAGCGAACAAAAAGAAGGAGGAAAAGATCAAGGAGCTGCAGGAGTTCATCTCCCGCTTCTCCGCGAACGCCTCGAAGTCCAAGCAGGCAACCTCCAGAAAGCGCGCCCTCGAAAAGATTCAGCTCGACGAGATCAAGCCGTCGAGCCGCAAATATCCGTATATTGATTTCCGTCCGAACCGCGAGATCGGCAACGAGGTGCTCATGGTCGAAAACCTTTCCAAGACGATCGACGGCGTCAAGGTGCTCGACGACATCACGTTCACGCTCGGTCACAACGACAAGGTAGCGCTCGTGGGCGGCAACGAGCTCGCCAAGACCACCTTCCTGCAGATTTTAATGGGCGAGCTTGAGCCGGACGAGGGACATTTCAAATGGGGCGTCACGACCTCGCAGGCCTATTTCCCGAAAGACAGCACGAAGGAATTCGACTCTGACCTGACAATTGCGGACTGGCTGACCCAGTTCTCCGAGATCAAAGACGCGACCTACGTGCGCGGTTTTCTCGGCCGCATGCTGTTCGCCGGCGAGGACGGCGTGAAGAAGCTTCGGGTGCTCTCCGGAGGCGAGAAGGTGCGCTGCATGTTTTCGAAAATGATGATCTCCGGCGCAAACGTCCTGCTCTTCGACGAGCCGACGAACCACCTCGACATGGAGGCGATTACGGCTCTGAACAATGGCCTGATTAAATTCCCGGGCGTGCTGATCTTCACCTCACGCGACCATCAGATCGTGCAGACGACTGCCAACCGCATCATGGAGATCCTGCCGAACGGAAAGCTGATCGACAAGATCACGACCTACGACGAGTATCTTGAAAGCGATGAGATGGCGCGAAAGCGTCAGGTCTACACGACGGAAGGCATGCCGGAGGACGACTGAATCCGGACTAACACGAAAGGAAAATTCCTGTCATGAAAATGAAATACACGGCACCTCTGCGGGGTGAGCTCGCCGTTCCGGGCGACAAGTCAATCTCCCACCGCAGCATCATGTTTGGCGCGCTCTCGCAGGGGCGCACGGAGGTCAGCCACTTCCTGACCGGCGCCGACTGCCTCGCGACGATTGCTTGTTTCCGCCGGATGGGGATCGAGATCGAGCAGAACGGTTCAGACGTGACTGTGTTCGGAAAAGGGCTCTATGGCCTGTCCGCCCCCTCGGATATTCTCGACGCAGGCAACAGCGGAACGACCGTTCGCCTGATGTCCGGGATTCTCTCCGGACAGCGCTTTTCCTCGGTCATCACAGGAGACGAATCGATCTGCAGACGTCCGATGAAGCGCGTCATGCTTCCTCTGACCGAGATGGGAGCCTCCATCGTCTCAATGAAGGACAATGGCTGTGCGCCTCTTGGGATTTCTCCGTCGCAGCTGCACGGCATTCATTACCAGTCGCCGGTCGCTTCCGCACAGGTCAAATCCTGCATCCTGCTCGCCGGCCTGTATGCGGACGGCGAAACCAGCGTCACGGAGCCCGTCGTCTCACGAAATCATTCTGAGCTGATGCTCCGCTATTTCGGGGCAGATCTCAGTTCCACGGGAACGACTGCAACGATCTCGCCCGAGCCTTCTCTGACAGGCCAGAAGGTCAATGTCCCGGGTGACATCTCCTCCGCCGCTTATTTTATCGCCGCCGCCTTGCTGATCCCCGGCTCAGAGATTCTTCTCAAAAATGTCGGGATCAACCCGACGCGCGACGGCATGCTCCGCGTTTGCCGGGCGATGGGCGCGGATATCACACTCCTGAACGAGGATCATTCCGGAGCAGAGCCATGCGCGGATCTTCTGGTGCGCAGCAGCTCTCTGCACGGCACTGTCATCGAGGGCGAGATCATTCCGACCTTGATCGACGAGCTTCCGGTGCTCGCGGTGCTCGCCGCGTTCGCGGACGGCACTACCGTCATACGGGACGCCGCCGAACTGAAGGTAAAAGAATCCGACCGCATCAAGGTCATGACGGACAATCTTTCTCGTATCGGCTGTGATGTGGAAGCCACCGACGACGGCATGATCATCCGCGGAGGAAAGCCTCTCCACGGGGCTGTGATCGACAGCTGCAAGGATCACCGCGTTGCGATGAGCTTCGCCGTGGCAGCCCTCGCCTGTTCCGGAGAGACAGAAATCCGGGACAGCGACTGTGTGACAATCAGCTATCCCGGATTCTACGATGATCTTCGGATGCTCTGCCATTAGGCAGGGCATCCTTTTGCATTTCTCTGTTTTCAAATTTCTTTTTTATTTCTTAACCTCCGGCGCCTGCTCGCCAAGACCGAGCTCTTCTGCCACCTCAGCGTTCCAGTAAAGCTCCCCATCCTCGTAAGCAGCCACACAGCCACTTTCCAGCTGATCCTGCTTTAATCCGATCACAGGGATCTCCATCTCTTTCGCATAAGCGCAAACGGTCTGCAGCAATCCGTCAACCAGCTCATCCTCCATGCAGAAAATGCAATCTACAGAATCCACCAGCTCTGAAGCCGCCAGATCGATATCAAGATCCGACTCAATCTCTTTGAGCGTCAGCTCAATTTCATAGTCTTCGGCATACGTCTCATAATCCTCAAGCTGGGCCTGCGCCTTCTTATTCTGTGAGGAATATATGATGCCTGCCTTTTTTGCATCGGAAAATGTAGCCTTTATCAGCTCAAACTGACTCTCTATGCCCTCCGTAAGCTCCAGCGGTCCTGCCTCCGTCTCGGCTTCTGTCTCTGCTTCTGTCTCTGCTTCTGTTTCTGCTTCTGTTTCTGCTCCTGTGTCAGACCCTGCCTCTGTGCCAGACTCTGTCTCATCCTCCGCTTCAGACGCTCTCTCCTGCTGCTCTGTTTCCGGGGCAGTTTCCTGCAGCTTTGCCTTCGCAAGCTCTGCGATCCTCGCGTTTTCTACGTCGGATTTCTCCAAAAACTCGCTCTTGATATAGCCTTCTGCCACTCCATTCTGAGATTCAAAGAAAATCCTGATCCATTCGCCCTCGCTGCCAGCCGCATACACGATCATATCATTCGACAGAGAGGCTATGATTTCCGCCTCCGTAGATGGCTGTTCCCGCACATTGACATGGAAGCTGTTGACGAAACATAGTCCAGGCACTGTCAACGTTTCATTCGTCTTTTTGTCATCCGTCGCATTTTCGTTCGCTGATGCGTCTTCACTCTCTGATGAACTCTCGTTCTCTGCCGGGCTCTCATCCTCGTCTGCTGCAGTTTCAGACTCAGTCTCTTTATTTCCAGACTCAATCTGATCCTGTACAAGCTCCGCGATCCTGTAGCTGTCCGGAGCTGCCTCTTCGAGATACTTCTGCATCACGTAGGCATCCTGAGCTGCCTCCGCGTCCCCTTTGTACTTGATCCTTACCCAGCCATCCTCGTCTGTACCCAGCACGAGTACTCCGTCCCCCGCGGAAAGCGTACCGATCTTCTCAGAATCCGTCGAAGCCTCCTTCCGCACGTTGATCGTCTCTTTTACCGTGTACAGGTTCTCTGTCCCTTCCAGATAATCGGATTTGATGTAACCGTTCTCCAATCCCTCCGGGGCCTCAAAAAGAACCTGCGTCCACTCTCCACTCTCAGCTATCGCGTACACCTGCATTCCGGCAGACATAGATGCAATCTGGGTTGCATCCGTAGACGGCTGCTCACGAACCCTCACCAAGTCGTTCACGATCCGAACTCCCGTCTCTGCCTCGGTCTCCGTCTCCGTCTCGGTTTCCGTCTCTGCCTCCGTCTCTGTCTCGGTTTCTGTCTCTGTCTCGGTCTCCGTTTCCGTCTCTGTCTCCGTTTCCGTCTCGGTTTCTGTCTCTGTCTCTGTTTCTGTCTCTGTTTCTGTCTCTGTTTCTGTCTCTGTCTCCGTCTCAGTTTCGGTCTCTGTCTCCGTCTCGATTTCCGTTTCTGTCTCGGTCTCCGTCTCCGTCTCTGTCTGAGGCTTCGCTTTCACCTCAGTCTCAGCCGCGGCTTTTGTCTCCGTCTGAGCGCCGCCTACCGCGGTAATGATACTCTTTTCGCTATCCTTAATTTCCTTCTGCGTTTCCTTTTGTGTTTCCTTCTGCGTCTCTTTCTTGTTATCCTTTTGGGCTCCAGATTTTTCCTTTGTCGACGCTATCGCAGACTTTTCTTCCTGTTCCTTCTCCGTCTGCCTCTCCTCAATTTTGGCTTCCTCGATCCGGTTCCCCTCTGTCTGCGTCTCCTCGGTCTGTGTCTCATCCACCCCCGGCTTCTTTACATAGTCGTCCCCGTCCTCAACGATCAGTTCTGACTCATCGAGGATCACTTCCGGCTCTGACATATCTTCGGCGGTCTCGCTGCCGCTGTCCTCCGATCCTGCCAGATCGAGCTCCACGAATTCGGTCTCAGCCAGGGTCCAATCCGTCCCTGCTTCCGCCGACTCGGGCTCCGTCTCAGCCAGCACCTCCATGTCCGCTATGGACAGGGTCTGAGATTCTGCATCTCTATTCCCCGCCGCGCCGCACCCGGACAGTGCCGCCGCGATCACCGACGCGCTGATAAAACCTGCCACTCTCCTGTATTTCATATCCGGAATCCTCCTTACCCTGCATTACCTATACTTCCGCCCCACTGCCAATACCTGTAAAAGCATTTATGCAGAAAGCGCCCCAGAAACTGAGGCGCCGAAAGTCTGTCAATCTTTTACATCTTTTATGCTGAAGCTCATTCTTCCCATCTTATCCTTGCCAAGGCAGACTACCTTCACCTTATCGCCCAATGTAAGCACGTCTTCCACTCGGTTGATCCTCTCTTTGGCAATCTTGGAGATATGCACCATGCCCTCCTTGCCCGGCGCGAACTCCACGAATGCCCCAAATTCCTTGATGCTGACCACCTCGCCCGTAAACACCTGTCCTGCCTCGAAGTCCGTCACAATAATGTTGATCATCTCGGCGGCCTTGTCCATCATCTCCTGATCAGTGCCGCAGATCGATACGAAGCCGTCGTCGTCAATATCAATCTTGACGCCTGTGCGCTCGATGATCGTGTTGATCGTCTTGCCGCGCTGACCCACCACATCGCCGATCTTCTGCGGATCGATCTGAAGTTGGATGATCTTTGGCGCATATTTGCTGACCGTAGGTCTCGGCTCGGCGATGCACGGTGTCATAATCTCATTGAGAATGTACTCACGCGCCTCATGTGTCCGCGCGATTGCCTCCTCGACGATCGGCCTCGTCAGACCATGGATCTTGATATCCATCTGGATCGCGGTGATGCCGTCATGCGTGCCGGCCACCTTGAAATCCATATCGCCGAAGAAGTCCTCAAGACCCTGAATATCGGTCAGGACAATGTAATCGTCATCGGTCTCCCCGGTCACCAGACCGCAGGAGATACCCGCCACCTGCTTCTTGATCGGCACGCCCGCCGCCATCAGCGACATCGTGGACGCGCAGATACTCGCCTGAGAAGTAGAGCCGTTGGACTCGAATGTCTCAGATACCGTGCGGATCGCATACGGGAACTCCTCCGGGGTCGGAAGCACCGGAATCAGCGCTTTCTCCGCCAGAGCCCCATGACCGATCTCACGGCGTCCCGGTCCGCGGCTGACCTTTGTCTCGCCTACGGAGTAGGACGGGAAATTGTAATGGTGCATATATCTCTTGTTCGTGATATTCTCATCGAGGCCGTCCACCTTCTGCATCTCGGAGAGCGGGGCGAGCGTCGTCACGGTGCAGATCTGCGTCTGACCGCGCGTGAACATCGCGGAGCCGTGTACTCTCGGGATGATATCCACCTCAGCCGCCAACGGGCGAATCTGTGTGATCGCGCGGCCGTCCGGACGCTTGTGATCCTTGAGGATCATCTTGCGAACCGTCTTCTTCTGGTACTGATAGAGAGCCTCGCCCAGAAGACCGAGCCACTCCTCGTTGTCCGCGAACGCCTCCTCGAGCTTCGCGGAAATCTGGCGGATATTCTCCTCACGCTGCTGCTTGACATCCGTGAAGACAGCCACCTCCATCTCCTCCGGCGGCACGATCTTCTTCATCGCCTCGAACAGCTCCTCCGGAATCGCACAGCTCTCGTATGTGTGCTTCGGCTTGCCGACCTCCGCCACCATCTTATTGATAAAGTCGATGATCGTCAGGTTGATCTCATGGCACTTGTAGATCGCGTCGATCATAACCTCATCCTTGACCTCATTTGCGCCGGCCTCGATCATGATGACCTTCTCACCCGTCGAAGCGACCGTCAGCTGCAGATCGCCCTCATCCCACTGTGTCTGAGACGGATTGACGATCAGCTCCCCGTTCACCATACCCATCTGCGTCATCGCGCACGGGCCGTCAAACGGAATGTCAGAGATCGACGTCGCAATCGCAGCGCCAAGCATAGCCACAAGCTCCGGACGGCACTCCGGATCCACGGACATCACCATGTTGTTCAGCGTCACATCGTTCCTGTAGTCCTTCGGGAACAGCGGGCGCATCGGGCGATCGATCACACGGGAAGTCAGGATCGCGTTCTCGGACGGCTTGCCCTCTCTCTTGTTGAAGCCTCCCGGGATCTTGCCTACCGAATAAAACTTCTCCTCATACTCCACGCTGAGCGGAAAGAAATCAATCCCCTCGCGCGGCTTCTCCGACGCCGTCGCGGTGGAAAGTACCGTCGTGTCCCCATAGTGCATAAACGCACAGCCATTCGCCTGCGCACCTACACGGCCTATGTCAACCGTGAGCGTTCTTCCTGCAAGCTCCATTGAAAAACTCTTGTACATGCTCTCTTCTCCTTTTCTGATATTTTCTGTTTTCTGCATCAGAACAAGGTATCTGCAAGAGTTCCGAAACTACTGAAAAAAGGACTTTCGCAAAAATCACCTTTTCAGTGGTCTCGGTTTTCTTCCTGCAGAACCTGTTCTTCGCGCAAACGAGGCTGTCACCAAATAACTCTATTGTGCGACAGCCCCATTTTGGTCTTATTTTCTGATACCAAGCTTCGCGATCAACTCACGATATCCCTCAAGATTCGTCTTCTTGAGATACGCAAGCAGGCCACGTCTCTGACCTACCATTTTCAGAAGACCTCTTCTGGAATGATGATCCTTCGGATGATTCTGGAGATGCTCGGTCAGCTCCTGAATGCGGGCTGTGAGCACTGCGATCTGCACCTCCGGTGAACCGGTGTCACCTGGTTTTCTTGCATACTCGTTGATAATTGCTGTCTTTTTCTCCTTTGAGATCATGATTTCTCCTCCTGTTTTTTGATCGCCTGCTGCCAGGAAAGCGGTCGGAGTGTCCGGCTTCTGGGCAGCGGCTAAATTTTACACTCAAACAATATAACATAAGAACTCTTTTCCGTCAACCGAAAAAGTTTAGCAAAAATGGGGATCATACGATTCCGAAATAAGCCTTCCCTGCCCGGATATCCCGCTGCATCTGCGCCTTCAAATCGTCTACCGAGGCAAACCTCTGCTCCGGACGGCGAAAATGCTTCAGCATTACCTTCATCGGCTCGCCATAGAGATCCTCGCGAACCCCATACAGATGTGTCTCTACACCGAGAGCCTCTCCTCCAACGGTCGGCTTACAGCCGATGTTTGTCACCCCGCGACAGCGAAATCTGTCCGAAACCACCTCGCTGAAATACACTCCCTTGGGAGGCAAAAGCTTTCTCCTATCCGGAATCAGATTGATCGTCGGCATCCCGATCCGCCGCCCAAGCCTCTGTCCGTGTTCCACCACGCCCGTGACGGGGTAGGCATATCCGAGCAGACAATTCACCAGCTCCATATCTGCGTCCGATAGCACCTCTCTGATATATGTGCTGCTGATCTCGCGACCCTCATGCCGCTCCTTCTCCACCACGATCAGGCGAAATCCATACTTTCCCTGTAGCTCTTCAAGCAGTGCCACATCCCCGCGTCGCCGATGCCCAAAGCGGAAATCCGTCCCGACCACGATATATCGCGCCTTCATCTGCCCTACAAGTACCTCGGAGACGAAAGCCTCGGGCTCCATTCCCAGGATTTCCGGGACGTACGGGCACCGCATCATACAGTCGATCCCGAATGCCTCAAACAGCTCGCCTTTTTCCTGTGGAGTAAGAAGCGCCGGGTTTTCCTCCGGCGCGATCGTGAAGGCAATCCCGTAAAGGCCCTTATCCTGCAAGCGCAGCACCTCGCGGATCAGCTTCTGGTGTCCTCTGTGCAGGCCGTCGAATTTGCCCAGCGTGACCACAGACGGGAATGGAGAATGAAAATCTGTGGTGTCATGTATCTCTATCATCACTCAGCCTTCTTATATCATTGTTTATAGAAACATCGTCTTCGCACACAGGCTTTGTCTCTGCGCATTCCACTCATATACGGCGAGAAATGCACCGTCAACACCGTACACACGGACGGCCTCAGCCGTTTCCCGCTTTGACCATTTGCCAGCATCTGTTCCCTGATCCGTGCACGCGCCGCAATCTGCCGGTGCTCCTTCGCGCAGAACCGTGCACTCCCTCAGAAGCTCCCTCGTCAGCGCATTCCCGTTTCGCACGCGACGCTCCGCATCCTGATTCAGGAGCAGAGCCGGAAACTCCTGGAATACCGAGTCTGTTCTTTGGATCAGCTCCCCAAGGCGCCCCTCGTCCCGGTAGCGCTCCACCATCTCCAGCTTCACACTGTCCGAAAGCAGAAATGGGCCAGCCTTCGTTCGCAGCAGCGACCTCATACAGCCGCCACAGCCAAGTGCGGCCCCAATGTCGTGGCAGAGGGTTCGGATATAAGTGCCCTTCGAGCAGGTCACCGTCATCGTGATCTCCGGTAGCCTGACTTCCTCGACTGTGATCTCATAAATCTCAATCCTGCGCGGCTTGCGCTCCACCTCGATTCCCTGCCTTGCCAGGTCGTACAGCCGCCTGCCGTCGACCTTGAGCGCCGAATACATCGGCGGAATCTGCTCCTGCTGCCCGACGAAGGAACGAATGCATGCCCGCGCCTCGTCCTCCGTACATGTCACAGGCTTCGTCTCCAGAATCTGTCCCGTCGTATCCTGTGTATCGGTCGTTGTCCCCAGAAGAAGCACGGCGCGGTACGTCTTATCTCGGTCTGTGAGCAGATCACAGACTTTCGTTGCCTTTCCCAGGCAGACCGGAAGCACGCCCTGCGCCTCCGGATCCAGCGTCCCGGTGTGTCCAATCCGTCTTTGTCTGAGGATCCCTCGCAACTTTGCCACCACGTCGTGCGATGTATAGCCGCTCTCTTTGTATACGTTGATGATTCCATCAATCACGGTCTTTTTCCTCTAGCTGCTGCTCAATCTGTGGCAGAAGAAGATTCAGCACATCACAGGCCGTTCCCTTCATGGTGCAGCCGGCCGCGCGCACATGGCCGCCGCCGCCGAAGCTCTGCGCCACGCGACTCACATCGACCAATGATTTTGAGCGCATGCTGACCTTATACACGCCTGGCTCCGTCTCATAGAAGAAGATCGCCACCTCCACACCGTAGGTACCCACCAGAGTCTCGACAATGCCATCCAGATCCGACGTATCCACCCCGAAGAAATCCATGGTCTCGCGCTGAACATAGCTGAAGATCACTCTTCCATCCTTCAAAAGCGAGCTCTCCAGCAGCGCCTTTCCGTGGATCAACCTCTGCTGATAGGATTTGTCGTAATAGGTAGCGTTGATGATCTTTGAGCCGTCAATACCCCTGCGCATCAGCCGTGCCGCCATCTCCATCGTATCCGGGGACGTGCAGGAGTGCCGGAACACGCCCGTGTCATGCACAATTCCCATGTAGAGAGCCTCCGCCGCCTCAAGCGGTATCTTCTCCTCGTCCAGGATCCGGACAACCAGCTCGGAAGTCGAGCTCGCATCCGGCACAATGTAATCGACGTCGCCGAAGCCGCTGTTGCTGATGTGATGGTCAATGCAAACCGTTTTCTTCGCTTTTTTCCGGAACTCTCCGGCGGCCCCGAGCCGGTGCTCGTCCGCGCAATCCAGACAGAAGAACAAGTCGCAGTCGATCTCCCGGGGGATCTCATGCCGAACCTCATCCACACCGGAAATCATATGGTAGGCGCGCGGGATATTCTCCAGATATACAGCCGCCTCAACCTCAGGATAATTCTTTTTCAGATAATGATACAATCCCAGACTGGATCCGATCGCGTCCCCGTCCGGACGGATATGCCCTGCAATCGCCACACTTTGTACGTCCTTTAATTCCTTTGCAAGGTCAATCATCGCATTCTCCTCCTTCGCTTCGCCACGCGTCAGTCCATGCGCAGCCGAGCCGTCATTCTTCATTTCCGACCACCTCGTCGATCAGCTTCGACATATTCACGCCATACTCAATCGACTGATCCAGAATGAACCGGATCTCAGGCGTATTGCGCAGGTTGACGCTGTGCGCGATCTGTCTGCGCACATAGCCCTCCGCGCTTTTCAAGCCCGCCAGCGTGTCGGCCGCCGCCTTCTCGTCCCCGAGCACGGAGATATACGCCTTGCAGGTCTTCAGATCCGGCGCCACCTCGACAGCCACCACAGACGTCATCGGCGCGATCCTGGGATCCTTGATCTCGTTCTGGATGATGCGGGAAAGCTCTTTTTGAACTTCCCCGTTGATCCTCGTGTTTTTGATGCCATTCTTTCTCATATATTCTGCCTCTATTCCATCTTTCCCTATCTCGGAACCTCGACCATGATATAAGCTTCCACCTTGTCTTCTTCCCTGACATCGTTGAATTTCTCAAATACGAGGCCGCACTCATAGCCTGCCCTGACTTCCTTCACATCATCCTTGAAACGCTTCAGGGACGCGAGGGAGCCCTCGTAGATCACCGAATCGTCTCTGGAAATACGGATCAGGCAGTTTCTCTGGAACACGCCGTCTGTCACATAGGAGCCGGCGATCGTGCCCACGCCCGACGCCTTGAAGAGCTGACGCACCTCTGCGTGCCCGATCACCTTCTCCTCGAAGACCGGATCCAGCATGCCCTTCATCGCAGCCTCCACGTCAGCGATCGCATCGTAGATCACACGATACAGGCGAATGTCGACGCCCTCGCGCTCCGCCGTCGTCTTCGCCATCGCGTCAGGCCGCACATTGAAGCCGATAATGATCGCGTTCGAGGCGGACGCAAGAATTACATCCGACTCGTTGATCGCGCCCACGCCGCCGTGGATGATCTTGACGATCACCTCTTCGTTCGACAGCTTGAGCAGACTCTGCTTCACCGCCTCGACCGAACCCTGCACGTCGGCCTTCACGATGATGTCAAGCTCCTTTAGGCTGCCCGCCTGAATCTGCGTAAACAGATCGTCCAGGGACATTCTTGCCTTCGTATCCTCAAGCAGCTTCTCTCTGCCCTCGCTGATGAAGGTCTCCGCGAAGCTTCTCGCCTCTTTCTCGCTGTCCATGCTCATGAAGATCTCGCCCGCGTTCGGAACGTCGCTGAAGCCGAGGATCTCCACCGGCGTGGACGGACCCGCCTCTTTGACGCGGCGTCCTTTGTCGTCCATCATGGCTCTTACCTTACCATAGCAGGAGCCTGCCGCCACCGGATCGCCGACATGCAGCGTGCCCTTCTGAACGAGCACCGTCGCCACCGGACCCTTGCCCTTGTCAAGCTCCGCCTCGATGACCAGACCTCTCGCCTTCCTCTTCGGATTGGCCTTGAGCTCCGCCACCTCAGCCGTGAGAAGGATCATTTCAAGCAGCGTGTCGATTCCCTCGTGCGTGTGCGCGGATACCGGCACGAAGACCGTGCTTCCGCCCCAGTCCTCCGGCACGAGCTCGTACTCGGAGAGCTCCTGCTTCACGCGCTCTACATTCGCGCTCGGCTTGTCGATCTTGTTGATCGCGACGATGATCTCGATGCCGGCCGCCTTCGCGTGGCTGATCGCCTCGATCGTCTGCGGCATCACGCCGTCGTCCGCCGCCACCACAAGGATCGCGATATCGGTCGCGTTCGCGCCGCGCATGCGCATCGCCGTGAACGCCTCATGTCCCGGTGTGTCGAGGAACGTGATCTTCTGTCCGTTGATCGAGACAACGTAGGCGCCGATATGCTGTGTGATGCCGCCTGCCTCCTTGTCGATCACATGGGTATTGCGGATCGCGTCCAAAAGAGAGGTTTTGCCGTGGTCGACATGGCCCATGACACAGACCACCGGGGAGCGCGGAACCATCGTCTCCTCCGCGTCCTCTTCTTCCTTCAGAAGCTCCGCCAGCACATCTACCTTCTCTTCCTTTTCACAGATACAGTTAAACTCAAGCGCGATCTCCTCCGCCTGATCAAAATCGATCTCCTGGTTCACGGTCACCATCGTGCCCTGCAGGAAGAGCTTCTTCACGATCGCGGACGGCTGTACCTTCATCGCGTCCGCGAGCTCGGAGATCGTAAGCTTCTCCGGGATCGTAATGTTGCGGATCGTATCCTCAGGCTTCTCCGCCGGCTTCGGCGCCGGAGCCTTCGGCTGCTGTCCCTTCTTCATGCCGCCCTTCTGATTCTGGCGCGCGTTCTTCTCGAGTCTGTCGAGCTTATCCCCCTTATCACCGCGATTCCGGTCGCCGCGCTCCGTGCGCTTGCGGCTCTCCTTCTCCATCGGCTTGCTGTCCGCCTGCGGCTTCGGAATAGCGCCGGGACGTCCGCCCTGCGGTCTCCCCTGGCCTCTGCCCTGACCATCGCCGCCGAAGCGTCCGCCCTGGCCTCTGCCCTGACCGTCGCCGACATAGCGTCCGCCCTGGCTTCTGCCCTGACCGTCATTCGCATAGCGCCCGCCCTGACTCCTGTTCTGGCCATCGTTCGCGTAGCGTCTGCCCTGAGCGTCCCCCTGCGGCCTGCTTCCCTGTGGTCTCACGCCCGGCTGTCCCTGCGGTCTCGCTCCGGCCTGGTTCTGCGACCTTGCTTCCTGTGCAGAAACCGGTCTTGCCTGCGTGTCCTGGGGTCTCGCTCCCGGCTGCACCTGCGGTCTCTCCGTCGGCTGCCCCTGCGGTCTCATGCCCGGCTGTCCCTGCGGTCTCATGCCCGGCTGTCCCTGCGGTCTCATGCCCGGCTGTCCCTGCGGTCTTGCGCCCGGTTGCCCCTGCGGCCTCATACCCGGCTGACTCTGCGGCCTCACACCCGGCTGTCCCTGCGGCCTCATACCCGCCTGTCCCTGCGGTCTCATGCCCGGCTGTCCCTGCGGTCTCATGCCCGGCTGTCCCTGCGGTCTCATGCCCGGCTGTCCCTGCGGCCTCGGACGCCCGCCCGGCTTCACCATGCCGGTCTTGCTGTTCTGCGGCCGGAATACCTGGATGATATTTTTTTTCTTTGGCGGTGCTGCCGGCGCAGACGCGCTTTCATCCACGGCATTTGATTCCGGCTCTGCCTTCTTCACCGCACTCTTTTCCGCAGTCTCAGCCTGCTCAGGCTTCTGTCCGTCCGGCTCCTTCGCCGCCTCCCTGGAAGCCTTCTTCGGCGCAAACATCGCACGAAGCTTCTCAGCATCCTCCTCTTCCACATTGCTCATATGTGTCTTGACCTCGACGCCGATCTTTTGCAGTGCAGCGATAATATCTTTATTTTCCTTTTCGAGCTCCTTTGCAAGCTCATGAACCCTGATTTTCGCCATACTCATTCCTCCCGTCCCTTACACACAATTTTCATGCCACTGTCTGCCTGTTCCATAAAACATGCAAGTTTCTTTTCTATCGACCTTGACAACCCCTCATCCGTAATCGCAAGGGACGCCCGAAATTCGCATCCGATCGCTGTGCCCAGCTGCTCTTTCCCACCGTAGACATATACGGGTACGCGATAAAAGTCACACATGTTCCGGAATTTTTTCTTCGTATTCTCCGAAGCCTCCTCCGAAACAATCACGAGGCCGGCCTTTCCCGACTTGACCGCCTGTTCCGTCTGGAACTCGCCGGACGCAACCTTCCCCGCCTTTTTCGCAATACCGACCAGCGACAATACGCTATCTCTTCTCAATCGATTCAATCTCCTTCTTCAGATTCTCATAAGTCTCATCAGGCACCTTTTGCTTCAGGGATCGCTCGATTCCCTTGTTTTTCACCGCCTTCTCGAAGCATTCCATCGAGCGGCAGAGATATGCGCCGCGGCCGTTCTTGCGCCCCGTCGCGTCCAGAACGATCTCGCCCTCCGAGGTGCGGAGAATCCGTATCATCTCTTTCTTGTCCTTCATTTCCTGGCATCCCGTGCATTTGCGCAGCGGGACCCGCTTTCCCTGAGCTGCCATGACTTACTCCTGACCGTCGCCGGAACCTTCCTCAGGCTCCCGGTAATCCTGCCCATCCTCATTATAATATTCGCCGCCGTCCGGGTTGTCGTAATACTCGTCGCCCTCCTGGCCCTCGTAGTACTCACCCTCCTGGCCTTCGTAATATCCGTCGCCATTCTGCTCGTCGTAATAGCCTTCCTCGTAATAACCGTCTTCCCCGTAATACTCATCCTCATAGTAATCTTCCTCGTATTCCAGAAGATCACCGGACTCACGAGCCTGCGTCTCACTCTTGATATCGATCTTGAAGCCGGTCAGCCGCGCCGCGAGGCGAGCGTTCTGTCCCTCCTTGCCGATGGCAAGCGAGAGCTGGTAATCCGGAACAACTACCTTTGCCGTCTTCTCGTCTCCATCCGCAATGACAGAGATCACCTTCGCAGGGCTCAGCGCATTCTCAATCAGCAGCGCCGGGTTCTCATCCCAGTTGATAATATCGATCTTCTCTCCGTTGAGCTCATCCACCACCGCGTTGACCCGGGCGCCATTTAAGCCCACGCAGGCACCGACCGGATCCACATCCGGATTGTTCGACCAAACTGCCATCTTTGTCCTGCTTCCGGCCTCTCTCGCAATGCTCTTGATCTCTACCGTGCCGTCCTTCACCTCCGTGACCTCGGCCTCGAACAGCCGCTTCACAAACTCCGGGTGTGTCCTGGACACCAGGATCTTCGGTCCCTTCGGTGTGTCACGAACCTCAAGCACATACACCTTGATGCGGTCGGTCTGGCGATAATTCTCACCCTTGATCTGCTCCTCCGCATTCAGCATCGCGTCGACCTTGCCGAGATTGATGCTGATGTTACGACCGATAAAGCGCTGCACAACGCCCGTCACAATATCCTTTTCCTTCTCATAATACTCGTTGAAGAGAACTTTGCGCTCCTCCTCGCGAATCTTCTGCAGGATCACGTTCTTTGCATTCATCGTCGCGATACGGCCGAACTCCTTCGACTGGATCGGCACGCGCACGATATCGCCGAGCTCGTATTTCTCATCCTTGAGCTTCGCGTTCGTCAGGCTGATCTCCGCCAGCTCATCCTCCACGTTCTCCACCACGGTCTTCTCCGCATAGACCTCAAACTCGCAGGTCTCCGGATCGATGTTGACCACCACGTTGTTCGCCTCCGACTTTCCGTAATGGTTCTTGCAGGCCTGCAGAAGCGACTGCCTGATCGCTTCGAGCAACGTATCCTTGCTGATGTTCTTCTCTTTTTCAAGGATCGTCAGTGCCTCAAACAATTCGTTATTCATGCTTGTGTCCTCCCTGTAAAAATAAAATCCCGCATAGCGTTTTGATATTAATTCGGAAACGGCATTTCCAGTGATATCAGAAATCGAACGCCAGCCGCACAAGAGCGATATCCGCCCGCGCGAAACGCATCGTTTCCTGGTTTTCCATTTCGATGGTGATGCTGTCTTTATCGTATTCCTTCAGAATGCCTGTAAATTCCTTCTGGTGGCTGATGGCCTTGAAGGTCTTCACCTCGACCTCCTCGCCGATGCTCCGCTCGAAATCCTTATCCTTGCGCAGCGGCCGCCCGAGTCCCGGCGAGCTGACCTCCAGAATGTACGATTCCTCAATAAAATCCTTCTCATCCAGCAGCTCGTCAAGCGCCCGGCTCACCAGCTCGCAGTCGTCCACCGTGATGCCGCCCGGCTTGTCAATGTATGCCCGAAGGTACCAGTTTCCGCCCTCCCTGACATATTCCACATCCACCAGCTCAAACCCGTGCTGCCGGACGATCGGAAGCAGGAGCTCCTCTGTCTTCTGCTCATACGTCTCTCTTTTACTCATCCACATCCCTCCAATGTACGCCGCCATGTTCCCTGTCCCATTCCGCCGCGGGCGTCCCGCACACCCGGAAGTTCAGGGAAAATCCCGACCGGCCGAAAAAGAGCTTCGCATAAAGAAAGTGGACCAGACGGCCCACTTTCTATCTAGCATCAGTATTAAATTCTTAGACATCATAGCACCATTCCACGACAAATGCAAGCATTTTATTTGAAAAAACTGTCCGAAAATACCTGAAAATATCATCTCTTCTCGTACTCGATCGTCGTGACGGCGTTGTCCTCCTTATTCACCACGATGTTGATGCTCCAGTCGCTGCTGTCCTTATCCTTCACCGTATAATAGGTATAATCATCGCTGTCGCTGGTCATCTCATACGGAAGCGTCTCAAGGATCGGCATAAGATCATCCGCGCTCATGTGATTTGAAATACCACCCGGAAGCGTAAGCGGAAGGTCGGCATCATAGCTGTCCACCTCAACCTCTGTGACAAAGCAATTCTCGATCGTCGTCGCGTTCGGATCCAGATTGTCCGCCGTTCCCCTGAATTCCTTTCCATCCTTGATCATCTCGAACCAGCCGAAATAATCGCCCGCAACCACCGCGTCGGAATCTTCCGGCTTCAATGTAAAGCCGTTCTCAATGAATACGGATACCGGCGCGGGAAGCTGATACAGATTTCCCGCAAAATCGACGACGCCGGAACGAATATCGTCGCCCAGCTCCGTCGGCGCCTCGTAGGCAAGCACCGCCTGCGTCGGCTCGCCGCTCACCTCGGCCGCCGCGGCCGCGTTCGCCTCCTCGTCCGCCACAAGGTTCTCGTAATCAAACTTGTCAAGCACACCCGTCTCGGCATCGATCTGAAATGAGATTTCCTGATAGATATCGTACTCGTAGGTCAGCTCCGTATAGTTCTCTCCCTCGTAGGTATCGGACGGCTCGCCCCACGCAGCCTTGACGTCGTCCAGCGTGGAGACGTTGAAGGCAAGACCCTTCGGGAACTCGATCACAGTCTCCGGCGCGTCCTTAAACTGGTAGGCATCGATCGACATGCCGCCCACCGAACACTGTGTGGCAGGCAGCGTGTTGAGTCCCAGGTTGAACAGATCCACGTAAGCCTCAAGGTTGCCCTTGGTGAATCGGAACGAGCTATAGCTGTTCGGAGAGATATCGACATCCTCATCCTCCACATACGTCCAGCCGAGCGCCATAAAATCCTCACAGCTCATCGGGAACTGATAGACATCCCCGTCGAGCTTCAGCTGAAAGCTGTAGATATCGTCGGAAAGCTCTCCCGCCGTCTCTGCTGCCGTAACTTCTGTTTCCCCTTCTTCCGCAAGCACGGCGGTTCCAAAAGTGCCAAGACACATACTGCAGGCCAACAGAATCATTATTATTTTTTTCTTTTTCATGATTTCCTCCTTAATCTCTTTTGGAAAGCCTTGTCTGTCCGCTTGAAATCCATGCCGGCATGGACAAGACTTTTCTGGAAGTATACCATGAAACTTTCCCCTTTCGCAAGAGAGAAAAAGCACCAAATATTCAATCCTCCTGACCAAATGCACAAATCATACCCTGTGATCGCTCTTCTTTCCTCGTCTGCCTGATCTACGCCTGCGGGTTACGTCTGCCTTTTGGATTTCGCTGTCTTTGGCCTTTTCTATTGTCCAGGCTTTCTCTCATCCCCCTTTCCAGTCACCCTGTCGTTTAGGATTACGCGGCAGGTGAAGACGCCGTTCTCCGCGGAAAAATCTACATTGCCTCCGTACCGGGATGCCGCGCTCAGGATACTGTCCACGCCCACCCCCTCGTGGTCGGCGTCTTTCGGGACGCCGTCCTCAAACGGAACCTGCTCCGCGCAGGTATTCCTGCACACCAGGATCAGTTTGTTCCGCTTCTGTCGGATCTGCACCTCCACCAGGCGTTCCTGCGCCGCATCCACACAGCCGTTCACCGCATTTTCCAGGATATTGGCGAGGATGGTCACCAGATCGTAGTCCAGGATCCCCGGCGTCTCGTCGAGACGGATGTCCGTGCGGAACGCAATTCCACTCTTCCGGCATTTGTCCGCATAGGCCGACAGAACGGTATCAACAATGTGATTGCTGGTGAAGGTGACAGCGTACTTTTCGGTTTCCTGCTCCTCGTACTCCTGCAGATAGTCCAGAATGCCCTGGCAGTCCCCTTTCTTCGCGTACTCCATGACCACAGTGTTGTGATGCCGGAAGTCGTGCCGTGTCTGTCTGACATTCTCCGCAAGCTTCGCGTACGAATCCATCTGCTCCTGAAGGAGCTCCTCGTGGGATTTCATCTGGCGCAGCCGCTGCTCGTTGTCCGACTGGGCGATGTAGCGAAAGATCAGCACATAGACCACGACCATGAAACAGTAGAAAGAAATCAGCATAAACAGGTAAACCGGATCATAGCCGCCCATCACATCATAGTAAAACAGCAAAAGACTCATATTGAAAAACGCAAAGATCGCCAGCGCGGTGATCAGCCCTTTTCCGCTCCTGAACCCTTTGCACATCCGGTAAAAGCGCTCCCGAAAGAAAAGCCGGTAGGGAATCAGGAACGCCAGGTTCAGCGCTGCGCGCAGGCTCCACGTCCACAGATTTCCGCCGCCGAAATGCGCACCTGTCACAGTCGAGACGATAAGGTAGATCAGCGTCCAGAGACTGTAGTAGGCCGCAATGATGAACAGAGATTTGAACAGATCAAGCTTTGATACCCAGAAATAGAACATGACGCCCAGAAGAACGACGGCCAGCAGGTACCCGGCGCGGTACGCGACCATTTCCTCCGGCAGATCGCGGGCCGGATCCTGCGTAGTGTACAGGTAATACCCCGCCAGTGCCAGAAGCTGATACGCCGCAACGGTCCCCGTCACGATCAGAGCTGTTTTTTTCTTTCCGTACTTCGTCTCCGGGACAAGATTGCAGAACCAGATAACGTGAAAAAGATTATTGACGACATTTGTGATCAATGCATTTATCGGATTCAAATCAGTACCTCCACAATCTTCAGTACTACTCCTCTTCCCCGACGCAGTAATAGTCGAAATCCTTCAGTAATAAAAGATCAATAAAAAATTCTTGTCAATCCGAATTTCCTGTTGTATAATGCTGATATGCGGATATAGTTCATTGGTAGAACACCAGCTTCCCAAGC
>CANRDO010000020.1 GCA_947629385.1 uncultured Lachnospiraceae bacterium
ATACTACAAAATATGAATTTTTCAAGGTACTATAGGGATCGGGCGCAACTAATATATAGTTTCGACCTCAATATCATGATATATATAATGATCAAAAACAAAGGAGCTGAAAAAAATGAATTTTTCTAAAAAGGATGAAATTATTGAGCAAATAAAAAAAGTTAGATTGATTCGTCTTATTGCTTTTCCATGTAATGAGATAAAGAATTATGTTCAAAGAGTTAAATTTAAAAAGACAGATGATTATACATACTTGAAGAATTTGAAGAATGAATTCTATGGACATAGGTGTTTTATAATTGGTAACGGCCCAAGTTTAACAATAGATGATTTGGAAAAATTAAATGATGAGTATACTTTTGCATCGAATGGCATAGTACGTTTGTTTCAATGCACAAAATGGCGCCCAACATTCTATATGTGTACAGATCCAGATGTATATCCATTTGTTAAAGAAGAAGTGGAAAAGAGTGTTGAGATACCATATAGGATGCTCAGAAAGGGATTTAGTGAGAACGTAGATGGTGTTCATCATTTTTATTATAGTATACACTATAATATTAATTTGTCGAATCCTAAAACCCGTATTTCAGAAGAAGCCGCTAAGCAAATTAATCCAGGTGGTACAATTACATTTGCGGCAATACAGATGGCTATCTATCTAGGTTTTAAAGAAATATATTTGCTCGGTGTAGATCATTTTTATTCATTGCAGGCTGATAAATATAGAAGAGTGAGGGAGAATCCTTTAGTACAAAATCATGCAAAGGGAATACCTGATTTTGGAAGGCCACTTCAAAATGTTGAAGTTTCAACAGCAGCATATGAATGTGCAAGGCAATATTGTAATTCTCATGATATCAAAATTTATAACGCAACTAGAGGAGGTAAACTGGAGGTTTTTGAGCGTGTTGATTTTGACAATTTAATAAAAAAAGCCAGGTAATAATGAGCAATGAAATTAATAGTAAAATACAATTATTTTCCCAAACAGGTAAAGGCTACTATTTGGTTTGTAGCATGCCAAGCTGTGCAAAGTGGATGTAAGTTCTTAGCTATGCCGCTCCTGGTGAGGTTGCTTACCACGGAACAATACGGCATTTACAGTGTCTTTCTTTCGTGGCTACAGATCATTACATTGTTTGCAACCCTGAATCTGCATGGCGGTGTATTTAATAATGCGATGTATAAGTATCCTGCCCGCAGAAATAGCTACACAGCGGCGTCACAGAGTTTGTCAGCTGTGTGCACGCTTACGTGTTTTGCAGTTTACTTATTGTTTCATGGCACATGGGATCGCTTTTTGGGAATACGGCCGCTCTATATTATTCTTATATTTGTACAGCTTTTGTTTACGGAAAGTTTCTTTGTATGGGCTGGAAAGCAGAGGTATGAATACCGCTACGTCAGTCTATTGATTTACACTGCCCTGCTTGCAGTACTGTATATGGCCCTGCCTGTGATATCAGCATCAATTTTTCCGCAGGAGAAGCGCCTGACTGCGGTGATTGTCAGCGGTGTATTTGTGCAGGTAGCTGTTGGGTTTGGATTCATGGTTTATAACTACATCAAAGGGAAGACCTTTTATAACCGTGAATTCTGGAGTTACTCATTACGGTTTAATATCCCGTTAATCCCGCATTATCTGTCCGGCATCGTGCTTGGGCAAGCAGATCGGGTGATGATAAAGAGATATATTGGGGCGGCCGAGGCTGGAATATATAGTTTTACTTATAATATTTCGCTTGTCATCAATATTATTACGACATCGGTCAACAATGCGATCATACCGTATACATATGAGAAGTTGAAAAGAAGAGATTATGAAAATCTCAGGAGGATTACGTTTTTTTTGTTGCTTGTGGTGGGCGGTATGTGCCTTGCATTTTCTGCAGTTGCACCAGAGCTTCTGAAGGTATTTGCCACAGCAGAATATTATGATGCCGTTTACCTTGTCCCTGTGATTTCTCTTAGCTCCTATTTCACATTCTTGTATTGTCTGTTTGGGAACGTTGAATTCTTTTTTGAGGCGAACAGGTTCATTACGATGGCATCCATCATAGGGGCAGTTGTCAACGTCGCATTAAATTACCTGCTGATGCCAGTGTTTGGGTATTATGCTGCCGGATATACGACACTTTTCTGCTACATTTTATTTAGTGTTGGTCATTATGTTTTTATGCGGATTGTTTGCAGGAGGAAGCTTGACGGGGACAGAATCTACAATGGGGCGGCTATCCTGCTGCTTTCAGTTATCTTTGTGCTTTCAGCGTTTGGGATGATGGCGATTTACGATTATCCGGCGATAAGATATGGGATTATTGTAGCGGTTATGATTGTCTGCTTTCTTGGACGAAGAAAGATAATCGAAATGGTTAAGCTGGCAAGGGGAAAGAACCTGAAGAAAGAGGGATAGGGAGAAAACGAAACAGCCGCTTCCGGCTGTCAGTCGGAAGCGGCGGCTTCAAGTTCTTTAATACGGGCTTTTAGTTTTTCATTTTCACCTTCCAGTGCGGAAACCCTGTTGGCCTGAATAGAAACTTCCTCTTCCCAGAGGGATGCCCGTTCCGTCAGGATCTTATTCAGTTCCTGTGCGGCGTCGTATTTCTCTTCCAGATCTTCGACGTAGAAATAAAACTGGTCGTTCGGCAGCCTCATGGCGCCTGGTAAAAGAGGTCTCATAGCCTGCTCGCCTCCTCTCTCCTGGTAGTGCAGGATGATCTGCTGGTACAGGTTATTGGTAAGATCCAGCAGCTTGCCCGCGTCGACAGCAGTGATGTTGCCGGCGGAAAGGTTGGTGTTTATGGCTCTGATTATATCAGACTTTACGGTTTTGAGCAACTGTTCAAATGCTTTTTCATCAGGGGATCTTAGCCTGCCGTGGCTGTCGTAGAGGAGGGAACGCAGGCGAAGCACCTGGAACGGGATCAGGACGATGAGCTTTTTCTGTCCGAGCTCTTCGAGGCTGTGCCGCAGATAAATGAAATTGCGCACACGATAGCTGATGGAGGCCTGTCCCTGAAAATCGATGCGCAAGGTGCTCTCAGGCGGGATATCATCTTGGTCCACGAGATAGATGACGACTGGTTCAGGGAAAACCAGATGGAGATTGCCGTCCCGCTGTGACTCCATCGCATGGTGGAAGCCGTATTCGAAGACACGCAGGACGATGTTGTCGTCAAGAGTCATCTGAGCCTCGAGATGGTAATGGAACTGTCCGTTAACCAAGATAAATATGTCAGCATAATGGTTCTTCAGGTTAGCGTCTGTAGATTCTCGGTTGGTATAGACGACGGTGCTTTCGGGAGGGTAATCGGTACCGAAGAGGCCATTGATAAGGTTGAGGATAGCTTTGTTTGAGAGGGAAAAGAGGCGTTTGAAGGTGCGGTCAAAGATTTGTTTGATTTCTTCCAATAGAAGGTTACTCCTTTCAAATTATACAATGTGAGATACACACAAACAATATAAGACTAATGATATTATACAAACATTTTGTGAAAAGTCAACATTTTTTTCATTAGGAAAGGGGATGCTATGAAAACATGAAAACTGTCGCTGTTGTACCAATGAAACTAAACAACCAACGCCTGCCGGGGAAAAATACGAAACCATTTACAAACGGCAGACCGCTCTGCAGTTACATTCTATCGACCTTGCCCAAGGTTGAGGAAATCGATGAGGTGTATGTGTACTGCAGCGATCCCGGAATTCGGGAGTATATCCCGGCGGGGATCCGTTTCCTGAAGCGTCCGGAAAGACTGGATCGGGATAGTACAAAGATGAACGAGGTGCTTGGGTGCTTTGCGCGGGATGTCCCGGCCGATATATATGTGTTGGCACACGCAACAGCGCCGTTTATCAGCAGCGCGTCTATTGCACAAGGGGTGCGTGCGGTTCGGGAGGGAGGCTATGATTCTGCTTTTGCAGCGCGAAAACTTCAGGACTTCCTGTGGGAAGACGGACGACCGTTCAATTACGATCCCGGTGACATCCCACGGACACAGGATCTGACGCCAATGTACGTGGAAACGAGTGGGTTTTACATTTACCGGGCCGAGATTATGAGGCAGTTGGGGCGGCGCATTGGTATGAGACCGTTCATTGTTGAGGTAAGTGAAATAGAAAGTATAGATATAGACGAGGAGGAAGATTTTATGATTGCAGATGCAGTATTTAACTACACTGTAAAATTGCTTGGGGGGGGGTATCAGGTAAAAGATTCTGATGCTATTATTCTTGCCTTTCCGGTTTCCTGCGGAAGGGAGGTGGCAGCATGAGGACGTATGCACTTCTTACTGGCCGTGGGAACAACACACTTAAGGATAAAAATATCCTCGACTGTCTTGGACATCCTGTTCTGTATTATCCAGCAAATGCAGCTTTGCAGGCAAAAACTGTGGATAAACTGTTCTGCTCAAGCGATGATGAAAAAATTCTTGCTGAGGCTCAGAAACTTGGGCATATCCCGATCAAGCGGCCTGCTGAACTTGCCTTACCGACAAGCCAGCACATTGACTGTATCTTGCACGCACTTGGGGAAATGAAGAAACAATGTGATATGCCGGATATCTTGGTTGTGACACTTGCAAATAATGTGACGATTAAGCCGGAATGGATAGATGATTGCGTTAAAATAATGGAGGACGATTCTGAATTGACGGCAGTTGTTCCTGTCTATGAGGATAATGATCACCATCCTTTGCGGGCAAAAACTGTTGATGAGGATGGACGCTTGCAAATGTATGAAAAGGGGGTTGCAGGAAAGATATCCACCAACCGACAAGATTTGCCGGCTTGCTATTTCTTGTCTCATAATTTTTGGGTTTTAAGGGTTGCAAATCTGCTTCAAGATGTTTCAAATGGTCAGCAACCATGGGCGTTTATGGGAAACAATATAGGATATTATAAAATAGATGAGTCGATAGATATCCATAAAGAAGTTGATCTTCTACTTGCTAAGGAATGGGTGAAAAATAATATTCCTGACACCGAGGGGGGGGTATCCGGTAAGCAGGCCGGATGTTGAACCGGGCATTGTTCAGAACGTCAGACCTGATATTGCACACCTGTACATGGAGCAGGCAGACATGGGAAAGAAGGTGGCAGCATGAGGACCGCCGCTTTTATCCCGATCAAGTCGAACTCGGAACGGGTTCCGGGGAAAAACTTCCGCCTGCTGAACGGAAAGAAGCTTTACGAATATATCTGCGGGCATGCAAAGGAATCCGGTGTCTTTGACGATATTTATGTAGACACAGACAGTGCGGAAGTCCGTGAGTATGCGCAGGTGCAGGGGTTTCGGGTGATCGACCGGAAGCCTGAGCTGGCTCAGGCCACAGCCAATGGGAATGACCTCCTGGTGCACCATTATCTGCTGCATCCGGATTACGATTACTATTTCCAGCTGTTTGCCACGGCTCCCTATCTGCAGCCGGATTCCATCCGGAAATGCTGCGATGGGCTCCTGTCCGACGGCAGGTATGATTCCTGCTTCACAGCAGTGAAAAACCAGGGCTTTTACTGGCTGAACGGGAACCCGGCCAACTACCGGCCGGGGATCCTGCCAAGGAGCCAGGACATGGCGCCGGTGCTCGAGGAGACGACGGGGCTGTACGGAATGTCACGGGAGGCCCTTGAGCGTTACCGCTGCCGGATCGGCCGTTCGCCGTTCATCTACCTCGTGAACAAGTTTGAGGCGGTGGATATCAACACGGAGGACGACCTCCTGGTCGCAGAGTATATCGGGAAAGTCTATTGGAAACTGTAGAAAGGCAGAACTGGGATGAATGAACTGATCAGGAAATTCAGGGAGAAGCTGGAGTCCGGGCAGTGCGTCTATGGCCCTTTTATGAAGACGACAGACCCTATGTTCGCGGAGATTGCGGGGCTCTGCGGGTTTGATTTCGCGATCCTGGACATGGAGCATGGGCCGGGTACGTTTGAGCGCCAGCAGGATAACATCCGGGCGGCGTCCATGGCGGGCGCGCTCCCGGTTATCCGCGTCCCGGAGCTTGATGAGAATGCGGTGGGCACCGCGCTCGACATCGGAGCGGCGGGGGTGCAGATCCCGCAGGTCTGCACGGCGGAACAGGCGGGGAGAGCGGTGGAGTATGCAAGGTTCTACCCGCAGGGGATGCGCGGTGTGTGCCGTTTCGTGCGTGCGGCCGGGTATTCCACGGTGGAACGCGGTGCGTATTTCAGGCAGGCGAATGAGGCGCTCGTCATCGTGCAGCTGGAAGGAACTGAGGCCGTGCGGAATCTGGACGGCATCCTGGAGACGGATGGGATTGACGTGCTGTTCATAGGGCCGTATGACCTGTCCCAGTCCCTCAGGGTTCCGGGAGAGACAGGCAGCAGCGCCGTTGTGGAGAAGATGAAGGAGATCATCCGCAGGGCGAAAGCAAGGGGAAAGGTAGTGGGGACTTTTGTGGACAGCCTTCCCATGCTCAGGCTCTGGCGGGATGCGGGCGTCCAGTACCTGAGCTACAGCGTCGACGCCGGGATATTTGCCAGTGCGTGCCAGGCGCTGGTCGCGGAAATGCACAGAAAGTGAGAAAGACATGAGCACGTACAGGCGAGCATGTACAGGCACCGGGAGGTGCGGTGCCAGCCTTTTTGGAAAGACCAGGGTGGGGAAAACAGATACCGGGACAGCGGGAAAAGAAGCAGGAATAAAATAAGTCAAAGGAGACACAGATGGGCAGGATCAGGGTGCTGGACTGTACGCTGCGGGATGGCGGCTACTGCAACCAGTGGAGGTTTGGGAAGAAGAACATACATAAGGTCATCGGCGGGCTCGTGGAGGCCGGCATCGATATCATCGAGTGCGGTTTCCTGACGAACCGTATAGAGTATGACCAGGACGTGACGAAGTACACTCGGCTGGAAGAGATATCAGCAGTTCTCCCTGAGGACAGGGCGGGGCGCATTTTCGTCTGCATGGTGAACTACGGAGAGTACTGCTTAGAGGACATCCCGGAACACGACGGTTCCTCGGTGGACGGCTTCCGCATAGCGTTCCATAAGAAGGACATGCTCCCGGCGCTCGAGCTGTGCAGGGGGCTGAAGGAGAAAGGCTACCTGGTGTTCATCCAGGCGATGGTCTCCCTGAACTACAGCGATGAGGAGTTCCTGGATCTGATCCGCAGGGTGAACGCGTTCCAGCCGTACGCGTTCTACATCGTGGACAGCTTTGGTGAGATGAAGAGGAACGACCTGGTCCGGATGTTCTACCTGGTGGAGCATAACCTGCACAGCGGGATCGCGATCGGCTACCATTCGCACAATAACATGCAGCTGGCCTATTCGAACGCGCAGGCGCTGCTGGACATCCGCATGGGACGGGACATGATCATCGATTCGAGCGTCTATGGGATGGGGCGGGGCGCGGGGAATCTGAACACGGAGCTCTTTGTGGAATACCTGAATGAGACGGAAGGGACGGCTTACCAGTTGAAACCGCTGCTGGGGATCATGGATGAGGTGCTGGCAGGGTTCTACCAGGAGGAGCCGTGGGGATACTCGCTGCCGAACTACCTGTCGGCGGCGCACCACGCGCACCCGAACTACTCGGGCTACCTGTCCGAGAAGCACACGCTGACCGTGGCGGACATGGATGAAATTTTCCGGATGATGGATCCCGGCAAGAAGAATGGCTTTGACCGGGAATATATCCGGAAGCTGTATACGGATTACCAGTCCGGTGCGAGGCGGAAAGATACTGCCGGCGGGCCGGCAGGTCCCAGTGTGCCGGGGGACAGCGCCATGGCAGGGCTCAGGGAGCACTTGCGCGGGAAGACGGTGCTGCTCATCGCGCCGGGGAAGAGCTCGGCGGACGAGCGGGAGGCGGTCGTGCGCTGCGCGGCACGCTGGGACGTAGTGACGGTCAGCGTCAACTTCGACTACCCGTACTGTGAAACGGACTATATCTTTGTGAGCAATCTGAGGCGTTTCCGCGCACTGGAGCCAGGGACGCACAAGAGATGCATCGTGACCTCGAACATCGCGGCCTCCAATGAGACGGCTTCCGACGTGTCCGTGGTGGTCCCATACAGCCCGCTGCTGAACCGGGTTGAATGTGTGAAGGACAACGCGGGGCTGATGGCGGTGAAGCTGCTGGCGGGGCTGGGTGTGGAGAGGATCCTCCTGGCGGGGCTGGACGGCTATTCGCATGACATGGAGATGAATTATGCGGAGAGCGGGTTCACGTACCGTGCGAGGAACGAGGCGCTTGACGCGATGAACGAAGGGATGCAGAAGGTGCTGGAGGAATACGCCGGGCTGGTCCGGATCGGGTTCCTGACCGGGCAGAGGCATATACGGCTGGGGGATCCCGGGGAAGCGGACAGAAGGTAACGGTGAAGTGGGAACGCCGGGAGCCTGTATGAGGGCTGGCCGGGCAGCACCGGAAGCCTGGGGAAGCAATCCTTTCAGGAAAACATACAGGGAGGGGACATTCATGAAAGTTCTGACATTTGGGGAGATCCTGCTGAGGCTCGCGGCGCCGGGATATACGAGGCTGTTCCAGAAGGACAGCCTGGAGGCCAGCTTCTGCGGGGCGGAGGCAAACGTGGCGGTGTCGCTGGCCCTTTTTGGGATTGATACGGCTTACATCACGAAGCTGCCCGGCAATGATGTGGGGCGGGCGGCGGTAAACTCTCTGCGCAGTTTTGGCGTGGACACAGGCAGGATCGTGTACGGGGACGGGCGGATGGGCCTGTACTACCTCGAGAAAGGGGCTTCGCAGCGGTCGGGAAAGGTGGTCTATGACCGCGCGTATTCCGTGATCACCCAGGCGGGACGGGAGGATTTCGACTGGGACGCCCTGCTGGAAGGGGTGGGCTGGTTCCACTGGACGGGCATCACACCGGCGCTCTCCGAGGGGCTGGCCGGGATCTGCATGGATGCGTGCGAAGCCGCGAGGAAGAAAGGGATCACGGTCTCGTGCGACCTGAACTATCGCAAGACCCTCTGGGCTCCGGAAAAGGCAGGGGCGGTGATGGTCCCGCTCATGGAGTATGTCGATGTCTGTATCGCCAATGAGGAGGATGCGGACAAGGTGCTGGGGATCCGGCCGGAGGACAACCATGTAGAATCCGGGGAACTGAACCGGGCGGGCTACGAGTCTGTAGCAAAGGAGATCTGCGAAAGATACGGCTGCAGGTATGCGGCGGTAACGATGCGGGAGAGTTACGACGCCAGCGTGAACGGCTGGAGCGCCATGCTGTACAGCAGGGAAAAGGGCAGGGCGTATTTTTCCAGGAGATATGAGATCCGGATCGTGGACCGGGTCGGCGGAGGGGACAGCTTTGCGGCGGGTCTCATCTACGGCCTGCTGTCCGGGAAAGAAGAACAGGCGGCACTTGAGTTTGCGGCGGCTGCGAGCTGTCTGAAGCATACGATCGAAGGGGACTACAACCGGGTGTCCGTGGTGGAGGTGGAGGCGCTGCTTGAAAATGGCGGGCACGGACGGGTGCAAAGATAAGATATAGGATTTGGCCGTTGCCCGCGTATCCTAAGCAGGCGGACTTTCAACTTTATTTTCACTAAAATTTCTAAACTAATTGTAATCATTGTACTTCATTCAGGTTCATTGTAAAATCCTTGTAGCATTTTCTGTTGAGACATGTTAAAATAATTTCAAATTTTTTATGTACTATTTTGGCATATTTTCCCATACCCCGCATATAAATTCCTATTATATGCAAAGGAGGCCGGAAAGATGCCAAAAGAAAAAGAAAAGTCAGCAATTAATAACCCTCATGACATAAGTTACAAGAGGGTGCTCACGAACCGCCGCGTGCTCCTGCACATGCTGCGCAAGTACACGGATTTTGAGTGGGTGAAGGACGTCCGGGAAGAGGACATTAAGTTCGAAGACAAGGAGTTTGTCACGGATTATTTCCATACATATGAATCCGACCTGATCTGCAGGATCCGGCGCGGGGAGCAGGAATTCATCCGGGAATGCTTCCGGAAGGGAAAGAAGATGATGATCAGCGGATTTGAGCAGATTGCCGATGCCCTGGAGGAGACGGAGGACAAGATCGGGCGGATCGTGGAGATCGCGCGAAAGTACACGCCGGAGTACGATGAGAAGAAGATTCTGGACGAGGTAATGAAGACAGTATCAGAATGACACATACATTGATTAAAACTATATCAGCCCGTATTTCCCCTCACAGCAAACTGAAATAGTGATCGTGCGCCTCCTGATATTCGCGGTTGAACTTGGCGTCGCGCCCTGAGTGCAGAACGGAGATGTAGTCGTGCACCTGATGCATGATCTCCGGGCTTGTCCGCGCGATGGTGGCAACGCCGATGTTCGAGCAGATGTCGGAGATGCGCTCGATCTCGGTGAGCAGGTTCAGGAATTCCGTGCCTGCGAAGATCGAACATTTCCCGGCACGCAGGCGCTCCAGATGGTGATCCTTCAGCGTGCTCACCAAATCGTCTACCACTTCTTCGAGCGGCTCGATGTGACGGGCCGCCGCCACATCACGTTTCTTAAATGTCTCATCGCTGTAATTCAGGATCGTCTCGAGCAGCTGCCGCAGCACCTTCAGCTCTTCCATGGCGGCGTCCGAGAAGGATGCGTCGTGTTCGTGCAGGTCGGTGGCGATCTCCTCGATGTTCATCGCGTGGTCGCTCAGACGCTCAAATTCTGTCGCGACCGAATAGTAATGGTTCATGATCTCCAGGTGGTTCTGCGCGGTGATATGCGCGGAGATCTGGATCAGGTAGTTGCTGATCCGGTCGTTCATACTGTCTATGTAATTCTCATCTTCTATGATTTTGTCTGCGGCTTTCTCATCGTAATCAGTGATCAGGTTAAACGCGCGGTCGATGCTTGTCCGAGCCAGGTCGTACATGACCAGAAGCGCGTCATAGCAGCGCCCGAACGCGAGGGCCGGCGTGCTGAAGAAGACCGGACTGAGCGCGTCCAGAAGTTCATCGTATTTGCCTGTCTCGGAGGGCTCGTCCTTCACCAGACGGTGGCTCTGCTTCTCATAGATGCCGAGCGTTGGGAAGAGCAGGATCGCGCAGGCGAGGTTGAAGACCGTGTTCATGTTCGCGATGCCGCCGGAGTACATGACGCGGTTCCAGAGTCCGTCGAGAAGACCGAGCCGGTGGATGATCGTGACCGCCGCCAGGATCAGGACGGATTTTCCCAGATTGTACAGAATATTGACGATACCGACGCGCTTCGCTTCCGGCTTCGCGCCGATGTTGCACACGATGGCGGTTGTCACGCAGTCGCCCAGATAAACGCCGACCAGGACGGCGTAGATCGCGCTGAAGGTGAGCAGGCCGGAGGTGGAAAAGGCCTGCAGGATACCGATCGTTGCGGAGGAGCTCTGCAGGACGAAGGCGACGCCGGCGCCGATCAGGTAGCCCAGGAACGGGTTGTCCCCGAGGCTGGAGAACAGATGCTCGATGATGCCGCCCTCGGTGAGCTTGCTGACTGCGTCGGTCATGCTCATCAGACCGGAGAACAGGATACCGAAACCGATGACGATCTGGCCGATCTTGCCTGAATTCTTGTCTTTTCTCCCCATGATGATGACGATGCCGATGATAAGCGCCAGCGGCGCCAGCGTGGACGGCTTGAAAAACTGCAAAAAGGAAGTGCCGGACGCGTCCAGATCGAGAAGACGGATGATCTGGCCTGTGACGGTGGTACCAACGTTCGCGCCGACGATGATGCCGAGCGACTGATGCAGGGAGATGATCCCGGCGCCGACCAGTCCGGACGTGATGACGATGGTCGCCGTGGACGACTGGATCAGAGCCGTCATGCCGAGGCCGAGAAGAAATGCCTTGACCGGTTTGTTTGTGAGCTTTTCCAGCGCTGTCTTCAGCGTGCCGGAAGAGCTTTCCTTCAGGCCGTCCCCCATGATGCGCATCCCGTACAGGAACATAGCGAGACCGCCGAGCAGCGTGATGATATCGAATATGTCCATTTTTTCCACCTGTGTATCTGGCCTGGCGTTGATAGAACTCCAGATTTTTACTTTACATAACTCTTATAGAGATTATACATGCATCCATACCATATTTACCAGAACTGCGCGTGTTTTGCAAGTGTTTTTTCCCGCGTTGTCGGATCCTGACGGGTTGTGCCGATTGCCGGAAAAGACAAAAAGTCCATTTTTACGGGCAGAAGGGCATTCGCGCGGCACAGTGGAAGGTTTGTGCGGAAAGGCTCAGGTGATAATTTCACAAAGGATTCGGATCGCTTCGTCGATCTGCTCCTCGGGAAGGGCGGAGTAGTTGACGATGAAGCGGTGCTCAATCCCTGAGGCCATCTGTGCATAGAAGCTGGAGAGCGCGGCGATCCGAAGTCCCTTTTGCAGCGCACGCCTGCAGATCTCTGTGTCGGACAGGCCGGTGCGCAGCTCCAGGATAAAGTGCAGTCCGGCGTCTTCCTCACGGATGATCGCGTGCGGCGCAAGCTCGCTCTGCCGGATCTTTTGGATCAGCAGATCGCGCTTCTTATGATAATAGCTGCGCATGCGGTTGATGTGTTTCTCAAAGGAGCCGTTTTCGATAAAGTGCGCAAGCGTGTACTGTTCAAAATTGGACACGGTGCAGGAGTAAAAGGACAGCTCCCGGTAAAAGCGGTCGGCGAGGTGCCGCGGCAGGATCATGTAGCTGATCCGGACCGTGGAGGCCAGCGTCTTGGTAAACGTGTTGATATAGACGACTTTCTCAGACAGATCGATGCTCTGCATTGCCGGGATCGGGTTTCCGGTCATGCGGAACTCGCTGTCGTAATCATCCTCGATGAGGCAGCGTCCTTCTGCGCGTGCGGCCCAGCCGAGCAGCTCGTATCTGCGGCTGATCGGCGTGACGAGTCCGGTCGGGAAGTGATGCGAGGGCGAGAGGTGGAGCACGTCGGCTCCTGACTTCTCGAGGGCCGAGACACAGACGCCGCTCTCATCCAGGGGAATGTGACGGCAGGCGACCTTGTGCTTTTCATAGATCCGGGCGATCTTCCGGTAGCCGGGATCCTCGACGGCATAAGTCTTGTCGAAGCCGAGCAGCTGGATCAGCAGGCTGTAAAGGTATTCGGTGCCGGCGCCCATGATGATCTGCTCCGGCGCGACGTTGATGCCGCGGAAATCCTTCAGATGCCGCGCGATGGCGGAGCGCAGCTCCCAGACGCCTCCGCAGGGAGGATTCGTGACGAGCTCCTGCTGGTTTTCGTTCAGAACCTCGCGCACGAGCTTCGCCCAGATGGAGAACGGAAAATTCCGGATGTCGGTCTGGTTGCTGGTCAGGTCGATGGGAGGGGAGGGCAGGTTTGCCGTGCCTGCCTGCTTTTCCGCGCCTGACAAAGGCCGGGCTGTGCTGTTTTGTCCGAAAGCCGCGCCGGACAAAGACCGGACCGTGCCATTTTGACTGAAAGCCGCCTTGGACAAAGATCGGGCCGTACTGTTTTGCCCGAAAGCTGTCCCTGACGGAAGCATGCTGATATCGGAGACAAAAAATCCCTTTTTCGGGACAGAATAAAGATATCCCTCGGAGATGAGCTGGGCGTAGGCGTTTTCCACGGTGATGACGCTTATGCCCAGATTTTTTGCGAAAGTGCGCTTGGAGGGAAGCTTCTCCCCGGCGCGCAGATTGCGCGCAAGTATGTCGTTTTTGATGCATTTATACAGATGCTGGTACAGCGAATCTGACCCTGTATCGGAAAAAGAATATGTGAGCATTTTGCCGGACACCTCAATTCTGGACTTATTAAATAGATTCAAAATGGACATTTTAAAATGGTCAGATTACATTATAATAGCAGATATCCAATCTGTAAAGAGGGAATCAAGGCGTTTTTGCTGCACACATTTGTCTGACTCGGGATGGAGGAAGGCAATTGTTTATAGCAGATGCGCGCGAGAAAAAGGAGGAGTACAGAGATGGGAAATCAGACAGAGAAATCGAGATATGAGCTGAACAAGGAGCTGGCGCAGATGCTCAAAGGTGGCGTGATCATGGATGTGACGACACCGGAGCAGGCAAAAATTGCGCAGGAGGCCGGGGCGTGCGCCGTTATGGCGCTGGAGCGGATCCCGGCGGATATCCGCGCGGCCGGAGGAGTCTCACGGATGAGTGACCCTGCGATGATCAAGGGAATTCAGGAAGCAGTGTCGATTCCGGTCATGGCGAAGTGTCGGATCGGACATTTCGCGGAGGCGCAGATCCTCGAAGCGATCGAGATCGATTATATCGACGAGAGCGAGGTGCTCTCCCCGGCGGACGACGTCTACCACATCGACAAGACGCAGTTCAAGGTGCCGTTTGTCTGTGGGGCGCGTGATCTCGGGGAAGCGCTGCGAAGGATCGAGGAGGGCGCTTCGATGATCCGCACAAAGGGCGAGCCGGGCACGGGCGACGTGATCCAGGCGGTGCGGCATATGCGGCAGATGAACCGTGAAATCGCCAGAATTCGCTCAATGCGGGAGGATGAATTGTTCGACTGTGCGAAGGAGCTGCAGGTCTCGTATGATCTGGTGAAGTATGTCCATGAGAATGGCAGACTGCCGGTTGTGAACTTTGCGGCGGGCGGGGTGGCGACCCCTGCGGACGCGGCGCTCATGATGCAGCTCGGCGCGGAGGGAGTATTCGTCGGCTCCGGCATCTTCAAGTCGGGCGATCCGCAGAAGCGCGCTGCTGCAATCGTCAAGGCGGTCACAAATTATAAGGACGCGAAGCTGCTGGCGGAGCTCTCGGAGAATCTTGGCGAGGCGATGGTCGGGATCAACGAGCAGGAGATCGCGCTTCTGATGGCGGAGCGCGGAAAGTAGCTAAATGAAAGCAGGAGGAATTTGGAATGAGGATAGGCGTACTTGCCGTGCAGGGCGCGTTCGCGGAGCATGAACAGATGCTGCGCGCGCTCGGCGCGGAATGCTTCGAGATCCGGCAGCAGGCGGACCTGTCCGGGCCGATGGACGGACTGGTGCTGCCGGGCGGGGAGAGCACGGTGATGGGGAAGCTGCTGCGGGAGCTCGGACTGTTTCAGCCGCTGTGGGAGAAGATCGAGAGCGGGCTTCCTGTTCTGGCGACCTGCGCCGGGTTGATTTTGCTCGCTGAGCGTATCAGCGGGGAGGAAGGACGCCATCTCGGGACGCTCCCCGTCACGGTGAAGCGCAACGCCTACGGAAGGCAGCTCGGGAGCTTTTACGCGGAGGCAGAGATGAAGCACATCGGGATGGTGCCGATGCACTTTATCCGCGCGCCGTACGTGGAAACGGCCGGGAGCGGCGTAGAGGTGCTCTCTGAGGTGAACGGGCGGATCGTGGCCGTGCAGTATCAGAATCAGCTTGCGTTGTCTTTCCACCCGGAAGTGTCAGGGGATGCGAGTGTGCACCGCTATTTTCTGAATCTGTGCACATGCGGACATTCCGCACAATAACACTTGACAATGCGCATAATGCGCGTTATCATAGAATTAATACAAAGGAAGGAAAATATATGAATGGCTGAGAAGGAAATCGAATGAGATTTAGAGAAGTCGATAAAATATTAAAAGACGACGGATGGATTCAAATCAAGCAAAAGGGATCACATCATCAGTACATACATCCGAGAAAGCCAGGCAAAGTTACAGTTCCCGAACATAGTGGCAAAGACATACATTTGGATATTGTAAAATCAATAATGAAGCAGGCAGGGATATAAAGTCCTGTCTGGAGTGTTGGAAGGAGCAGCGTATATGAAATTAGTATATCCGGCGATTTTTAAGCCTTTTTCCGATGAAAGCGGCGGTTTTGTTGTGGAATTTCCGGATTTGCCTGGTTGCGTAACAGGTGGAGACACTCTTGAAGAGGCAATCGAAATGGGAATTGATGCGGCGAGTGGGTGGATTCTCGGCGAGATGGAGGATGGCAACAAAATTCCGGAAGCATCGCCATACGATACTATTCACGTTGAAAATGGCAGTATGGTAAATCTTTTATTGCTTGATATGGATGCGTATGCGGAACAATATGGCGAGAAGGCGGTGAGAAAAAATCTTACAATACCGGCATGGCTGAATACTTTTGCGGAAAAGAATAATCTGAACTTCTCAAAAATTCTACAGGATGCTTTGTTTACAATGGCTCAGGCAAAGTGATGTTTTTAACCTTATAGGGAGTGCATTATGAAAATAACATGGATCGGACATTCTTGCTTTAAAATCGAATCGAAGGGATATGCGGTGATTCTGGATCCTTACGAGGACGGATCGGTGGACGGTCTGAAACCGGTGAGGGAGGAAGCGGATCTGGTTCTCTGCAGCCATGAACACGGAGATCACAACGGGCGCTCCTGCGTTTCCCTGAGAAAAGGCGCTTCGTCGCCATTTGTGATTGAGAAGATTGAGACGTACCACGACGACCAAAAGGGAGCGAAACGAGGGCCGAATACCATTCACATTCTGGATGATGGAGAGTGCAGGGTGGCTCATTTTGGGGACCTGGGCTGTATGCTCTCGCCGGAGCAGGAGGAGAAGCTCCGAGGGCTGGACGTTGCGCTGATTCCGGTAGGGGGATTTTTCACGATCGATGCGGGACAGGCCAGAGAGCTGGCGGAGCGGATCCGGCCGGGAATCGTTGTGCCGATGCATTTCCGAAGTGGGGATTTCGGCTTCCCTGTGCTGGGTACTGTAAATGAATATACAAAACTCTGTCCGCATGTACAGATGGTTTCCGGCAGTGAGCTGGAGGTTCCCGGAGATCTGAATGGAAAAGGATGGACGGTGGTTCTGACGCCTCAGAATGCCTGAAAGGAGGCCGGCGAAGGCCGGCCGAATTTTTTCGTGAGGTTTTGAAAAAAGTGCTTGCTTTTTCCTGCAACTCCTGTTATACTGTCTGAGCATGGTTCCTTGGTCAAGCGGTTAAGACGCCGCCCTCTCACGGCGGAAACAGGGGTTCGATTCCCCTAGGGACTATATCTGAGAAACTCTGAAACCACTGTGACGGTCTTCAGAGTTTTTTGTTTTCCGGATGACCAGTGCGGGAGGAAATACAGTGGACGCGATCAGAATTGACAACCTTACAAAATATTATGGGACATCCCGCAGGCCGACGCGCGGTATCGAGCAGGTGAGCCTGACCGTGGCGCAGGGCGAATTCTGCGGATTCATCGGTCCGAACGGCGCGGGCAAATCAACGACGATCAGGACGCTTCTCGGGCTGATCCGGCCGACGGAGGGCAGTGTGCAGGTGCTGGGATTGAACATCGGAAAGGACAGGGAAAAGATCCTGGCGCAGACAGGATATCTGCCGTCCGAGGTCATGTTCTATCCGGGCATGCGGGTGCGGGATGTACTGAAATTGTCCGCCGACCTGCGAAAAAAGGACTGCCGCAGGGAGGCCGCGGCGCTGTGTGAACGACTGCAGCTGGATGTCTCCCGCAAGGTGAGGGAGCTCTCTTTCGGCAACCGAAAGAAGGCCGCGATCGTCTGCGCGCTGCAGCATGAGCCGGAGCTGCTGATCCTGGATGAGCCGACCAGCGGCCTCGATCCGCTGATGCAGAGAGAATTCTTCGAAATTCTAAGGGAGAAGAACCGGGCCGGGACGACGGTTTTCCTGTCCAGCCACGTGCTCTCGGAGGTGCAGCGCAACTGCACAAGGGCAGCAGTTATACGGGAAGGGCGCATCATCGCCTGCGACAGCGTGGAAGCGCTTTCCCATTCAAACGCCAAGCGTGTCACGGTTCGCGGACAGGTAAGGACGGATTCGCTCGACGGAGTGAGAGATCTGCAGGAGATTCCGGAAGGCTGCAGTTTTCTCTACAGCGGCGGCATGAAGGAGCTGCTCGCGGTTCTGGCATCGGGAGGGGTTCACGATCTTTCCATTTCCGAGCCGGATCTTGAAGAAATCTTTATGCATTTTTATTCGCGAAAGCAGTGAGACGACATTTGCCCTTTGGCGAGGTCATTTTGAGTCTGGAAGCGAAGCGTACTTCGGCGTGGAAATCAAAGATTTCACGAGGTTGGGTACGGCTTATGAAAAGGAGAACGAACGATGACACTCATGAAACATGAACTGCGGCAGGGCAGGATTTCCCTTGCGGTATGGACAGGCGCGATCGTGGTTTTGCTCTTGATCTGTCTGCTTGTGTTCCCGGAGATGAAAGGGGAAATGGAAACGATCAGCCATTTGTTTGCCGCGATGGGAAGCTTTGCGGCGGCGTTCGGCATGGATCGCCTGAACTTCGGTTCGCTGACGGGGTTTTACGCGATTGAGTGCGGAAATGTGATCGGCTTGGGCGGCGCTTTTTTTGCTGCTTTTGCAGGCGTTTCGATACTCTCCAAAGAGGAAGGGGAGGGAACGGCGGAATTTCTGCTGGCGCATCCGGTGTCGAGGGCGCGCGTGGTGACGGAAAAGCTGGCGGCAGTTTTGCTTCAGATTGCTGCAATGAATCTGATCGTTTTCGTGACGTCCCTGCTTTCCATTTGCGCGATCGGGGAGGCAATTCCCTGGAGGGAGCTCTTGCTGATGCATTTTGCCTGCTTCCTGCTGCAGATCGAGCTGGCGGCAGTCTGTTTCGGAATCTCCGCGTTTCTGCGCCGCGGGGGACTCGGAGTTGGTCTTGGAATCGCTACAGTGATGTATTTTCTGAACCTGATCGCGAATATGAGCGAAAGGCTGAAGTTTCTCAAGTACATCACCCCGTTCGGGTATTGTGAGGGCACGGATATTATTGCGAACGGAGGGCTGGACGTCCGTCTTGTCATGATCGGAATGCTTTTCGCGGCTCTCGGCGTGGCGGCGGCGTACCGGAATTATTGCTGCAAGGATATTCTTTGAACTGCATATGGAAATATGACAGGCGACATTGTCGCGGCGAATGACAAGGGTGGAAGGATATTCTGTGAACTGCGTGTGAAAGTACAGCCGGAAATATGAATACTCAATGAGCCGGGCAAAAGTACAACGTATAACAGAGATGTTTGAAAAGAACAGGGATGCCCCTGGAGATATCATGACAAGGCTGATATTTCCCGGAACATCCCTTTTGTAGTTATGAAAGGGTCGGGTCAGACGACATTTTCCGCCAGGCGTGTGACCGCCACATAGATTTCCTGAATGCGGTACCAGGTGCGCGGCCCGATGATGCCGTCCTGTGTCAGGCCGAAGACAGACTGGAATGTGCGGACTGCTTCCAGCATGTTTTCTCCGAAAATCCCGTCCGGCGTCAGTTTCGGGATCAGCGGATAGCTGTCGGAGATCACGTTGAGCTGTTCCTGGATCTTGAGCACATCCGCACCGACCGAGCCGACCTTGAGGAGATAGCCGGGGTAGGACTCCGGGACGCCGGAGACCTCCTCGGCCATATTGATATAGAGGGAGTCGCCGTAATAATAGCGCAGGATGGAGAGAGCGTCGTATCCATCTTCGCCCAGATCGGCGCTTCCCCACTGGGAAAGCCAGTTCGGGCACTGCGTCCGCTGACCGTCGCAGTATTGCGTCAGGATCGGCTGGCGCACGTTCGGACGCGACAGATAGTTCAGGAATATCTCATCCACCACATCGGAGATACTCTGGAAGATGGTGCGCCCCAGGCTCCATTTCTGATCGTAGGCGGTGGAGGAGGTGATCGTAAAATCATATCGATTGTTCCGGTACCATTCGGTGTATACACGGTTCAGCGTGAAAGATTGAATGGCAAGGATATTCGCGATAAGGGTTTCGCGCGGCCAGGTGGCATAGATCTCGCTGCTGGCGACGTTCTTGATGTAATCGCGGTAGCGCACATAATAATTTGAGGCGGAGTTGTCGCGCGGAGGACCATCGTGAACGATGATATATTCTGGCACGACGATCTCATCCAGCACGATTTCACCGCTTATATTCACCGGCTTGATCTCAGCCTCGGCGATCTTGGGCGGATAGCTTCCGTACAGCGTATGCTCGGGAATGACGACCCGGTCCGGAAGGCCGCCTTCAATGAGAGGGTGCAAACGTATTGTTTGCAGAGAGGTTTCCCCGCTGAGCACCTCGGCGCCGCTGATCACGGCAGGCTCATAGCCGGGCGCAGTGACGCGCAGGGTATATTCTGCATAGGGCATATTGGAGGACGGCCGCAGGCTGTACTCTATGGGCGGAGCGCCAAGATCGATGACGCCGGTCTGACCTGACGCGTTTGTACGAAGTTTTTCGAGGGTGTTTTCCGGATCTCCGGTGTAAGAAATATCGACGACGGCATCTGCGATGGGCGCGTTCCGCTCAGACAATACCGTGACCTGAAGCTCGCCGCGGTCTGGCTGATCGGTCTGCGCCGCCATCAGATGCCGTCCCGTAAGATTCTTGTTCATAGATTGCTCCGACGAAGGGATTCGCTATAGGATATGCGCGCGGAGTGTAATTCGTGTTTAGTGCACAGCCCGGCAAAAGGGACTTGCTGTGCCAGGGCAGATCATTGAGGGCCGCCGGTGCTTGGTGAGCGTAAGCGAGCTTATGCACCGCTGCGTGCCCGATTAAGCGCGAGCGGGTCTGCCCTGACATTGCAAGCCCGTGCAGGGCGTCCGGGTATCCAATATGTGAACTAAACACGAACTTACCGAATATCGAATACACTGCGCGCTTTCACACCTTCTGCCGGCCCGCGCACGATGCGGACGCGGCGTGTGCCTGCGTTCATGTCGAAGTAGTTATCCTCGAGCACGACGTCCGGGCCGCACTGCAGCTCCACGCTGCGGGCGTAAGCTTTCGCCGTGACGACGACCTCGTCACCCTCAATATGCGCCTCGAGCACCGGATCGAGGAAGCGGAAATGCTTCGGCGCGCAGAAGAGCACCGTGCCTTCGCCGACAGGCGTGCCTGCCTGGTCGGTCAGCTCGTAGGAGTAATAGCAGCCGTAGGTGTCCTGGTCAGAGAAGTTCTGCTCTGGCAGCCACACGGCCGAAAGCGCCGGGACTTCCACGTCGAACGTGCCTTCCTCGATCACGGAAGCATCCGCGCGATGCAGCGCCCAGTGCGCCTTGCCAGAGAAAGCCTGCATCGTTTCATTGCTCACGTTCAGCTGCGCAGTCTTTTTCAGGTCAAACGGCTCGGCGTTCACATTCGTGTCCTGACTCAGGATGCCTTCCTCCTGGCAGGAGATCAGCACCGGGGCGAAGAAACGCTTCGCGTAGTAGTGCAGGGCCTTCCAGCGGCCGAAGTAATCGATGCTCGACCAGCTCGCCACCGGCCAGCAGTCGTTGAGCTGCCAGATGACCGCGCCCATGCAGCAGCCGCGGTGCCGTCTCCAGTGTTCGACGCCGTACTGCATCGCTTGCGCCTGCAGAAGCTGGGAGGCGTAGACGAGTCCGTCCAGATCGCCCGGATAGAGGTACATCTGGGAGAGATAGGACACGATGCGTCCGTTCGCGGAGGCGTTGCGCTGGTGCTTTTCCATAATGTAGGAGAAGACGTTGCGGTCCTCCGGCTCAGTGAAGCTCTCGATGGTCGCCATGCAGGGGAACGACTGGAAGCCGAACTCCGAGACGTAGCGGAAGAGATAGTTCCGATAGTCCGTGAAGGGCTTCAGACCGTGCCAGACGTCCCAGTAGTGGACATCGCCCCTCGACGGATCCCGCGGATCATCGAAGCTGCCGCCGCTGCTCGGACTCGCCGGCCAGTAGAACGCCTGCGGATCCTCGGCCTTCAGCACCTTTGGGATGATGTATTCATACATCTTGATGTAATCTGCCACCTGCCGCTTCGAGGATACCCACTCGCCCTCCGATACAAACTGTTCCATCTCATTGTTGCCGCACCAGAGCGCGAGCGACGCGTGATGGCGCAGACGCCGGACATTATCGATGAATTCGGCGGTGATATTTGCCTCAAATTCGTCCGAGAGGTTGTACACGGCGCAGGCGAACATGAAATCCTGCCAGACCAGCAGTCCCAGTTCGTCACAGACATCATAGAAATAATCCTCCGGGTAGTAGCCGCCGCCCCAGACGCGGATGCAGTTCATATTTGCCGCCTTTGCGTCCTCCAGAAGACGGCGCGTGCGCTCCGGAGTGACGCGGGGCAGGAGATTGTCCTCCGGTATGTAGTCAGCGCCCATCGCGAACACGGAAACGCCGTTCACACAGTGGGCAAACGACTCGCCCCATTCGTCCTTCCTGCGCTCGACCGTCATCGTGCGCAGGCCGATGCGGGCCTGCCATTCGTCCAGACGATGCCCCTCGCCGTCGAGGGTGACTTGTACCTGATACAGAGGCTGCTCCCCGAGCCCGACCGGCCACCAGAGCTGCGGATCCGGCACGGGGATCGTGCAATGCGAGCTTTTTCCGGTAAGCGTTGTCCCGTCCGGCGCGGTGACGGTCACACAGACGCCGACCGGATCCTCGGTCAGGCGCTCCAGATGCGTGCACACTTCCAGCGCGACGCCGCCGTTCTCATGGTGCTGCAGAACCAGTACATCGCGGATGCGCGCCGTGCTTACGCCAAGCAGGGAGATCGGTCGCCAGATGCCCGCGTCAGGAAGGCGGGGACCCCAGTCCCAGCCGAACATGCAGTGCGCCTTGCGGATGTGCGGGAAGCCGACCATCGCGTCTGAGGTGCCGTCCGCCCGGGAATTGGCGTAGGCTTCCTTAATATATTTCGTCGGGGAGGCAAACTGTACCCGGATCGTATTTTCACCGGGACGCAGAAGCGCCCTCACGTCAAATTCCCAGGTTCGGTGCATGTTGTCGGCATGCCCGGCCGGCTGATCGTTGATGTACACGTCGGCGAGAGTGTCCAGACCTTCGCAGCGCAGCAGAACCACATCGGACTTCAGAATTTCCTCGTCCACGGAGAAGCTGCGGCTGTACGTGAAATCGTGATCCATGAGCTTCAGGGCTTCCATCTCGTTGTCACGATAGAACGGGTCCGGGATGAGCCCGGCGCTTAAGAGATCGTGGTAGACAGAGCCCGGCACCGTCGCCGGGACAGAGGAAAAGGCGCCATCAGAGACGTCGAGCGTCCACGCGCCGTTCAGAGAAATTGTTTTCATAAATTGAATTGCACCTCCCATTGATCCTATTTGCCATGAACCTGCCGTGAAGCTCACAGCCGTAACAGGCCGTCGCTTTCGGGAAGGATCATGGAATATCTGCTGTCAGAAACGAAAAAACGGTTGATATCAACTTGTATTTTAAGGCAGGGCGTTCCCGATGTCAACAATTTGCTGGGAGTTAATCCCCGGTGTTTTGTATATCAAGGAAGAAACCAGTTTCAATAAGAGATCAAAGAGATGGCGGAAAAGCGTTTCGCGGAGTTCGGCCTTCCGGCTGAGGCGCTGAACAAGCACGCCGTAGAGCTCTCCGGCGGTATGAAACAGCGTACCGTCATCGCGGTCTTTACGATCCTGAATCCGAAGGTGCTGATTGCCGACGAGCCGTCCTCGGCTCTGGACGTGACGAGCCAGAAGATTGACACGGTTCTGCTCGACTGCATTCATACGCGCGGCGTGATGAGCTTCGCGGGCCAGGAAACAGACCAGGATATGCTTGAGAACATGCTGAAAGGGCTGAACAGCCTGTAAGAAAGAAAAATTCTTAGAAATCTAGAAATTTTCAGAAATTTGAAAAAGGCGATTGTAATTTCTGTTTGTCTGTGCTACAATTACTATGTTTAAATGCTGTTAAACTTTTCAACAAATGAGCGCGAAAATCCCGGAGACTGCTGCTCTCCGGGATTTTCTTGTCGTTTTGCGGCTGACCGGGCCGAGGCTGCTATTTACCTATCGCCGTCCAACCATTTGATAATGTAGTGAGCTACTACAGTACCCATAACAGCGATATAAAATGCTGCCAAACTTTTCATCGTACCACCTCCTCCCTGTTACCAGTATGGGGCAGTAACAATGCAATTATATCATAAAAATTGTATTAATCAATAAATGATTCATAAATAATAATATGAGATGTATAAATGCAAAGAGAAATTTTACTAAAATTCTTGCATAATTATGTTGGGAAACATGTTGAAATGTGCCGCCTTTTATGGTAGAATCTTAGCAATTTGAGCATTGTATTGATGAGAGCCGCTTTTGTGCGGCGCGTTTTATGCACAGACCCGCGTGAGGAAAAATTTGCTGCTGTCGCAGCACGTGGGTCGCGAAGCGAGTAGGGGAAATTCGCCCTACTCGATCGCAGATATATGGAAAGGAGCCGGAAAAGTATGAAAGCATTCTTGATTCTGGAGGATGGCACGGTTTTCACCGGTCAGAGTATCGGCGCGGCGCGTGAGGTGATCAGCGAGATCGTTTTCAACACGTCTATGACCGGTTATCTGGAGGTATTGACCGACCCATCCTACGCTGGACAGGCGGTGGTAATGACTTATCCGTTGATTGGAAATTATGGCATCTGCTACGAGGACATGGAATCGGATCGTCCCTGGCTGGATGCCTTTATTGTGCGCGAATTGTCCCGCATGCCGAGCAATTTCCGCTCGGAGGACACAATACAGAATTTCCTTTTGAAGTATGATATTCCAGGCATCGCCGGCATCGATACCCGCGCGCTGACCAAGATCCTGCGTGAGAAGGGCACGATGAACGGCTGCATCACGACGAATGAGAATTATTCGCTGGACGAGCTCCTGCCGCGAATTGCCGCGTACAGGACCGGCAAAGAGGTGGAGAAGGTCAGCTGCAAGGAGAAATATGTGCTTGCGGGCGACGGGCCGAAGGTCGCTTTACTCGATCTCGGCGCAAAGCGGAACATCGCGCGCAGTCTGAACGCGCGAGGCTGCGAGGTGACGGTCTATCCGGCGCTGACTCCGGCGGCGGAGATCCTCACCGCGAAGCCGGACGGCATCATGCTCTCGAACGGCCCGGGCGACCCGAAGGACTGCGGCTCGATCATCGCTGAGATCAAAAAGCTGTACGACTCGGACGTGCCGATCTTCGCGATCTGTCTCGGGCACCAGCTTATGGCGCTCGCGAACGGGGCCGACACGCACAAGATGAAATACGGCCACCGCGGAGGCAACCATCCGGTGCGGGATCTGTCCACGGGGCGCGTGTATATTTCCTCGCAGAACCACGGTTATGTGGTGGACACGGACAAGCTCGATCCGTCGGTTGCAGTTCCGGCGTTCGAGAACGTCAACGACGGGACGAACGAAGGCCTTGCCTACACGAACAAGAATATCTTTACAGTACAGTACCATCCGGAGGCCTGCCCGGGGCCGCAGGATTCAGGATACCTGTTTGACCGCTTTATGAAGATGATGGAGGTGGAGAGATAATGCCGAAGAATCCACAGATCAAGAAGGTGCTTGTCATCGGTTCCGGCCCGATTGTGATCGGTCAGGCGGCGGAGTTTGATTACGCCGGGACGCAGGCGTGCCGCTCCCTGAAGGAAGAGGGGATCGAGGTCGTCCTGCTGAACTCGAACCCGGCGACGATCATGACGGACAAGGATATTGCGGACAAGGTCTACATCGAGCCGCTCACCGTCGAGGTGGTTGAGCAGCTGATCTTGAAGGAACAGCCGGACAGCGTGCTCCCGACGCTCGGCGGACAGGCAGGGCTGAACCTCGCGATGGAGCTCGAGGAGCGAGGCTTTCTGAAAGAACATGACGTGCGGCTGATCGGGACGACCTCGGAGACGATCAAGAAGGCCGAGGACCGTCTGGAGTTTAAGAGCACGATGGAGAAGATCGGAGAGCCGGTCGCCCCGTCGAAGGTCGTGGAGAGCGTCGAGGAGGGCGTAGCCTTCACACGCACCATCGGTTTCCCGGTCGTTTTGCGCCCTGCTTACACGCTCGGCGGAAGCGGCGGCGGCATCGCGCATGACCATCACGAGCTCGTCGAGATCCTTGAGAACGGTCTGCGCCTAAGCCGCGTCGGGCAGGTGCTTGTGGAGCGCTGCATCGCGGGCTGGAAGGAGATCGAGTACGAGGTGATGCGCGACAGCGCGGGCAACGTGATCACGGTCTGTAACATGGAAAACATCGATCCGGTCGGCGTGCACACCGGAGACAGCATCGTCGTCGCCCCGTCCCAGACGCTGGGGGACAAGGAGTACCAGATGCTGCGTACCTCCGCGCTGAACATCATCACAGAATTGAATATCACGGGCGGCTGCAACGTGCAGTTTGCGCTGCACCCGACGAGCTTTGAATACTGCGTCATCGAGGTGAATCCGCGTGTCAGTCGTTCCTCGGCGCTGGCGTCCAAGGCGACCGGCTATCCGATCGCGAAGGTGGCGGCGAAGATCGCGCTCGGCTACACGCTCGATGAGATCAAGAATGCGATCACGGGCAAGACCTACGCGAGCTTCGAGCCGATGCTTGATTATTGCGTCGTCAAGATGCCGCGTCTGCCGTTCGATAAATTCATCAGCGCGAGCCGGAAGCTGACGACGCAGATGAAAGCGACCGGCGAGGTCATGAGCATCTGCGACAATTTTGAGGGCGCTTTGATGAAGGCGATCCGCTCGCTGGAGCAGCACGTCGACTGCCTGCTGTCCTACGATTTTTCGGAGCTTACCGACGATGAGTTGATGCAGCAGCTCGCGCGCGTGGACGACCGCCGGATCTGGGTGATCGCCGAGGCGTTGCGCAGGGGCGTTCCTTACGACAAGATTCACGAGATCACAATGATCGACAACTGGTTTATCGACAAGCTGGCGATCCTGGTCGAGATGGAGCAGGCGCTGAAGACGCAGGAGCTGACCGCGGAGCTTTTGAAAGAGGCGAAGCGCATCGAGTTCCCGGACAACGTGATCGCGCGGCTCACCGGCCGCACAGAGGAGCAGATCCGGCAGCTGCGCTACGAGAACGGCATCACGGCGGCATACAAGATGGTGGACACTTGCGCGGCCGAGTTCGCGGCCGAGACGCCGTACTATTATTCGGTGTTTGGGAGCGAAGACGAGGCAGGCGTGACGGAATCCGCCCGTAAAAAAGTGCTCGTGCTGGGCTCCGGGCCGATCCGCATCGGGCAGGGCATCGAGTTTGACTTCTGCTCGGTGCACTGCACCTGGGCGTTCGCAAAAGAAGGCTACGAGACGATCATCATCAATAATAACCCGGAGACCGTGAGTACGGACTTTGACATCGCGGACAAGCTCTATTTTGAGCCGCTGACGCCGGAGGACGTGGAGAATGTCGTACGTCTGGAGAAGCCGGACGGCGCGGTCGTGCAGTTTGGCGGGCAGACGGCGATCAAGCTGACCGAGGCGCTGATGAAGATGGGCGTCCCGATCCTCGGCACCTCCGCGGAGAATGTCGACGCGGCCGAGGACAGGGAGCTGTTCGACCGCATTCTTGAGAAATGCAATATCCCGCGCCCGGCGGGCGACACCGTGTATACGGCCGAGGAGGCCAAGGCGGTCGCGAACCGTCTCGGCTACCCGGTGCTTGTGCGCCCGTCCTATGTGCTCGGCGGACAGGGGATGCAGATCGCGATCAGCGACGAGGACGTCGACAGCTACATCGGCATCATCAACCGCATCGCGCAGGAGCACCCGATCCTCGTGGACAAATATCTGGTTGGCAAGGAGATCGAGGTCGACGCGGTGTGCGACGGGGAGGACGTGCTGATCCCCGGCATCATGGAGCACATCGAGCGCGCGGGCATCCATTCCGGCGACAGTATTTCCGTGTACCCGGCGCAGAGCATCTCCCAGAAGATCAAGCGTGTGATCGAGGACTACACGCGGAAACTGGCGCGCTCCCTGCACGTCGTCGGGCTGATCAACATCCAGTTTATCGTGAGCAATGACGAGGTGTTTGTGATCGAGGTGAACCCGCGCTCGAGCCGCACGGTGCCCTACATCAGCAAGGTGACGGGCATCCCGATCGTGCCGCTCGCGACAAAGGTGATCCTTGGCGCAAAGATCCGCGACCTGGGCTACGAGCCGGGACTGCAGCCGGAGGCGGATTACTTCGCGATCAAGATGCCGGTTTTCTCGTTCGAGAAGATCCGCGGCGCAGACATCAGCCTCGGGCCGGAGATGAAGTCCACCGGCGAGTGCCTCGGCATTGCGGCGACCTTCGACGAAGCGCTGTACAAGGCGTTCCTCGGCGCGGGCATCAACCTGCCGAAGCACAAGAATATGATCATGACCGTCCGTGACGCCGACAAGCTCGAGGCTGCGGATCTCGCGAAGCGCTTCGAGGCACTTGGATACAATATTTTCGCGACGAAGGGGACTGCACGCGCGCTGATGGAGGCGGACGTGCAGGTGCGCATGACGCGCAAGATCGAGCAGGAGTCGCCGAATATCATGGATCTGATCCTCGGACACGAGATCGACCTCGTCATCGACACGCCGTCGCAGGGCGTCGGACACTCGAAGGACGGCTTCCTGATCCGCCGCAACGCGATCGAGACCGGCGTCAATGTGCTGACTTCGCTCGACACGGCGGAGGCGCTGATCACAAGCCTTGAGAACAACAATATCCACGGGCTGACGCTCGTGAATATCGCCGAGATCGCGACGCGCGGGCAGGCGTAAAGTACGAGAAATTTCCATATATTTTGCAGGAAAATGCGGTTCAAAAAGCTTGCGGTTTGGAGTAAAATATCATAATATTAAAGATAGAAATTTCCGTGTATAGTTCACTTAAAGTTTAATCCGAACGCGTGCTCTGCCTGCGGATGTTCCGCCGCAAACACGTTGTTCTCCTTGATTCGGCTGCGACGCGAAGCTAGTCCTTTAGGGCGCCGCCTATGGACAGCTGTCTCCGCAAACTCGCTTCGCTCAGACATGCTCCGACAGCTGTCGCTATGCTCGCGAATCCTACGTCGAACTGCCTATCGTTTGCGCGCGGAACACTGACAGCACATCGCACGCTGTTCTATCGCATACCAGTGCACAGCCCTACAAAAGGGACTTGCTGTGTCAGGGCAGATCATTGAGGGCCGCCGGTGCTTAGTGAGCGCGAGCGAACTTATGCACCGTTGCGTGCCCGATTAAGCGCGAGCGGGTCTGCCCTGACATTGCAAGCCCTTGCAGGGCGTCCGGATAGCCAATGTGTGAATTAAACACGAAGAGAGTAAAGGACAGGAGGACCGCTATGCGCAAGAAATCGCACGTTGCACTTGCACGTTATCTGGTCAGGGGACTGGGGTCGGAAGCGCTTTTTCGACACAGGAAGGCATTTTGTCTCGGCTCGATCCTTCCGGATCTGAACCCGAAGATGCTTGCAAACCCGCATGAATATGACACGACTTTTGGGACTTTCCGGGATCTGTGCCGGGAGATACTGAATGAGGCAGACGCGGAGGGCGAAGAGAACGAGCGCAGCCTGTGGCGAAGGACAGGCGTGGCGATGCACTATCTGGCGGACTACTTTACCTATCCGCACAATGCGTCGTTTAGCGGAAGCCTGAAGGATCACTGCGCATATGAGAGCGAGCTGAAATACCGCATGCGCGTGCTGGTCTGGATGCCGGAAGGGCGGGAGATCTTCGCGCGGGCAAGAGCGGCCGCGGATGAGATCGGGAGTCTCGAAGAGCTGTTCGGCTATATCGCGAGGCTGCATAAAAGATACATGCGTGTGCCGGTGCATACGCCGGAGACGGACTGCAGGCAGATCCTGGAGTTGAGCGCTACGGTGCTGACAGCATTTGCGGAATTCATAGACATAAGTCGTCAGAAAGGGGCCGACGCGCTGTGCGCGTGACCCCTTTTTTACCACCGCCGTTCGATATCCGGACAGCGTTGCAGCTTCAGAGCGGCCCGCAGCTCTACATAGCAGCCGCAGAGGACGCACATGCCTTCCGTCAGATTGGGACACTGCGCGCATGTGCGGAGACGCTCTTCATATGTCGTCTGATCCGCTCGGTCTTCCTCAGCCAGATTATCGATGTAGGCTTCCAGTTTTTGAAAGAATTCTTCACGGCTCTTTGTGTACAGCAGGCATTTCCTGCAGACACGGAGGCCGTTTGTTTTATTTCTGTCATTCATATGGTCGATCCTGCCAGATGGTGCGGCCGTATCCTTCTCAGATCTGTCTGAGAGCCGTGATCATGGCACTGCCTCAGACATCCGTATTCAGGCGTCTGGAGCTATGTGACTTATCCTGGGAGCACATCCTGTATGCTCTCTATGCCTCTGCCTTCACGCTCATGTGCAGCACACTGCGCGGCGGAAGCGTGAAGGAGAGCGCTCCGTTCTCGCTGCGGAAGTCTGTGAAGGCCTTCGCCGTCACGCACTGAGGCTCTGCAAAAGTGTTCTTTGCGTTCATCGCGCCGCAGACGATCTCGCCGTTGGCCTCGGCCGCCTTACGGCCTGCGATCTCCACATCGATCGGGCATGCCTCTGTGAGAGAGGCGTTTGTCAGGGTGATATGTAAGACGCCGTCTGCATCTTCGGATACGGACTCTGTAACCCACGGAAGCTGATATTCAGCCTCCATGCCGACGGAGCCGACGTCGATCGAGCTCTCCAGAAGCTGGCCTTCCTGATGCTCCTTGTAGAGATCGAACACGTGGTAGGTCGGCGTCAGGATCATGTCCGCGCCCTCGGTCAGGATGACGGACTGCAGCACGTTAATCGTCTGGGCCAGATTCGCCATGCCTACGCGGTCTGAATGCTTGTTGAACACGTTCAGCGTGATACCGGCCAGAAGCGCGTCGCGCATCGTGTTCTGCTGGTACAGGAAGCCCGGATTCGTCCCCGGCTCCACGTCGTACCAGCCGCCCCACTCGTCGACGATCAGCGCGATCTTGCGCTCCGGATCGAATTCGTCCATGATCGCGGAGTGCTTCCGGATCAGCTCGTCCATAAAATACGCCTTTGCAAGCGTCTTGTACCATACCTTCTCGTCGAAGTCCGTGGCGCTGCCCTTGTTCTCCCAGGGACCCGGGACTACATAGTAGTGCAGGGAGAGTCCGTCCAGATTTCCGTGGGAACGCGGGTCGCAGTTGCGGAAGAGCAGCCCGAGAACGGTCTTTGTCCACTCGTAGTCGTCGTTGTTTGGGCCGCAGCAGATCTTGTTGACATGCTCCGCGTTGTTATAATTTCTCACAAATGTCTGATAGCGGCGGTATTCGCTCGCGTAGTATTCGGGCAGCATGTTGCCGCCGCAGCCCCAGTTTTCATTGCCGACGCCGAAATAAGAGAGCTTCCACGGCTTCTCGTGACCGTTCTCCCGGCGCAGATTGGACATCGGAGAGACCCCGTCAAGGGTGATATACTCCACCCATTCGGACATCTCGCGTACCGTGCCGCTGCCGAGGTTGCCGTTGACATAAGCCTCGCAGCCGAGCTGCTCGCAGAGCTCGAAATACTCGTGTGTGCCGAAGCTGTTGTCCTCGGTGACGCCGCCCCAGTTTGTGTTGATCATTTTCTTGCGGTTTGCCTTCGGACCGATGCCGTCCATCCAATGGTATTCATCGGCAAAACATCCGCCCGGCCAGCGAAGCACCGGGATACGGATTTTGCGCATCGCCTCGACCACGTCCGTGCGCATGCCGTGTACGTTCGGGATCGCGGAATCTTCTCCGACATAGAAGCCTCCGTAGATGCACCTTCCGAGATGCTCGGAGAAATGACCATAGATTTCCTTGCGGATCGTGCCAAGTCGCTTGTCCGGCTGAATCTTTAATTTTGCCATAGTTTTCCTTTTTCTCCTTATCCGTTTTATATGATTTTGTTTCGGTAAAATCATTATACCGAATTGAAGAAAAATGGCAATCCTTATTTTAGAAAATCATTTGCGATAAAAAATTTGAAAACCGCGGAAGAGGGACTTGACAAACTGTCAATACTGTATATAATGAATATATACAGTAAGAACACATGCCAAAATTGTGAGGAAGACAGATCCCGGAAACAAAAAGTGCGAGGTACATTGGAGACTGCCGGACAGGAAGCGGCAGTCGCCATTCGGAGGAAGGTGAGTGGAGTTTGGATATTATCATCAGCAATTCCGGCGGACAGCCGATTTACGACCAGATCAGCGCGCAGATCAAGTCGAAGATCATCTCCGGGGAGCTGAAGGAGGGGGACGCCCTTCCGTCGATCCGTTTTCTGGCGAAGGAGCTGCGCATCAGCGTGATCACGACGAAGCGCGCATACGAGGAGCTCGAGCGGGACGGCTTCATCGTATCCGTACCCGGGAAAGGAAGCTACGTGGCGAAGAAGAACCTGGAGTTCGTGCGGGAGGAGCAGCTGCGCAGGATTGAAGAGCGGATGCAGGAGATCGTCGAGCTCTCTGTCGGCTGCAGGCTGAGCCTTGAGGAGCTTCAGGATATGCTGGAGCTGATCTACAAGGACAATTGAAGGGAAGTATTGACAGGAGGGATATGGAGTATGGGCAATATATTGGAATTGAACCATGTGACGAAGCGTTATCCGGGGTTTACGCTGGAGGATTTAAGCCTTGCGCTTCCGTCTGGCTATGTTATGGGTTTTATCGGGGAGAACGGAGCGGGCAAGAGCACGACGATCAAGCTGATCCTCGATCTGCTTAAGAAGGATGAAGGAGAAATTTCGATCTTCGGGGATAGCCTGGACAGCAGTCCTGCGCAGGCGAAGGAGCAGATCGGAGTCGTCATGGATGAGTGCAATTTTCCGGCGGCGATGTCAGCGGAACAGATCGCGAGGATGATGGCGAAGTGTTACCGCAGCTGGGACGACACGCGCTATGCGCAGTATCTCGGGAGATTCGACATTCCCCGTGACAAGCGGATCAAGGATTATTCGCGCGGCATGAGGATGAAGCTGATGCTCGCGGTGGCGCTCTCGCATGACAGCCGGCTGCTGCTGCTCGATGAGGCGACGAGCGGGCTGGATCCGATCGTGCGCGACGAGATCCTTGACATTTTTCTGGACTTTATGCAGGATGAGAGCCATGGAATTTTTGTCTCGTCGCACATCCTGAGCGATCTCGAGAAGATCTGCGATTACGTCGCGTTCCTGCATAAGGGAAAACTCGTGTTCTGTGAGGAAAAGAGCGCGCTGCAGGAAAAATACGTGGTGGTGAAGTGTACGCGGCAGGAGCTGGACACCCTCGACCGCTCCGCGATCGTCGGCGTGAGGCAGAACAGCTTCGGTACGGAGGCTTTGGTGCTGCGCGGCAGGATCCCTGCCGGGCTGGTGTGCGACCCGGCGAGCATTGAGGATATCATGCTGTACCATGTGAAGGAGGAGACGAGATGAGCGGACTGGTTTATAAGGATCTGATCAATCTGAAGCAGCAGTGGAGGAGTTACCTGTTGATCCTGGTATTCTGGGGCGGGCTGAGCGTAATGCAAAAGAGCCCGTATTTCTTCGGCGGAATGTTCGCGGTGTATCTGTCGATCGTTATGCTGACTGCTTGCGGGTACGACGAGCAGTCCGGCTGGGATAAATACGCGCTGACGATGCCGATCTCCCGGAGCAGGATTGTGTTGTCGAAGTATATGCTTGGCCTGCTCATGGATGTTCTGGGGTTTGTGACTACGGCGATTTTCTTTGTTGCGGCGAGAACTCCTTTTCAGGAGATGATGATCGGCCAGTGCATTTTCCAGACGATCAGTCTGGTGATGCTCGCGATTCTTCTGCCGATCACATTCAAATTCGGAGTGGAGAAAGCGCGCACCAGCATAGCCGTGGTAATGCTGGCTCCGGTCCTGATCGGATACCTGCTTGTACAGTGGGGAACATGGCATCCGAAATTTGATTTTGAGCAGTTGATGCACATGTCATATTCTGGCCCGGTCGTTGGGCTTTGTCTGCTCGCGCTATCCGTGGCTTTGAGCATTCAGATCTACAAGGGAAAGGAATTCTGAGGAGGGAGCCCGGCAACTTTGCCGGGCTCCTTTTGGCAGTACTCGAAACCTGTTTATGACAGCAGTCCGGCAGCCCGCAGGTTCGTCAGCAGCGTGTTCAGCTGTGTCGCGATATCGGCGGTAGTCGCCGTAGCCGGGTCGGTATCCGCGACCGCGGCGGCCGGCGTGACAGTCGCGTCGGCTCCTGCCGGTCCGGTCGGCCCAGTAGCTCCAGTGGGGCCCGTGGCTCCGGTAGCGCCTGCAGCGCCGTCAGCACCCGTGGGTCCGGTTGCTCCGACGGGGCCGGTATCGCCGGTGGGTCCGGTCGGTCCTGTAGCTCCAGTGGGGCCGGTGGCACCGGTAGCGCCAGCAACGCCGTCAGCGCCTGTGGGTCCGGTAGCTCCGACGGGGCCGGTATCGCCAGTCGGTCCGGTCGGCCCGGTAGCTCCAGTGGGGCCCGTGGCTCCGGTAGCGCCTGCAACACCGTCGGCGCCGGTGGGTCCGGTCGGTCCTGTAGCTCCGATTGGCCCAGCTTCACCAGCCGGACCTGTTGCGCCGGTCGGTCCCGTTGTGCCGGTAACTCCTGCGGCGCCGTCAGCCCCTGCAGGTCCGGTCGGTCCCGTGGCCCCGGTAGCGCCTGCAGGTCCTGCAGGTCCGGTCGGCCCTGTGATCCCGTTCGCACCGGTCGGTCCGATTGGCCCGGTCACACCGGTCGGTCCAGTAGCGCCCGTCGGTCCCGTGGCTCCGGTTGCCCCTGTAGGTCCCGTCGGTCCGGTGACTCCGTTCGCACCGGTCGGCCCGATCGGCCCCGTTGCACCAGTAGCTCCGGTTGGCCCAGTAGCACCGGTCGCTCCGGCTATTCTTGAAGCGGGTCCGGCAGGTCCGGTCACACCGGTCGGTCCGGCAGGCCCGACAGGTCCTGTTGCACCGGTCGGCCCTGTAGGTCCTGTCGGCCCGGTCACCCCGGCAGACGGTCCCGCAGGTCCCGTAGCCCCGGTCGCACCCGTAGCCCCGGCAGGTCCCGTTGCCCCGGTAGCACCTGTCGGCCCTGTGACGCCTGGGAAGCCCATTGGTCCCGTCGGCCCAGTCGGTCCGGTTGCCCCGGTTGGGCCGGTCATGCCCGGAAAGCCCATCGGTCCGGTCGGCCCGGTAGGACCCGTCGTGCCGTTGCAGCAGGTGCAGCAGTTCGAAGGTCTTCCGCATCGCGGACAGATATTATAGTAAGCATTATTCACAATGCATACCCCCTTTGCCAGTAATCCGAGACTTTTTATTGTCTCATTCCAATATATTCAGAAGAAAGCCGAATGTTCGGAGATTGAAAAAGTGAGGTGCAGACATAGTTGAAAGAGGATTCCTATTTTGGTATACTTTGTGAAACAGCGAAGCTCGAAACTGTTTCCCCGCTGGGAGGCAGAGATCAATATCCATCATCCAAGCAGGGATAAGTTTGAGTGGATGAGGGAGTTAGCAGGGCAGAAGGGAATTGATGTAAATGACACATGAAGAACAGAGGGTATGGCTGATAGAACAGCTGCTGGCGGAAAGATCGGATATATCTGATATAAGGATACCGTCAGAAGAACAGGAACAGAAGGATCTGCTAAGAGGTCTTATGAATATTCGTATGCCTGAGCCAATCAGTGATGAGTTTTTGAAGGTTCAGGATGAATACCTGACTGCGGAAAATCAGGCAGCAGGCATAGTAAGGTTAGCGGATCTGTCGCCGATCGGAGCTGATGAAAGAATCTATCTGTGGCAGGGAGATATGTCCAGGCTTGCGGTGGATGCAGTGGTCAATCCGGCTAACTCTGGCTTCACCGGCTGCTATCAGTGGCTTCATTCGTGTCTGGATAACATTCTGGGTTCAAAGGCCGGTATCGAGCTTAGACTTTGCTGTAATGATATCATTGAGAAGCAGGGCTGTCCGGAACCGACAGGGCAGGCAAAGATCACGCCGGCATTCAACCTTCCTGCGAAGCATATCATCCACACCGTCGGTCCTATCGTGCAGCACAGGCTGACGAAGCAGAATGAAGATGATCTCGCATCATGCTATCGTTCTATTCTTAGATTGGCTGATGAGAATGGACTATCGAGTGTTGCATTTTGCTGTATATCCACGGGAGTATTTATGTTCCCGAACGAACGGGCAGCGGAAATTGCCGTGAGAACGGTTAAGGATTATCTGGATGAAACGGGAAGCGGAATCAAGATTGTTTTCAATGTGTTTAAGGATATTGACTATCTGTTTTATAAAAACCTTTTGAAATAAATAGAATTTCTTGTATGGCTTCTGATGCTTTTCAGGCGCGGTTTCTTTGCATAAATTCCAGCGCTTTTTCGGCCGATTCGGCGTCCTTTTCGGGTGTGAAGCCGTGACCTTCGCCCTCGTAGACGATCAGTTCCGCATGCGGGTATGTCTTCTGGAGCCGCACGGAATAGGAAAGCGCCACGACAGCGTCCTGATCACCGTGGAAGATCAGCACCTCTTTATCAAAATGTTCGACTGTCTTGTATGGGTCCATGCCGTGGACGGCGAGGCAGTAGCAGCTTCCGAGTTCTATGCCCCAGAAGACCTCTGTCTCAGGGATATCTTTGACATCCGGGTGACGTCCGGTCCAGTCGTCCGGAATACAGAACGCCGGGTAATACAGAATGATTGCGCGCACATCCTCCGGGCATTGCGCCGACGCGAGTGCCGACACAAAGCCACCCTGACTTTTCCCGAGTAGAAAAATATCAGAGCTATTCACGCAGTCCAGAGACTTGACATACGCGAGCACTGCAAGGAGATCTTCTTTCTCCGTGAGGACAGACATCTCGGAGGTTTTCCCGCTGCTTCTGGAGGTCGGCGTCCCTCCGCAGAAATCATAGGCGAGCGCCACATATCCGTGAGCTGCGAAGTATTCGCCTTCCATTATGAAATCTCTGCCGGAACCGCCATACCCGTGGCTCATGATGACCGCCGGGCATTTCCCATCTGTCTGCGGAAGCCAGATCGTTGTGAAAATCTGCTGTGTACCGCGGGTAATTTTTATTTCTTTTGTCTCAAAGTGGCATGATCCGTTTTTCATGGTGGTCTCCTTCCGGCGAAATCTCTGAACTCTTTGTCTTTCTTTGCCATGCAGTTCGATCTTTTGCCAAACTGCGTGTCGTCGATATGATGAAATGATACACAGATATGGAGCGTTTTGTCAAGAGCGATAATCCTTCCGGATATGGTTGAAAGGGAGATTTATCTTTGCTATACTGAAAAAAACGAACCACCGAAGATTGCAGTGCGGACGGTGCGCGGTACGGAAAGGATTCGGAAATATATTGTGAAACGGAGGTGGAGACTGTGAAGACGCTAAAACGGATCGCGCTGATACTTGTATCGGTGCCGCTGATCCTGATCGGTATTCTGATCCTCTATGAACTGTTTGGCATGTGCGTAAATCATCTTGCCACTGCACGGCAGACCAGACAGCTGGTTGCAACGCTGAAAGAGGAAGTGCCTGATATTGAATTGACGGACGTACATTCTGAGACAGGAAATACATCCGGAACAGGGAACCACGTCGACTGTCTTTCTCTGATCACTTTTTCGACGGAAATGCCGCAGTCGGAGCTGGAAGATAAGTTATATCAGCACTACGAGTATGACGAGTGGATGTGCTACCTGGCAAAGAACGAGGACGGATCTTACCGCTTTCGGTTAAATACGTCCGCGCCGTTTGCGGGCAACATCGAAGGACATTGATATCAAACGTGGGCAAATTTATTCTTGTGTTTGTGTCGTCAATTTTGAAGGATACCGATGTCAAATTGAGGAGGAATTTTTCTTTCAATTTTGCCGCCGATTGAAAGGCGGAGAAACGGAGACTAAAACAAGAAAGCATATAAAAGAAAGCATGTATAAAGAAAAGCAGGGAGGGATTTTCATGAGAAACAGAGGCGCGTTTATGCAGGGGATCGACAAGATGGTCGTCCGCGAGATCGAGATGCCGCGCGCAGGAGAAAAGCAGGTTGTCGTGAAGATGGAGTATGTCGGGATCTGCGGCTCCGACGTGCACTATTTTCACTCCGGCCGCTGTGGGGCTTACGTGGTAGGAGAGGGAGATTTCATGCTGGGGCATGAGTGCGCGGGGACGGTCGTAGAGGTCGGAGAGGGCTGCAGGACGCTCAAGGTCGGAGACCGTGTGGCGCTCGAGCCCGGCATTACCTGCGGGGAGTGCGAGTTCTGCAAAACGGGGCGCTACAACCTGTGTCCGGACGTGCAGTTTCTGGCGACGCCGCCTGTCGCGGGGTGCTACGAGGATTACATCGCCTTTCCGGAGAATATGTGCTTTAAGCTGCCAGACAATGTCTCGACGCGCGCGGGCGCGCTGATCGAGCCGCTGTCGGTCGGTCTCCATGCGGCAAACCAGGGCGAGGTCACGCTCGGGGACACGGTGCTGATCCTGGGCGGAGGCTGTATCGGTCTTGTCACGATGATGGCCTGCAGGGCGCACGGGGCGAGCACACTGATCGTGGCGGACCTGGTCGACGCAAGGCTGGAGAAGGCGAAGGAGCTGGGTGCGACGCACGTGATCAACAGCGGAAAGGAAGACATCTTCGCCACTGTGAAGGAGATCACAGGCGGGCAGGGCGCGGATAAGGTGTTCGAGGCGGCAGGTTCTCCTGTGACGATCGCGCAGACGCCGCATCTGGTGAAGCGCGGCGGCACGATCGTTCTGGTCGGGATCGCGGCACAGGAGGAGATCACCTACAATTTCGCTCAGATCATGGACAAGGAAGCGACGATCAGATCCGTGTTCCGCTATCGCAATATCTATCCGCAGGCGATTGCGGCGGTGGCGAGCGGGGCGATCGAGGTGGAGAAGATCGCGACGCACGAATATGACCTCGACCACATTCAGGAGGCGTTCGAGGAGGCAATCAACAACAAGACGGATCTGGTTAAGTGCATTATTAAAGTCTAAGATGGATGGCAGGGTATTCTTGCGAATTCCTTATACGACATTTGGATTCGCTGTTGTAGCCTCAAAGAATTTCAAATTATAGAGATAGGCGGGGGACGATGGACGATACGTCCCGGCCATACGGTTGTATTCCTCCGCTTTTTTTCTGTCTCCAAGCCGGTAATAGCAGACGCACAGCTGGATGCAGGGCAGATAGCCGTGGCTGTCCGCGGACACGAAGCCGCCGCTTTTGTCATTTTCCGGGAGGGAGCGTGCCAGTTCGAACCAGAAGACCGCGGCTCGGTAATTCTGCTCTTGCATCAGGAGATTGCCGATCTCGCAGCAGATCTCTGCGCGCGGCAGATCGTAGAGGAAGGAACGCGAAAGAGCCGCGAGGGCATCGACCGTTCCGGCGACTTCCCGTATGCAGTACGACAGGATCTTACACGCCTCGATCTTGTTTTCCACCCAGCCCTGCTCATCCGCAAGAAACTCATTGAGTACAAGGATCGCTCGCTCGTAGTGCCTGTGATAATACAACTCCCGCCCATAGTAAAAACGGTCGCGCGCAGAGAGCGGTTCGCCCTCCCGAATCTGCCGCTCGTAGATGTGCAGGTTCCGGTCGCTGTAGGAGGTTTTCACAGACTGGTGTGTGACGGCGACTCCTTCCGCGTAGACAGTCCGGCCGGAGCAGACGATCGCCTCGTGCACACGGCCTTTCCAGACATGCGGAACGCTCAGGCGGACGAGCCGTTCCCGGTAGTAGGAGAAGACAGGATTGTCCTGCTCGTCGAACGCGGTGTTGTAGCGCATCATGACAACGTCCGCGTTGTCCCACGCGGGGGAATCCTTTAGGCGCAGGAAGGCCTCGCGGTCTCTGTCTTTGAAAACATCGTCTGCGTCGAGCCACATGGCGAACTCCATGCCTGCTTTAGAGAAAGAAAAATTCCGCGCGGCGGCGAAATCGTCGATCCACGCGAAATCGTAGATTTTATCTGTATAGCGCGCGGCGATCTCTTTCGTCGCGTCCGTGCTGCCGGTGTCCACGATGACGATCTCATCCACCGCGTCCCGGATGCTGTCGAGGCAGCGCGCGAGAACCGCCTCCTCATTTTTCACGATCATGCAAAGACTTACCGTCGCCATAGCAAAACCTCCCCGAACATTCTCTGTTATGAGAATATGCCGGGGAGATCTGTAGGGTGACAGAATGCATCCCTTTATACTTAAATGAGCGCGGTGCTGAAATATCATAGTACGATATAGCGGTTTTGGCAAGTTAAGGAATTTGTAAGCTTTCAAGAATTGCTTTTTTACACTTGTTTTCTTATAATGGTACAAACGGAAGAACGGCAACGATTTTGTGACGACGTAAGACGAAGGAGGACGACGCCGTGGGAATGATTGAGAAAGATTACATTATGCGATTGACCTATGAGATCATCCGCACGCTGCTGCGGCTGATCTTCGGGATCGATCTTGAAAAGAAAGCAGGGCCGCTTTTTGAGGAGAAGAAACTGGCAGAGCGCTACGAGACGCTTCGGGAACTGATTGAGAGCGGGAAAGTCGAGGAGGCGGAGAACCGGCTGCTCGGAGAACTGAACGTGTATGATCGGCGTGAACTGGAGCTGGCGTTGTACTTCTACGCGTATCTGAATGGGAAAGACAGCGACTTTCTGGAGGAACACAATTTCTCCCGCCGTGAGATCGCGGAAGGGATTAAGATGGTATGCAGCCTGTTCGGTTATGGGACGATGGCGGAGTCGCTGATCGACGACATCGAGCTGGAGTAGACGGAAACACAGGGCAAACGACTGACAGAGCCATGCAGAAAGGAATGCTTCAGAGGGACAATAGGGAAGGGCAGCCGTAAAGGCATTCGCCGGAAAAGAGGAAGCAATATGTACAGGATTTTGATCGTAGAGGACGACGAGGCAATCGCGCGGGCCATGTGCAGGCAGATCACGCTGTGGGGGCTGGAGGCGCGGTGCGCGCGGGATTTCCGGAATATCATCGGAGAGTTTCGGGAGTTTGATCCGCAGCTTGTGTTGCTCGATATCATGCTGCCGTTCTACGGAGGCTATCACTGGTGCGCCGAGATCCGAAAGATTTCAAAGGTGCCGATCGTATTCATCTCCTCGGCTTCCGACAACATGAACATTGTGATGGCGATGAATATGGGTGGCGATGACTTTATATCGAAGCCTTTTGATCTGAATGTGTTGATGGCGAAGATACAGGCGATCCTGCGGCGGACCTACGATTTTGCAAGTTCGTCCGATACGCTGGAGTATGGCGGCGCGGTGCTGAATCTGGCGGATGCAAGCCTGAGCTACAAGGGAAAGCGCGTGGAACTCAGCAGAAACGAGTACCGGATCCTGCAAACGCTTCTGGAGAGCAAGGGGCAGGTGGTGAGCCGCGACACGCTGATGCAGCGGCTGTGGGAGACGGACAGCTTTGTGGACGAGAACACTTTGACTGTTAACGTTACGCGGCTGCGAAAAAAGCTCGCGGATGCAGGGATCGAGGATTTCATCGCGACGCGAAAAGGGCTGGGATATGTGATCGGGTGACAGAAGAAAAATGGGATGAACAACAGAAAAACTGACAGAGAGCGGGGTTGATTTATGCTGCGCGCATATTTGAAACAGCACAGGGAGGGAATTGCGACGGCGGCGCTTTTGATCGTGATTGCAGCCATGATCTTTGCCCTGTACCGGCTGCCCGGTTCTGCTGTCGCTTATGTGGCGGCGCTGTGGGCCTTTTTCGGAGCGATCATTCTGGGACTGGATTACGGACGGTTCTGCTTAAAGCACAGGGAGCTGAAACGGCGGCTTGACATTCTGGGAGCAGCTTTGGAGAAGGCGGACGCAAGCGCGGACGAAGGCAGGGGAGCCTATGATCCAGACGTCGTTTTGGAGCATTTGCCGGCGCCCGATGGTCTCTGGGAGGAGGACTATCAGGAGCTTTTGACTTTGCTCTGCCGGGAGCGCAGAGAGCTGCGCGAGGAGCTGGAGCAGCGCTACCGGGAAATGATCGACTATTACACGGTCTGGGCGCACCAGATCAAGACGCCGATCGCGGCGATGCGTCTGACGCTGCAGGGAGAGCAGGGTCAGACAGATGTGCGCCCTCTCCGGGAGGAGCTGCGGAGGATCGAGCAGTACGTGGAGATGGTGCTGTGCTATCTGCGGCTCGACTCGAACTCGACGGATTATGTGATCCGCGAGTATGAGCTGGACGAGATCGTGAAGCAGGCGGTTCGCCGGTACGCCGCGACCTTTATCCGAAAGAAGCTCCGCCTGGAGTATGAGCCGCTCGGCGCGCGTGTTGTGACGGACGAGAAGTGGCTGCTGTTTGTGATCGAGCAGGTACTTTCTAACGCGTTGAAATACACGGATGAGGGCGGCATTGCGATCACGCTGGAAGCGCCGAAGACACTGTGTATCCGTGATACCGGGATCGGGATCGCGCCAGAGGATCTGCCGCGCGTTTTCGAGAAGGGCTATACCGGGGACAACGGGCGCAGCGACAAGAAGGCGAGCGGGATCGGAATGTACCTGTGCAGCAGAATCTGCGCGAACCTGGGGCATGGGCTCCGCGTGACTTCGACGCCGGGGCAGGGCACCGAGGTGCGCATCGATCTGAAGAATGCGGAGCTGGAGGTCGAGTAGACTTTTAACCATATGGTTACAGGATACTCAGCAATCTTGCAAAAATGTAAGGTAAATGAAAGGTGATTCGATGGCAGACGGGATCTTCCGCAGATAGAATATGTCTATAATTCTCAAGGGAGGCATAGCGATGGAAATTTTGGCTGTCAACAATCTGAAAAAAATATACACGACGCGCTTTGGCGGGAACCAGGTGCAGGCGCTTGCAAATGTGTCGTTCAAGGTCGAGGAGGGCGAGTACGTGGCGATCATGGGCGAGTCCGGCTCCGGCAAGACGACGCTTCTGAACATTCTCGCGGCGCTCGATACGCCGACCGCGGGGCATGTGCTCCTGGACGGGCGCGACCTGGCGCACATCAAGGAGGCGGAAAAGGCGCAGTTCCGCCGCGACAACCTGGGCTTTGTGTTTCAGGAATTCAACCTGCTCGACACCTTTTCGGTTCGGGACAATATCTTCCTGCCGCTCGTGCTCGCGGGCATGCACTATCAGGAGATGGAGGAGAGGTTTGCGCCGATCGCGAAAAAGCTCGGCATTGCCGACTTGCTGAAGAAATACCCTTACGAGATATCGGGCGGGCAGAAGCAGCGCGTTGCCGTGGCGCGGGCGCTGATCACGCATCCGAGGCTGATCCTCGCGGACGAGCCGACCGGGGCGCTGGATTCCCGCGCGACCGACGAGCTCCTGCGGCTGTTTGCCTCGATCAACAAGGAGGGACAGACGATCCTGATGGTGACGCACTCGGTCAAGGCCGCGAGCCACGCAGGACGCGTGCTGTTCATCAAGGACGGCGAGGTCTTCCATCAGATCTACCGCGGTGTGAGCACGGACGAGCAGCTCTATCAGAAGATCTCGGACACGCTGACAATGCTGGCGACGGGAGGTGACCGAAGATGAGTGTGTCATCGTACAGACCGGAGATCGGAGCCAGTGACGGGCAGCGCGCCCGGCTTCCGAGACGCCGAGGCAGCTTATACCTTCGGCTGGCAGTAAGCGGCATCGCGAAAAACGGCCGCACCTACCTGCCGTATCTGCTGACCTGCGCAGGCATGGTGATGATGTATTATCTGTTTTTGTTCCTCTCGCGCGACCGCTATGTGGCGGGCATGCGCGGGGGCGACACGCTCCAGTCGATGCTGTGGCTCGGCTCCGGCGTCTTCCTGGTCTTCATCGTGATCTTCCTTTTCTATACAAATTCATTTCTGGTGCGGAACCGTCAGCGGGAGTTCGGTCTCTACAACATTCTCGGCATGGGGAAGCGTCATCTGGCGCGCGTGCTTGTCTGGGAGAGTGCGCTGGTGTCAGTGATCTCGCTCGCGGCGGGGCTGTTCTGCGGCATTTTGTTCTCGAAGCTCGGAGAGCTGTGGATCGTGCGTGTGATTCAGGGCAGTGTGCCGATGGATTTCAGTGTCGATCTGGGCGCGGTGCTCACGACCTGTGCGCTGTTTCTGGCGGTCTTTACGCTGATCTTGCTGAAAGCGCTGTTTACGCTCGGGCGGTCAAAGCCGGTGGAGCTGCTGCACAGCTCGGCCGTGGGCGAGAAGCCGCCGAAGGGCAACTGGCTTCTGGCGATCGCCGGCTTTGTGATGCTGGCTGCGGCCTACTACATCGCCGTCTCGATCGAGGATCCGATCAGCGCGCTCGTCGTCTTTTTTGGGGCGGTGGCGATGGTGATCGTCTCGACCTACCTGCTGTTCATCTCAGGTTCGGTCAAGCTTTGCCGGGTGCTGCAGCGCAGAAAGCGCTATTACTACAAGGCAAATCATTTCGTGTCGGTCTCCTCGATGATGTACCGCATGAAGCGAAACGGCGCCGGTCTGGCGTCAATCTGCGTGCTCTCGACGATGGTGCTTGTCATGGTGTCTGCCGTGACCTGCCTGTACGTTGGGGAGGAGGACAGCCTCATGACGCGCTACCCGCGGCAGATCGAGCTGCGCTCGGACGGATACGAGGGGGCGGAGAAGGTCGCCGCGATCGCGGAGGAGACAGCAGAGGCGTCCGGTATGACGCAGGAAAATATACTTGCCTATCGCTATGTGGGCGCCGACTCATTTCTGCAGGACGATGAGGCGATCCTGAATTACGCGAATCTGGAGGGGACGAACCCGATCGCGGATATGGCGAAGATCATGGGGCTGTATTTTGTCCCGATCGAGGATTACAACCGTGTTATGGGCGCGCATGAGGCGCTCGCGGACGACGAGGTGCTTTTATACATGGTGAAAGGTGAGTTCCCTTACGATACGTTTAGGATACGCGAGTATGGGAACTGGAAGGTGAAAGGCCAGGTGGAGCATTTTAAGCACAATGGGGACGGCTATTCGCTTCTGGCGAAGTGTATGTTCGTGTTTGTGCCGGATATCCGCGTGTGCGATGAGATCGGGGATATCGTAAGTCAGATCGCGCTGGAGCAGTTCGGACGCCAGCTGGATGCCAGATATTCCTATTACGGTTTTGATATCGCGGCGGATGAAGCGGCGCAGAAGGAGCTGTGGGAGCAGATCCAGCAGCGCCGGAACGAGGCGCAGGAGACGGGGGAGATTCCGTACACGACCGTCAATTACCGCGCAGGGGAGCGTGCCGTGTTTTACGGGATAAACGGCGGCCTGTTCGTGCTTGGTGTGCTGCTGGGCAGCGTGTTCCTGCTCGCGACAGTGCTGATCATGTACTACAAGCAGATCACCGAGGGCTATGAGGACGCCGCGCGCTTTGGCATCATGCAGAAAGTCGGCATGACGAAGCGGGAGATCCGCGGCAGTATCCGCTCGCAGATGTTCACCGTGTTCCTCGCGCCGCTTTTGCTCTCCTGCATCCACACGATGTTCGCGTTCCCGATCGTGCAGAAGATCCTGATGCTGCTTGGCCTGCTCGACGGGAAGCTGCTGCTGTGTGTGATGTTGGCCTGCTTTCTGGTGTTCGCCGTTTTCTATGCGCTGGTATATCTTGCCACGTCAAGAGCGTATTACAGGATCGTGAGCGGGACAGTATAAAAAGGCTTGACAAAAATCGACACTTTTCCTACAGTATACCTTGTAAAACAGCGAAGCTGTTTTCCCATCCCGAAGGGATTTGAGTTACGGGGTGCCCTGGGGGTATAAGAAAAGAATCGCGGGAGCAGGTAATACAAAGCGGCCCGCGGGTATTATAATAGTTTGATGAATAAGCGAAGGGCGTAATTCTATGCATTACCATTATTATGAGCTGGGTTGGCTGTTTTTCATCTATTCGTTTGCGGGCTGGTGTATCGGAACAGTCGTCTCGGCCATAAGGCAAAAGAGGCTTGTCAATTTCGGCGTGCTGAATCTGCCGCTATGTCCGCTGTACGGATTTTCGGCGATCGCGTACAGCGTATTCTTAAGCGAACTCAAGGATTCACCGGTATTTCTGGTTCTGGGCGCAATCGTCATCAGTGCGTGCATGATGGTGCTGACCGGGTTGATCCTGACGCGGATTTTTCACCGGGAATGGTGGGGCTATGAGAGATTCCGGATCGGATTCCACGGATTTATCTCGGCGCCGTTGCTGCTTTATTTTGGAGCGGCGGCGCTTTTTGTGCTGTGGGTCGGCAACCCGCTGCTGCTTCGGCTGGTGCGCCTGATTCCTCACGGGCTCGGCAGGATCATTCTGTATGTCCTGTTCGGCTTCCTGGGCATTGACCTTTTATGGGCGCTGGCCGTCGTCCTGAAATGGCGCAGCTACATCAACCGCATGTCCGGCGTCACCGACAACATGCACAAAATGTCCGCGACGTTCGGAAACGTGATTACGCGGCCGGTACTTCGCAGGCTGGAGCGTTCCTACCCGAACATCGAGACGGAGAAGATTCTGCAGGCCAAGTCGAAGGAGCAGCCGAAGCGGGAGACGAGGTTCGCAGAGGGCTGCGGATTCTACAAGCAAGTGTGGCTGTTTTTGATCGGCTCGTTTTTCGGCGATATCGTGGAGACGGTATTCTGCCGGTTTTCACTGGGTTCCTGGATGAGCAGAAGCAGCGTGGTCTACGGGCCGTTCAGCATCGTCTGGGGCTTTGCATGCTCGCTTCTGACTGCGTTTTTGTACCGGTATCGGGACCGTAACGACCGCTTTATTTTCCTGTACGGGACAATCGTGGGCGGCACATATGAATATATGTGCAGCGTGTTCACGGAGTACGTGTTCGGGACGGTGTTCTGGAATTACAGCAAGATTCCGTTCAATCTGGGCGGCAGGATCAATCTGTTGTACTGCTTTTTCTGGGGGATCATCGCGGTGTTCTGGGTGAAGGGGGCGTATCCCTTCCTGTCGCACTGGATCGAAAAGATTCCGAAGAAGATCGGCCCGGCGCTAACCTGGATTCTGATTGTCTTGATGTCAGGAGATATCCTGATCTCGGCGATGGCGCTCGGACGTTATTCGCAGAGGCAGCACGGGATCGAGGCGCCGAACGTGGTCGCGGAGTTTATCGACGAACATTTTCCGGATGAGCGGATGGCGAAGATCTACCCGAAAGCGAAGGTCGTGAGATAAGCGGATGGCGAGGATTTGCCAGAGGAGATACATGGGTTTTGAGCGTATACCCACAGGGCGTCTTCGCTCCGTTTCGGTCGGCGCTTAACGTGCGCCACCGGCGCACAGCGCCCCGTAATTCAAATCCCTACGGGATGGGGAAACAGCTCCGCTGTTTCACAAGGTATACCCCTAGGGCACCCCGTAACTCAAATCCCTACGGGATGGGGAAACAGCTCCGCTGTTTCACAAGGTATAGATATATGGATGTGAAAGAAGAGGCGAGGAGTCAGATGCAGATGACGGACATATCGGATAAAAGAACAACAGGCAGGCGCGAGCGCGACATGAATGCGGATCTGATCCGCTGTGTCGCCGTATTCAGTGTGCTTTCGGTTCATTTTCTGCTGAACAGCGGTTTTTATTACGAGCCTACGAGTCGGCCGGACATCTTCTGGCTCTGCGTGTACCGTTCTTTTTTCATGAGCTGCGTGCCGATGTTCATGATCCTGACCGGCTACCTGATGCTGAACAAGACGCTGAGCCGCAGGTATTACAAGGGGCTGTGGAAGACGGTTGAGATTTATGTGCTCGCGAGCGTCGCCTGCCTGCTGTTCAAGAAATTTGCGCTGAACTATGAGGTGACATGGAAGACGGCGATCCTGGATATTCTCGATTTCGACGCGGCAAATTACGCCTGGTACATCGAGATGTACATCGGGCTGTTTCTTATGATCCCGTTTTTGAATCTGGCTTATCACGGTCTGAAAAGTCAGCGGGAGAAGCAGGCGCTTGTGTTTACGATGGCGACGCTTACCCTGCTTCCCAAGCTTCTGAATATCTTTGATTTTCGGACGCCGGGCTGGTGGGCGTCTCCGTCCCTTTCCACAAAGTATGATCCGCTCGTGCCGGGATTCTTTACCGGGATGTACCCGATCACCTATTATTTTATCGGGGCCTATCTGCGGGAGTACGGACTGAAGCTGAAGAAGTGGTTGAATGTTGTGCTTCTGCTCGCGGTGATCGTCGTGTTCGGCTGGTACAATTATTACCGGAGCGACGGCGGAGACTTTGTCTGGGGCAACAACAGCACCTGGGGCGGAGAGAACCTGATCACGGCGGTGCTTCTGTTTACGCTGCTTCTTCACATGAATGTAAAACGCTGGCCGGCGATCGTGAGGGAGATCCTGACTTATATTTCCAGTATTTCACTGGGGTTGTACCTGATCTCGTGGATCTTTGACCGCATCGTGTACGATGGCGTTTTGATACCGAATGTGCCTGTGGTTGCCGAGAGGTGGAAATTCTGGCCGCTGGTGGTGCCCTCGGTGTTTCTGATGTCCGCGGCCGGCTCGTCGCTGTTGTCTCTGATTCGATATGGGCTGCATGCGGCTGCCGGGAGGATACGCGGGGCGACCTCCGGGCGAAATTACGGAACATAGACAGGAAGTCATGGATTAAAACAGTAGAGGATGGTCTGTGGCTGTCGGGACTGACAGTTTGGACGCCCTGATAAAATAAACGGATGGAAATACATGGAACGCAGGGAATGTCGAAAGGTTCAGGCTTTGATGAACACAAAGAGCGGGAGAGCAGATTGCCATGGGAGAGTACCAGAAGGTGCGGCACGAGTTTGAGCCGGTGTATGATAAGAACAGCAAAGTATTAATCTTAGGCAGTTTTCCTTCGGTCAAGTCACGAGAACAGCAGTTTTATTACGGACATCCGCAGAATCGTTTCTGGAAGGTGATCGCCGGACTCATGAGTTGGCAGGAGCCGCGGACGATTGAGGAGAAGAAGCGGATGCTTCTGGAGAACCGGATCGCGGTTTGGGATGTGATCGCGGAGTGCGAGATCGTCGGATCGAGCGACAGTAGTATCCGAAATGTGGTTTCGACCGATCTGGACCGGATTCTAAAGTGCGCGGATATCCGTCAGATCTACGCGAACGGCGGCACGGCGAAGCGGTTGTTTGAGCGGTTCCAGAGGAAGAGCAGCGGCCGGGAGATCGTCGGCCTGCCCTCCACAAGCCCAGCGAACGCAGCGTACTCGCTGGAACGCCTGCTGGAGGAGTGGAAGGGCGTGGCAGAGGCGCTGAGACAATTGTAAAGCTTATAAGTTCAGGATTTTGATAATAAAAACTTCCGGGAAGATGTCAGAACCTTTTCGGAAGTTTTTTGTGGAATCAATGATATGTTTTGAGTGTGCTTGCGTAATCGAAGCATCATGTATTCAGAATCTGTTCAGAAATGAATCAATTCCCGAAAGTCTTACTGGCAAATTCCTGTATTCTGTGATACATATCCGGAAAGCCCGTCTGATTTCTGCGGGCGAGCTCGACCACGCTGTCGTTTTCCGGATAGCACCAGGTCTCGCCGTTGTGCGTGCAGCATTTGACGTCGGCTTTGCCCCATGGCGTTTCGATCGAAACGATCTGCCGCGGGAGCTTCGTGCGCTGCATTTCCTGCGCGCGGATGCCGATGGTCGTCGTGTTTTTGAATATGACGGATTCCAAAACCGTTCGGTCTGCTATGCGGCAGAGCACCCGCAGCAGGTAGGCGGGACGGTTCTTTTTCATGTAGATCGGGACGTAGAAAACGTCGAGCGCGCCGTGCGCGAACAGTTCCTGCATCGTGAAGGACAGAGCTTCGCCGGTGCAGTCGTCGATGTTCGTCTCCAGGCTGAGGATCGTGTCAGTAGAATCGTCGTTGTCGTGCAGCGCTTTGGCTGACGGGCTATCGAAATCATCCGTTCGGTTCCGGGAAACAGGAGGCATGTTGTCGAGTTGGCTGTCATCGCTGTAACTGTCACAATTACTCTGGTGAGAGGGCAATTTATCGTTGATCTTGCCGGGACCATGAACGGGCGGAATTTCAACGTTTTCTGCCTGGCATTGCGGTTCGAGCAGCATTGCCCGCAGAACCCCTGTCGTGGCATAATCCCGTTTTCCAGCCCCGAGACCGATTTTCCGAATGCGGAATTCGGCGGGAAGGGTGGTGGAGAAGTTATGCCCGGACTGCAGCGCGGCGGCGATCGCGGCGCCGGTCGGCGTCACAAGCTCCCCCTCGATATCAGTGAACTTTAGCGTAAGGTCGTTTTGTGTGACAATCGCAGTTACGGCCGGAACCGGGACCGGGATCAGCCCGTGCTGGCAGCGGATCTGCCCGCTGCCGTCCGTGAGCGGAGACACGACGACACGCGCCGGATCAAGCTGATCCAGACAGACTGCCACCGCCACGATATCGACGATTGAATCGACTGCACCGACCTCGTGAAAATGCACCTCGTCAACGGATTTCCCGTGTACGGAAGCTTCAGCCTGTGCGAGAATACGGAAAATGCGAAGCGCGAGCGCGCGTGCTCGATCGGTCAGCTTTCCTGCGTTGATGATCTCCGTGATATCCCGCAGATTGCGGGCCTCGTGTGTGTGTACATGGGTATGCGGATCATGAGGCGCGCTGGCGGTATGGGTATGGTTATGAATCGAATCCTGCGCGTCAGATCCTTCGGCATGAACATGCGCGTGCCCGTGAAGGTACTCCATGTCGTGGTCGTGGTTGTCGTGCTCCAGCACCACGTTGAAATCGCAGGCGCGAAGCCCGGACTTATACACATCCTTTATCTCAATTGAATAGCCGGTAAGCGGCAGGCTGGCAAGCGCATTCAGAAGCACCTGCCGGTCGGCTCCAAGATCGAGCAGAGCGGCGACCGTCATATCTCCGCTGATGCCTGAATTGCATTCCAGATATAAAACGGATTGATTCATAATAATCCCCATTCTTTTGGTCTGTTTGAGCAGTGTAAACATAAGATACTGTTTTATCCGATTTGGTGATACAATATTGAAAGCGCTTTTGCAATTGCCTTTATGGCGAAAAGGCAGAAGCCGCTTGTTCGATACTGATTAATATTAGCATATATGATATGGCCTTCGCAAGCTTTGCAAAAAATATTTCAGAAAAGTAAATTTTGCGAAAGGAATTCGGGGAAGAAAACATTATACAGAATTGACAAAATGCGCTATAATTACTTTGTATATTCGATTATTCGACAGGGAATGATAAACAATACGGCGGAATGCAGAAACAAGGGAATATGTACTTTATATAAAAAGAGAAGGAGATGATAGATATGTTGATTATTAAGACACAGGAACAGTTTGAAAAGGATGTGCTCAACGCGGATAAACCGGTGATGGTTGATTTTTATGCGGAGTGGTGCGGCCCGTGCAAGGCGATGGCGCCTCTGATGGAGGAGCTGGACGGTGAGCAGGATCGATACTATGTCGGAAAGGTGAATGTGGACGAGCTGCCGGATTTGGCGCGGCAGTACAAGGTTGCCTCGGTGCCGACCGTGCTTGCATTTCGGGACGGGGATTGCGTCAACCGGAGCGTCGGGCTCTCGAACCGTGAGGAGCTGGAAGGACTGTTCTGAAATCAGGACTGTTTCGAGAGAGAATGCCGAAGGAAATTTTTTCGGGTTTTGCGAGAGGACAGCAATATGCGGGCAGACCTATGGTTGCTAATGAATTTGGGCGGCGGGTGCGAAATCCTGCCGCTCGATTTATAAAATTCGAAGTCTGATCTGTAAAATCTTGTTGCCTTGTCGGGAAAGCTATCTTATAATATTTTTCACAGATACGGCAAAATGATGTGAGTTTGAAGATGCAACGGATGGGTGCAATGAATGGCGCCGGAAAATCTTCGAAATTGATCTGACAATGGATTTGGCGAATGAATCTGACGAATGAACTTAGAGTATATTCGTGGTCGCTGAGAAAGAGAAAAATCGAAAATCGTCCGGGATACGGCGGGCGGGAATGGAGAGGACAATGAAGAGAGAGACCGTTATCGTTTTGGATTTCGGGGGACAGTACAATCAGCTGGTGGCCCGCAGGGTTCGGGAATGCAACGTGTACTGTGAAATTTATTCTTACCGGACGGAGCTTGAAAAGATTAAGGCAATGAACCCCAGGGGGATCATTTTGACAGGCGGGCCGAACAGCTGCTATGAGCCGGGCGCGCCGACTTACACGAAAGAACTGTTCGAGCTGGGCATTCCGATACTTGGGCTGTGCTACGGCGCGCAGCTGATGCAGTTTGTGCTCGGAGGCGAGGTGAAACATGCCCTGGTGCGTGAGTACGGCAAGATCGAGGTGACGGTCGACCGTTCTTGCAGATTGTTTGAGAATGTGTCGGAGAGGACAATCTGCTGGATGAGCCACAATGATTACATCGCGAAGATTGCGCCGGGCTTCCGCATTACCGCGCACACGGCGGACTGTCCAGTGGCGGCGGCGGAGAATGAGGAACAGAAGCTCTACGCGATCCAGTTCCACCCGGAGGTGTTACATACACAGGAAGGCACGAAGATGTTGGAGAACTTTGTGCTACGCGTCTGCGGCTGCGCCGGGGACTGGCGCATGGATTCGTTTGTGGAGGAGTCCATCAAAGCGATCCGCGCGAAGGTCGGAGACGGCAAGGTGCTCTGCGCGCTCTCGGGCGGCGTGGATTCGTCTGTGGCGGCGGTGCTGCTGGCAAAGGCAGTCGGCGAACAGCTGACCTGCGTGTTCGTAGATCACGGGCTGCTGCGCAAAAATGAGGGGGACGAGGTGGAGGCAGTGTTCGGCCCGGACGGTCCGTACCGCCTGAATTTTATCCGTGTGAATGCGCAGGAGCGTTTCTATAAAAAACTGGCTGGGGTTTCCGAGCCGGAAAAAAAGCGCAAGATCATCGGCGAGGAGTTTATCCGCGTCTTTGAGGAAGAGGCGAAGAAGATCGGCGCAGTTGATTTCTTGGTGCAGGGGACGATCTACCCGGACGTGGTGGAGAGCGGTCTCGGCGGCGAGTCGGCCGTCATCAAATCCCACCACAACGTAGGCGGCCTGCCGGATTATGTGGATTTCAAGGAGATCATCGAGCCGCTGCGGGATTTGTTCAAGGACGAGGTGCGAAAAGCCGGACTGGAGCTCGGCATTCCGGAGTATCTGGTCTATCGACAGCCGTTCCCCGGTCCGGGACTCGGGATCCGCATCATCGGCGAGGTGACGGCGGAGAAGGTGCGCATTGTGCAGGACGCGGACGCGATCTACCGCGAAGAGGTCGCCAATGCGGGACTTGACAGGAGCATCGGGCAGTACTTCGCGGCGCTCACCAACATGCAGAGCGTCGGCGTGATGGGCGACGAGCGCACCTACGATTATGCGGTGGCGCTTCGTGCGGTGAATACGATCGACTTCATGACGGCCGAGGCGGCGGAGATCCCGTTCGCGGTGCTTCAGAGGGTGATGAGCCGGATCATCAACGAGGTGAAAGGCGTGAACCGCGTGCTCTATGACCTCACGAGTAAGCCGCCGGGGACGATAGAGCTTGAGTAATTTGGAAGGTCGCAGAGATCCAGTATTAATGCGGGTTTGCGGCATTTCAACAGGTCTTTTGATAACAATTTGATAACAGTCGCATAAGAGCGATTATTCTTGTAACCCGGTGGTTTTTGGGTAAGAGAATGATTGAAAAGCGGATTGTGTGACTGTCGTCCAGAGCCAGACTCTGAACGAATCCATATTGGAATGCCCTTAGCTGTGGGTAATGGCTCATAGCTAAGGGCGTTTTTGTCGTGATTATTTTTAGTCGATGTCTTCAGAAAATATTCTTCTGAAGCTTTGAAAATTATCGCCAAACTCTTTGTAAAATTCTCGTTTTGATATGGGTTTCTTTGTAGAGAGTTTTTCGTAGAGGGTGTATGCAGCAGTCACTAAAGTTAATGTGTTGAAATCTGTGATTTCACTGATTATTTCTTTATCGTGATTTGAAATCATCGTTATATCCTCCTCGTTTTAATCACTGAGTTTATCCTTGAGCGCTTCAACAAGAGCGTCACTAAGCTCCTGCGAAGGAACTTTCGCCCAGATTTGCGTGGTATCGAACTTTGGATAGTAATAACGCCAACGGTCGTATTCTTCCCTGCTGATCTCACCGGCAGAGAGTTTGTCCGCCTGTTCTTTCCACGCATAGAGTTGTTCAAGTAGATTGTAAGCTCCTGTACCCTTATTTTTGTCTACTTTCAGACAGACGTCTCCGTCTGTTTCACTGATGGTCAGGCCGTAAATATCTTCAAGGGCAAATAAGGTGTGCATGAGGCCGACATAGCTGTCTATATCGGGAACATCAAGAGCCTGCGGAGAAACGTCAAGAGCCTGTGCAAGCGCAGCGGTCAAATCTGCTTTTGGTTTGCGGGAGCCGGTTTCATATTGAGCCAGACGGACGTCGGCACTCCGATCAGGGAAGCCGACAAGCGTACCAAGATATTTTTGTGTCATGCCCCGCATAGTGCGGAAAAAATGGATTCTTTCACCGATAGCCATAGTGTTTTACTCCTTGCATATTTGGTGTAAACAGTATAGCAGATATGTTTAGGTAATGTCAATAAAAATATAACAAAAAAGTTTAATATTTTCCTTGAAACCACTTGACAATAGCAAATATGTTTAGTATAATACAAAAGAAATTAAACATATAAGTTTAGTAATATAAAAAATGAATGACCGTCCGGAAAGAATAAACCGCCATGATCTTGCCTGACTGCAAGTGAGCGCCTGATGTACTGCGGTGTATTAGGACAGCACAGCGCCGAAAAGGGAGTGCCTGCTGGAACTTTTACCGGATAGAACGGCGGAACGAGAAAAGGAAGGATTGATAGGATGGAGAACAGATTTATCCGTGCAGATGATGTGGCGCGGGAATTAGGCGTATCAAAGCCTTATGCCTATAAATTGATCAGACAGTTAAATGAGGAGCTGAAAGCACAGGGTTTTATTACGATTG
>CANRDO010000021.1 GCA_947629385.1 uncultured Lachnospiraceae bacterium
CGCAGTCTTCGATGTCGCGATATAGGTATATTCCGGCGCTTTGCTGAATGTAGTCGTAAAAGGGTTCTGCATAGGAGACCTCCACTTTATACTTTTCATTTTTCTTTATAGTATTTTATAAGTCTTTATACTTTTTCTTGCATTTTATACCTCTTTATACTTTTTTGCAAGAAATTTGTATAGTCCAAGTGTAAATAATGAAAACAGAAGAATATGATCAACAGCCCTCACTTGCAGCAAAACAAGAAACCTTGCCTCCTTCAAATGTATTCCGGGACAAGGTTTCAGTACTATCAAATCCTGCTCACCACCGTGAAAACAAAGCTCCCGCAAAAGCAGTCCGCGAGTTCGCGCAGGATCCCGCCCGTGAGGGATAAATTTCCCAACACGGAGGATAGATATAATCTCTCAATTTGTTTTTTTATCTGAAACATAAAAAATCTCCTTAACTGTATTTTTGTGATCGTTAAGGAGATACTGCGCCGTATGAAAAGGAGAAGCCTGACTAAAACTCAGAAAATCTCCCTGAAAAAGGGCGCACTATCCCCATGAAAGGGATAAATGTAACCTTTTTTCAGTTGGAGATTCGTCATCTTCCAGAACATACGCTTTCCTTTTTCAGTTACTTTAAAATTTTGTACTGCTTCTTCATTATAATCAACGCAGCCGGGGATTGCAACTGCTATTTGCAATAAGATTGGCCTGCCTGAAATCTACCAATGCACAAATTCCCCGCCAATGATCCCGCAGACGCCTTCATCTGACAAAATAGCATATTTGTCCGGACGTCTGTACTTGTCGCCCATAATATCGTTGCTTCTATGCGTCCTGAGACGGTCTAAATCAAGCTCGGCAATATAAACGCCTGGCGCTCCCGGAGCTTCGAAAGCGCACATATCCCGGACTCCTTCCGCCTGCCAAGGAACACCGTCGAAAAGAGTGGAATGTCCATTGCAATCGGGATGCCCCGCCGGATAATTGCAGGTCGCCACTGCCACCATGTTCTCATATGCCCTTGAGCGCAAAGCGGACAGTCTGTTGATCTCCATCGGACACGCATTCGGCGCCAGTATGAGTTCGGCCCCTTTCAGCATCAATATTCTTGCGCTCTCCGGGAATTCTCTGTCAAAGCAGATCATCGCGCCGATCTTTACGCTTCCTCTTCCAAAATCCAAGTCCGCGGTATAGAAATCCTCCCCACCGTCCAATACTTTTTCAAGATCAAAAGCACAGGTATGCACCTTGGAATAGTGAAGGATCTCCCTGCCCGTTCGATCAAAAAAGGCAACGGAATTTAACGGCTTCGGACTATGCTTTTCAAGGAATGTAATCCCTATCGCCATCTGCAGTTCTGAGGCGAGATCACGAAAGCCACTCAAAAAAGCGCTTTCTTTTTCAATGGCAAGAGCATTTAATTGATCCTGATCCTGCGGCAGATCGTACCCGTCGCTCCACATCTCCGGGAAAAGAGCGATATCCGCCCCTTTTTCCTCTGCCTCAATGCAGGCTTTCTTTCCGATCAAAAAATTCTCATCGAGACTCTTTCCCGGCAGGATCTGTAAAAAAGCTATTTTGAGGTTCATAGCTGAAGATTCCTTTCCTTTCATCCTCTGTCTTTTCATACGGATGCTTCACCAGGCATTTCAGGCATCCGTCGTCCCAAAGCTCCTCTTCCTTAAAATAGAGTTCCGTCAGCAGCTTTGCTGTTTCATCTGCATGGTCTTTCTCGCAGGTAAACAGATAATCCTCCCATTCCGGTTCGTCGAGACGGCTTCTTTTTCGGCTGCATACCGCCAAACGGCGGTGAATATCTGTCAGCTGAAGCTTGCGGCAGGTCAAAAATCTCAGTAATTCCCAAGGATCTTCATGTTGATGGCTTCCTCCCGGATGCCCCGCAGCGCGTTCTTCACGGCACTGTCATTCAAATTCCCGTCGAAATCCACAAAGAAGCGGTACTCCCAGTTCTGCCCCGGGATCGGCCGCGATTCGATCTTGCTCATATTCACGTTGTTGTAGATAAAGTGCGACAGAATATTATACAGTGCTCCGCTGTAATGCGGCACCTCAAAGCAGATGCTGATCTTCTTCGCGTCACGCCGGAAGATCCTCTGGTTCGTGACGATGATGAAGCGCGTTGAATTCGCTTTGTTGTAGTAAATATGATCCGCCAGCACTTCCAGCCCGAAATACTCCGCCGCGAAATGACTCGCCACAGCCGCCTGTGTCGGATCCTTGTCCTCGGCCACCTTCTTGGCCGCGCGCGCCGTATTGTCGAACGGGATCTGCTGCCACTCCCTGTGACGATCCAGAAATTCCTCGCACTGCGAGAGCGCCTGCTGATGCGAGTACACTTTTTTGATCTGCGAGAGTTCCGTCCCCGGCAGGCCGAGCAGCGCATGTTCGCACTTGATGACCTGCTCCCCGACAATATAATTCTCAAAGTTCACCAGAAGATCGTAATTGTCCGCCACGATACCGGCGGACGAATTCTCGATCGGCAGCACCGCGTAGTCCGCCGCGCCCTCCGCGATCGCCTCCATCGCGTCGCGCCATTTTCGCACGTTGAAACAGTTTACATCCTTTCCGAAGTACTCGCGCATCGCCGCATGGCTGTACGCGCCTTCCACGCCCTGATAGACGACGCGGATGTTCTCCCGCTCGATATCGTCCACCGCGATGAACGGCAGCCTCCCGGTCGCGCCGCGCTGCGCCAGAAGCTGATACTGCAGCTTGCGGCTCATGGACATGATCTGCTGAAACAGCTCCTGCACGCCGTGCTTGCTGAAATCGCCGTGCGCAAGCCCCGTCAGCGTCCGGATCTTCTCATTCTCCCTGTCCTTGTCAAACACCTTTTTCCCGTTGGCAATCTTGTACGCCGCAACGTCCTCGCTGATCTGCAGCCGTTCCTCGAACAGTTTCACGATCTGTGTGTCGATCGCGTCGATCTCTTCTCTCAACTCCAGTAAGTCCTTCATAGATCCTCCTCATAACCTTTCACGGCCCGCTCTACCTCTGCCAGAAACGACAACGACCCAAACGCAAGGATCACGTCGTCCGGCTCTGCCAGCTGAAAACTTTTTTGTACCGCCTCCGCAATGCTTTCCGCCGCCTCGACCGACGGATTCACCCTGCGCACCGCCTTTGCAAGCTCCTGCGCGGGAAGCGCGCGCGGATTGTCAGGCGTCTCCACCGCGAAGATATGCTCCGCGAGTCCGGCTGTAATCTCTATGATTTTATCATATTCCTTGTCAGAAAACACTCCAAAAATATAATATTTTTTCTGTTTTGGAAAATACTCCTCGATAGAACGCCGCAGCACTGCCGCCGCGTCCGGATTGTGCGCCCCGTCGATGATCACGAGCGGATCCCTGTGTATGACGGAAAAGCGCCCTTTCCACTTAGTCTTTCGCAGGCCCTCTTTCACCGCAGCCTCGGAGATCTCGTAGCCGGACTGCCGCAGGATGCTGATGCACTCCAGGGCAAGCGCCGCGTTCTCTCTCTGGTGCGGTCCCGCCAGCGCGATCTCCACACGCCCAACCGGATCATAAGTGAAACTCTGAAAGCCAGGTTCGCAAGACGTTCTTCCTTCGGTCGGATTACCCGTCCCCGGATAGGCCGGCATCTGCGATCTGTCCGATGATCTTTCGCTGTCTCCCGCAGAATTTTCTGAAAGGAAAACATTTTTGTTATCCGCTGTCCCGCTCTGTTCCGAGAAACAGCCAAAAATATTTTCCCGCACATCGGTGATCTCCTCCGGCCGCACAAATGTGCATGGGCAACCCTTTTTGGCCGCTTCCTCCCGGATCACCTGCTCCGCCTCCGGCAGCTGCCGCGCCGACGCCACCGGGACGCCCGGCTTCAGAATTCCGGCTTTGTTCCACGCGATCTCGGCCAACGTATCCCCGAGAAATTCCATGTGATCCATACTGATCGAGGCAAGCACTGTAAGCACGGGAGTACGGATGATGTTCGTCGCGTCCAGCCTTCCGCCCATGCCGACCTCCAGAAGCACCAGATCGCAGGTCCTCTTTTTAAAATAAAGCAGCGAAATTGCCGTCTCCACTTCAAAGACGGTCGGAAGCTTCATCCTACGGCGTTCCATCTCCCCGTACGCCGTGGCAGCCATCGATGCACACTCTGCAAAATCTTCCCGACTTATGTATTCTGTTTCCACCTGTATCCTTTCCCGGTACGAAAACAGCGTCGGCGAGATGTACCGCCCGACCGTATATCCCGCCTCCTGCAGCACCGTGTAGAGATAGGCCAGCACAGAACCCTTCCCGTTCGTCCCTGCGATATGAATGAATTTCAGTTCGTCCTGCGGATTGCCGAGCAGCTCCAGCAGGTTCGTGATCGTCTCCAGACCGAGTTCATTGCCCTTCACCGCCACACGGTCGATGAATGCTCTCGCTTCTTTGTAATTCATAATCCCTCCTAACAGTAAAACGGAGCGCCGCTCACCGCAGCGCCCCGCCCTTGTGCTCCGTGGGGAATCTACAGAGCAGAAATATTCATGCTTTCGCCGTATCCTTCACCTGCTGCGCCGTCGCGCTGAGCACCAGATGCGTCACCGGACTCAGATACAGAAGACTGGTCAGCACACAATAGACCGGCGTCATCAGCGCCCACTGCGCGACACGCCCCGGCATGATCGCGTAGAAGCTGAAACCGTTCATCAGCACCAGCCCGGCCGTCGTGAAGACCAGCGTGGACAGCACGGACGTGATCACCGTCGCGATGCAGATGAACACGATCTTGCGCGTGCGCGTGCCTGTTATCAGCGGACGGAACAGCGCCGGTACGATGCCCCAGAGCATCGCCGCCACCGTGATCAGCGGATTGACTGCGTAGCCCTTTAACAGGCAGCCGAGCAGATCCGCCACCATGCCGCAGACGCCGCCGCCCAGAGGCCCGAACCAAAGTCCCGCCAGCACCGTGCACACGCTGCCGATCGTGATGCGGTAGGAACCTCCGAGATCGATCACGATCAAGCGCGCCAGCACGATCTGAAGCGCGACCAGGAATCCAAGGAAAACCAGTGTACGAGTGTCCCAGATTGTCTTTTTGTTTTTCTGCATAACAAAACACCTCCACAATGTGAGATAAGTGAATGAGTTAATAAATAATATTCCCTCCACATTATGAGGCATCCTCATACTGTAGCAACGGGTGCGGAAAATGTATCGCAAACCCAATCTTCCGACGGGCTTTTCGGTTCAGGGCGACTCCCCAGCCGCTGACAACTTAACGCACAAATTCCTACTTCGCTATTATTTATTTAGGCTATTATAGCATATCACATATATATTGCAAGTAAAAAATTTGCCCTGCCATGCCAACTCATATTAGCTGCATATCTATTTACTTCATATGCGTCACACGGGAATCAACACATAGAAATAATCATGTCTGGAAATGCTATAGTGATGTGGAGAATATCAGAATTGTTCTGCCAACAGCTGTCTGCTTATGAAGGGGGTTCTTTATGAGATCAAAATTTATCCGCTGCGGTATGTACGGCTGGTGCATCGAGGTGCTCTGGACCGGCCTGCACTCTCTCGCAAGCCATGATCCGAAGCTGACGGGCACTTCGTCCCTACGCATGTTCCCGATCTACGGCATGGCCTCGGTGATCGGCCCGCTCTCCGCTCACCTCAAGCGCTTCGGCGCCGTCACGCGCGGACTCGTCTATATGCTCGGCATCTACGCCGTGGAATACAGCACCGGCACTTATCTGAAAAAGCGCGGCTGCTGTCCCTGGGACTACAGCGATTCCCCGTATCACGTGAACGGAGTGATCCGGCTCGACTACGCGCCGCTGTGGTTTTTGACCGGACTGTTTTACGAAAAGGCGGCCCAGACATCCTAAGATGCCCTGCCGCCAATATCTTGCCACATCCTCATAGATACGTCCGCATCATCTGGTAGAGCTGCTCGATCTGGAACGGCTTCGCGAGATGGTCGTTCATGCCCGCGTCGAGCGCCGCCTGCCGGTCCTCCTCAAATGCGTTCGCCGTCATCGCAATGATCGGAATCTGGGAATAGGCCGGATCGTCCATTTTCCGGATCTCCCGCGCCGCCTGATAGCCGTCCATGATCGGCATCATGATATCCATCAGTACAAGATCGACATAACCCGGCTTCATCTTTCGGATAAACTCAACCGCTTCCTTTCCGTTTTCCGCGGTCTCGACCTCAAGTCCCGCCTCCTCCAGGATCGCGACGGCGATCTCCCGGTTCAGCTCCACATCGTCGACCAGCAGCACGCGCTTCCCCTTGAATTCATCCGGATCAATCTCCTGCTCAACCTCCGCGCCGGCAATACCCCCGGCGTTCTGCAGAATACTGTAAAGCTCAGACAGGAACAGCGGCTTCGCGCAAAACGCGGTGACGCCCGCCTCCCTCGCTTCCTTCTCGATCTCGCTCCAGTCGTAAGCCGTGAGAATGATGATCGGCACCTGATCACCGATCTCCCCTCGGATCCTGCGCACGACCTCCACGCCGTTCATATCCGGCATCAGCCAGTCGATGATATACACCCTGAACGGATCGTTCTGCTCCGTCGCGTATTTCGCCCGGTAGACCGCCTCTTTCCCGGAGGTTGTCCACTCAGGGCGCATGCCGATGATCCGCAGCATCTTTTCCACGCTGGTACAGCTGTCCATGCTGTCGTCCGCGATGAGCGCCCGGAAGCCCTCCAGATCCTTGATCACCGTAATCTTCTGCTTCTGCTCCGTCGTGCGGAACCGCAGTGAGACCGTAAACTCGGAGCCCTCGCCCAGCTTGCTCTTCACCGTGATCGTACCGTTCATCATGTCGACAATGTTCTTCGTAATCGCCATGCCAAGCCCGGTACCCTGGATCCCGCTGACCGTCGAGTTTTCCTCACGGGTGAACGGTTCGAAGATCTTTTGCCGGAACTCCTCGCTCATGCCGATGCCGGTATCCTTGATGACAAAGTCGTAATCTGCGAATCCCTCCGGCGCATTCGGCTTCTCGACGACGCGCAGTCCGACCGTCCCGCCGGGCTTTGTGAACTTCATCGCGTTGGACATAATGTTGAGCAGCACCTGGTTCAGCCGCAGCTTGTCGCAGATAATGCCCTCATGCTCCACATCCACCGTGTCAATATAAAAGTCAAGACGCTTCGCCTTGATATCGGTCTGAAGAATGTTTCTGAGGTCGTGGATGATCGAAGGCAGGAAGCACTCCTTCTCCTCGATCCGCACCTTTCCGCTCTCGATGCGGCTCATGTCGAGCACATCGTTGATCAGCGAGAGCAGATGCTCGCTGGAAACCATGATCTTTCCCAGATAATCCCGGACGGTCTCCCTGTCGTCAAGATGCGTGACCGCAAGCGAGGTAAAGCCGATGATCGCGTTCATCGGCGTACGTATGTCGTGGGACATATTGTTCAGAAACGTCGTCTTCGCCTGGTTCGCGTACTGCGCCGCGAGGTAGGCGTCCTCGGCGGCCTGCTTCGCCTGCGTGAGCTGTCCGTTCAGCTCATGCAGCTCCTCCCGCGATTTCTTCTCTGCCCGCAGCTCGGCAAGGGAGCGGTTCGCCCTGCCCGCGAAAAGCAGCACAAGCGCAAGCGCGAAAAAGAGAAGCGTCGCCGAGATCCCTGCCATACGGATCACAGAACTTACCACCGCCACCGTGCCCTGCGCGACCTGATCCCCCGGATTGATGTACATGACGACCCAGTCGATGTGGTCCATCTGCCGGATCGCGTAAAAGCAGTCCCGCCTGTCTACTTCGATGTGCGACAGCGTCAGCCCGGCCTCGTTCAGATTGTCGAGGACCGCCTCGAAGTCCAGCCCCTGTTCTTCGGAGAGCTTTCGGAACACGTTGTATACATTGTATCCCTCGACGATATCCTCGGAATCCGTATCATCCACAAAGAGCTTGGAGCCATCCTTACTCAGGATATAAGTACTGTTGTTCCCGGAATAGGAAGAACTCCGGAACAGCCTGCCGATCGTATCCATCGGCACACTGATCCCCGCGAAGAGGATCGTCTTCCGGGCATTTCCGGCCGTGAGCGCGATCGGTGTATTCAGCTGGTAGATAAACATCGCGTCGTTCTGCGGCTTTGTCTTGTCGTCGTTGATAAAGCTCACCTGCTCCTCACAGTCGATGAGCGGCTCCACATTGCTCAATATCCCGCCCATTCCGGCGCTTGTGTATGGTCTCCCGTCCTCGTCGATCAGGATCGCGTTCACCTTTTCCTCCTCAAAACGGCGCAGTCTGTCTTCCCTTTGCAGGAAAGAGATCGCACTGTCCACGGTCGGCAGACTCTCGTCAAGGAAACGATCCATGATCTCGGCCGCGTCGTCCCAGTACTGGCTGATCTTCCATTCCGTCCCGTCGAAGATCTGCGCCGTGATCTCAGAGAGCTGATGCATCCGCTCCTCATAAACCATTGAACTCAGGCGCGTGCGGACAAAGCGGACCATCAGCAGGCCGAACAAGACTGCCAGCAGAAGCGCGCTCACGATTCCCAGCGCAATATTCAGCTTTCTCCTTTTTTTCCGCTCCATCTATGTATACTCCGTCTGTGTTATCGCTTTCAATCCGCTCAGTCCCAGTTCAGCAGCTCCTCGGACATCGGCGGATTTCCGCGGTCTTCAAAAAAGTCCTTAAACGCCTGCAGCCCGACGACGCCGGAATCCGTAATGTTTCCCGCAGCGCTCATCTCCTCGTCCGCGCCGCAGACCACCACGGTGTATTCCGTGTCGTCCTCCAAAGCCGCGCCGCCCTTCGTGACAAGCACATAAGGGAATACGGCGGTCTCGCCGTCTTTCTCCACTACATATCCTTTTTCTTTATATTCATTGATCTGCTTTCCGCTCAGCGTCACGGTCTGGATCGTGCCGTTCCAGCCGGTCGGGATCACAGACACGATCCTCTCGTCCGTCAGCGGAAGCGGCATCATATAGCCACAGATCCCGGCGCCGTCCTGGATTCTTCCGTCTGCCTGAAGCCTGTCGACGGAGATCAGCGCGCAGTCCGCCCCGACAGCGTCGCCGAAGATCCTGCCTGTCAGCATCGCCGTCTCCTCTCCGCTGTAGCTCCGGTCGACCTCTGAGTAAGAGTACGCGCCGTTTTCAAGAAATTTCGCGCAGAGCTCGTCTGTGAGGGCGAGAACGTCGTCCCCGGTACATTTCCCGTTGAGATAATCCAGAACCTTTCCCCCGACCTCGGCAAGGAAGCCTTCCCAGCCTGTGTAAAGAAGCGGCGCCGACTGCCCCGCCTGCAGAAGCTCCATACAGGGAGCAAGCGGATTATTCTCATCGATCGTCCACCCGCGCAGAGAGGAAATACTGCTGCTGTTATAATTGTTGAACGTGTTCTGCCCTTCAAACGTGGACAGAACCTCCATGACATGCAGCGCGTCCTCCAGCTTCTGCTCGTTCCCGGGCTCGGCAAGCTTCGCGCTCAGGCCGAAGTTCTTCGACATCATCGTGATGTACATGTTGTTCGTTCCGTCCATGGAAAGGTAGGGCATCGGCTCATAGACGTCCCCCGTCCCGTCCTCGTTCTGGGTCCAGCGGTCCACGCCGCCGACCATGAACGCCGTGTTTCCCTCGGAAAAGACTTCGAAGCCGCGCCGTCCGCCCCTCGCCTCGCTGCCCTCCAGCATCCCGAGGTCGATCCACTTCTGCATATAGTCCATCGCCTCGCCGAAGCCCTCCTCGGCCGTCGCGTTTCCGCTCAGAAAATCCCTCTGCCACTTGACGCCCTTCAGCGAAGTGAGATCGATCGTATCCGCGAGGTTGCACATGTACTGGAAGCCCTGTCCCGCCGAGTCGGTGTTGGTCGCCGCGAGATCCACGTCGGCCGCCTCGATCTCGGGCGCCAGCGCCTCAAGCTCCTCAAAGCTCTCCGGCACCTCCCAGCCGTGTTCTTCAAAGAGCGTCGCGTTGTAGGCCAGAGAATACACATAGTAGTTTCCCGGGAGCAGGTAAAGACCTCCGTCCACCTCCTGCTGGGCGAGCAGGTTCGGATCGTACAGATCCGTGAATGCATAGCTGGAAAGATCCAGAAGATGTGCTTTCATCTCCTCCGGATAGTTGAGCCAGGCAAGCGTCGTGTTATAGATGTCCGGCATCTCTCCGGTGATCATCTGATCGCAGGTGAAACGCGACCAGTTTCTGCCAGTATAGGGATACACCTCCAGGTCAATTTCCGGATAGCTCTCCTGAACCAAAGTCTCCAGCGCGTCGATCCCGGAACTGTACGTGATCGTGATCGGTTCGTGCTTCTCTCTGCCTTCCTCCGCAGCCGCCGTGCCGGGAAAAATGCCTGTCAGAATCATTCCAGCAATCAATGCGTATCCTAGCTTCTTCATTTTCATCCTCTTTCTCCTGAAAAACCATGGTTTCCGGTAACTGTTTGTATTATTTTCAATTTTATCAGATAATTTGGGGAATAGCAATCTTTTTGTATCGCGATTTCTCTCGAAAATAGCTTCCGAAAATAGCCGGTCAAAATGAACGACGCTAGATCCGTTTGTCGGCGCCAAGTCGCTCCGCCATCTGATTGGCGTCGCGGATGATGCCCTCATCGAAGCCCATCAGGGCAAGCAGGCGGATTGCGTTGCGGGTCATCGCCCTTCCCTCGCGCAAGCAGTAATCGAAGCGAATCTCGTCGTCCGTGACCTCCTCCTCAAAATGAAAGTTCCGATAAATATCCTCGAGGATCCAGGTCAGCTCAATGTCGTGCGTCGCCGCCATGCACAGCAGCTTCTTCCCGGCCATCCATTTCAGGATCTGCGACGAGGCCGAGACACGCTCGACCGTGTTCGTGCCGCGCAGCACCTCATCCACACAGCAGAATACCGGCGGCTCCTCTCCGGCAGTGTCCAGGATCCGCTTGAGTGAGCGGATCTCAACCATATAGTAGCTCTCCTCGCTCATGATGTCATCGCGCAGCGCCATCGAGGTAAACACACGGAAAAACCGTCCCTCATATTCCTTCGCGAACGCCGTGTGGATCGTCTGCGCAAGAAGCGCCTGCAGCGCCGCGGTCTTCAGAAACGTGGACTTACCGGAAGCATTGGAGCCCGTCAGCAGGACACATTCCTCTGTATTGATCGAGTTCGCGACCGGTTCAGCGATCAGGGGATGATACATGTCCACCGCGCGGAAACGGATCTCGCCCTCCTCATGCAGCAGAGGAACCGTATGCTCCGGATACAGCACACGGGTCGACGCGACCGCAATCGCGGATTCCACCCGCCCCATCTCCTCCACCAGAAACTCAAATCCGGAAAGCTTTTTCGCGATCTCCTTCACCACCGCGTGAAACTGGATCAGATCAATGTGGAACAGATTGTTCAGATAGACGAACAGAAAGCTCTCGAGTCCCGTGCCCTCGCCCGCAAGCAGCATCCACATATTCCGGCGCAGCTTGCCGAACTCACCGACATAGGCTTTGATCTCGTCCTTTTGAAGCCCCGGCACGTCATACTTCACGATCTCCTCCGCCGCGCGCAGAATCTTCTCCAGAGCGATACAGGATGTGATGTACGGGGCAATCGGACGCTTGTATTTCTCATAGGTCCATATACTGAGTATCAGAGACAAAAGCAGCAGGAGGATCCCCGGCTGCGGTGCCACGAGAAGCACCCCGACCGAGGCGAGAAGCAGCGCGATCATCGCGTAATGGATCATCGGGCTGCCATGCTCTACTGACGCCAGATTGTAGACGTAGTCAAAGACCGAGCTTTTCCCGCTTCTGCCAAGCCGCGAGAAGAAATACTCCATCTCCTCGCGCTCCGGCGTGTGTTCCTGAAACCAAAGGACAAGCCGCTCGAATTTCTCAAGCGGCTCCTTCTTCATCTGTGGGGTGCGCAGCTGGTAATACAGGTAGCTCTCGCCAAGAAACGAGCGCGTATGATTCAGGCACAAAAACACACGGTCCATGTCCAGGTCATTCCAGGTAATATCATCGATCTGGAACTCGTCCGTCTTGCGGTTGGCATAATAACGGCTGATGTTCTCAAACTCCGCAAGCCCATACTCCTGCTCCGGAGGCTGTCCCCATTCCCGGCGGATCTTCCACATCATGTTCCTGTGATTTTTCCATTTATAGAAAAAATACACCGCGAGATACACCAGGAAAGTGAAAAGGACCACGCCGGCCGCGTTCAGGAATGTATGGACGTCATAATTTGCATAATCACCCATTTGCTTTTCCTCACCCTCGCATGTTTCTATCCGTTCGCTTCATCCGCAGATATCAGCCTACAGATCGCAGCTGTCCACCTGCGCGACGTCCGGATTCCCGTCGAGGCTCTGCATATTGAGCGTCTTTCTTTTCAGACGTTCTTCCTCGGACTGCTTGAGGATATAGTTTTTGATCTCCTTCGCGTGTTTGATATGCAGCAGCCGCATATCCGGATTCGTCATATCGCCGCTGAAGCAATGGACGGTTCCAAGCCCGAAGATACGTTCAAGCAGACCCACCTCCAGCCGCACGTCGACCACCTTATACATGTAGCAGTCATTCTCGACCCTTTTCAGAAAACCGGAGTTTACCGTAATGATCTCATCCGCGATCGTGTAAGTCGTGAAAGTCAGCGGCAGGCCCAAAAATGCCCACCTTTTTTTCTCTTTATACGCCATAGTTTCACCCTCCTTTGAATTGCCATTTCTCCACCGCCGCAAAAACAGAGCTGCGGCACAATTTTTTACGATTATACCACAGCCCTACTCTCTTTAAAAGAAAAACTTATTTTGACTTCACGAACGGCTTTCCGTTGGCCGCCGGCACATGGGACTTACCCACGAACAGGATCAGCACGATGACCGTCACGACGTAAGGGATCATCGAGATCAGCTGCGCCGAGACGATGTTGGAATTACCGAGCACCACCTTCAGCCCGGTGCAGAAGCCGAACAACAGACAGCCGAGCATCGCGCCCTGCGGGCGGAATTTTCCGAAGATCACGGCTGCGATCGCGATGAAGCCCTGTCCCACGATCGAGATCGGGCGAAACTGGTTCGTGATCGCCATCGTCACGCAGGCGCCGCCTAAGCCTGCCATAAAGCCCGAAATCGTCACGCAAAGGAACCTGGTGCGCAGCACGTTGATGCCGAGCGTCTCACAAGCCTGCGGGTGCTCGCCGCACGCGCGCATGCGCAGGCCAAAACGGGTCTTATAAAAGATAAACCAGACCACGATGACAGCAATAAATACCAGATACGTCGTGGCATAGTTCGTGAATACATTCTTCAAAAAAGTGCCAAACACCGTGGTCGTGTCAAACGCTCCCTTAAACAGCAGCGGGATCTTGGCGGCCGGCATCAGCGGTATCGTGTCGGTCGAATTGAACAGCGCTTTTGCCATCATGACCGCGACGCCGGGCGCGAGGAAATTGATCGCCGTGCCTGAGATCGTCTGGTCCGCGCCCAGCCGGACCGTTGCCAGCGCATGAAGCATCCCGAACAGCGCTCCGGCAAGTCCGCCGCACAGAAAGCCGATCCAGGGATTCCCCGTAAAATGGGCGACCACACAGCCCGAAAACGCCCCGGCCGTCATCATGCCCTCCATACCGATGTTTACCACACCGGATACCTCGGAGAAACAGGAGCCGAGCGCTGCGAACAAAAGCGGAGGCGTGTAGAGCAAGGTTGCGTAAAGGATAACTCCTAATTCATTGATGATCGCAGTCATGATTTGCTGCCTCCTTTCTGTGGGCTCTTCTTCAAATACCGGATCGCGCCGAAGATACTGGAAATCGCGATGAAGAACACGACGGTCCCGACGATGATATCCACCACCTGCGTCGGCGCCTTCACAAGGTTCAGCTTACCGCCGCCGTAGGTCAACGCCCCGTAAAACAGACCTGCCAGCAGCACGCCGAACGGCTGTGAAACACCGATCAGCGCCACGACAATACCCGCGAAACCGAAGCCCTCTTGAGAGGTAAAGATGCTGATGCGGCCGCCCATGCCCAGAAGCTGAAGGGCTCCGCCGAGTCCGGCCAGTGCGCCGGAAATCGCGAGCGCCGTGAGGATCGAACGGTTCACGCTGATCCCGCCGTATTCCGCAGCGGATTTGTTGAAGCCAACCGCCTTCAGTTCATAGCCAAGCGTCGTCTTCTCGATGACGAAATAGACGACTACCGTCAGGATGACCGCCACCAGGATTCCCCAGTTTGCCGTCGGGCACAGATTGAATTTCTCGATCAGCCCGGCAGGAAGAAGCGTCCTCGCATTGTCAGAAACCGTGCGCGTCGCCTCCGCAGTGCCCTCGTTGTGGATCGCCGGAAAGTCCGCGATAAAGTTGCTCAGATAAAACGCGATCCAGTTGAACATGATCATGGAGAGCACCTCATTGATGCCCCACTTGTTCTTCAGGAAGCCTACGATCACGCCCCAGATGGCGCCTGCCACTGCCGCGGCCAGGAAGCACAGCGGGATCAGCAGGATCTTCGGCAGCGAGCCGCAAAGGATACCGACCACACAGGCCGCCAGGGAGCCCATCACAAACTGCCCTTCCGCACCGATGTTGAACACGCCGGTCCGGAAGGAAAACGCTACCGACAGACCTACCACGATGTACGGCGTCCCGTAAACGATGCAATAGCTTAAATTTTTCGTGTTAGAAAATATACTCTTGAAGAGCATCCCGTACGCTTCTCCCACCGGGATCTTCATGACAGCCAGGAAAATGGCTCCTACCAGAAATCCGATGATGATCGACAGGATCGTATGAATAAGCCTGCTGTCCGCGATCACATCGATCAGGGTTCTCTTTTTATCCATGTGTTCCACCTCCTGCCATCATCAGTCCGAGTTCATTTTCGTCCGCGTCCTTACCGGCCACCTCGCTGACGATCTTTCCATTGTAGATGACGTCGATCCGGTCGGAAAGGCTCATGATCTCGTCCAGCTCGAAGGATACCAGCAGCACGGCCTTGCCCTTGTTGCGCTGCTCCACGATGTATTTGTGCACGAACTCGATCGCGCCCACGTCCAGGCCGCGCGTCGGGTTCACCGCGATCAGGAGATCCTTGTCGTTCTCCACCTCGCGCGCGATGATAACCTTCTGCTGGTTGCCGCCCGAGAGCGTCCCCGCCGGCCGCTCCTCGCAGTGCGCCGGGCGGATGTCGTACTTCTCGATCGCCTTTGACGCGAACTCGCGGATCGCGCCGCGGTTGATCAGGATGCCGTTTGCGAAGCGCGGCTCCTTGTAGTTCTGCAGGACCATATTTTCTTCCACCGAGAAATCGAGCACCAGACCGTGCTTCTGGCGGTCGGCCGGTATGCTCGACACGCCGTTGACAAAGCCGAAACGCGGAGGCTTGTTGTAGATATCCACCCCGTTTACCGTGATCGACCCGCCGGACGCCTTGCGCAGCCCGGTGATGATCTCGACCAGCTCCGTCTGCCCGTTGCCGTCGATGCCCGCGATGCCCACGATCTCGCCCTTGCGGACCGTGAGGTTCAGGCCCTTCAGGATCTCAACCTCGCGGTAATCCACACCGTGCAGATCCTTCACCTCCAGGACAACGTCCCCCGGCTTCTGCTCCGGCTTGTCCACCACGAACGTGACCTGACGGCCCACCATCATGCTTGCGAGCTCATCCTGCGTGACGTCCGATACCTTCACCGTATTGATGTATCTCCCGAGCCGGATGATCGTGCAGTAGTCCGCGGACTCCTTGATCTCCTTCAATTTATGCGTGATCAGGATGATACTCTTCCCGTCCGCGGTCAGGTTGTGCATGATCCCGATCAGCTCCACGATCTCCTGCGGCGTCAGCGATGCTGTCGGCTCGTCCAGGATCAGAATATCCGCGCCGCGGTACAGCGCCTTGAGGATCTCCACCCTCTGCTGCATGCCCACCGAGATATCCTCGATCTTCGCGTCCGGATCGATCGAGAGCCCGTAGCGCTCCGAGATCTCCTGCACATTTTTGCGGGCCGTCGCCATATCCAGCTTCACACCCTTCACCGTCTCCGTTCCGAGCACGATGTTCTCCGTCACGGTGAACGGCTGCACCAGCATGAAGTGCTGATGGACCATGCCGATCCCGGCCGCGATCGCATCCCTCGGATTGTTCATTTCGATCTGTTTCCCGTTCACCAGGATCTCCCCGGACGTGGGCCTGTAGAGTCCGTACAGCTGATTCATCAGCGTAGACTTGCCCGCGCCGTTTTCTCCCAGGATCGCGTGGATTTCACCCTTGTGGACCGTGAGGTTGATGCCGTCGTTCGCCGTGAAGTCGCCGAACTTCTTGACAATATTGCGCATCTCGATCACCTTGGTGTTCAGATCCACATGTTGTTCCGCCAAATTTATCCCTCCCTTATCCTGAATTTCCTATATAACAAATATTTTTTAACACGTTGTCCCTGATATTGACTGCAGTCAGTCGTTTTCCTATAATCCGGCCAGCTGAGTCTCAGAGCCTTTTCATATCACAATCACATCCCTCAGCCCGTACCCGGCCGCGATGCCGGCCAGCTCTTGGAGAAGATCCTCCATCGGGGGTGTCAGACTCTTGTATTGCTCCCGCACGCCCATCGGGCGGTAGCGGATGATCTTGTACCTCGCATCCAGACAGCCAAGCTTCGCAAGCAAGGCGCTTACCTCCCGCACCGTCTGCCGGCAGTCAAACAGCTCAGGCACGACGACTGTGCGCACCTCCGTGAGCTTTCTTTCGCGGGCCAGCCATTCCAGATTCCAGAGCACGCAGGCATTGTCGCGCCCCGTGACGCGAAGATGATCCTCCCGGCTCCAGGCCTTGACGTCCAGCATGACGCCGTCCGTCACAGACATCAGCTTTGAATCCTTCGAAAACTCATAGCTCCCGTTTGAATCGAGCAGCGTGCCGAGCCCCTCGGCCTTCGCGAGACTTAAAAGCTCCAGGAGGAAGTCCCGCCACAGCGTACACTCCCCGCCGGATACCGTGATCCCCCGGATAAACGGCAGATTGCGGCGGACCTCCTGCATGACCTGCTCCGCCGTCAGCTCCCTTGTCCGGGCGGAGGCCCCGTGCGGACAATGGCGGAAGCACTCATCGCAAAACACGCACTTCGCAATGTCGTAGTGTACACGCTTTCTGCCTGTCCCGCGATCAGCAGCTTTGTGTCCGATATCTGTCTCTGCATCCGTCTGTGTCTGGTCACATTCCTCCACCAGCGTCAACGCGCCCGGCTTGCAATACTTCACGCACTCGCCACAGTGAATGCAGGCGTGGATCGTCTCCGGGTTGTGGCAATACCGGCAGTCGAAACCGCAGCCCTGCAGAAACACGGCGCTGCGATTGCCAGGCCCGTCTACGCAGCTGAATGAAATGATCTTGTTTACCGTCGCCTTCGCCATATCTGCCTCTCCACCATACGCCGGGTGTGGTTTTCTTCTTTCATATGCTTTCTGCATCGCCGGATCTCAGCGGGTGCAGCGGTCTGATATCCAGCAAGCTCCTCGCCGGACCTCAGCGAATGCGGCGGTCCAGAATCTTGCAGTTCTTCGCCGCGCCCAGTCCGAGACCTGTCGTGTTCTGCCGCACGTTCTGTCCCGCGTCCAGCTTCTCCATCTCGCTGCGCTTCACCAGATATCCGGTCACGCGGATGACGTCGCTGTCGCTCGCGTAGAAGGACAGATAACGGATATCCATGCCGAGGCTTCCTCGGATGATATCAAGCACATACTGCGGATTTTTATGTACCGTCAGATCTACCGGGAAGATATCGCCGGTGCCTGACGGGAAATATTTATGAAACAGATTGATGCACTTCAGATGGTCGACCAGCTCGTCCGGCTCTTCCCCGATCGGAATGCGCGTCCCCGGCGAGCAGTCATGATCCGACTCAATCCCGACCTGAGCGTGAAGCAGGAAATGGTGATCCGTCGCCTCACAGTAAGGATTGAAATGGTTCTTGTTGAAATTGTCGATGATATCCATGATCTCCACGCCGAGCTGGTTCGCCCTGTCGCTGTGGCCGAAGCGCTCCGTGCAGCCCTCCTTCTCAAGGAGCAGGTTCACGCACTCCGCCAGGCCAACCAGCCCGAACATCGCCGTAAATTTATCTCTCTGCACAAAACCCTCCCTCGCGAGGAAGCTGTTCTGGAACCAGCCGCTCTCCTCCACGAGGAAGCGGATCCGCTCGTCCATATAGCGCGCCATGACGTCGCACACATGCGGCAGCACGTTCGTCTTAAAATCCTCGATATTCTCCGCCTTCTTCGCGATATTCGAGAGGATCAGGCGGCTCAGCGTGTAGGATCCGCCGCCCTTGAGCAGTCCGTTGTAGCAGCTTGCGATGCAGTAGTCGTCCCCCAGCTCGCCGCGGAACATCTCGTCGTTCGCAAAGCTCGGCTTCGCCGAGTGAAGCGCGCATTTGATTCCCGCCAGGATGAAATCGTCCGGCGTATCCTTGCTCACGCGCATCGTCAGGTTTGGCACCGCGTTCTCAAGCTCCGACTCCACCTCCATCAGAAGATAGCCGAAACGGCTGGCCTTCGGGCCGATGTCCGAATGACAGAAGGAGTCGAGGATCGTGCGGTCGATCATCGTCAGCCACAGGCGCAGCGCTTTCTTTACCGTCTCGTCGTCCAGGTTCTCGATGTACGGTTCGAGCAGTTCATCGAGATCGCCGATAAAGACCGGATAATTTGTGATGCTCGGGATATTGTGGTACATGATCATCAGGTTCGTCAACGCCTCATCGAAATCCTTCGCCGGCCCAAGCTGCAAGAATTCGCTGCCCTCGCGCAGGAATTTCGGAAAATCAATGCAGATATACCTCGGGCGATAAGGCGCGTCGCCCTCGAACAGATTGCAGATGCAGCGCGTGTCGATATCGCAGCGCATCAGCTCGTCCAGCTCCTCTGGCTCGTCCAGCACCGTCATAAAATTCTCCGCGTGGCGCGCAAGATAGGTAACCTTCTGCTCATGGGAGCTTGTGGGATCGATCAGAGTGTTGTAAATCTCCCTGCGCTTCTCCTCAATGATCTCCGGCGTCAAAACTCGCTTCATAAATCTCTCACCTCATATTTCATTTTCTGCGGAAGCCCGTTCTCTCCGCAAGGTTTACGGCTGCCGCGAACTTTCCAGCCTTGTTCTGAAAGAAGGGACTGCTGCAAAATAAGAATTATTATTTCACAACAGTCCCCTCATCATTCACCCTTTAAGTATTCCGAAAACCTTCAGGCCATTGTCCCCCGCCCGCGTTTCGGAAGCATTCCTCTTCTCCGTCTGTGCCGAATTACTCGAGAACGAAATCCGGGCACTCTTCCGCTGTGGTCGGAACCACTATGTCGCCGGAAAGGATCGACTCCTTCGCCGCCTCAACTGCCGCGATCACATCGTCCGGAAGGAGATCCTGCGTCGGAGCGATGTCCACGCCGCCGTCCTCCAGACCGTACTGATGCACGCCGCCTGCGAACTCGCCCGCAAGCACGCCCTTGCTGATCGAGATAACAGCGTTGTCAACACGCTTCATAGCGGAGGTAATGATCGTCTCCGGAGCCAGATAGGACTGGTCCGTGTCAACGCCGATCGCGTAGATGCCGTTGTCCACACATGCCTGGATCACGCCTGCGCCCGAGCCGCCTGCTGCCTGGTAGATGATGTCCGCACCGTTCGTGATCATGTCGGTCGCGCCTGCGGAAGCCGTAGCCGGATCCGTGAAGCTGTTCACGTTGAACTGCATAACCTCGATGTCAGGATCTACGGAATGAACGCCTGCGATGTAGCCGTAGCCGAACAGATTCATCGTATCGGTAACCACGCCCTGCACATAGCCGACCTTCTTGGTCTTGGTCATCATGCCTGCAACCACGCCTACCAGATAGGAAGCCTGCTCCTGAGAGAACATCAGGCAAGCCACATTTGGAAGATCCGCGTTCGACGCATCGTCGACGATCGCGAACTTCTGATCCGGATTTGCCTCGGCAGCCTCGCGCGTAGCGCTTGCCAGCATAAAGCCGCCGCAGATGATCAGGTCGTATCCATCGTCGATAAAGGTCTGGATATTGGAAGCATAATCCGCATCCGTCGCGCTCTCGAGATAGTTCACCTCGATCGCGTCGTTCTCCTCAGCAAGCGCCTCAAGACCTTCCCATGCCGACTGGTTGAAAGACTGGTCGTTGACACCGCCCGAGTCAGTAACCATACCTACCTTGATGGACTTCGAAGCCTCGGTCTCTTCCTCGACATTGGCACTTACTGCCATCGGCATCGTGCCGAGCACCATCGCTGCTGCAAGGATCACTGCTGAAATCTTTTTCATGCTCATTTCATTCATCCTCCTGTTTTGTATTTAGTTGATATAACAACTTCCGCAACCCGGGAAAACTGTGTGTCAGTTTTCCTCGTTTTCGTATATTAGAATACAATACATACGTCCAGAAATCAACCAGATTTTTTCTTTTTCCACCATTTTTTTGTTTTCCCGTCTTGAATTTCCACAGCAGATGGGCTATGATACAAAGCAGGAAACAGATTGCGGAATCATTCCGGCAATCCCGTTCAACCACAGCGAGGAGGATACTATGAGACATTTGATGAATCCTTTGGATTTCTCGGTCGAGGAGCTGGACAGGCTGCTTGATCTGGCAAACGACATCGAGAAGAACCCCGAAAAATACGCACACAGTTGCTCGGGCAAAAAATTAGCTACTTTATTTTACGAACCAAGTACTCGCACCCGTCTCAGTTTTGAGGCCGCAATGTTGAATTTAGGGGGCAGCGTACTTGGTTTTTCTTCGGCCGATTCAAGCTCCGCAGCCAAGGGCGAGAGCGTCGCAGACACGATCCGGGTCATCTCCTGCTACGCAGACATCTGCGCGATGCGCCATCCGAAGGAAGGAGCGCCCCTTATCGCGTCCATGAAGTCGCGCATCCCGGTCATCAACGCGGGCGACGGCGGCCATCAGCACCCGACGCAGACGCTGACCGACCTGCTGACGATCCGTTCCCTGAAGGGCCGCCTCGGCAACTTCACGATCGGCCTGTGCGGCGACCTGAAATTCGGGCGCACGGTTCATTCGCTGATCCAGGCGCTGATCCGCTACCCGAACGTAAGCTTCGTATTAATCTCCCCGGAGGAGCTGCGCATCCCGGACAATATTCGCGACGACGTGCTGCGGCGGAACCACCAGCAATTCAAGGAAGTCGTCCGCCTCGAGGACGCGCTGCCTGAGCTCGACCTGCTCTACATGACGCGCGTACAGAGAGAGCGCTTCTTCAATGAGGAGGACTACGTCCGCATGAAGGACTTCTATATTTTAGACAAGGAGAAGCTGAAGCTTGCCGGCCCCGACATGATGATCCTGCACCCGCTGCCGCGCGTGAACGAGATCTCGGTCGAGGTGGACGACGACCCGCGCGCGGCCTATTTTAAGCAGGCGCAGTACGGCGTGTATGTCCGGATGGCACTGATCCTCACACTGCTCGGATTGGAGGGAAACATATGTTAAACGTAGGAAAGCTGAACGAGGGCGTCGTGCTCGACCACATCGTGGCCGGCAAGAGCATGGAGCTCTACAAATATCTGAAGCTCGACAAGATGGACTGCTGCGTGGCGATCATCAAGAATGCGCACAGCAACAAGATGGGCAAGAAGGACATCATCAAAGTAGAATGTCCGATCGACCAGCTCGATCTGAACGTGCTGGGCTTCATCGACCACAACATCACGGTCAACATCATTAAGGACGGCGAGATCGTCTCCAAGAAGGAGCTCTCGCTCCCGAAAAAGCTCGTCAACATCATCCACTGCAAGAACCCTCGTTGCATTACTTCAATCGAGCAGGGCATCGATCACATCTTCTTTCTCGCCGATGAGGAGAAGGAGATCTACCGCTGTCAGTACTGTGAGGAGAAGTACCGCAGCTCCGGTAGCAAGTCCTGACTGACCTTACTCAATTTTCGTGCAAACGACCAGAGAATACGGGGCATGCGTCCGGATGCGGCCTTTTCGTCCCGTATTCTCTTTTTTCTTATTAAAAAGGATTTACAAACATATACTGGTAATGATATAATAGCTGTCGTTTGTACCACATGATATGCCCCCTCACGGGGAGCCGCATGACAACACCTTGTGAATCCGGTGTCGTCCGAGGATCTGTATATCCATCCCAAGGCAATGACAAAATAACAAAACGGAGAGATTTTTATGCGAAAACGCGTTTCTAAACTTATCGCCCTCGGCTGTCTCTGTCTCGGTCTGTGCTCCTTTTCCTGCACGGCGCTCGCGCAGGATACCGTGCAGGACGCCATACAGGAGGCGTCCAACGAAGTCCGTCAAATCGGGCTTATGGAGTACGTCGAGACGACCTACGACGAGAGCAGCGGCATGATCACGAGCGAGGCCAACGCCATTATGCAGGACGACATCGGCTATATCTGGGTCGGAAGCTACGGGGGCTTAAGCCGTTACAACGGCCGTGAGTTTGAGAATCTGAGCAGCCTGCGTGAGAACGCGCCGCGCACCGGCATCCGCGTACTTTTCCAGGATTCGAAAAAGCGCATCTGGATCGGGACGAACGACGCCGGCATTTATCTTTTTGAGAACGAGGCGTTCTCCGCGATCACGGAAATCGCCGAGTCGCCTTCTTCTCTCACAGAAGGCGCCGCCCCTCTTCCGCTCGATGCCGGAGCCCTGTCCGTGCGCAGCATCACCGAGGGCGCGGATGGCACAATCTACATCGGCACCACGAACGGTCTTTTCTTTGTCGACGACAAGATGGCACTCTCTCTGATCGACGACGAGGCGATCGACGGCGAGACGATCGAAAACCTGATCTGCGACACAAACGGCGTGATCTGGGGAAGCACCGGCGCCGGGAGCATGTTCGTCGTCTTTGACGGCGAGGTTCGCGTGCTCTTCGACCGCGATCTCTCCGGGATCAATCTCGCGTACGGACTCTACCAGGCGCAGGACGGCTCCATTTATATCGGTACGGACAGCAATTACCTGATGCGTCTTCGCCTCACGCATCGCACCGGCGGAGACGATTACACGCCGGAGAACACGACGGTCGAGTTCCTCACGATGGACAACCGCGAGACCGTGAACGACGTCTACCAGAACAGCGACGGCAAGCTCTGGATCTGCACGGACAACGGCATCGGCTATCTGGACGCGGACGACGTCTTCTACAAGATCAACGGAATGTCGAGCAACACGATCATGAGCCAGATGTGCGAGGACAGCGAGGGGAACCTCTGGTTTGCCTCCTCCCGCAAGGGCGTGATCAAGCTCACGAAGAACAAATTCTTACATATCGCCTACGAGGCGGACCTGATTGACCAGACGGTGAACGCCACCGCGATCTACGACGGCTGCCTCTACATCGCGACAGACAACGGTCTGACGGTCATGGATGGCGACGGCGCCCGTGTGGACAACGACCTGACCGAGATGATGAAGGGCATCCGTATCCGGAGCCTGATGCGCGATTCTGTCGGTCGTCTCTGGATCTCCACCTACAAGGAGTACGGTCTGGTCTGCTACGACGCAAAGACGGAGGATTATGTCTCCTACACCTCAGCCGACGGGCTGGCGCACGATCAGGTCCGCATGGCCTGCGAGCTTTCGAACGGCGATATCGCCGCCGCGACCAACGGCGGAGTCTCTGTCATCCGTGACGGCAAGGTGCTCCGCTCCTACACAGATGTGGACGGCGTCCAGAACAAGGTGATCCTCTGCATCGCGGAGGGCAAGGATCATCATATCTATGCCGGCAGCGACGGCAACGGCATCTATGAGATCGATCCCGAGACCGACGAGGTGACAAATATCTCTGTAAACGACGGACTTCAGTCCGGCGTCATCCTGCGCATCGTCTGGGACGACAAGGTGGACGGCTTCTGGATCAGCAACGGCTCGGAGGTCGCGCTGATGACGGACGACGGCATCCGGCAGATCAAGAACATCGACGCGGGCGTCGGCAGCGTTTTCGACATCAAACTCACCGAGGACAGCGTCTGGCTGATGAAATCGTTCGGTCTGATTCAGATCTCGCGTGAGGACTACATTGCCGGCAATCCGGATTACAGCATCCTGACGCGCAGAGACGGCCTGACCAGCAGCATCACCGCAAACTCGTGGAACCACTTCGAAAACGGCATGCTCCTGATCTGTACCGGCAACGGCGTTTACTACATCGACATCAACAATATCCAGTACAACACGATCCCGCCGAAGGTGGCGGTCGGCAGCGTCGAGGCGAACGACGAGATCTTCTACGGGAGCAAGCGCATCGATCTGCCCGCCGACACGCCGAGGATCACGCTGACGCTCGACCTTTTGAGCTACGGCATCGAGGGCGGCACGATGGAATATTATCTGGAGGGCTTCGATGAGGAACCGATCGAGGTAAAGAACCTCTCCGCCAACCATGTGAACTACACGAACCTGCCTGGCGGCGATTACACCTTCCACCTGAAGGGCTACAACGCGGACGGCACGCCAAGCGAGGAGATCACGCTGCCGATCCACAAGGAGGCGCAGCTTCTGGAGCACATCTCTTTGTACCTCTGGTCGCTGCTTGGACTGCTGATCCTGGCCCTGCTCGTCCTGCTTGTCATCCTGATCCGGCAGCTGATCCTCCGGAAACGCACGGCGGAGCAGCGGGAGGTCTACCGGAAGATGACGGACCAGACCGTCGAGATCGTGGCGCAGACCATCGACGCCAAGGATAAATACACGGTCGGCCATTCGCACCGCGTCGCCGCCTACGCGACGGAGATCGGACGGCGCTACGGTCTGTCGAAGGAAGATCTCGACAAGCTCTCCTACGGCGCCCTGCTGCACGACATCGGCAAGATCGGCATCCCCGATCAGATCCTCACGAAGGACGGCAAGTTGACCGACGAGGAGTACGCTTATATCAAACGGCATCCGACGATCGGCGGCAACATCCTGAAAGGATTCGAGGAGCAGTCTCCGTGGATCCCGCAGGTGGCCCGTTATCACCATGAGCGCTACGACGGAAAGGGCTACTGCGAGGGACTCGCCGGCGATAATATCCCACTCTTCGCCCGCATCGTAGCCGTCGCGGACTCCTACGACGCGATGCATTCCACGCGTACCTACCGCAAGCCGCTCTCTACAGAAAAGATCCGCAGCGAGCTGGAGCACGGCAAGGGATTGCAGTTTGACGAGCGCTTTGCGCAGATCATGATCGAGATGATCGACGACGGCTTCGAGGCCGACGAGGAGCTCGAGAAAGCCGCGGCTGCCGAGCAGGAAACCTACGCCTCCTATCTGGCAAAGAACGCCGTGACACGCAGCGTCGCGGAATCGAAGGAGGCGGCAGCGGCACAACAGGTGGTAGCGGCGGCTGATATCGTCGCGACACAGGAAACCGCAGCAGCGAAAGATCCCACGGCGACACATGAAATGAAAAAGAACTGATCCCGTTAAGCAGTGAGGCGCGGCGTTCGTTCAATCCAAACGAATCGCCGCGCCACTTAGTTCCGACGCTCATACTTTACAAAAGTATACTCCAGGTCGAAGTAGGTCTGCTCATCGCTGTCGGCGGTGACGACCCACTCTTCCATCTCGTCAAGGTTCGGGAAATAAGTGTCCGCCTGATAGGCGTGATCAATTTTCGTCACGTGCGCCACATCACAGTACGGCAGGAACTGGCGGTAAACGCTCGCGCCTCCAATTACGTAGACATCCTCGGAATCGTATTTCTTCAGCTCTTCCAATACCTCTTCCACCGTGTGGAGTACAACTGCATCCTTGACATGGTAATCTTTATTTTTCGTGAGCACAATGTTCGTGCGGTTCTTGAGCGGCAGTCCGTTCGGAAAGCTCTCGAGCGTCCTACGCCCCATCACCACGATCTTTCCGGTCGTCGTCTCCCGGAAGAATTTCATGTCCGCCGGGATGCTGACCAGCAGCTTGTTGTTGCAGCCGATTCCCCAGTTTCTATCTACTGCTACGATAATATTCATGACAGCTTTCCCCTCTCACTCTTGTTTCGTCCCGTTTCTTTTCGGTATTCCGCAAATGTCGCGTCACACTGCCACCGGAATATTTTTGATCTGCGGACCGGTCACGTAATTCTCGACGTGCAGATCGTCCACCGTGAACGCGTAGAAATCCGTCACATCCGGGCTGAGCCACACCTTCGGCGCCGGATAGGTCTCGCGCGTGATCAGCTCCTGCACGAGCGGCACATGGCGGTCGTAGATATGCGCATCTGCAATGACATGCACGAGCTCGCCGACCTGCATCCCGCAAGACTGTGCCATCATATGCACAAGCAGCGCGTACTGCGCCACATTCCAGTTGTTCGCAGTCAGGACATCCTGTGAGCGCTGGTTGAGGATCGCGTTCAGCGTCAGCTTATCGCTGTCCTTCTCCTTCGTCACATTGAACGTCATGCTGTAGGCGCAGGGATAGAGATGCATCTCATGCAGATCCGCGTGAACGTAGATGTTCGTCATGATACGGCGGCTGTAAGGATTGTTCTTCAGATCGTAGAGCACACGGTCCACCTGATCCATCATACCCTCACGGTACTGGTGCTTCACCCCAAGCTGATAGCCGTAGGCCTTGCCGATGCTGCCGCTCTCGTCTGCCCAGCTGTCCCAGATATGGCTGCCGAGATCGTGGACATTGTTCGACTTGCGCTGCCAGATCCACAGCAGCTCGTCAAAGGCGTTCTTCAGTCCCGTCCTGCGCAGCGTCAGCGCCGGAAACTCCTTTCGCAGATCGTAACGGTTCACGACGCCGAAGCGCTTGATCGTGTATGCGTACGATCCGTCCTCCCACTTCGGACGAACCTTCTCGCCCTCCGTGCTCACGCCGTTCTCCAATATGTCCTTGCACATGTCGATAAAAATGTGGTCTGCGTAGCTCATTGGTCTTCCTCCTCTGCGATTGCTCTTATGAAAGATCAAGTTTTTTTATTACATCTTCGTGTAAATAGAAATGCCAATATATCTCAGTTTATCTAAAATAATGACTGAGTCAACAGCGAGTAGCCATCAATATGCGATCCTGCCCAATGCCGTATCCTCCGCGAAACCGGCAGCGTTGTACAAAAACAGCAGATCCGTATACCCGCTCTCCTCGATCAGATCGCTGAGCTTCTGGTTGTAATAGCGGATGTCGAGCATGTCGATCTCGTCAAATTCCGGGATCAAAAACGGCACAAAGCAGTGTGCGTAGGAATCCTTAATCACAAGGATCTTCCGCCCGGTATTCGCCCGTGTACAAATCTTCGCCAGCGCATAATTGCCTCCGAAGAAAACGTTGTACTTGCTCTTCGTGTCCAGAGCCGAATAATCATAGACGCGATACGACGGCTCTGATCCATCCTTCTCCACCGTGTAGAACGGATCGTCCTTCGGCAGATACAGCTCAATCGAATCCGGCTTCGTCTCGATGCCGAGCTTTGACTGCACCGTCCCCTCAAACTCCTCCGTCACCGTCTCAATGTCAAAATCCTCTTCCGCCGGCACTGTGTAGCCCTGCCTTCTCGCCCATTCCTGATACACATAGAACGCCGCCAATGTCTCCCAGTGGTGGTCGGTCCGGTAGTAGATCTCCTCATCCGCATGCCCGCGCAGGACAGCGCCCGCGTCAAACCATGTTCCCTCCGGAAGTGCCTCCTCGATCTGTGTCAGGTAGTTCTCTTCGTCATATGGCGCAGCGTAAGACGGAAGCTTATCCTTTAAAATATCCACCGCGTTCGGCACGACCATAAATGTCATATGCGCTCTGCCGAACTGCTCCTCATACTTCTGCGCAAACTGCTGCAGCACGCGGACATTCAGCGCGGCTGTGTCCGAGGTGAACGTCCCTGTGTGCTTCTCGATCAGATAATCATCGTCCGCAAAATAGATGTCCTTGCTCTCACTCTTTTGCAGCAGCCTCTCCACCGCGGTCTTCAAGCCGATCCAGCCATCCCTCAGGAAGAATTGATCCGTCAGATACGTCTCGTAGTCTGACTCGAACTCCCCACTCAGCAACGTCTTCGCGCTGAGTTTCGGCATCGTCGCCAGATCGCGGTTCTCGGACTCGGAGTGCCTCGTCTCCGGCTTCAATAGCGTCGCGGCCGTAAAGCCGAAGATCAGGATGCAGAATAAAATGATTGTGTTGATGGATTGTCGTTTTGTCATGATGCTCCTCTGCCAACTTTGCATGGCTCTCTTAAAAACGAAAGTATAAAAATGGATTGAACGTCGCGTCCACGAGCCACGCCACGGACAGCAGAAAAATTCCCGCGTAAAACAGGAGACGCAGAGCCGTCTCTATATCCTCATGTCCGCGAAGTGCCGCGCAGATCCGCTCTCCCGCCTTCTTCGGAAGCCGCGTGCTCCCCAGCACGAGCAGAACAAGCAGCGCCGCATTGTTGTACAGCAGATAGATGGTCTCGCGGTTCAAAATCCCCTGCCCGTATCCGCCGAACAGCGCGCGCAGGAACGAGAGCCCCTGCCCGATATCGTCATGCACGAACAGGTTCCACCCAAGCATTACAAAAAAGATACAGTAAATATGCCGGAACACAGAGGGCAGCTTCTCCAGATACTTTCCGAGTAAAAATTTTTCCACGAGCATAAGAATTCCATAGTAAACGCCCCAGATCGCGAAATTCCAGTTTGCCCCGTGCCAGATACCGGTCAGCAGCCAGACCACCAGGATATTGCGGACATGCCGCCACAGATTGACGCGGTTGCCGCCGAGCGGTATGTAGACGTACTCCCGGAACCATGTCCCCAGAGAAATATGCCATCTGCGCCAGAACTCCGTGATACTCTTCGATATGTAGGGATAATTGAAATTCTCCAGAAAACGGAAGCCGAACATGTGGCCCAGGCCGATCGCCATATCCGAATATGCTGAAAAATCAAAATAGATCTGGAACGTGTATGCCGCCAGCCCAAGCCACGCGGTCAGCACCGGCGTCTCGGCGCATGTCATCGCCTGGACCGTCTCCCAGAGCGCGCCAGCGTTGTTCGCGAGCAGCACCTTCTTGCCAAGACCCAGCATGAAGCGGTGTACGCCCTTCGCAAACTCCTCCAGCGTCTCTCGCCTGCTGCGCAGCTGCGCGTCGATCGTCTTGTACTGGACGATCGGCCCGGCGATCAGCTGCGGGAACATCGTCACGTATGCTCCGAACGAGATCAGATTTTTCTGCACCTCCGCCTCGCCTCGGTATACATCGATCGTATATGACATCGTCTGAAAGGTATAAAAGGAAATGCCGATCGGCAGCGCAATCTTCAAAAGATCCATCCCCGCGCCCGTGATGCTGTTGACCGTGCCGATCGCAAAATCTGCGTACTTGAAGAATCCCAGCAGCGACAGGCTGACCGCCGAGGACACGATCAGTGCCGCCTTCGCTCCCTTCGGCCTTCCCCTGCGCTTCATGGCGTCCACGGCGATCCCGCCCGTGTAGGACACGAGGATCGTGAACAGCATCAGCACAATGTAGACCGGCTCGCCCCATGCGTAAAACACAAGACTGAACAGCAGGAGTACCAGATTGCGCGCTCTGCGCGGGACAATATAATAGACCGCCAGCACCGCCGGCAAAAAACGAAACAAAAACAGCAGACTACTGAAAACCATCCGTCCAATCTCCCTCGCCCAGACACCCGGAGTACTTTATAAACTGGCAGCTCTTACGCCTAATGTCTGCTCTGCATCAAACGAAGGGCGTCCCTCCAGTCATTTCAAATGACCTTTGAGACGTCCTCCCCACATCAATATCTTTTCTCAGATAAACGTCGCTGCGACCTCAACATTTTTTCTCGATCGCCTCATTCGGACTGTCCTCCATCAGCGGCACCTGCTTGTGCGCCGCCGCGTGAAATGCCACGTCCGGTCTATATGTATCCATCACGGAGTTGATCCGGTTTGTGTTGCGCACGGAACCGATCAGAACCTCCATGTTCAGATTAGGTTATTTTCGCTTTAATTCCTGCTGAGTCTCATCGTTCTCATTCTTCAGCAGCAGAACAAAACGACAGAAAAAGCAGATCTCCAGCGCACAGATCGGCGCAAAGCGCAGATACGCCGCCAGATAATCCTGCAGATTTTTCCTTTAAGTAATGCAGAAAACAGGTACCCTGCGTGGTAAGAAATACCTGTCTTCCGCAAAACTTTGTTGCTTGATTATTTGATCGTAATCTTGATCGTCTGTGTACCGATCTTCTTACCCCTACGGTTGTAAACGATAATCTTGACCTTGTAGGAGCCTGGCTTGATGCCCTTCTTTATACGAACACGGCCGGTCTTCTTGTTGGTCTTGATAAATCTCGCATAGCTCTGCTTGGGCGCTGTGATCTTAAACTTGTAGGAAGTACCCTTGCTCCCCGTAAGTTCAAGCAGCTTATCCTTCTCGAGCCCTTTCGTAGCGCTAACAAAAGCCTTTTTACCATCCTGGTATCTGATACTGGCAGTTTTGCTCTCGGTTCCGTCCGTCAGGTTCCAGGTTACCCACCGCTCCTCAACAAATCTGAGGCCAGTGCCGATGATTCTAGCCTGGTAAACACCAGCTTTTGTGTGATAGAGCGAGCGTACAATGTAATCTGTACCTTGCGTCAACACAGTACCATCAAACTTCACGGTGAACGCACCTGGTCCAACCGCATCGCCGCCCTTGTATACATTCGAACCGCCGGTGATCGTGATCCTATCATCGCTCATCGAAGTTGGAGCAGGTGACGGGCCGGTTGCCGAAACGGTGGCCGTCAGAGCCGTGAACGCCATGATCATGACGAACATAGCTGCCAGCTTCTTCAAATAACGCATTTCAATCTCCTCCCTTCTTGAAAAATGTATGATAAATGGCGCTTATACCACGCATCGCGCCAGATATCCGATGTCAGTGGGACAATGCGGCACCTATTTGCCGTTGTCCTCATCCTCGCCGTAGCCGCCGTAATACCCGCCGTAATAATTGCTGTAGTAACGGCCGTATTTCCCGTAATATTTATAGTAGGCGCGGCTTGCCACCTCGGTCTTGTTCAGCACCATCCCCAGCAGGCGGCAATCCGCACGCTCCAGCTGGTTCAGAGACTGCTTGATCAACCCCCTTGAGGTCTCGCCGCTGTTGACCACCAGAATGGCACCGTCGCACATGGAAGCAATCAAAGCGCCGTCCGCCACGTCGATCAGCGGAGCGGAATCCACGATCACATAGCGGTATTTCTCGGAAAGCTTTCCGAAAAGCTCCCGAAACCTCGCATCCTCGAGCAGCGAGGAGGGATTCTCCAGCAGATTCGTACAGGGAACCATATCCCCGTTCTCCACATTCGTCTCATAGACGACGTCCTCGTACTCCGCCTGCCCGGACAGATAATAGTCCAGTCCTCGCAGATTCTCATTGTCCGCGAAGTTGTGACGGCTCTTCAGCACGGACTTTCTCAGATCCGTGTCCACAAGCACGGTTCGAAAGCCCGCCTCGGCCAGCATCCTCCACAGCTGCACGCTCACGAAGCTCTTACCCTCGTTCGGCGTGCTGCTGACCACCAGAATGATCTTCGTATTTTTGCCGCAGAACTTGATGTTGATACGCAGACGATTCAGTGCCTCCTCGACCGCATAGGGCAGCTCCGGCAAATCCAGATTTATCTTCTCCATAGTCAATCTTCCCCCTGAGACTTCATCTTCTTTGTCTTGTTTTTCCGCCTTCTCTTCTTCTCCTGCTTGTCATGGTTCTCATTGACCGCTTTGATATCCGGGATCGAGGTCAGCGGAACAATGCCAAAGTATTTCTCAACGTCCTCAGCGGTGTGCACCGTATCGTCGAGCATATAGCGCACGATCACAAAACCGCAGTAGAGCAATGCGCCAAGCAATGCCCCGATCAGGGTAAAGCGGAAAAGGCTCGGGCTTGACTTGTGAAGCGCCGCGCGCGCCTCCTGCGCGATGTTCGGCTCCTCCATCCCCATCGTCTTCGGCAGGTAGTCGATCGCGACTGCCACAACGGTGTTCGCGATGTCCCTCGAGAGCTCCGGATCCTCGCTCGTCACCGTGACGTTCAGGATACGGGTATCCGTCGGGTTCGTGATCGAAATCATCTTGGAGAGCTCTGTCGAATCAACGTCAAGCCCCGTCTTCTCGATCACCTGGTCGAGTACCGGATAGCTCATGATCAGCTCTTCATAGTCCGCCGTCAGGGACGTACCGATATTCAGATCAGTCAGGTCGACGACCGAGTCGTCGGACGCCGACACGATATACATTCTGGCCGTAGACTCATACTTCGGCGCGATAAAGAAATAGGCATACGCGTTCAGCAGCAAGGCTCCCAGCAACAGAAAGAAGATGATGTAATGCACTCTGTCCAGCAGCATGAGAGACAGATCGACCAGATCGATCTCCATCTCGTCCGAATTCTCCTGCCGCTGAAAGGCATCGCTCGTGATCACCTTCAGCTCCGCGGTCTCGTTTTCCACTTTCTTCTCTACAACATTCATCTGGCATTCTCCATTCCAAATTTATATGTAATTAATATGTAAAGCTACTCTATCTCCCGTCCTACACTTCCTCATAGAAAAGCTCCAGCACGGCTGCCGCCACGCTCTCCTCGTCCGGGATCAGCTGATCGGAACCAAATCTGTCCACGAGGGTCTCTCCCTCAATCTGAGGCGGCTCAAGGTACTCGTTCGAACGCAGCGCCTTGGCCAGCTTGCTGATGTCCTTCCCGGAAAGGGATGTCACCATGTAGTCGCCCAACGCATCGTAGAGACTGCGGAAGAATTTCTCATCCTCCATAATCTTCTCCTCGAGGATCGGCTGCGCGTTCGCGAGGTACTGCTCCTGCCTTCGCATACGGCCCTCGTTCGTCCCGTCTCCGACTGTCATACGGTGCCGCACAAAGCTTACCGCCTGCTCGTCCGTCAGCTTCACGGTCTCGCCCATCTTCAGGCTCGGATCGCTCCTCGAAAAATCGTCCTCGATCGTCACCGTCACTCCGCCCAGCTCGTGGTTGATTACGCCGATGCTGTCCATGTTCAAAGCCAAATAGCCGTCGATCGGCTGATCGTACAGCAGGTGCGATACTGCCTCCACCACATTCTCACAGCTGATTTCGCGGCCATCTCCACCGGAATGAGCCAGAGAAAGCTGCACCTCTCCCTCGCCGAGAAGATTCCCATTCTCATCAAGCCCCTTCACCTCTGTGACAATATTTCGGTTGATCGGAAACACGGTATATGTATTCGCGTTCTGGTCGATAATGACGAGCTCCAGCACGTCGCACTGACCCGAGCCCACCTGATTCTCCGCAAACTCTCCGACCTTCCCCTTGGCGTCGATTCCCATGAAAAGATAGCTCTTGATCCGGGTCCTTCGCCTGCAGCTGACGCCGTTGATCTCTGTTACATTATATAGCTTCGGATTCAGGAACTGATCCAGGCTGAAAATGTCCTTTTTATCAGCCACGTAAATGACCGCCGCCAGAATTGCGAAAACAGTCAGAACGCCCGAAAGGATCATACCCTTTTTCTTCAGCCGCTTTACATCGGCCTCCGTGCGTTTTATCCTTCTGTGATTCCGGGACGCCGTGCGGCTGTTCCACACGCGTACCATTCTTCGCCGCCGCGCCGTCATGCCACGTCGCCCTGCCGTTATACGAAAGCCCTGACGGAGCCGGCAAGCATCTGCAATCCTGCCAGTCCGCCCTCACTCGAAGCGCTGCTGAAAGCACTCTCCAGCAGCTTCACTCCGCCCTCCGGATTCTTCATCTCAAAGAGCAGCAGCGCGGCAAGAACGGCAAAAAGCACCACACAACCTATAATGACTACTGTGTCCTTCTTCAACATAATCTCTCCTCATATTCCCAGCAGCTCGCAGCCGCCTTTGTCTATTCGTTCCAGGAACTCCCGTCCCAGCTTTTTCTCAAGCACTGCCCGTCCCTCCGCCAGATTCGGCGGCCTGCGATGAAGGCTGTGGCAATCGCTGCCAAGCACATGAGCCTGTCCGTCGCGGAACATCCGGACCAGCCGTCCTCTTCTCCGCCAGTCTGTAAGACTCTCCGCGTTGATCTGTACATGAAGCGGAAGCTCCAGAAGCTCCTCGATGCGGCGCTTGTTTCCCGGAATGTCCAGATACCGCTCCAGATGAGCGAGCAAGATATGAAATCCGCGCTCTTCAGCCAGTGTCGCCACCTCGTCGATATCCGACGCTTCCCATGGCACAAACGGCATTTCAAGCAGCAGCAGCTCCGTCCCCTCAACCGTCAGATCGTGAAGCTTCTCAGCCCGGCTGATCCCCCGAAAAAAGGCAACCTCGGCTCCGCACTTCAGCTGCAAAGGGAAGTCCCTCAGCTTCTCCAGCAAAGCAGCCTTCGCGCACTCTCTCTTTTCCATAAAATGCTCGATCCGATCCCTCGAAGCATAAAAATGGGGCGTGGCTATTATTATCTCCACACCTTGTTCCACGGCCATCTCAAGCATTCTGCACGATGTGTCAATGTTCCTGCTGCCATCATCAATACCAGGCAAAATATGTGTATGAAAGTCAATAACTTTACCACCCATACCTACTCTCATGTACCATGATCACATATCGTATCATTTCGTGATCGTGTTGGAATTCTAGGTTAGTATACACCAAGAAATACTTTCTGTCAAAAGAAATAATCTCTTTTCTTCGATTTACCAACAATTCCCCGCTCTGTCCATTCTTTCTTCCGCCCGCGAAATGTGCGCAATCTTTGTCCATTTAACATAATATTTATCACATAATTTTCTAAAAAGTGTGCATCATGTCCATAGAAACGATCAAAATAGGAAGATTTTTAAAATAATGAAAAAATCTACAATCTTTTGCATATTATCCTGCATTTTCTTGACAATTACGACAGAAAAAGCTATCATTTCTCCTGTGCCGCATCGCTGAAACTTTCTGATGGGCAAATAATAAGGCAAAGAAAAGAGTGTTTTTTCATGAAGGAACAGCCTGTCCCGTTTCGCGGCATTTCAGGAAGTACCCTGAAGCTGATCGCGATCATCACCATGTTCATCGATCACGCTGGAGCTACCGTGATCCTGGCGATCACACGTCATCCCGCCATTATCGCTGACCCGGCCCGGCTGGCGCTCTGGCGCCATATCTACAGTATCTCGCGCAGTGTCGGTCGGCTCGCATTCCCGATCTTTTGTTTTCTGTTGGTCGAGGGCTTTCTTCACACACATGATATCTGGAAATATGCGCAGCGACTCTTTCTCTTTGCGCTGATCTCCGAAATCCCATTTGACATCGCACTCAAGACAGGCTGGTACGATCCGGGCAAGCAGAATGTCTATTTCACACTGCTCATCGGCCTGCTTGTGCTGATCGGCATCCGCTGGATTACAGACAACGATTCGCGCAATCTCTTTCTCGCAGTGATCCCCATCGCGATTGGCATGTATGTTGCGCTGAAGATCGATACGGATTATAATTACAAGGGAGTCTTCCTGATCGCGGTCCTCTACCTGATGCGGCACAGTCGTCTCTATCAATGCCTCGGCGGAGCCGCAGCGATCTCCTGGGAGCTTCCCGCACCGCTCGCCTTCATCCCTGTGTACCTGTACAACGGAAAGCGCGGGCTAAAGCTGAAATATATATTCTATTGGTTTTACCCGGTGCATCTGATGCTGCTTTATGTGCTCAAGACATACGTGATCCCGGCGCTGCCGCTGTGATCCGTTTAATATTTCAAAAAGACGAATGGAGAAAACAAGAATATGAATAAGAAGGAAGTCCTTGAGATCCGGCGCCTGTTCCATCCGGACCGCTGTCCGATCACCCGCATCTGCGGCTGTTATGTAGACGCGGAGAAAAATAAGAAGACAAAGCTGAAGGAGGCGTTTCTCTCCCTCCCTGATGAAGAGATGTATAAATATTTCGATATCTTCAAGAAAACGCTCTCCGGCACGATCGGTCGAAACCTGCTCGACATGGAATTTCCGCTTGTGCAGGAAGCCGGCGGCGGGACGCAGGAGTTTCTGATGAAGCTGCGCGCAAGCCGACTGCAGGACGATGCGCTCCTCGACGAATTCTACGACAAGGTGATCGAGACCTTTCTGTATCCGGAGAACTATTATATCATCCTGATCCACGCGGCGTATGATATCCCGCGCAGGGGCGCGGACAATCTGGAAATGTTCGACGCGTCCGAGGACGTGTACGAGTTCGTGCTGTGCGCGATCTGTCCGGTCAAGCTGTCAAAGCCCGGACTTTCCTATAATGAAGAGACGAACAGCATCGCCGAGCGCATCCGCGACTGGTTCGTGGAGGCTCCGGCAACCGGTTTTCTGTTCCCGGCTTTTTCCGACCGCAACACCGACATCCACAGCATTCTCTACTACTCGCGCAACCCGGAGGAGCTGAACGAGGAGTTTGCCCGGCTGCTGCTGGGCTGTGAGCTTCCGCTCACCGCCGCCTCCCAGCGCGACACCTTCAATACGCTCGTCGCCCAGACGCTGAGCGAGGACTGCACCTACGAGACGGTCAAGACAATTCATGAGACCTTGAACGGACTGCTGGAGGAGCGCAAGGATGATCCCGAGCCGCTCGCGCTCGACAAGGACGACGTGAAGCATCTTTTTTCCGCGAGCGGCGTCCCCAGCGAATCCCTTGAGCGCTTCGACGAGAGCTTCGAGGAGGCCGGCGGCGACGCCCAGACCGCGCTGTATGTCTCAAATGTCGCGCAGACACGCAAATTTGAGATCCGCACGCCCAACATCGTGATCCAAGTCAAGCCGGAGTGCGCCGATCTGATCGAGACACGCGTCGTCGACGGACGTATGTGCTTCGTAATCCCGGCCGACGATTCTGTCGAAGTCAACGGGATCCCGGTGCGGACAGCGCGCAGCTTGGACAAGGATTCCATGTAAATCTTACGGGCCGGCGCAGGCGGTAACTTTTCCCCTGCACCGGCTCTTTTTTATCGCTGCTGACGGAGTTCTCTCGGAGCCCTTTCCGGCTCTTTCCAGCTTTCACTACAGCGCTCCGCAAAGCTTCAGTATCCAATATCCCAGGCCAAGCACCCAGCTCGTGAACACGCCGTAGAGGATGACCGGACCAGCGATCGTGAAGATCTTACAGCCGATGCCAAAAACCTGCCCTTCTTTCTTGTATTCGATCGCGGGAGCCGCCACCGAATTCGCAAATCCTGTGATCGGCACGAGTGTGCCCGCCCCGCCGAATTTCGCAAGCTTCTGATATAGATTCAGACCGGTTAGCAGGACGCTCGCAAGTACAAGGAACAGAGAGCACCAGCTCCCTGCCGTCTCCTTGTCCAGCCCCGCCCGGCCGCACCAGTTCAGTATACACTGACCAACCACACAGATCGCTCCGCCTGTCACAAAAGCCTTGCACATATTCAGAAACAGATTGTGCGTCGGCGTCACATGTTTCACATAGTCCTGATATTCCTGCTGCATTTCCTGTTTTACCGCATCTGCCATGAGCCTGTCTTCCTTTTTCGTTCAAGTCGGACTCCAGCGCTGCCGGGAAGACGGTCCTTTTGCAGAGGTTTGTCTCACCTGCCATTCTCAGGCCGTATTCTCCGGGTTTCCCGCCGCACATTTCGTCCGCTGTTTTCTAGTATGCCTCAAATTACATAAAAAATACACGCATGTATCCTCTCAAAATAGTCTCTCACGGATCACTTTCAATACGCCGTCCTCCATATAGGAAGGCGCCTCATATCTTGCGGCCTTCTTCAGCTCCGGGTGCGCGTTTTGCACCGCGTAGCTCTCTCCGGCGCGCTCGATCATCCCGATATCGTTGCAATTGTCGCCGAAAGCCATCGTCTCCTCCGGAGCGATCTGCATCGTCTCCTGAATCGACGCGAGCGCGCTGCCCTTATCCGATTCCAGGCTCATGCAGTCGACCCAGATATCTCCTGCCACCATGACATTCAATCGATCTCCAAAGCGCCCGCAGACCTCGCTGCAGACCGCGTCGATCTTTCCTCCGGTGTGATACAGCGTGATCTTATTCGTCCTGCTGCACAGCGGGATCAGGTCGTCAACAATTTGAAATTTTATACGGTAGCTGTCCCGCAGCAGGGAGACAAACACCTCGTCCTTCGTCTCGATCCAGATCGACTCCGGCGTGGACAGCATAACGTGGCCATCCTCCCATGTGCGAAGATAGCGCACCAGCTCCTCCGCGATCGTCTGATCGATCCGCCTGCTCGCCAGAGTCTGTCCGCGGCTCATCACGATCGACCCGTTTTCCGCAATAAAAATGATATCATCCGCGACCGGCTCGAACACATGCCGCATACTCGCATACTGGCGCCCACTCGACGCCACAAAGATGATATCCTTCTTCTTCAGCTCCCGTATGATCTCATACATCTCCGGGTTGATCCGATCCGTGCCCTCCGGAACCAGCGTTCCGTCGATATCCGACACCACCAGTCTGATCATTCTGTCTCGTTCTCCTCCCTGTTCGCCGCTGATTTTCCGGCCTGCTGTGCTTTTTCCTGCCATCTTCACATTCGCGGTTTCAGCGTTTACATCTCGTCGGAAAGCTTCCCGTACATAATCTCATGGAACTGCCCGCCGCAGCGCTCCAGCTCGCCGAGCACCCGGTCGATACCCTGTCTTGTCTGATACCAGTTCTCCCGGCTGATTCCCTTCGTGACGACCGGACAGACCAGAAATTCCGTCTCCGGGAACTGCTCCTGATAATACATGAGGCTGCGCCGCGCGTGAAACGCCTGACAGCACAGGATCGCTCTTTGGATCTGCAGGCCAAGCTCCTTCGTCCTCTTTCTGGAAAAGATCGCGTTTTCGTATGTAAAGGTCGCCTGATCCTCCCGCAGGATTGCCTGATCCGGGACGCCGCACCGCCGCAGGACGTCACTGAGGTAATCGCACTCGGTCTCATAGATTCCGGCCTGCGTCTCCCGGGCCGATTCTTTCTCCCCGGGCTCCCCGGGCTCCGCCACTTCAGGCCGCCCGTTTTGCTTCTCGGGAGCTTCATCCCCCGGCAATACAAACCGCCCCCTCAGAATCCCATACTTACCCGAGGCATAATGTACGGCGCGTAACCCGCATGATACAGCTGCGCGGCACGCTCCGCCGCGTCCGGATAGCTGCCTCCCGGCACAAAGATGATATCGGAGCGCCGCGGCTCGTCCTCCACAAATATAAAATCCGTGATACACTGGTAAAACTGCATTCAAATTTATCCCTTCCGCCACAACGTCAAGCCATACAAATCATCAGCCGCAACGGGCAAGATATCTCAGGGAAGGACCTATAGGGGCGTCCAGCCTGAGATATCCTTGCCTGTTGCAGTGTCCGACGTCCGGTTCTTTATAGTTTTCACCCCTGCGGCAACTTAAACGAACTCTTCAGCGACACGATACGATTGAACACGAGCGCGTCCGGACAGGAATCCTTCGCGTCCGCGCAGAAGAAGCCCTGGCGCACGAACTGGAAACTGTCGTAAGCCTTCGCCTCTCCGAGTGCCGGCTCGAGCAAGCAGTCCTTCCGCACCGTCAGCGAATTCGGATTCAGATTCAGAGAGCCGTCCTCATTGTAGACGCCCTTCTCCTCGTCGATAATGTTCTCGTACAGGCGCACCTCCGCGCGCACCGCGGTCTTCGCAGCCACCCAGTGGATCGTACCCTTGACCTTGCGCCCGGCAAAGCCGCTGCCGCACTTCGTCTCCGGGTCGTAGGTGCAGTGGATCTCCGTCACTTTGCCATTTTCATCCTTCTTGAAATCGACGCACTTCACGAAATACGCGCCCATCAGCCGCACCTCGTTGCCTGGGAACAGGCGGAAATATTTCTTCGGCGGCTCCTCCATGAAGTCCTCGCGCTCGATGTAGAGCTCCCGTCCGAACGGCACCTTACGCATGCCGAGCTCCGGGTTCTCCAGGTTCATCTCAACGTCAAGATACTCGATCTGATCCTCCGGATAATTGTCGATGATCAGCTTCACCGGATCGAGCACCGCCATCATGCGCGGTCGCTTCAGCTTCAGATCCTCGCGGATACAGTACTCAAGCATCGCGTAGTCCACGGAGCTGTTGCTCTTGCTGATGCCGCAGAGCTCCACAAATTTCTGGATCGACTCCGGCGTAAAACCGCGGCGGCGCAGCGCAGCGATTGAGACGAGCCGCGGATCGTCCCAACCGTCCACGATACCGTCCTCCACCAGCTTCTTAATGTAGCGCTTGCCCGTCACGACGTTCGTCAGGTACAGCTTCGCGAACTCGATCTGCTTCGGGGGCATCTCGTACTCCAGCTCGCGCACGACCCAGTCGTACAGCGGACGGTGGTCCTCAAATTCCAGCGTGCAGATCGAATGCGTGACGCCCTCGATCGCGTCCTCGATCGGATGCGCGAAATCGTACATCGGGTAGATGCACCACTTGTCCCCGGTGTTGTGATGGCTCATGTGCGCCACACGGTAGATGACCGGGTCGCGCATATTGATATTCGGCGACGCCATGTCGATCTTCGCGCGCAGCACCTTGCTGCCATCCTCGTAGACGCCGTTCTTCATATTCTCAAAAAGCTCCAGATTTTCCTCGATGCTGCGATTCCGGTACGGGCTCTCCTTGCCCGGCTCGGTCAGCGTGCCGCGGTACTCCCGGATCTCATCCGCGGAGAGATCGCAGACGAACGCCTTGCCCTTTTTGATCAGCTTTACCGCCGCCTCGTACATCTGCTCGAAATAATCGGAGGCAAAGAACAGCCTGTCCTCCCAGTCCGCGCCAAGCCAGGCGACGTCCGCCTTGATCGACTCGACGAACTCAGTTTTCTCCTTCGTCGGATTCGTATCGTCAAAGCGCAGGTTGAACTTCCCGCCGTACTCCTTCGCCAGCCCATAATTCAAAAGAATCGACTTTGCGTGGCCAATGTGCAGATAGCCGTTCGGCTCCGGCGGGAAACGCGTGCACACCGTCCTGCAATGCCCCTCCGCCAGATCCTTCTCGATGATCTGCTCGATAAAATTCTTCGATACGACTTCCTTTTCCACTGCTCTTCCTGCTTCTCTTTCCATCTGTCTCCTCCTGCGCCGCCGTATATACTCTGTCTGTCTTTTCACGCATTTTCCTGTCTATGCGGCATAAATCATAATTCTTTTTTGCAACTGATATCACATCATACCACAGGTTATTAAAAAAAACAACACACCGAAACATCAAAACACCGCTTCTTTTCAAGCTTTCCTTTCATCCTCAGGTCGAATAAGCCTTTACACAAAAAGGGAAAGCTAGTATAATAATTGCGTAACAAAGAATGGCAATTTTCTCAGAAAGCAGGTGGACGTATGCCGACGAATGAAAAAGAAATCAACTGTTATCTTTTCGATCAACTGACGATTCTGGATGATCTGCAGGAAGTAGCTGAAAAGGAAAACGCAAAAGAAACATTAATTCTGATTGAAAAGAAACGCAGACAAATCGAGCGCAAGCTCTACCAGAAGCCTCCGCTCGTACAGGAATAATATGCCATCAGGCGTCAAAACCTACAAGGTGCAAGGATCAGTCAGAACACGGATCCCTGCACCTTTTTCATTTAGTTTCATTTAGTTTCATTTAGTTTCATTTAGTTTCATTTGCTTTCCTCTACTTTTCTTTCGCTACCGTCTTTCCGCCCCAGCCGCGCAAACCAGCCAAACGTCATCGGCCACAGCGTGCCCGCGAACATCACCATCAGGAAATAGCGGACCGCCGTCGACGACTGTCCGGGAAGCAGCGCTCCAAGCGGCGCCTTAAGCCCCATGCGGATCGCCAGCAGCACAGCCGTGCCAAGCACCACCTTGAGAATCTGTGCCCACCAGACCGCCTCCACTTGAAAGTGAATGTAGCGGTCGTCCAACAGCTTCACGAGAATAATTCCCAGAAAACAACCGAATAAAAGGTATGCGTTCTTCGTCGCCTCAGCAAGATTGCCCAGATCGACATCCAACGGAAAACGGTAAAAAATCACGAACGCAAGGTACACGGCGCTGACCAGAAGCGACAGCGCCAACAGCAGACGCAGCGTGCGCTCCCCGCGCGCATCGTCGCGCGCTATACCCCGGAAGCACACAGCCAGCAGCAAGGCCAGCGCAAATGCCACTCCCACATCCAGAGGCGTGTGGCAGCCCAGGTACATCCGCGAAAACGGCACGAGAAGCATCAAGACAACAGCGATTGCGCGGATCCATTTTCTCTTCACAGACATGCACAACACGCAGGCCATCGAGCCTACAATGCTCTGCGTGTGTCCGGACGGAAAGGAATAGCCGCCGGCGCCGGCTCTTGCGCTCTCGACGACGTGAAACGCCGGATCGAGCACCCATGGCCGCGGAATCCGAAACCAGATCTTCATGAACTGATTGCACGCCGTCCCAAGAAAACCGACCAGCAGAATGTAATACCCGCCCCGCTTGCTGACGCACCAGAATACAATTACAGCAAACGCGAGGAAGAATATCTCCGAGCCGAAATAGGTGATCACGGACATGAACTGTGTCAGCACAGGTGTGCGAACACTTTCGAGTAAGCGTAAAAAATCCATACCTTCTCCTCTAGTTGAACCCGACGATCTTCTGCGCAAGCTTGTACGCAAGCACAGATCCCTTCCGTCCGATTCTCCCCGGCAGATTCATCACGATGCCGAACAGCCCCCAGCGGATCGTGCGGTGAAGCTTGCTGTCCTTCTCCTTCAGATACGCCCAGACATTCCTTTTCTTTTCGAGGGCCTCATCCGTGCCGGAGATGATCAACATGATCGAGGTCACCGTCATGATATTCTTCAGATAGATCGTCATGTAGCGCTTCAGCCGCGCGCTCTTGTCCGAGAAATCCTGCGCCGCCATCTCGTCGATCATGATCTTGTTGACGCGGATCTGCTGGTCGATCCGGCCGATCATGACGGACTCATTGACAGACTGATCCTCGCGCCCGATAAAATAATGGTAAAGATTGACGTCCATGTAATACAGGCGTTTCACATACGGGAGCGGCTGAAATGCGAATATATTGTCCACGTAAAACGTGTGCTTCGGGAGCTCCAGCCCGCACTGACGCAGCAGATCCGTGCGATAGATGATATTGTGCATCAGAATGTACTGCGTGACGCGCATGTGGCGCATCGCGTCCCAGTCAAACACTTCATTTCGCGGGAACACATTCTTGAAGCGCATCAGCTTCTTGTGCAAGGCGCCTGCCTTGTCATAGACAAAATTGGCGAGCAGCATGTCCACGCCGCCCTCGCTCTCCAGCTCCTTCAAGCGCTTCACAATCTGGGCGAGCCCCCTGGTATTCACCCAGTCGTCGCTGTCCACAACTTTGTAGTACAGACCGGATGCATTTCGCAGACCGGTATTGACCGCCTCGCCGTGTCCTCCGTTCTCCTGGTGTACCACTTTGACCTGAGCCGGATACCGGGCCGCGTAATCGTCCGCGATCTGCGGCGTCCGATCCTTGGTCGATCCGTCGTCCACGATCAGGATCTCCACGTCCTCCCCAACCGGAAGAATGGACTGGATACATTTCTCCATGTAGCTTTCTGAATTGTAGCAAGGGATTGCTACCGTCAAAATTTTCATTTCACAAACCTCTGTCTCTTTGTATTCTTGTTACCTTTCGCTCTGCAGTCAGGGCAGGCAATCCGTTCTGCCGCTTTCGGATTCCGGACGGCTATCCTGACTCATGAGCTACATGAGTTTCATGAGTTTCATAAATTTCATGAGACTCATGGCCCAGCCGGATACCGAGGTATTTTACGTAAGCCGCAAACGCTGACGGAATCGGGTATTCGCGCTCCGTGCGCGCGGTCTCAACGAACAGCAGCGCCCCGTCGCCGCCGTTTGCATCTGCGCAAGGCAGTCCTCCGGTCAGATTACCCGGCGATACCGCCGTAATCCCAGCGCTTTTGTCCGGATTGACCTGCCATACTCCTTCGGGCGCATCCTCCACCAGCACCAGATATCCGGTCATGTGCCATTCAATGTGACTGAAAACATGCTTCGCCGAGGCAAGCGGCAGGATCCGGATCGGCCGAAAGCCATATTCCTTCACCTTTTCAAGCGCCTCCTCCTGTGACAGATGTCCGTCGCAGTTCGGAAGCTCGTACAACCCCGCGAGCAGGCCCTTCTTCGGCCGACGGCGCACCGCCGCGCGCGCATCGTCCCGGATCACAAGCACAGTTCTCTCCTCAATCCTCCGCGCCTTCTTTGCCGCCTTCACCGGAAGCTCCATCTGCCGGCCGGTACGGTTCGCATAGCAGAGCTCCCGCACCGGACATTTCACGCAGTCCGGCGCTCCGTTCGGAAGACAGACCGTAGCGCCGAGCTCCATCAACGCCTGATTGTAGGCCCCCGGCCGGTCCTGCGGCATCGTCCTTTGAAGCTCCTGCTCAAACTGCGCGCGAACCGACTGCTTCGAGATATCCTCCTCATTACCGCAGATGCGGCTGATCACGCGCAGCACATTCCCGTCCACCGCCGGAACCGCCTGACCATATGCGATGGACGCGATCGCGCCGGCCGTATAGCTGCCGATACCCGGAAGCTTCAGCAGCTCCTTGTACCGATCCGGCAGCTCTCCGCCGTATTCACGCATCACCAGCTGCGCCGCCCTCTGCATGTTTCGCACACGGTTGTAATACCCAAGCCCTTCCCACAGCTTCAGAAGCCGCTCCTCCGGACAAGCCGCCAGGGCCGCCACATCCGGCAGTTCTGTCGTAAAGCGGGCAAAAAACGGCTTCACCGCCTCCACCCGCGTCTGCTGCAGCATGATCTCGGAGATCCATACATAATATGGGCTGGGATGCTCCCGCCACGGAAGCACCCGGGCGTTTTCGGCAAACCAGGCAAGGAGCGGAGCAATGATCTCCGGCAGATTTCTGGTATCCATGTGGTTTCTCTTTTCATAAATATATTGCTTTTGTTTTTATCATACCACTTCTTTTTGAAAAACAAAAGAGGAAATTATGTGGTGATAAAGGTGGAATACCCCTGCTTTCGAAGCGTCTGCTCCATGCGTACCGCATTGTCGAGCTGACGGTACGCGCCGACCTGCACTTTATACAGACCGTCGTCATACAAAATAAACGCCGGATATTTCTGCCGCTGCAGCCGGTAGAGCAAATCCTCCGCATATTCTCTCATCCGAAAAGCGCCGGTCTGTACGCGGTACAATTTCCCGCCGTATCCGTCCTGCGAACCCTCTCCTTCTGTGCCTGATGAACCGTTCTGCTCTTCGTCATCCGGCCCGCTTATCTGCCCCAATCCAAGCGTATGAAGGATTCCGTTCGCGATTGCTTCCGCAATCTCGTCAAACTGCCCGTCAAAACGTGCATTGTCTGCGTCCGTGTTTAAAAATCCCACTTCCACAAGCACTGCCGGCATCTTCGTCCTGCGCAAAACCACGAGTCCCGGCCTCTCCTTCACTCCGAGATTCCGGAATCCCACCTGCTCCAGCTCACTGTTGATCGCCTCGGCAAGCGCAAGCTTCTGCCCGGATTTGTCATAGACAAGCGTCTCTACCCCGGAATACTGATTTGCCTCCGGACTCGAATTCCGGTGAATCGAGACAAAAAAGTCTCCGCCCTCCTGGTTCGCGATCTGCGCTTTCTCAAACGGTCTGTCATACACGTCCTCCGTCCGTGTGTAGGCCACCTCTACGCCATTGTCCTCCAGCAGCTTCCCTACTGCCATGACAAGCCGCAGCACATCATCCTTCTCATATCTTCCGTTGTACACGGCGCCCGGATCGGAACCGCCGTGCCCTGCGTCAAGAATTATCTTTGCCATACTGCCTCCAGCCGCGTTTCATTCTCTTTATCATATGCATGTGAGCCCGACATGCGCCTGTCGAAATCTCTGAATGTACCTATTGACTTCTTTGCTTTAAAGCGATATAATGTTACCGTTCGTGGACAGGCAGATCTTCTGTTCCTTGAACATGGAAATTGGACAAATTTTTGAGGAGGATAACACAATGAAAAAACAAATTATTGCTGTTGCGCTTTCTGCTGTTATGGCGGGAAGCATCGTAGGGATGAATGTAAGCGCAGAAGAGACCTACAATGTAGGCATCTGCCAGCTCGTGCAGCACGACGCTCTTGACGCCGCTACCCAGGGCTTCAAGGACACCCTTACAGAGGAATTCGGCGATGCGGTTGTCTTTGACGAGCAGAACGCACAGGGCGATTCCAACACCTGTTCCACGATCGTCAACAGCTTCGTATCGAATGGCGTTGACCTGATCCTGGCAAACGCTACCCCGGCTCTTCTGGCCGCTCAGGCTGCCACGGACACGATTCCGATCCTCGGCACCTCCGTTACAGATTACGGCGCAGCGCTCGGCATCGAGGACTTCGACGGCACAGTAGGCACCAATATCTCCGGTACTTCTGATGAGGTTCCGTACGATCAGCAGGCTGCATTGCTTCAGGAGATGTTCCCGGATGCAAAGAATGTCGGTCTTGTGTACTGCTCCGCTGAGCCGAACTCTCAGGTTCAGGTGGACGCGATGAAGGAAGAACTCGAAGCGCTTGGCTATACCTGCGAGTTTTACGCGTTTTCTGATTCCAACGATCTGAGCTCCGTGGTTACGACCGCCGCTGACGCAAGCGAAGTTATCTACATTCCGACCGACAACACGGCTGCATCCAACGCTGAGCTGATCGCCAATATCTGCGTACCGGCGGGCGTTCCGATCATTGCCGGTGAGGAAGGCATCTGCAAGGGCTGCGGCGTCGCTACTCTTTCGATCAGCTACTACGATCTCGGCGTTGCCACCGGTAAAATGGCAATCAAGATCCTGAAGGGCGAGGCAAACGTCTCTGAGATGCCGGTTGAGCTTGCACCGTTCACCAAGAAATATAATGCTCAGCTCTGCGAGGAGCTCAACATTACTGTTCCGGATGATTACGTAGCGATCGAAGACGCTGCCGAGGCAGAGACCGAGTAAGCATTCAAACTGACAATTACCACTTCACAATAAAACGACAGCGGGAAAGGATGCTCCTCTCTCGCTGTTGTTTTAAAACCGGGCAGGCGGTGTCCGGACGATTACGGAGGATTATACATGAATATTATGAATCTCATCAACGCGCTGCCCGGAGCCGCTGCGCAGGGGCTGATCTGGGGCATTATGGCGATCGGCGTCTATATAACGTTCCGCATTCTGGACGTCGCGGATCTGACCGTGGACGGCACAATGTGTACCGGCGGCGCCGTGTGCATCATGCTCATGCTCTCCGGTTGGGATGTCTGGCCGGCGATGCTTGCGGCCACGGGAGTCGGGATGCTCGCCGGATTGATGACCGGCATTTTCCACACCTTTATGGGGATCCCGGCCATCCTCTCCGGTATCCTCACACAGCTCTCACTCTACTCGATCAACCTGAAGATCATGGGCAAGGCAAACCAGGCGATCAACGTAAGTAATTTCGATCTTCTGGTCTCGCTGCGCTATATCCGGGACGTACCATTCTGGAGAAATACGATCTTTATCGTTGCTGTCATCATCGTCGTCCTGATCGCGCTTCTGTACTGGTTCTTCGGCACCGAGCTCGGCTGCTCGCTGCGCGCGACCGGCTGCAATCCGGGCATGTCCCGCGCGCAGGGTATCAACACGAATTTCAATAAGGTACTCGGCCTGATGCTCTCGAACGGGCTGGTAGCCTTTTCCAGCGCCCTTCTGACCCAGTATCAGGGCTTCGCGGACGTCAACATGGGCCGCGGCGCGATCGTCATCGGGCTGGCCGCCGTCATCATCGGCGAGGCGATCTTCGGACACATCTTCCGCAACTTCGCCCTGCGCCTCTTAGGCGTGGCGCTCGGCTCCATCCTCTACTATCTGGTGCTCCAGGTCGTTATCTGGATGGGCATCGATACCGATCTGCTGAAGCTTCTGTCCGCGCTTGTCGTGGCAGTCTTCCTCGCCTTCCCCTACTGGAAGGGCAAATATTTCGCAAAGCCTGTGAAGAAGGGAGGAAACGCAAATGCTTGAGCTGAAGAATCTCTACAAAACCTTTAATCCCGGAACGATCAATGAAAAGACCGCGCTGAACGGCCTGTCTCTGAATATTAAGGACGGTGAGTTCGTGACCGTGATCGGCGGAAACGGAGCCGGCAAATCCACAATGCTCAACGCGGTCGCCGGTACCTGGATGGTCGACGAAGGGCAGATTCTGATCGACGGGATCGACGTGACAAAGCTTCCGGAACACAAGCGCGCGATCTATCTCGGGCGCGTCTTCCAGGATCCGATGACCGGCACCGCCGCTACGATGGGGATCGAGGAGAATCTCGCCCTCGCAAAGCGCCGCGGCAAGACGCGTCTTCTGAAACCCGGCATCACCGCCGCGGAGCGCGAGGAATACCGCGAGCTTCTGAAGATCTTAGGTCTTGGTCTCGAGGACCGGCTGACCTCCAAGGTCGGGCTGCTCTCCGGCGGACAGCGCCAGGCGCTGACGCTTCTGATGGCGACACTCAAAAAACCGAAGCTGCTGCTGCTCGACGAGCACACGGCCGCACTCGACCCGAAAACCGCCGCCAAGGTGCTTGAAATCACGGACATGATCGTCAACCGCGACCATCTGACGACACTGATGATCACGCACAACATGAAGGACGCGATCTTGCACGGCAACCGCCTCATCATGATGATGGACGGACGGATCATCCTTGACATTGAGGGCGAAGAAAAGAAAAAGCTGACGGTCCGCGATCTTCTCGATCAGTTCGAACGCGTCAGCGGCGAGCAGTTCACGAATGATTCGGCGCTGCTCGGGTAGTTTATGTTTGAAAGGAATGCCTAGCGGCATTCCTTTTTATTTGTCAAGATCACAGTTCCGGCAGCCGCAAGCCCCAGGCCGGCGACGAGCAGGATCGCCATCTCGGTTGCCGTAAACTCGCTCTTGGCGAGGATCGGGACAAGCTTTCCGATCTGCTCCGGATATTTCAGGAACACGGCGGACAGCGCATTGTTGAGAAAATGCAGCGCCATCGTGACGTAGATGCTCCCGCCCTTCCAGACAATGAAGGCGAAACCGAAGCCAAGCAGGAAGGTCGCCGGGAATTTCAAAAGGCTCATGTGAAACGCGGCGAACACGAGAGCCGAGATCACAGCCGCCCACACGATCCCGGCGCACGCACGGCATGATCTGTCTTCTGCCGCAGCGACCGGCAAAGCTGTTCTGCGTGCTCTCCCGGCAAAATGTTCCCGCAGGCCTCCGAACAGGAAGCCCCGGAACAGGATCTCCTCGCCGACCGCCGGCATAAGCGCCATCACCAGAAGCAGCACCGGCAGCGACTGCGTGAGAATTCCTTCAAACGAACTTTCCAGATTCTGCGTACTCTCCGGCAGGAAGTGCATCAGCGCCATGCTGCAGAAAAGCCCCAGCAGATAGGTTCCCAGATACAACAGCACTCCACCCGCGCAGGCTCTCACAGAGGGCTTTCTCAACCGGAACAGAATACGCACATCCGATTTCATATACCAGGTAACCAGAAGCGGAACCGCCAGAATAATGAGCTGCGTCACAAGCAAGCCCGCGAAGGTGCTGCGCACCGTCACCGCCATTCCTACGTAGAGATACAGCAGGAGAAGCACCGCGACGCTGATCGCCAGATCGCCTGTTCCCGGCACGGTTCCCCTGCGGATCTGGGAGCGCTTCTGAAACAACTTCATCCCGCGGAAGCCATCCGAGAACAGAATATCCTCGCTGTTGTACATGCGCGCCAGAATCCAGATGGTCACGACGCTGTATCCGAAGTTGACAAGGATTGTCGTGCCGACCAGTCCCACGTCAAACTGCTGCGCGATGATCTGCTTCACCATCAGCGACACGTTGACGATCGGGATCAGCGCTGTCCGATAATCCAGACGCACGGAAGGAATCATCCCCGACATCGATCCAAACATTACGACCAGCAGCACCGGCGTCACATAGTTGTTGGCCTCCTTGAAACTCCGCGCGAACACACAGAAACACATGCACAGCGCCGTCACGAGAAGCGCCGTTACGATCAGCGTCACAACAAGCAGCGGAAGCTGTCTCAGCAGCGATTCGAGCGAGAAATCTCCCATCTGGCCGGCGAGCTCCGGCGAGAGTCCGAACATCAGAAACGCTACGGAGCCTCCGAGCGACAAAAGCGACAGCACCGCCGTCACGCAGGCGAAGAGCGCCACGGAGATGTACTTGCTCAATATCATCTGGAAATTTGTCACCGGCAGCGTCAGCAGCGTCTCCAGCGTGCCGCGCTCCTTCTCTCCCGCCGTCGCGTCGATCGCCGGGTAGACCGCGCCCATGAGGATCGTGATGATCAGGATCATCCCTATGCTCCCTCCGATGTCCATGCCGAAGCTCTCCGACGCCGGCGTGAGGTCCTCCTCCTCGCACACAACCGGATGCAGGAATTCTTCGTCGAGCCCTTCCGCGCGCAGATTCTCCGCCAGCAGCTGATCGCTGTACGCTTCAAGCAGCTCTGCAAGCGCGTCGCCCGCATAGGACGAGGTCTCATCCGAGGACTCATACTGCACCGTCACATGCCAGATGCCGTTCTCCGCTCTGGAGACGTCCATCCAGGCATTGGTGGCTTCCTTAACTTTTTCTTCCTCCCCGGCCTTTGCCGGGACAAATGTAAGACGAGCCAGCTCTCCCCGGGCGTCCGCGTCTGCGCTTTCTTTATCTGCTGCATCTTCTTTATCTACTGCATTTTCCCTGTTTTCTGCGTTTCCACTTTCTCCTGAATCCTGTTCCTCTGTCGTATACAGCTTCTGCAGCTCGTCAACCATCTCCTGATACTCGACCGGATAGCCCACGGTATGCTCCTTGCTCTCTTGACTCTGCATCACATAGCTGAACGCGAGCGACATCCCGATGATGATCAGCGGGTACAAAAGCACCGGTACAACAACCATCATCACAAGCGTCTTCTTGTCGCGCAGGATGTCAAGCACTTCCTTGCGCACCAGCGTTTTTACCTGTCTCATTCGGACGCACCTCCTTTCGGCCCTTTATCCGTTCCGACATGAATCTGTGCCGCCGTCTTCTCTTCTCCTGTGTTTGTCCCAATCTGCCTGCCGTAAATGGAATGAAACGCCTCTCTCAGACTCCCCGTACCGGTCTGCGCAAGCAGCTCCTGCGGCGTCCCCTGCGCCACGATCCTGCCGTCGCAGATCATGTAGACGCGGTCGCAGAGGAACTGCGCCTCCTCGAGATAATGCGTCGAGTAGAGCACTGTCTTCCCGTGCTCCTTCTGTTCCCTCATGAAATGAATAATCGCGTCCGCGCTCAAAATATCCAGACCGAGCGTCGGTTCATCTAATATGTAGATCTGCGGATCCGCCATCAGGCAGCGCGCGATCGAAGCTCGCTGCGTCTGACCGGTCGAGAGCTTCTCGATCCGGTTGTCCAGAAACGCATCCATATCCAGCACACGTGAGATTTCTGCCGTCCGCTCCTCGATCTGTCCCCGGTCAAGTCCGTACAACTCCCCGAGAAAGCGCAGATACTCCCGAATGGAAAACCGCGGGTACAGCTTCGTATTGCCCGACAGGTAGCCAATCGCCGCCTTCTTCGCCGTCTCGTTCTCGATCACGATCTCTCCATTCGTCAGTCGCACTTCCCCGCCCGTAGGCGTCATCAGCATTCCCAGCATCCGCAAAAGCGTCGTCTTTCCGGCGCCGTTCGGTCCAAGGATGCCGATGATCTCCCCTGGATACGCCTGCAAAGACACATGGTCCACTGCCAGGAAAGCTTCCTTCACCGTCCTTCGTCCCTTTTTCACACTGCGCTCAAACTGCTTGCATAATTCGATTGCCTCGATCATACATTCACTACCTTTCCGCGTTCACGTCCTTCTTTAGAACGATCGCCATACTTATTTTCAACCAGCTTTCCATTCCGGATCTGCTATCTGCACCCTTGACAAGCTTATTCTTCCCTACTCCTCATCTTCCCAGAACAGCTCGTCCAGTCCTTTCCCAAGCACGCGGCAGATCGCGCGGCAGAGCTTGATCGTCGGGTTGTAATCGCCCTTCTCGATCGCGTTGATCGTCTGCCGCGACACATGCACCGCGTCCGCCAGCTCTTGCTGCGACATATCCATAAGCGCCCGCGCCGCCTTCAATCTCAGATTCTTCATGCCTCTCCCTCGTCCTCCTGTGCTCCGCCTTTTCTGTATTTCAGCGCAAGCTCCGCCAGAAACACGAAGAACAATCCGACGCAGAAAAGGTTCAGGCTGCTGATCTGCAAAACGCCGTCCACCACCATCTCCCCTGCGCAGATGCTTCTGATGGAGAGTACCAGATTCACAAGCCCGATCAGCGCGAATATGACCTTCAGCCGCTGCTGATTCTCATTCAAGGAAAAATATGCGTCGTGCCAGATGCAGTAAGAAATCTGCACCAGCACAGACAGGATGATGATCAGCCCCATCGCGGACGACACACACAGCGGGAGCCGCTCAAAGCCTGTCGCAAGAACCGCGTAGACCGCATCGCCGATCATAAACGTGAAAAACCCGTACTTGTATCCCTGTCCCCTGGCGGCTGTCTGACGCTCGTCATACTCGCTGCGGGAATTGCCGTTTGTCTTTGTGACCTTCATGAGAATCACCGCAATCAAAAGTCCGACCAATACGCCTGTCAGGATGCCCAACATCATATAAAAATCTCTGCCCATCAAATACCAGCTCCTCTCTGTTTGTCTCTCTTGGTGGCAGTATATATCTATAACAGCATTTTGTCAAGTATATTTTACATATTGTAATGGGGAAAATCCCCGGAGGTAAATAGTAAGCCGAGAGTCCCGTTTGTAATCCAAGAGTCCCGCTTTGTAAATGAGATTCCTGTTTTGTAAACAA
>CANRDO010000022.1 GCA_947629385.1 uncultured Lachnospiraceae bacterium
CTTCAAGCACCTTGCAGACGGTACTCCCGTACTTTTTTCCGGCATTTCTATAAGCTGCTTCACTTCCTGCAATGTCACCATAGTTACCACCCTTTCCGCCTAACGGCTGCGGGTGGCCCGGATACAGGAACATTGCAGGATTCCAAAACATCAAAAGGCAGTAAAACATGGCTCCCGGCGCACCCGTTTTTTTTAACGGGAGCCTGGAACTCCTTTACCGCCTTTCATGCACGATATATTATTATTTTTCTGACGGAGCCTCCGTCTGGAACCTGATTTCCGGTTCGGTTGGTTCTGCCCTGTCCCTCTCGATCAAGACAGCATAATCTCCCATCGCATCATATGGACATTCCTTCCGGTATTCCAGACATTCCTCTCTGGTCATACGTCAACCCTCCTTCCCGATTCCTGTTGTTCCTGTCCTGTTATTAGCTTATCAGCAGATTGTTTTCCTTTCCCTACACAGATATGAGAGGTTTCCTGCCATATCTGTGAGGAAAACTACCTATGCCGGTATAACCCGTCTATCAATGCGTCAACCGTCTGGAATACAATCTCCTGATCGCTCTTTTTCAAATGTTGGATACGGAAGATCATTGCGTCAATCTGCTTTTTTCCTGCTTTCCCTAAAATCTGTTCCCCCAGCAGTTCTCCTGCATCCACGTTAAGTACCTTTACCATTTTCGCAAAAATCTCTATGGACATTGCCGTCTGTCCTCCTTCTACCCGGATAACCGTATTGACGCTGACGCCGACTAATTCCGCAAAGGCTTCCTGTGACAAATGGATTTCCTGTCTCCGCTCTCTGATTCGCTCTCCCAATTCGATCAACCCCTGCGAAACCGCACGGCTGCCCAATGCTGCACCTCCCTCCATAAAAATTACTTTGCGTCACGATGGCGCAAAGTTTCCTGCAAGTCAAAACAAAAACAGCCCGATCATTCAAGCTGTTTTCAAGATTCACTATTCAGTTGTCGCTTCTTCTACCCCGTAGTGTGTCGCCTGCAAACTCGCATTGCACCGCACACGGCTCCTCTTGCCAAAACCAAAAACGCCGCTCCAACCTGCCAGATCATGATAACGCCTCCGATCAGTCCGCCGACGAGGAAGTTAAGGACGACCACACCCACTGTCCCGCCAATGTCAAACCCTTTCGGAATGATCCATAAAAACATCCGATGGATTCCGAACGGGATTCCGGCAAGCAGCCACAATTTCAGATAATCACATCCCGTCCCATCCATACACAGCGGATAGAATACTGCCACGGCAGCCGCCGCAAAGCAGATCGTCAAAATAGCTTTTAACACCAACTTTTTCACTTTTACCCACCTCCGTACATGTCGTGATTGACTTCCGTACTGTAATAATTACTGATCGTCATGGGGGCATTATAAAGCGTTGTCAATAGATACGCCTTGATATTCCCCACCTTCGTCGTGTTCTTGTGCAGGGCGAACAGGACATACTCAATATGCGAATAATCCAGCTTCATAAACTGGCTCTTTACCACTTCCACAGGTCTGTCCACACCTGCAATCCTCACGAAGCTGCCCTTTGGCATGGACATAACCTCCACCATCAACTCTACCAACTCGTCCACTTCTTCCCCCGCATGATACTCATAATCAATATTCCTGCGGATAATCTGACGATAAGCCTCCATCTTACCTATCGCATCCTGTCCATCCCAAACAGACGGTTTTGACAGGATAGGATTTGATGGGATAACCCTGCCATTGTTTATATCAGTCTCGTTAAAATCAGTCTCACTGGAATCAGTCTTGATAATATCAGTCTTAATAGAGTTTGATTTTGGAACTTCTTGAAGTTCGTTTTTCATATTTCCGGAAGTATGATTTTCACACTTCTTGAAATATGTTTTTGGAACTTCTTGAAGTCTATTTTTCATACTTCCAGAAGTATGATTTTCATACTTCTGCGCAGTTTCAGCATTTCCCGGCTGTTCCTCATATTCAGGGCAGTCTTTTATCATAAAATTTTTCACATAAATCACATTAGGCTTTCCAAGCCCCAAACGCTTCTTTTCGATCAACCCAATCCCTTTTTCCGTGTCAAGTTCACTAAGGCTCTTAACAGCCTTCTGCCTGCTGCACCCCAACAGTTCCATTGTCTCTTCCACAGTGAAAATGATATAAACCCTGTCCTCCTCGTCAAACCACCGGTTTTTAATGCTAAGCCCCATACGGTCTAACAATAGACCGTACAGGACTTTCGCTTCACAGGAGAGGACTTTGAAGCACTCTGCTGTGAAAAGCACTTTCGGCACACGGTAGAAGCTGTACTGCTCCGCCTCCATGCCCCGGAAATAATCAAATTGAAGTACCTGCACCGACCTCCCCTCCTCTCTCCTTATTCTGTTTCCATTCATCCAGAAGCGAATAGATCACTTCCTCAATCTCTGTCTTTGTATATTCCGCAGGAAAGTAATCCCGAATCCGCTTCGGCGAGATCGTCACCTTTACATTGCTTACCGTTTTCTTGACCAATATGGAATAAACACCGCCCTCCGTCAGTTCCCCGGCTTCGCTCCCAGCCTTTAGCTGCTCTGCCTGCGCTTTCGACGGAAATATACCGCTGTCGCCTACTGCGTTAGCTACCCACTGCTGTTCGTCCTCCCGCAGATAAGACAGCTTTTCGCCCGTCACCATCGGGATCTTTCCCACATCCACATAGTCAAGCAATTCCTCCGTCAGTTCCGCAAGCCGGATATACCTCTGCACGGTCCGTGCGCTGTCCCCGGCTTCCTCGCCCACTTGGTCTGCCGTATGCCTGTCCGCTTTACTGCCCTGATGTTTCATCGCCTCATATTTCATTTTATAGGCTTTTGCCTTCTCGCTCGGCAGAATATCCTCCCTCTGGATGTTCGTATCCACCATAACCACCGTAGCGGCATCGTCGTCAAGGTCACGGACGATCACGGGCATTTCACTAAGTCCCGCCAGTTCACAGGCCCGCCACCGGCGGTGTCCGGCAATTACCTCATACCCGCCGCCCGGATAAGGGCGGACAATTCCGGGAATCTGGACGCCCCGCTCCAGTACGCTTTTTACCGTTTCCTGCATTTTTTCATCATCAACAACCCGATACGGGTGGTTCCGAAATGGATGGAGAAGGGCAAGCGGTACATAGGTGATCTGCTCCGCAGACACGTTATCACTGGTTCCAAACAAGTCGTCAAACGACGCCAGCTTTACTTTCCCTGCGCTTTTATTCTTCATCTTCCAGAACCTCCTTCGTCAAACGCTGATACCCCTGTGCGACAATGCCTTTGGGATCATGGAGATAAATGCTTTTCCCCTCTGCAGACGTTTCCACCGCCCGCACGGAAAGGGGGATACAGTTTTCAAAAATATGTACCCGGCTTCCATAAACCTCCCGGATCTGCGCCGATATGTCCCTTGCGAAGTTCGTGCGCCTGTCCACCTTTGTGAGCAGGATACCCATGATCGTGAGCGCCGGGTTCAGTTTGCGGTGAACCTTTCCAATCGTTTTGATAAGCTGCTGCAGACCCTTAACAGGCAGATACGCCGCCTCCACAGGTATCAGCACACAGTCCGCCGCAACAAGGGCATTGACCGTGATCATGCCCAGCGACGGCATGGTATCTATGATGATATACTCATACCGTTCCCGGATACTGTTTATAAACTGCCGCAAAATCGTCTCCCGGCTCATGATATTTACCAGCGACGTTTCCAGTCCAGCCAGTTCAATATTTGCAGGAATGAAATCAATACCCTCCGTGTGATGGAGTATGCCCTCGCCCGGTTCCAGATCCTCGTCATTGATCACCTTTTCCATAATATTTGCCAACGTAAAATCCAATCCATCCGGCTCCTGGATTCCCAAACTTGCCGCCATGCTGCCCTGTGCGTCTGCGTCGATCAGAAGCACCTTCTTTCCTGCCCTCGCAAGGCCAATTCCTAAATTGATACACGTCGTCGTCTTTGCTACGCCGCCCTTTTGGTTAGAAACACAAATCACTCTGCACATTTATACTTTCCTCCTTTATCTGTTCCGTTTCCGTTCTACTTCCGCATAAGCCCGGAAGTACCGGTTTGTCCCCTTGTTCGGAAATGGCTCCGATACTTCCTGCACTTCAATTTCTTCGTGTTTTCTTAAAAGACGCTTGAACCAATCAATATCCTGCAGCGTCCCCTGCACCCTGATCTTCAGCATACATATCCTCCCAATCCACGTAATAGCACTCGTCCGGATAGCGTACCTTGACTGCCTCCCAAAAATAACGGGCATACCCACAGCAGAACAATTCCTCCACGGAATAGTTCTGACATTCCCGCAGTGCTTCATCCTTTTTCATCCTGTCGCTCACGCTCGGCGTGCCATTACAGTAAAGATTAAACGCCAGCCGGACAATCTTCACGCTGCCGCTGGTCTGCCATCCTTCGTGCAGACAACGGGGCTTGACAAAGCCTGTTTTAAAATCGTAAATCCGGTCTATATGCTCCCTTGTGTCCCGGTCAATCCCAAGACAATACACAAGTGCCTTGTGATACACGTCCTGGTATCTGCATTTCTGCAGATATTCATAGTAAAACTGCTCATGCTGTCTGTTCTTGAAAGTAATTGTGCGAGATTCTTTTTTGTCTCCTGCTCTTAACGCTGTGTTTGTCATTTCCATACCTCCTGAATGATAAATAGTTTGATGTGAACGATTTACCCAAAATCGTTATTGTATAAAAAATAGGGACACTCACTTTAGCAAGTATCCCTATCTTCTATCAATCATTTGATAGTCCACTATTCACTTTCATATCAGGATTTTTTGTGTTCCCCGTGTCGAGGTCTAAGGCGACAACCACAGTAATTTTCTTCACAAGTATTTTTTCTCTGTGATTATCACTGAACACATTGAAACTGAAAAACTCCACAAAGTGCGTAAATTCAAGGATTTCTAAGTATCTACCCGTTGTAGTCCCACCACAGTCTCCACATGCTGCGTCTCGCAAAACATATCCACGCATGTCATCCGCTCCAGACGATAACCGCTCTCCAGAAACACCTTCAAATCTCGTGCCAGACTCGTCGGCTTGCAGGAAATGTAGACGAGGCGATCCACTCCATAGCTGATAATCTTCGCGAGCGCTTTCGGGTGGATGCCGTCGCGCGGCGGATCAAGAACGATAAAATCCGGGCGCTCCGGGATCTCGTCAATCACCTTCAGTACGTCTCCGGCGATAAATTCGCAGTTCGAAAGACCATTGCGCTTCGCGTTCTCCCGTGCGGCCATGACGGCCTCCTCCACGATCTCCACGCCGATCACCTTGCGTGCGACGGGCGCCAAAAGCTGCGCAATTGTGCCTGTGCCACTGTACAGATCGAACACAGTCATATCCCTCGTGCTTCCGATGTAGTCCCGCGCTGTGCTATAAAGCACCTCCGCGCCTTTGGAATTTGTCTGAAAGAAGGAGAACGGTGTAATTTTGAACGTCAGCCCGAGGATTGTCTCATAGAAGTGATCTCTGCCAAAGAGCAGGCGACTCTCATCGCTTCGCACGACGTCCGCGGGCGAGTCATTCGTCATATGCAGGAAGCCGATAATTTTCCCCTGCAGGGAGAGCGCCTGCAGCATTGCACCAAGCGGCGCGAAATCATGCTGCTCCTGGCTTGTCGTCACGAGACAGACCAGGATCTCGCCCGTTATCTCCGCCCGCCGCACCAGCAGATGCCGCAGATAACCCTGATGGCTCATTTTATGATAATGCGAAAAGCCCTGCTCACGACAGTATTTCAGCACTGCCTGTACGATCTGATTGAAATCCTCATGCACAATCGCACAGTCCGTCACCGGCAGGACGTCGTAGGTACTGCCTTTTTTGTGCAGTCCAAGCACAAGCGACCCATCCTTATATTCATCCCCGAACGAGAATTCCATCTTGTTGCGGTATGCAAATTCTCGCGGGCTGCCCTTGATCCCGTCGAAGATGTAATCCAGCTCCCTCATTTTCTCAGCGCTATCCACGGCTGCATGATCTGTTCGGCCTCCTGCGGCATGCAAATTCGGCTGTTGTATTTCTCCGGCCAAAACAGCCTGCCCCGCATCGCCAGGCGTTCTCACCTGCCCTGCCTCTGCAAGCACCGGCTCAATCAGCGCGCGCACCTGTGCGCTCTTCATAGCAAGCTGCTCCTCGTAGGGCATTGTCTGATACATGCAGCCGCCACACTCTGGAAAAAGACTGCATGCCGGAGCGCGCAGCTCAAGTGGAGACGGCTCAAGCACCTCAAGCAGCCTGCCCTCCGCCCGATTTCCATGCTTTTTGTTAATCACGAAGCGAACCTTCTGCCCCGGCATCGTGTTCTTGACGATAACCTTTCCTTCCTCTGTCTGGACAATCCCTCGATTCGGAAAATCCACGCGCCCGACGATGCCCTCTGCTGTCTGCCCTTTTTTCATGTCGTCCCCTTCTCAATCACATATCGCAAAAATATTTCAGCTTTCACCTTATTCGACGAAAGATTTCACCGGGTCACCCACTCAATAAAAAGAGCCCCGCAAAATATAAAAAGCTACTTTGCGAAGCCCCTCTGTTGTTCTGATTGACCCTTTGTCAAAGTATTCTGCAGGAATGATCTATCCCATGTCGCTCCAGGGCACCAGGCCTATTCCTCGTCTGACTTCTCTTCTTCAGAATCTTTTTCCGCAGCATCCTCTTCCTTGCCGTCCGTCTTGGCATCTGCCTTCTCCTCGTCCATCTCCGGGAAATCGTCATCCTCGAAAAAGTCCTCAAAGTCGTCGTCAAGATCATCCTCGAAATCCTCGAGATAATCCGGAGTAAAATAGCGATAAACGGCATATGCGATACCTGCGACAGCAGCTACCGCTCCAATGACCGCGAGAACCCAGAGCACTGTGTTCTTCCGCTTCTCGTCTTCTCTCTTCTGAAGCGCCGCCAGAAAATCATCAAATTTATTCATATTCTCACACGTCCTTTCTATGGAATTTCCATTAGTTCTCTGTTAGTATATCACAGCCTTGTTCTTTTTACTATATTAATTTTCAAAAAATTCAGTCATGCGTACTCTACACCTTCGCCAGCTTTGCGAACGAAGCGAACATCTTCTTCTGGCCAACACAGTCAAACTCAACCGTGACCTCGTAGTCCCTGCCGCCCTCCACAATGCTCTTCACAGTTCCATCTCCGAACTTGACATGCCGCACGCGGTCGCCAACCCCATAGTCCAACGTCTGCGCCTTCTTCACCTGAAACTGCTGCGGCACGAACACCTTCGCCCGGAACGCCTCCCGCGCCTGCTGATACGCCGTCTGATTCTGCGCCCTCGCCGGACGCTCCGTCTGCCTCGCCTCACGGAAGCTGTCCTGCTTCGCAAGCATTTCATCCGGAATATCCTCCACAAAGCGCGACACCCTGCTGTAATGCACCTCACCGCGCACCATCCTCTGTCTCGCGCAGGTGAGCGTCAGCTCCCGCTTCGCCCGAGTGATCCCCACATAGCACAGCCTTCGTTCCTCCTCGATTTCCATCGGGTCCTCCGAGGAGATGCTCAGATAGCTTGGGAACAATCCTTCCTCCATGCCGACCAAAAAGACGACCGGGAACTCCAGTCCCTTCGCGCTGTGCAGTGTCATCAGCACCACATGATCCGGATTCTCTTCGAGGTCGTCGATGTCCGCAACCAGCGCCACCTCCTCGAGGAACATATCCAAAAGCGACTGCCTTCTCTCCCCGGGTTCTCTGTCCTGCCCGAGCCCTTCTTCTTTGTCGGCGGATTCGGCTGCACCAAGTTCTTCTTCTCCGCCAAACTCCTCGTCGAAAGCCGCCGCCTTATTCAGCAGCTCATCGATATTCGCTATGCGCTCATCAGCCTCCTCCGTACCCTCGTTCTCCAGCTCCTTCACATAGCCGGTCACCTCCAGGACATCCTCGATCAGCTGTTTGATCGTGTAGAACTCTGCTTTACTGCGAAACGTCCGAATCAGATCGACAAAGCTGCGCATCTTAAGTCCTGTCCTTCCGATGCCCGGAATCTTATCCGCGTCCTTCAGCATCTCATAAAAGCTTGTCCCGTGTGCAATCGCGTACTCCTGCACACGGCTGACGGATGCCTGCCCGATGCCACGCTTCGGCACGTTGATGATCCTGCGAACCGCCAGGTCGTCCTCCGCATTCGCAATCGTCTTCAGGTAAGCCAGAATATCCTTGATCTCCTTCCTCGCGTAGAAATTCACACCTCCCACAATCTTGTAGGGAATGTTTGCCAGCAGAAATTTCTCCTCGAACAAGCGCGACTGGGCATTGGTCCGGTACAGCACCGCGCAATCCCCGTAATTCCACTCGCCCTTTCGCAGCTTTCCTGCAATCGTCTCGGCGACATACTCCGCCTCCTCAAAGCCATTCATGAACTGCCGGAATTTGACAAGCTCGCCGTCCGGATTCGCAGTCCAAAGCGTCTTGCTCTTGCGCCCTGCATTGTGCCGAATCACCTCGTTCGCCGTATCCAGAATACTCTGCGTCGAACGGTAATTCTGTTCGAGACGGATCACCTTCGCGTCTGGGAAATATTCTTCAAAATTCAGGATATTGCCGATATCCGCTCCTCTGAACCGGTAAATCGACTGATCGTCGTCGCCCACGACACACAGGTTGCGATATTTTGAGGCAAGCAGACTGACCAGCTGAAACTGTGCCAGGTTCGTGTCCTGGTATTCGTCAACCAGGATAAAGCGAAACCGTTCCTGATACGATTCCAGAACCTCCGGAACGCTTTGGAACAGCTCGACCGTCTTAAAGATCAGATCATCAAAGTCCAGCGCGTTGTTGCTCTTAAGCTGCGCCTGATACTCCCGGTATACCTGCGCAATCTTCTCCATACGGTAATCACCCTGCGCTCTCCTGGCATACTCCTCCGGGCCTGTCAGCTCATCCTTCGCCGACGAAATCGCATTCAGGAAAAGCCGCTCTCTGAAAATCTTTGTATCAATCTGAAGGCGCTTGCAGATCTCCTTGACCACCGTCTTTTGGTCGTCTCCGTCGTAGATCGTGAAATTTGTGCTGTAACCGATCAGATCTATGTACCGCCGCAGGATCCGGACGCAAGTACTGTGAAACGTAGATACCCAGACACTCCCAACACTTCCGAGCATCCGCTCCACACGCTCCCGCATCTCGCCGGCCGCCTTGTTCGTGAACGTGATCGCCAGGATGTTCCAGGGATTCACACCCTCTTCCTCGATCAACCGTGCAATCCGGTGCGTCAGCACCCTCGTCTTCCCTGAGCCGGCCCCCGCAAGAATCAAAAGCGGCCCTTCGAAATGACGTACCGCCTCGCACTGCTGTGGATTCAACGAATCATATAAATTCATAGTTTTCTTCCTTATCTGTTCTCACATTATCTGTTCTCACATTTTGTAAAATGATCTGCCTCTGCCAGCGTGTGGAACCGCTGAGCTCATCACATCCGCTCACTCGTCGAACTCCGCAACCACCGTGTAGCCGCTCTCGTCTGTGCGCACCTCGACGACCACGCCTTCCCGCGTCCGCAGCCGCTCGCGATTCTCATAATTCGCAGACATCGCGACCGCCGGCTCAATCGTATAGTACCAGCTGAAGGGCAGCACGCCCTCCGAGACTGTTATCGCATCACCGGGCTTTACGAGCCCCTCGCGCTCCATCTTGAATTCCATCCTGCGCATTTCAACACTTCCTTCGCATTTGCTCTCTATTCTACCCGATACCGCCTGCACTTGCAAGCGCAAATTCCCCGGCGTCAAACCCGACGCCCTTAGGCAGATTTCCTCTTTTTCTCTTGCCATCTTCGTTCAAAAACCTTATAATTAGTATAATTATAGCCACAAAGCAAAGTGTATGAATTTAAGACCTTTTTACCTATTTCTATAATACAAGGGGACTTTCACATGGATCAGAAATATACAAATCAGCTCAGCGATATTCTGAAGCAGATGGCGAACACTGATCAGATTCAGCTCTCGGACATCCCGAATATCGACTTATATATGGATCAGGTGACACATTTTATGGAGGATCATCTGCAGGCCTCCCGGCGCTATGAGGACGATAAGATCCTGACCAAGACCATGATCAACAACTATGCCAAGAACAAGCTTCTGCCTCCCCCGGAGAAAAAGCGCTACTCCAGAGAGCACATGATTGTTCTGATTTTTATCTACTATCTCAAGGGATTTCTGCCGCTCTCTGACATTCAGGCGATCCTGAAGCCGGTCACAGACCGCTTCTGGGGCGCAGATAAGGATTTCAACATCCAGAATATCTACGAGGAAATCTACACGATTGAAAAGGAACAGATCGGCGGAACCATCCGCAGTGTAATGGACAGCTACCACAAGGCGTCGCACTCGTTCGCCGACGTTCCGGAGGATGACCGCGAGTTTCTTCAGTTCTTTTGCTTTATCTGCCTGCTGAGTCTGGATATCTACCTGAAAAAAGAAGTGATCGAGAAAATGATCGATTCCATGAAGACGCCGCCGCCCGAACATAAGTGAGGCGGCGGCATGCACGACTTTTTCGCTATTGCTTTTCCTGCTTCTCCCTGAGCCGTGAAAATACCATCTCATAACCGTCATTTCCATAGTTCAGCGAGCGGTTCACGCGGCTGATCGTCGCCGTCGACGCGCCGGTCTTTTCCGCGATCTCCAGATAAGTCCTCTTCTCCTGCAGCATACGCGCCACCTCATAGCGCTGCGAGAGCGAGAGCAGCTCGTTTATCGTACACACATCTTCGAAAAACAGATAGCACTCTTCCTTATCCTTCAGGCACAAGATCGCCTCAAACAATGCATCTACTGCCTCAGTCCTGACTTTCTTACTCATAATATGCCCTCTCCTGTATTTGTCAGCAAACAATTTTATGGTGCTATTTTAGCACTTTACTTTAATACTGTAAAGTATTTTCACATCGAAACCGCAGACAGATCAAATAGTTTTGAATATTGCTTTAATATTTTACTTGGCGAACGCGGAAAAGTGTGTTATACTGTTTTCGATTGAAAAGGGTAAAGGCGCCCTGCCAGTAGCAGGGCGCCTTTCTCATAACATGAAGATTCTGCGAATTCTATATGCTTCGTCGAATTTTCAGAAAAAGAAAGGGAGGATTAATTTATGAATGAAAAGAAAAAAGGCGGAGGCGCCCTGCTCGGCGCCGCATTTCTCATGGCAACCTCGGCGATCGGCCCGGGCTTCCTGACACAGACGGCATCCTTTACCAGCCAGCATCAGGCAAGCTTCGGCTTTGTCATCCTGGTTTCCATTCTCCTGGCAGCGATCGCCCAGATCAATATCTGGCGCGTGCTATGCGTGTCAGGACTGCGCGGGCAGGATGTGGCAAATAAAGTGCTTCCTGGTCTCGGCTACTTCGTCTCCTTCATGATCGTGCTCGGCGGCCTCGTATTTAACATCGGCAACGTCGGCGGAGGCGCACTCGGCTTCAACACACTGCTCGGCATTCCGACGAAGGTCGGCTACGTGCTGGCAGGCGGCCTGGCGATCGTCGTGTTCCTTCTGAAGAACGCGAAGGCTGCCATGGATACTCTTACGAAGATCCTCGGCGCGATCATGATCGTGGTCATCTTCATCGTGATCATTGTCGTGAAGCCGCCGCTCGGCTCCGCTCTTAAGAATACCTTTGTACCGGCGACAGGCGTTCAGCCTCTGTTCGCTCCGATCATCACGCTTCTGGGCGGCACGGTCGGCGGATACATCACCTTCTCCGGCGCGCACCGTCTGATCGACGCGGGCATCACCGGCAAGGACAACCTGAAAGAGATCAACAAGAGCTCCATCATGGGAATCGGGATCGCGACGATCGTCCGTATCTTCCTGTTCCTCGCGGTGCTCGGCGTCGTCGTGAAGGGCGTGACCCTCGACTCCGGCAATCCGGCGGCAGACGCGTTCCTGCAGGGCGCAGGTCAGATCGGCTATCGCTTCGCGGGCCTTGTGCTCCTGTGCGCGGCGATCACCTCGATCATCGGCGCGGCTTACACCTCCGTGTCGTTCCTGAAGACCTTCCATCCGGCGATCGAGAAGAATGAAAACTATGTGATCATCGGCTTCATCGCGGTATCCACACTGATCATGCTGATCCTGGGCAACCCGGCGACGCTGCTGATCGTGGCGGGCGCGTTCAACGGCCTGATCCTTCCGATCACTCTCGGCATCTGCCTGATCGCTTCCAAAAGCAAGAAGATCATGGGCGAATCCTACCAGCACCCGATCTGGATGCTCGTGCTCGGCGTCGTGGTCGTGATCCTCTCCGCATACATGGGTATCAACACCTTCCTCACGAACGTGACATCCCTGTTTGCTTAATCTGCGGCGGAATATCCGATCAAACATGAAAGAGCGTGTCCCAAACGATCATTCGTCGGGATCCCCTTGCGAATCGTCCTGGGACGCGCTCTCTTTTTCGCATCAAACGTGGTCATTTGACTCTATGCGCTATTTTAAGGAGAAATCAGATGCAGAATATCAGAATCTTAACAGCAGGGGACTCCTCGCTTCTGGTTGAATTCGGAGCTGAGATCAGTCCGGAGATCAACCGCAAGATAGCCGCTACCGTGCAGCTTCTCAAGGAGCAGCACATCGAAGGCATCGTGGACATGATCCCGACCTACTGTTCCCTGCTGATCAACTATGATCCCCGGGTGCTCTCCTATGAAGAGATCCGGGAACGCGTCTTTGCCATCGTTCGTGTAGAGACCATCGCAGGAACGCAGCGAAAGCGCGTCTTCGAAATTCCCGTCTGCTACGGCGGGGAGTACGGGCCGGATATGGACAACATCGCAAAGCATGCGGGACTCACTGAGGAGGAGGTCATCCGGATCCACTCTTCAAAGGATTACCTGATCTACATGCTCGGATTTTTGCCCGGCTTCACCTATCTCGGCGGTCTGGACGAGCGGATCCACACTCCCAGGCTCGCGAACCCGCGGCTCAAGATCAGCGCCGGAAGCGTCGGCATCGGCGGCTCCCAGACCGGAATCTATCCGCTGGATTCGCCGGGCGGCTGGCAGCTCATGGGCATGACTCCCGTGAAGACCTACGATCCAAACAGAGAAGTGCCGATCCTTGTAGAGGCCGGCGATTACATCCGTTTCGTCCCGATCGATGAGGCGGAATATCTTCGGATCAAGGATTTGGCAGAACGCGGTGAATACCAATGCACCGTTCACGAAGGAGGGGTGTAAGATGGGAATTCGCATATTAAAGGGCGGAATGCTGACAACGGTGCAGGATCTCGGCCGCACCGGCTACCAGAGCCAGGGCTTCTCCGTGGCGGGCGTCATGGACGTTCGCTCCTTCAAGATCGCCAACCTGCTGCTGGACAATCCCGAGAACGAGGCGGTGCTTGAGATCACCCTGATCGGCCCGACGCTCGAATTCACCTCCGCGACGATCATCGCCATCACCGGCGGAGACTTCGGCCCCACCGTCAACGGCGAGCCGGTTCCGATGTACACGGCCCTGTATATCAACAAGGGAGACATCCTGAAATTCGGCAGCGCTCGGACAGGCAGCCGCGGCTACATCGCTTTTTCGAGCTATCTGGAGATCCCGGTCGTCATGGGCAGCCGCTGCACGAACATGAAAAGCTCTCTGGGCGGATTTAAGGGACGTAAGCTGATGGCCGGAGACTACATTAACTTCCGCATCAAGCGGCGCTATCTCCCGTTCTTCCTGTCGAGAAAGCTGAACCTGAACGAGTTTGACCAGATGAGCGCCGAGCTGCGCGTCGTCATGGGGCCCCAGGACGATAAATTCAGCAAACAGGGAATCGAGACCTTCCTGAACAGCGAATACACCGTGACAAGCGATTTTGACCGTATGGGCTGCCGCCTGGAGGGCCCGTTCATCGCCTCGAAGGACGGATCGGATATCATCTCGGACGGCATCTCCTTCGGCTCCGTCCAGGTACCTTCACACGGGAAGCCGATCATCCTTCTGTCCGACCGGCAGACCACCGGCGGATACGCAAAGATCGCGACTGTCGCATCCGTCGATATTCCGAAGCTGGTACAGCGAAAGACAGACCATAAGATCCGTTTCCGCGCGATCACGGTTCAGGAGGCGCAAAAGCTCTATCTGGACGAAGTGAAGGAGCTCGACGCGATGCGCAGGCTCATCCATCAGCCTTGCAAGGAAGTGCTCGAGTGCCGCCTCGTCGCCAAACGCCTGCGGACATTGTTCGAGTCATAGGGGAAACAAGAAAGGAGACACAAGTAATGGATTTGGAAAAGATTGAAGGATTGGTAAAAATAATAGAGAATTCCTCTCTCACCCAGTTCACGCTGAAGGAGGGAGATCTGAAGATCACGATGAGCAAGCTGGATCATCCGCCTGTGGTGGCCGCTGTCCCGGCACCGGGCGCCCCGGCTGTTCCTCCGGCTGCCGTGCCCGGAGAACCGGCGCCGTCTGTCGGGCCGGAGGACAAGGACGACAAGCTGTTTATCGTCTCACCGATCGTGGGCACATTCTACTCTGCCCCGGCGCCGGACGCTCCCGCTTTCGTCAAGGTCGGCGACCAGGTAAAGAACGGTCAGACGGTCTGCATCCTCGAAGCAATGAAGCTGATGAACGAGATCCAGAGCGAATTTGACTGCGAGATCGAGGCGGTGCTTGTGAGCAACGAGCAGAAGGTGGAGTATGGACAGCCGCTGTTCCGCGTGAAGAAATTATAAGACCCGGAGGGAGGTTGGAACATTGTTCAACAAAATATTAATTGCCAACCGCGGCGAGATCGCCGTCCGCGTGATCCGCGCCTGCCGGAACATGGGAATCCGCAGCGTAGCCGTATACTCGAAGGAGGACGCCAAGAGCCTTCACGTCCAGCTTGCCGACCAGCGGATCTGCATCGGAGAAGGACCCGCCAGATACAGCTATCTGAATATGGACCGCATTATCACCGCGGCCAAAAACATGGGCGCGGACGCCATTCATCCGGGCTTCGGTTTTCTCTCCGAAAACAGTGAATTCGTGCGCAAATGCCAGGAGAACGGGATCACCTTCATCGGTCCGGACGCGGACGTCATCGACAAGATGGGGAACAAATCCCAGGCCCGCAAGACGATGATGGACGCCGGCGTACCGGTCGTGCCCGGGACGAAGGAGCCTGTCTATGACGCGGAGGAGGCAAGAAAGCTCGCCGCGCAGATCGGCTATCCGGTCATGATCAAGGCTTCGTCCGGCGGAGGCGGCAAAGGCATGCGCGTCGCTCAGTCCGACGAAGATTTCGAATTCCAGTTTAACATGGCACAACGCGAATCAGCCAACGCGTTCGGCGACGATACCATGTATCTGGAGCGTTTCATCGAGAATCCGCGCCACGTGGAGATTCAGATCATGGCGGATTCCCACGGAAATGTTGTGGCGCTCGGAGAGCGGGACTGCTCTGTTCAGCGAAATCATCAGAAGCTGATCGAGGAATCCCCCTCCCCCGCCATCAACGATGAGATCCGCGCGAAGATGAACGAGTACGCGGTGCTCGCGGCAAAGACGGTGAATTACACCAACGCCGGAACCATCGAGTATATCGTAAGCCCCAGGGGCGAATTTTATTTCATGGAAATGAATACCAGGATCCAGGTGGAGCACGGCGTCACGGAGATGGTGACCGGTACGGATCTCATCATCGAACAGATCCGCGTCGCGATGGGCGAACCCTTAAGCTTCTCCCAGGAAGACATCCGGCCGCGCGGACATGCGATCGAATGCCGTATCAACGCCGAGATCCCGGAAAAAAATTTCATGCCGAGTCCCGGGCTGATCACGCATGTGCATCTGCCCGCCGGCAACGGCGTCCGCGTCGATACCGGAATCTACGCCGGCTACACGATCCCATCCGAATATGACTCCATGATCGCAAAGGTCATCGTCCACGCGCCGAACCGCCCGGCGGCACTGCAGAAGATGCGCTCCGCGCTCGACGAGATGGTGATCACCGGCATCGAGACAAATCTGGACTTCCAGTATCAGATCATGCGTCATCCGGTGTTCTGTGAGGGAAAGGCGGATACGGGATTTATCGAGAGCATCATGAAGTAGCATATATTTTCGAAACAAAAATTTCTGAACAGGCGGATCTTCCTGCATTTTCCTGTGAGGTCCGCTTTGTGATATGGAAAAAGAAATCTGGAAGGAATCCGGGAAAGGAGATTGAAGATCAGGTATGTTTCGTGTAGATCTGAACAGTGACTTAGGAGAAAGCTTCGGCCGTTATACGCTGGGAATGGACGACAAGGTAATCCCGCTCATCAGCTCAGCGAACGTCGCCTGCGGCTACCATGCCTCCGACCCTGTCGTGATGGCGAAGACGATCACAATGGCAAAAGAAAGCGGTATTCAGGTCGGCGCGCACCCCGGCTATCCGGATCTGATGGGCTTCGGCCGCAGAAATATGAACGTAAGCCCTTCGGAGGCGAAAGCCTACGTCCTGTACCAGCTTGGCGCGCTGGACGCATTCTGCCGCGCAAATGAAATAAAGCTGCAGCACGTGAAGCCCCACGGCGCGTTTTACAATATGGCCGCGAAGGATTACACGCTCGCGAAGGCGATCTGCGAAGGTATCGCGGCTTTTGACAAAGATCTCATCGTTCTTGCCCTGTCCGGCGGGGAGCTGGCGCATGCGGCCGCCGATATGGGCCTGCGTACCGCGCAGGAGGTCTTCGCAGACCGCGCCTACGAAGAGGATGGCACGCTCGTCGACCGCCGCAAGGACGGCGCGATGGTGACAGACGAGGACATAGCGATCGCCCGCGTCGTCCGCATGGTCAAGGAAGGCAAGGTCACCGCGATCACCGGACGCGACATCGACATCCGGGCCGATTCCATCTGCGTCCACGGCGATGGAGCAAAGGCGCTCGCCTTCGTGGAGAAGATCCGTGCCAGGCTCACGGAGGAAGGCGTCGCGATTTGCCCGCTGAAGGAGATCGTATAGGTTGCCGCCGTGTCCCGGGCTATACGGGATACACGGCGTCGGCATCGATGAATGTATAAATGGCACAACTTCGAAGCAAAATCACCTTCTTACAATGCCCGCAGGCATTGGGAGAAGGTGATTTTTTCATGGTTTGTTTTTCAGACTCGTTTTTCGATTTCTGCACTTTGGCTTTTGCGCCAGCTGTTGCCAGCTGTTATTTCTCTGTGGCTGTGCTCTGTTCTTTGACGGTCAGTCCTGCTCGGTTTCCGCCGCCGCCTCGGCAAACTCTGTCGTCACCAGATCCTCGTACGGCACGCGCGCCTCAAGCTCTCCCGCGCTCTCCAGGATATCCTGCAGAAGCTCAAAGCTCTCCTTTTCGAAGATCAGATCCTTCTTCCACGTGTCCTGCTCGTAGTAACGGGTCACGATCGCCGTGATCGTGTCGATATCCGTCTCCTTAAACTGCGGCGCGATCGTCTCCGCGATCTCCTCCGGCGTATGGCTGTTCACATAATCCATGCCCTTCTGAAGCGCATTCGTGAACGCTTGAATCACCTCCGGATGCTCCTCAAGATAGCCAGATTTCGCGCAGTACGCCGTATATGGCACGTAGCCGGAGTCCGTGCCGAGGGAGGCCACGACATAGCCGACGCCCTCCTGCTCCAGTGTGGTCGCGCCCGGCTCGAATTCCACGGTGAACTCACCCTGCCCGCCGGAGAACGCCGCCGCGGTCGAGCCGAAATCGATCGACTGGTCGATGTTCACATCCTTCTCCGGATCGATGCCGTTCTGCTTCAGGATATACTCGAAGACCATCTCCGGCATGCCGCCCTTCCGGCCGCCGAGCACCTCCCTGCCTTTCAGATCCTCCCAGGTAAAGTCCGCCATCTCTTCTCTGGCGACGAGGAAATTTCCGGCTCTCTGCGTGAGCTGCGCGAAGTTGACCGGAGCGTCTGCAGCCCCGCCGCTGTACGTGTAGATCGAGGCCTCCGAGCCCATAAAGCCGATATCCGCCTCACCCGAAAGCAGCGCCGTCATCGTCTTGTCCGCGCCAAAGCCCGTGACAAGCGTGAGGTCGATGCCCTCCTCCTCGAAATAGCCCAGCTCGATCGCCGCATACTGAGGCGCGTAGAAGATCGAGTGAGCGACCTCATTCAATGTGACCTTCACCGGCTCCTCCGCGCCGGCAACGCAGGGCGTCGCGCCCAAGATCATCGCCGACGCAAGCATAAATGACAGAATTCTTTTTCTCATGGTGTCTCTCCTTTTTTCTAAGCTACCGTAATATATGTGGAAAGGCGAGACATGTGAAAAAGCAGGGTCAGAACACCCTGCTCCACCTGATTTACCTGGCAATATATGACTTATTTCTTATATCCCACAAAAATCTTATGTATTTCACGAGATATTCACGAGATATTCGCAAGGTAACGTTTCCCCAAAAATCGCATGTTTTGCAGTCATTTCTCAAACTTTCAAAAGATTATCACGAGATATTCACAAGATATTTTAGTTTATTTGCTTCTTCAAAATATCCATTGCCATCTGCATCTGTGTAATAAACTCTACGCTCTCAATCCCAATAGTATATTTAGTTGATGGGCCATTCCCAATTCGCTTAATCAGTTCTTCACCCTCAAGTGTTCTTATGCTGTTCCGCACACGGTATTCAGTCATATTCAATGCTTTTTTTATGCCATTAACCGATTGTGCCTGACTACTCTTCACAATATATCTCAACACATTTTTGTCATCTAATGCCAAATCCGGATATGAATCCACTAAATCTATACTCCATACTTTAAGTTCTGTCCGTTCAATATTCGTCAATATCTCTGGTCGTTTGTAGTCATTTTGCATAGCAACTTTATATATCAGCGGGCCTCCAAAACCTTGTCTTTCAGAAACACCTAATAAACGAAACAATTTCATAATAGTTTCATTTCGTGGTCTCGAATCACCGCCAAGAAAGAATTGTTGTGGTGAAATAAGCATTTTCCCTGGATTTATAAAATTAAACCAGCCATCAAAAACTTCTATTTTAACAGATGGATACCCTTGCACATAATCAGCATGCGCCAAACAATTAACAAGACATTCACGAATAGTTTCATCAAAGTCGGATAATGGAAGCCTTTGCTGTCCCTCATCCAGTACAAACGACTCCTGCAATAATACTTTTATCTTCTCATATACAATATTGAAAAAATTGTATAAATTCATTTCATAATCACTTGGTTCATCGTCCGATACACGATCCGACCATCTCGGATTATTTCCTCTTCTATTAAAAAAGTCCAAATGAAAATGCGGAAATACAGCTTTTATAGAATTGCATTTACCTAAAAACAATAATGTTCCTCTTTTAACCTTAAATACCCGTGTATTTCTATCTATGTAGCAAGCGCCTATCTCATTCAAAAAATCTTGATTGTCCATTTCAATATATCGTTTTTTAGGAAATCGTTTACTTACGCGCTCCTTATATGTTATGACAGAGTCAAGATCCAAATCATCTATAGTAAAGTTTTCTGCCGCAAGGTTATCATACCCTGGCTGGGCGTTTCGCATAAAAGCAGCCAATTCTTCTTTGGTTGCCCTGCGATCACCGTCCCCTGTTCTAATCCATGAATTTTCAAGTTTGTTGCCTATATAAATTGGCTTCATACTTTCTGCTGCTTCCTTTACATATATTATAACAATAGTCTTTCCATCAATAATATATGTATTCACATCTTGATTATCTATATTCCTGTAACTAACTTTGTTTGTATTAGAAAGCTGATCCCACAAACTAGTTAATATCTTCTCGGGGTTTCCAACACCTAGAATTTCATTCTGTGGTTCACCTTCTAATACTCCAAGAATGATAAGTCCACCAGACGTATTGCTAAAGGATGAATAAGTTTCCCAAAAAGAGCTAGGCAGTTCGTTAGCTTTTTTTAATTCAACAAAGTAATTCTCATGTATATTGAGCAACCACTCTTTCATATCATCCATTGACATCTGCTCCGTATTTTGTACTTCTTTCACTTCTGTCTCCTTTTTAACCTTTTTATTTGAAGTCTTTTTCGGGTTCTATACAAATCATAAATTACATTATTTTTCATGCTATAATCACATCATTTTAATACGGTTTTATTGATCTTTTATTTGTATTTGTCTCATCATCCCGCTCTCGGTTTCTAGCAAGCCTACCGATCCAGTACTGGTTGTTATTGCTTTTTTCTAATCTCGGCTTTAATACTTCCCAATCTTTCCCTACGAAGGAAATACATCTTTAAAAAATTTCTCCTTTTCCAGTAATTCATGGATAGCGTTATAATGGCTATTCTCACCCGTAAGAATATCCATCAGTTCTCTGACACAGACACCAATATCTTTATAATTTTCTTCAGTAACCGTGCCTTCCTCATTTCCTGTGATATTCCTCGCCTTGCCGGCAAGTGTTTCTATATCAGACATTAAAGACGCATATACCCGGCTGTCTGACTGATCCTCAAATAAAATTGCGATATGTTTTTCCAATTCCGAGAAAATATCCGGCGAAATCAAAGAATCTGAAGCAAAAGGTATTTTCTTCCCATTTGATTGCCCATTAAATCTATCTATATTCCCATCCTTGGAATTTATATCTTCAAGATAATCTCCCAAAAGATGGTTATAATAAATCAAAGCACAAAAACTATCGCATTTGTCTGAGTAGCCAAAGTCCAGGAATAACCACTCTCCTGAGAAAACACTGAAGTCAAAGACTTTCTCTGCTGAAGCAAGCAGGATATTTTTTCGCTCCGGCCAGTTAGCAAGATCTCCATATTTTTCACCGGTATAATTGTAATCCCAGCCCTGATGAGTATATGTACGATGGTTTTTCGCAGCCAATTTAATCGGATTACTTTCGTCCGGGTTTATTTCTGAAATGTCGGAAATTATTCCTTTCACACCCCATTTTTTTAAATTAGTTAGCAATTCTTCGTCAGATGCTCCAAACTGATCAATACATAAAGTAGACGCCTTTTTTAAAATTTCGACATTTGTCTGTATGTCTTTTTCATTATATTTATATGTTCCAAACAACATCGCTTCGAGTTCTTCATAATGTTCCTCGGCATTTTGATGCGCTTCAACACATACAGTTTCAAGAGAGAAAATCATTACAAAAAGCAAAATGAATATATTAGCTTTCCTCATTTCATATTCCTCTTAAACGAAATCTTATCAGGAATAAATCCCCAGCGTTCAGATAAATCTGTATCATACGCAAAATTCAATTCTTGCACGTCTAGATCCGGCTCCGCAACAATCGTAATAGCAATATTCATGTTATTCTTGTATTTGAAATCATCGGCAGTTTCACTCACATATACAACCTTAAATGTATCTAATCCCTCTCCCTTTTTCCTGATTACTTCATCAACAGTCCAATCATCAATCTTTTCTGTTTCATCCTTTTCCTTAATCTCTACCGTTATTTTTGAATCCTTTGTCACATATTTCGCCGGAATTATAATTTTATCTCCTTCAAACGAAATATCTATCTCACTTTCGTTTATCTGTTTTGATTCAAATTTATACAGATTGTCCAATTCCTCCACAAGAAAAAGCGGGGCATCATTTTCACGCAAGATTTGCTCTATTTGCTGTTTGTCCGTGTCGGAAATCTTCATTTCATCAGCAAGTGCAAAAAGCAGATCACAGTTCAAAGTAAGCGGTTCATATACGGGAGCAAGCTCTGTTTTGCGTTCCTCTTTAAGCATCTTATTATACTGCTTAATCTCCTTCTTCCTTTCAGCAGTTGCTCCTTTTTCGGCCTCTGCATTTACCACTTCTTTCAAAAAAGTATCATTCATGGACCGCTGCTTGGCGACCATATTATTTACATTATCCAGCGCAATATCATATGCAGCTTTCAAGTATCTTTCCTCTCGGGTTTCCCCATACAAATCTATGTATGTCTGCGCTGCAAAATAGCGCGGAGACCACTGATCAATTTCTGTATTGTCAATAATGCTTTCCGCATAACGTTCGGCTTCAGTTATGTATTCTGGCCTATCCAGGGATTGTTCCGCCGAAGTGATTGCAATCGGAAGTGTTTCAGCATAATCATAGTCTTTCCGGAAAATGCATATTTCCAGATCTTCATATGCTTTAATTGCTGAAAGGCACTTTGTATATTCATTGTTTTCATAATAGCTCTCTGCCAGCGTCAGCCAGTAACCCCCAAATGCTTTGTAAGTATCCTGATTCGACTCAAAAAAACGTATTCTCGCCGTAACATTTTCATTATTTTTCCATTCCACGAAGGTATTAACGGCATCTTCGGTAAGAGCCAGTTCCCCCGGAAGCTGATTTTCATTGACTGTCTTTACCATATAACTGAATGTATCTTTACGCTGTTTATGCAGAACTTCCGCATCCTCATCATCCAGCGTCCAACCATCTTGCAGATATTTCAAATCTGCCTGTGCCGACGACGTCAGATAACTTTTTGCAGAATCTATCGGCAAAAATATGAGGGATGTAACCAGTGATTTTTTGTTAGTGTCCAACAAAATAATCGGTTTGGGAATCGCATCCCTTAACGACTGAGCTTTGTTTTGTTCATAAATATAATTTAGCCGTTCACGCTTGACCGCAGTCATTCGATAGTCTTCCAAAGTATCTAAGAGCGCGTTCAATTCGCCTAATGTACGGTCGTCGATTGCATTCGGGTTATAATTATTCACGATAGAGGAATACGCCTGTTCCAGATAAAGTCTGCTGTTTTTGGAGGAATTAATCTCCTGCGTCAGCACAGTAAGATGATTTAGCATATTTATTGAATTATACTGCGTATCTGTCAGATCAAATTTATATTTTCCTGTCTCTAAAGAAGCCGTCTCCCCAACTTCTGTCTCGGACATCTCTTCTGCTACTGTTTCAACAGTCTCCTCTGCATTTGTATCGGCATCCTCCATAACATCATCATTCATTTCTTCTGAATCCAACATTTCTGATTCAGAAACAGAAGAAATTTCGGTTGAAGTTACTGATGCATCCTGTGCACAGCCTGAAAGCAGTATAGGGAACACCATTACAGTCGCAAGTAATATCTTATAAAGTTTTCCGTTATGCATAATTTCCTCCAAATGTATTTTGCACCTTTTTGGCTTAACGTTTTTTCACAAATGATAAATCAGCATCAGATTCTTCGAGATTTTATTCAGTATAGCACAAAATAAGTACTTATAAAATAATAATTTTTATCGTAAAATATCTGGATTAAAAATCTATAGGGGTATCGCAAAATCATCAAAAATAGATGATTAAGCGGCACCCTCGCTCATTATAGTCAAAAAATCCGGAGACTTTTCTGATTCCAGAAGGCTCCCCGGATTTTTGGCGTACTTTAATAGGCATTCGCCATTTCCTCTTTTTTCTATGCACTTTTCATTTCAAACAGGTGCGTCCCTGTCCGGTCGTTCTGGATCTTCCTGTGCAGTTTATTCAGATTGTAGATTGTACCCCATACACAACAAAAGTATCTCCAGTTTTACCTTGCTTTTCCCGCGGAGGAGAAATCTTTGGAATCCATAGTCATTTTTCAGGATCCCAACAGCCCCTCAGCGTTTCTTTAATTGGTCAGGCTTTCTTTAATGGAATCCAGATATAGCTTATATAATCATCAGGATTCTCTGTCGGAGGGCCATACACTTCAAGGTTATATTTACCTGCAAGCTCATATCCCTGTAGAGCAGGAAGCCATTCAGACCAAATCTTAGTGTTTACACTCTGTAAGCTGTCCGGCAGCTGTCCTTTACAGATGAACTGTGCCCACAGACCGCCTGGAATCTGATAAGTCTCGCAGTCTTCAGGAATGTCTTCCCACGGCTTATACAGATCTGCAATCCAATAGTCAAAATCCTTGCCGCCCATATCAACGCAAACACCAAATGTTCCCATGATAGGACACTTCTCTCCCTGTCCCATGTATTCAGCCCAAAACTTCGGTATCTCCTGATAACTGGTATCCGAATTGAAGCGTCTCCTGGTTCCGACAATAGTAAAAGGAGCCTTTTCAACAATACGATAATCTAACATCGTTCCACCCTCCATCGTGATTTTGATATGCAGTGGAGCAAGAGATCTGAGCGGCGCACCTGTCTCCCGTGCCTGTGATGGTGTGATTCCATGAAACTTCTGAAAAGCTTTTGCAAAGCTGTCCGGTGATTCGTAGCCATATTTAACGGCAACATCAATTACCTTCACATCTTCCCGGCTGAGTTCCCAAGCTGCCAGAGTCATCCTGCGCGCACGGATATATTCACCGACAGTCATACCACACAGAGCTCCAAAGATACGCTGGTAATAGAACGGAGACAAAGCTGCCTTACCGGCAATATCTGTGATGTCCAGTTCCTCTGTCAGATTCTGTTCTATGAAATCAATAGATTCCTGAAATCCTTCGATCCAGCCTTTCATCCTGCTCACTCCCTCGCACTGTACTGTCAGTATATCAGCCATACGAATTGACACCCGACATTCTGTGCTCTCTTAGTCAGGTCAGTTTTCTTTCCGCCACCAAAAGAATGTTTTCCAAAAGGCGAACTGAATACCTCTTGCTAAGCTTAGAAATATCAATCATACTCAAAACACCAGCTGCACCAGCACCATGTAGAAAACCGTGCCGGTCAGGATCGACAGCAGCGTGTTGTGCTTCCACTTGTGAAGCAGCGCGGTCGCCGCCACCGCCAGAAATTCAGGTATCGCGTGCGTACTGCCCGTGATGGAAATATCCTTCAGGCAGTAGACGACCAGCATGCCCATGATCGCGTAGGGCAGAACCTCGCCCAGATAGAGCACCGTCTTCGGCGTGCCCTTGTGGAATACGAGGAACGGCAGGAAGCGGATCAGCGCCGTCACGCCGGCGATCACAGCGATCAAAAGCAGTGAATGTACCGGATTGATCATTGTCCATTCCCTCCTTTCCCCTTGATCAGAAACATCGCCGCCAGGATCCCGATCATCGACGGGATCAGGAAGCTCTCCGTGCCGAACAGCAGACGGCAGACGACGGTGACTGCGATGCCCGTGATCGCGGGCAGGTGCTGCTTCGTCTTCTCCCACTGCTCCACGAAGATCACGACAAAGAGCGCCGTCATCGCAAAATCGATCCCGGCCGAGTTGAAGGAAAGCGCGGCTCCGGCCGCCGCCCCGATGATGCTCCCCGTGATCCAGTAGCACTGGTTCATCAGCGAGAGGAAAAAGTAATAGTTTTTCCGGTCGACGTCCTTTGGCAGATCCGGCGAGCACACAAGCGAAAACGTCTCGTCCGTGAGCGCGAAGATCAGATACGGCTTTCTCCAGCCGGTGTCGCTGTATTTTTCCAGCATCGTCAGTCCGTAAAACAGATGTCGGATATTTACGAGTACCGTCATCAGCGCGGCCGCAATCAGCGTCGCCCCGCTCGAGAGCAGATCCACCGCCACGTACTGCATCGATCCCGCGAAGATCGTCACGCTCATCAGCGCCGCCCACAACCAGTTGTAGCCCTTGTCCTGCAGCAGCACGCCGAACCCGGTCCCGAGCACGATGTACCCGGCCATGACCGGAAGGCTGGAAAGAAACGCGTACCTTACGGTGCTGCGAATATTTTTCTTCTCCATCGTTCTATGTATCTCCCGTTCTTCTGATCAGAAAAAACGAAAAGGGCAGTCCCTGCGGAATGCCCCTTCAGCCAGTATTACCTGTATCGTCAGTCAGTGTAAGGTGCTCAGATACTCCTCTATATTGTGAACCGCTTCAGCCTCGTCCGCCCCGTTGGCAGTCACCGTTATTTTTTCACCGGCGGTGAGCCCGAAGGTCATCATGCCCATAATGCTCTTCGCATTGACTGTTTTGCCTTCGCTCTCCAGGTGAATCTCGCTCTGATACTGGCTCGCCACCTGCACCAGCAGTGCCACAGGCCTGGCCTCCAGATCGCTGGGAAGCTGAACCGTGATCTCTCTCTTTGTCATAATCATATTCCTCCTTGTCTTGCCCTTGAATCCTCTGCCAGACGGCTCAATTTCCGCAGCCTGTGATTCACGCCCGATTTCCCGATGGGCGGCACAAGCATTTCCCCCAGCTCCTTCAGCGAAGCGTCCGGATGAGCCAACCGCAGCAATGCAATATCCGCCAGCCCTTCGGGCAATGTCTCCACATCTCTGCGCTCCATCAGATAACGGATATCTTCCATCTGCCTTACCGCCGCGCCTACCGTCTTGTTGATATTCGCGGCTTCACAGTTCACCTTGCGGTTCACCGTATTTCTCATGTCCCTGACGATCCGGATATTCTCGAGATTCATCAGCGACACATGCGCTCCCATGATGTTGAGCATATCGACAATCTGTGCTCCCTCTTTAATATACACGATAAAATATTTTTTACGCTGTACAATTTTGGCATCCGGGCCAAAGGGATGTATCAGCGCGCCAAGCTGCCGCGCGCGCTCCTGCGAGGCGCACGCGATCTCAAAATGATAAGACCGCTCCGGATTGCTGATCGAACCGGAGGCCAGAAACGCGCCCCGGATGAAAGCTCTCCTGCAGCATGACTTTTGCACCAGAAGCTGATTCGCCGGCGAAACCTGCTCTGCAACCTCTCCCTCCTCGTCGAGAAGCTTCAGCGCGCGGAGAATGTTCTTTACACTCTCATGATCTCTGACCAGCAGCGTGTATATCTGGGTGCCGTTTTTGCCGCCTTTATGTAAACGCACGGAAACGTCACTACATATATTAAATGTTTTTCGCAATAATGTAAAGCATTTTCTTGCCACACTGATATTTTCCGTGTGAAACTTCAGGCTCCATCGCCCGGACGCCGAGATGCAGACCGAGCCGCACATGCCCGTAATCGCCGCAAGTTCGGCAAGTTGGCAGTGCCTGGCCTCCGGAATCAGATGCGATAATTCTTCCTTGACTTCCCCTGAAAATGACATTTTTGCCTCCGCTTTCCTCAAGCCCGAACGGCGTTTCAGCCCCTCATATCCCGATGCTCCAGCTTAAACCCGTACTCGGAATGGCTGCTCAGCCTCCGGTACAGCTGCTCGGCGATCGTCACGGAACGGTGCTGGCCGCCCGTGCAGCCGATGCTGATCACAAGCTGATTCTTGCCCTCATCCACATAATACGGCAGAGAGAATTCAATCAGATCCACAAGCTTCTCCAGAAACTGCCCGGCCGTCCCGGTCCGCATCACATAGTCCTGAACCTCCTGGTCCTTCCCGGTCTTCGCCCGCAATTCTTCCACATAGTACGGATTCGGCAAAAAGCGCACATCAAACACCAGGTCGGAGTCCGTCGGAATCCCGTATTTAAAACCGAAGGAGAGGATTGTAACGTAGATATTGCGGAAATCCTCGCTGTCCACAAAAATCTTTTCCATCTCGCCGCGCAGCTCTCTGACCAGCAGCGTCGACGTGTCTATAATGTAATCCGCCCGCCGTTTCAGGAAGGCAAGCTCCTCACGCTCCTGAGCGATCCCCTCGGCGATCCGCGCGTCCCGCGCCATCGGATGGCTGCGCCGCGTCTCCTTGTAACGCCGCAGCAGCACGGTATCGCTCGCGTCGAGAAACAGTACCTCGCTGGTGATTCCCTGCCCGGAAAGTCGCTCCAGCATGGTCTTCACCGCTTCCTCCGTAAGCCCTGTACGGCTGTCGATCCCGAGTGCGACTTTGTCGTGCCCGCCCTCCTGCATCACGGAGAGCTCCGCAAACTTCTCCACGAGCGGCAGGGGGATATTGTCCGCGCAAAAATATCCCTTATCCTCTAAAATCTTCAACGCTGTTCTCTTTCCTGCCCCGGACAATCCGGTCACGATCACAAATCTCATCTTATCTCCTGTTTTTCTGCTGCTGTCAAACGAAATTTTCTTGCGCAACCTGTTTTCCCCGCAGGTCTCCATTCTTTGCGCCATAACAGGCCGGACGAAATCAGGCCTCGTCCCGGCGGTGCGAACGCAGCTTCCATAGCCCGGTGATCAGTCTACTGCGCGGAAAACTCCCCGAGCAGCTTCACCTCTGGCTCCAGCGTGACGCCGGAATGCTCCCACACGCGCGCCGTCACCTCCCGGATCAGCCGGTACACGTCCTCTGCCGTTGCTTTGCCTTTGTTGACCACGAATCCACAGTGCTTCTCTGACACCTGCGCGTCTCCGACCGAAAATCCACGCAGCCCTGCCTCCATGATCAGCTTGCCGGCAAAATATCCTTCAGGGCGTTTGAACGTGCTCCCCGCGCTCGGCAGATCCAACGGCTGCTTCGCCACGCGCTGCAGCCTCAATTCCTCCATGCGCGCGCTGATCTTCCCCGGATCGCCCTTCTGCAGCTTAAACTTCGCCCCGAGCACGATCCATCCCTTTTCCGGGATCACACTGTGGCGGTAGCCGAGCTCCAGTTCCTCCGCCGGAACAGTCTCTGCCGTGCTTTCGCCCGTCAGCACCGTGACCTCCTCGAGCACATCCTTCATCTCACCGCCGTAGGCGCCGGCGTTCATCACCACGGCGCCGCCGACGGTTCCCGGAATCCCGGACGCGAACTCGAAGCCTGTCAGTCCGTGCTCGAGCGCCCGCTTCGCCATCACAGAAAGCATCGCGCCTGCCTGCACGGTCATAGTCTCTCCATCGACGGAGATTTCACTCAAATTTTTATAGAGCTGCAAGATCACTCCGCGATAACCGGCATCGGACACTAAAAGGTTACTGCCGTTGCCGATCACATAATACGGTATGCTTTGCTCCCGGCAGATCCGCACGATCTGCCCGGCTTCCTCTATCGTCCGCGGCACCGCGAAAACGTCCGCCGGACCCCCGATCCGGAACGTCGTGTGCCTGCTCATGCTCTCATTCGTCAAAATACGGCCCTCGCCCACCGTGCGTGTTAGCAACTCCGTTATATTCTGCATCTATTTCCCCCTGTTAAAATCAACATTGGACTATTGCATCCGCAGGATCCCACTCTCGCGGATGCTCTCCACCGCCTCCTCAAGCTTCTCCGGCGGCAGCACGAGCGCCAGCCGCACGTAGCCCTCGCCGAGGCTGCCGAAGCTTGTGCCCGGCACGCAGATCACGCCGGACTTCTCCATCAGCTCCAGACAGAATTGCTCAGAATTCGTGTAGCCCTCCGGGAGCGGCGCCCAGACAAACATCGTGCCCTCGCTGTCCGGCACATTCCAGCCGATCTCGCGCAAGCCCCCGCACAGCGCCTTGTTGCGCTCCTCGTACTTCGCGCACTGCTCGATCACGCAGTCGAACGGACCTGTCAGGGCCGCGATCGCGCCGTACTGCACAGGCAGGAAGGTCCCGTAGTCAAACTGCGTCCGCATTGCCTTGAATTTCTGGATGATCTCAGCGTTTCCGATCGCGAAGGAGACACGCGCGCCCGTATAATTAAACGTCTTGGAGAGCGAGTAAAACTCGATCCCCACGTCCTTCGCCCCCTCGTGATTCAGGAACGAACTGCCGCGCTTTCCGCCGAACACCAGATCCGCGTAAGCGTTGTCATGCAGGAGAACGATGTCGTATTTCTTCGCGAACGCGATCAGCTCGTCGTAGAAGCTGTCCGGAGCCAGTTTGCACACCGGATTGCCCGGGTAGCTGAACACCATCAGCTTCGCGTCGCGCGCGACGTCCTCCGGGATCGCTTTCAGATCCGGCAGGTAGCCGTTCTCCTCGTACAGCGGGTACTCCCAGATCTCAGCGTCGCACAGCTGCGGCCCGATGCTGAAGATCGGATAGCCCGGGTTCGGCACCAGCACCAGATCTCCCGGATTGCACAGCGTCCACGCGATGTGCGTCATGCCCTCCTGAGAGCCGTACAGCGCCATGATCTCGTCCTGCGCAAGATCCAGGTCAAATCTCCGTTTGAAGAAGCCCTGCGCCGCTTCTAATAGCTCCGGGAGCTCCACAAGCGCGTACTTGTAGTTCTCCGGCTTCTTCGCCGCCTCGCTGACCGCGTCGATGATGTGCTGCGGCGGACGGAAGTCCGGCGTTCCTACAGAAAGGTTCCAGATCTTCTTTCCCTGCTTCTCCAGCTCGTTCTTCTTCGCGTTCAGGACGGCAAAAATACCCGTCTCGATCCGCATTGCCTTGTCCGAAAAGTTTCCCATATGCCCCGTCTCTCCTTCTTTTGATCTGCCTGCAAGCCATGTCTTGACTCGCTTTTCCAGTACACCCGAGACCATGTAGAGTGCCGCGCACAGCAGCGTGATAAAAGTGCCGGCCCACAGTCCCTTCGGTGTGTATTTCATCCGGATCTCATGGATCCCGGCCGGAAGATGCACTCCCGTGAGCGCCTGCCCGACCGCGTAGCTTTCCGTCTCTTTGCCGTCCACCGTGATGCGCCAGCCGGTGTCGTACGGGATCGTCAGCAGAAGCGTTCCGTCCTCCTTCGCGTCCACGTTTCCGCTGACACGGTTGCCGTCCACCTTCACACTGGTCAGCTGGCTCTCGGCAAGCTTGTCGCGCACCTGCTCATAGGCCTCGTTCGCACAGGTGTAGACCTGCGCCTGCACTGTCGACTGCCCGTCCTTCAGCGTCACCGTGAAATCCGCCATATCGCTCTCGTCCGACGCGTTGATCACATAGAGGTGATCCGTGAAATCATCAAAGGATTTCGTGTACTCCGGCGTGTTCAGATTGATGTTGTCCACCCTCGTGTCGATGCAGAGATAAACCTGTTTGTCCTCCGGGATCTTGATCCCGTAATTCTCTCCGTCCTCCATGTCGATGTAACGGTCCAGCACGTAGATCGGCTCAAGCCCCGTCGCGAGCTCCACAAAGCTGTTCTGTACCTGAAGCGGCTCTCCTGCCTCGATGTCCCAGCTGGCAATATCGTCTTTCACCATAAATCCGAGCGAGAGCGCGTTGTCATTCTTGTACAGCGCCAGCTCCCCGTCCTCCGCGACACGCTCAAACTGATACATTGTACGCGCGACCTTCGACGGTGATGCCAGATATCGGATGCCCAGCACGTCGTTTATCAGCTTCGTCACCCCGAGATAGCCGTTTTTGTTCGTGCGCGCCTCGATGCCGAGGCTGTCGCAGAAATTGACCACCGACTCCAGCATCGTGGAGTTGAACATGACCATCGCGTTTCCGCCCGCGTACATCGTCACGTTGCGCATCCTCTGGCGGTCGATCTCGCTGCGGAAGAACTCGTCGTCGTCCTGCTGCGCCATCATTGTCTGATACGATTTCTGGTCGGCAATGTAGATGCTCCGCGTCACGCCGTCGTTGCAGATGATCCCGTAGACCGCGTTGGCCGACACCTCGATCAGCGCCACGCCTGAGACGATCCCGCAGAAAATACTGAAACGGACACGTTTCGCCAGCCGTCCGAAGAGCAGCAGGACAAAATACAGCGTGAGCAAGCCAAATGAAATATAATAGACGTAATCCTTGATCTCCCCGCTGCGCTGCATATAATCTACAGCGACAAACCCGGCCGTCGCGATCCAGGCAAAGACCAGCTCCGGGATTAAAAAGCTGCGAATATGTCCGATCGCGTCGTACGCCATCACGAGCAGGACGGCGATATAGAGGAAGGCAAAACGGTTCGGAAGCCCGTTCTGCACATGAAAGCCGTGCCAGACATAATTCAGCATGTTAAATGAAAAGCTGAGCAGCAGCAGCGCGCACAGCCCGAAATGCGCCATTCGCTTGCGAAGACGGATCTTCCCGTCGAAAACGTAGAGTACCGTCAGAAGCACCGTGAGCATACCGCAGTAGACGTTGAGGCCGACCTGCGAGTTGGAGATGTTGACCGGCGTCATGAACGCCATGTGGTTCTCCAAAAGTCCCCAGAGACTCTCATAAAATTTTACGGTCGAAGGGAACGTGTTGCTCTGCATGGATTCGGACGCGCTCAGACCCGCGTACGCGGGGAGCAGCACGAGCGCCGCCATACCGCCCGCCAGAAGCGCGTACCATGCGAACGTCAGGCTGCTATGCAGAACCTGCCTCGCAGTGATCCTGCGGCAGGAGATCCAGCGCACCAGATAATACAGGCAGGAAAAAATGCAGAGCATAAAGCCGATGTAATAATTGCACCAGAGCCCGTAAAACAGAGACAGTCCGAACATCCGGCCGCTCTCTCCCCTGACGATACGCTCGATCCCCATCATGATCAGCGGCAGCATCGCGATACTGTCAAGCCACATGAGATTGAAATAGTAACCGATCACAAAATTACTCAGCGCGAACATCATGCCGAACACAACCGGCAGATATTTTCGCTGCGGATCTCTGCGGTGCAGGTACCAGGAAAAGCAGCCGCCGCAGAGCCCGATCTTAAAGAGGATCACAAAATCCATAAAATCGCAGACATTTTCCCGCGGAATGAACGCCATCAGGAAGTTCAGAGGACTCGCCATATAGTAGGCGTAGGTCGACCAGAAGTTGTAGCCGAGCCCGCCCGAGAACGAGTACAGCAGCGACTGGCTGTCCTGCAGCTTCCCCTGGAAATCCGTGTAGAACGGAAGGTACTGGTGCAGGGAATCGATGATCAGCACCGTGTTGTCCCCGAACGGCCACATGCCAAACGCGATAAACCCGGCCGCGGCCACCAACGCCGACAGGACAAACCCTGCCGCGAAAAATCTTCGGCCGCGCTTTTTCTCCGCCAGTCTCTCCACAGAAACAGCCTCGGAGTCCTCGTCCTTGAACACCACAAAACGACTGATCAGGTAATTCAGCACCAGGATCACAACCTGAATGATCAGCTTCGCGATCATATCCTGCAAGCCCCAGACACTGCTTAAAAGCACGACGCCGAACACCTCCACGACCATCGTGCCGAGACGCATCCCGATAAAGCTCGCAGCCTCCTTGAAAAGTGCTCCGGGAGACGCCGCCTTGTGTTCAAAGACAAACAGCTTATTTACCACATAGGCGAAGAGGATCGACAGCAGAACGGCCACAGTGTTCGCCGCCGTGACGTTCAGCCCGGCCAGGTTCCGCATCACATATGTAAGCACCAGGTTCACACCGGTGGTACAGCCGCCGAAGAAAATGTAGCGAACCGCCTGGTTTTGTATCAATTTTTTCATAAAAAGCTCCATTCCGCCGCCCTTTTGCCGACGGCATAAACAGTGATGAAAAAGTGCTTTTTCACACCATGATTTCCTCCCGCAGATGGAACGAGTAGATGAACCGCTCCTTCACCGAGTATCCGGTCAGCTGCTCAAGCGCCTGCGCGTAGTAATCCAGCTGCGCTTTGTACTTGTCCGCAAGCATCTGCGCACGCTCTACCCGGTCTGTCTTGTAGTCGAGCAGGACGATCCTTTCCCCCTCAACAAAATATGCGTCGATGATCCCCTGGACGAGCACCGTCTCCTGCGGGCTGTAGCCGCTGCGGATCTCATTCGCCGGAACTCCGAGCACGAAGGGTCGCTCCCGGAACAGTTGTCCCGCAAGCGCCGCCTGGCGCATCCGCTCCCCGACGCCGCTATGCAAAAATGCGCCGATGTCCTCAAGCGAGATTGCCGCAGCTTCCTCCGCGGACATTTTACCACAACTTATCATTTCTTCCAACTGTATTTGAAGCGCGCTCTGCAATCCGTCGCCGTCGCTGCGCTCATCGAAGCCCGCGCCTTCCCCGGCGCCGTACGCTCTGTCCTCCGCTTCCGGTACGCGCGTGAAATCCAGATTTTCCATAAACATATGATAGACCGTGCCGCGGGCCGCCCCGGCAATCTCCTCCTTCTCCTTTCGGAACGAAGGGATCAGCGGAATCACCGTCTCCTCACGGTACAGCTCTGCCATGTCCTCATCCTCGGGCATGTGGGACAGCTTTTTCAGCTCGGAGACCGACAGCTTTCCCGGAATCGCAGCGTTCGCCGCGTATGGGTACTCCGAGTCAAACATCTTCTGCAGATAATCACGTGCCGCTTCATCATAACAGATTTCAGTATCAAGCGCAAGAAGCTCTCTCAGGCGCACTGTGTCATCGCTGTCTTCCCACCTCTGCTCCTCTTCCTCATCGCTGACATCACAGATCCGCAGGACAAACGGAGCGTTCTCCTCCGCCGGGCGCCGCAAGAGCGCCGGCACGACCCAGTCCAGATAAGAGGAAGCCGAAGACAGCCATGTGCAGGAGAGATGTTCGCCGGGATGCAGCGCAGCAGTCTGCCATCGCTCCAGCTTCTTCTCAAGATCATCCACACAGCCCGTCAGGATCAGCTTTTCCTTCGCGCGCGTCATCGCCACATACAGCACACGGAGCTCCTCGCCCAGGCTCTCCTCCGTCGTCTTCTGTTGGATCGCGCGCTTCAGAAGCGTCGCCCGACGCGTCCGAAGCTCCGGATCCACATAGTCGCAGCCGATGCCGAACTCCGGATGCATGACCAGGCGGCTGCGCGCGTCGGTCTCGTTAAACCGCTTGCCGAGACCACTCACAAAGACAATCGGGAACTCCAGACCCTTGCTCTTGTGGATGCTCATGATCCGAACCGTATTGCCCGCCTCGGAGTCAATGTTGGCCTCTCCGTAATCCACCTCGTATTTCTTCAGATTCTCGATATAGCGCACAAAATGATACAGCCCGCGGTAGCTCGTCGCCTCGTACGCGATCGCCTTCTCCACCAGCATATCAAGATTTGCCTTCCTCTGTCTTCCCGCCGGAAGCGCTTCCGCGTACGCGCCGTACCCGGTCACGTCCAGCAGCTCCCACAGAAGCAGATGCACCGGCGTGTGAGTGCATTTCTCCCGCAGCCGCTCAAACGTTGCGAAAAACTGCTCCAGCTTCTCCTTAAGCCGCAAATCCTTCCCCGCGGCCCGATACTCCTGACAGCAGTCGTAGAAAAATCTTTTCGTCGAAAAAATGCGCACCTGCGCAAGCTCCTCGTCGGAAAATCCCCCGATCGCGCTGCGCAATACAGCCGCCAGCGGAATGTCCTGTACCGGATTGTCCAGGATCTGCAGATACGCCAGCACCGTGCGGATCTCAACCGCTGAGAAATATCCCTTTTGCGAGCCGGTCACGCATGGAATTCCCATGTCTCCCAACACCTCGCCGAAGGTCTCCGACCAGCCGCTGACCGTGCGCAGCAGGATCACGATATCCCCGTAGCGCGCCGGACGGTAGCATTCCCCCTCACTATCCCAGACAGATGCGCTCCCGACCATCTGACGGATGCGCTGTCCCACAAGCCTTGCCTCCTCGCGCTGCCGCTGTCCGCTCTCCGCTTCCAGAAGCAGAAGCTCCGGCGAGAGGAACGCTTCATCCGCCCCCTCAGGGAACGTCGCCCCCGGATACAGCGCAGCGTCCTCGTCATAGACGATCTCCCCCGGATGCTCCGTCATGATCTGGCGAAAGATATCATTCACGCCGCCGAGCACCTGCGCACGGCTGCGAAAATTCCGGTGCAGGTCGATGCGGCAGTTCACAGCCTGTTCTCCCTCCGCCCGCGCCCCTGTGACCGGATAGCTCCTGTACTTCTCCATGAACAGCTCCGGCCTCGCCAGCCGGAACCGATAAATGCTCTGCTTGACGTCTCCCACCATGAACACATTATGCGCGCCGCAGCCCTTCCCCGCGACGCTGTTCAGGATCAGCTCCTGCACCAGATTGCTGTCCTGATACTCATCGATCATGATCTCCTCAAATGTCTCCGCATACTCCCGCGCCGCAGCGGCAGGCGCCGCCTGACCATCCTTTTTCTCCACAAGCGCCCTCAGTGCCAGATGCTCCAGATCTCCGAAGTCCACAAGATTTTGCGCGGCCTTCTTCTGCGCAAGCCGCCCCATAAAATCCTCCACGAGTCTGGTCAGAACACGCACCACCAGCCCGCTTTTTTCGTATTCCTCCCGCAGTTCCTCCGGCCGGCCAAAATAGTAGCGCTTTCTGAGCGCGGCAAGCATATCCTTGACGTCGCTCCGCATGCCCTGCACCTGCTGTTTTTTCCCCGGATCGATCGCGTCGTCCTTCTTCGAGCTGAGACGCGCGAACGGCTCCAGCCGCGCAAACGCGCGGGCATAGCCCTCATAGCTTCGTCCGCCTTCCATGAGTCCATCCAGAAGCCTGAGGTCGGATTCCAGCGCGGCGATATACGGGTAGGGGCCGTCCGGCTCCTGTGCAATGCGCAGCGCCTCCCCGATCTGCGCGCGCATGTCGGAAAGCAGACGCTCCGTATCGTCCAGAACATACGCAAGCCAGACAGGCGTGTCCGCCTGATAGCTCTCCCGACACTCCCGCAGCCAGTCTTCCGGCCACGGCTGCCCGAGCGCAAAATGATAGATCTGAAGAACAGTCTCCTCAATGGCGTGGTCGCTCTTCCCCGTCGTAAACAGCTCCAGAAAACGATGGAATTCCTCGTCTGCTGTTTCATGCGCGTCCTCGTACGCCGCGTCCACCGTCTCCTTCGCCGTGTCCTGTTCGAGCAGCAATACCTCTCCCTCGTCGGCCACCCGGAACGCAGGATCGATCCCGATCGTCTGAAAATGACTGCGCAGCACATGCAGACAGAAGCTGTGAATCGTCGTGATCTTCGCATTGTGCACCAGCACGAGCTGCCGCTGGAGATGTTCGTTTTCCGGCTCCTCCTCAGCGCGCTTCTCCAGCGCGTCGCGGATCCGTTCGCGCATCTCAGCCGCCGCCGCGTTCGTGAAGGTCACCACAAGCAGCCGGTCGATATCGACCGGCTTTTCCCCCGCGATCATGTCCAGGATCCGCGCCACGAGCACCGCTGTCTTTCCCGATCCCGCCGCAGCGGAGACCAGTATGTTGCAACCGCGTGTGTCTATGACCCTCTGCTGTTCTTCCGTCCACTTCACTGCCATACCCTTACTCCCGCTCTCGCATTTCTCATCGTTTCCAGTCTGCCCGAACCGCGCCTTCACCGCAGGTCGGCGCTGCCTTTGTTCCGCCGGCAGCTTTCCCCGGATCGTTCTTCTCTGCCTCCGCGGAAATCCGCTCCCACACCTCGTCCTTCGTAAGCTCCGCCGTCCGCTTCCTGTACCTGCCCGGAATTCTGCGGTCAAATCCGCAGACATCCGCATAAGCGCAAAAATCACAGGCGCTGTGCGCCTTATCCTCAAAGGGGCTCGCTTCGATCCTGCCCTGCAGGATCTCCCCCGCCATATCTTCCATCTTTCCCGACACAAACCTGGAGAGCTGTCCAAACTGCTCCGTCGTCACTGCACTGGAGGCCGCTTTCAGCTGCCCGTCCTTCCTGAGCCCTGCCGGGATCACCAGCGAATCCCCCGCAAGCTGCCCGTCCAGCATGCAAAGCACCTTCGCGTCGCTGTTGAGTATGCCATCCGGGCGAAGCTGCTTCAGAAGCTTCTCCCGCATCTGCTCGTCGGTCGCGTCCTCCTCGCGCTCCAGCACCGGATCGTCCAGATGATAATAGAAGATTCCGGCAGGAACCACCTTCATTCCAGCATCCTCTCGTGCCTCTTCGCTTTCCGACTGACCGCTTTCCGACTTGCCGCTCTCCGACTGGCCGCTTTCCGACTGACTGCTCTCCGACTTGCCGCTCTCCAACTGGCCGCTTTCCGACTGGCCGTTTTCTGCCGGCCGTTCTGTATTCTCCGGCAGCCTCTTCCCCTTTTGCAGAGTGCGCTCCATCTCAAGCGCCGCATTCAGATAGACGACAAGCTGCAGCTGCATTCCATAATAAAGGGACACAGGGTCAAATCTTGTCGTCCCCGATTTGTAATCCACGATCTTGACATACACGGTATCATCCGCCCTGGCCGTGTCGATGCGGTCGATCCGTCCCTGGAGCCGTATCGTCCTGCCCTCGCCGAATCGCACATGCACAGCCTCGAGATCTCCCGCGTCCGCGAAAGACACCTCAAAGCCTGTCGGCCGGAACTGTCCCGCGCGCAGCTGCTCGTGCATGGCCCATGCAGCGCGGCAGAGGATCCGTTTCACCCTCCGCACTGTGTACTCGTCCCGCGCGCTCCCTTGCAGGACGCCAGACCCGTATCCGCGCGCGACCTCATCCACGCAATCCTCCATGAGCGCGCTTTGTTCCTCGGCTGTAATCTCTGTCCAGTCGCGTTCCATGCCCTGCAAACGTCTGGAAAAAAGCTCCATAGCCCGGTGAAAAATGATGCCAAGATCGACCGCCCGGACACCGTAAAGCTCTCTCTCAAAAAGCCGCAGTCCATAGGATGCAAAATGCGCAAACGCGCACGCCGCAAACTGTTCGAGCCTCGTCACACTCGCCGTCATCGCTTCTCCGTACAGCTCTCTGGACGTATGGTACGACAGACTCTCCCGACCGCCCACCGCAAACGCGGCCCGCGCGAGCTCACACACGCGTTCCCGATATCTCCCGTCCCTGAGATACGAAGCGTACAGCTCCATCCACTCCGGATCTCGCTTTCCCTCCCTGAGCTCCTGCAGCCCGCGCGTCAGGTACAGCATCCCGTTCTCGCGCGACGTCACCTGATACACCGAGCTCCCGGCATCCTGCTCCTGCACAGTCTGTATCCCCGGAAACAGCTTCCGTACCACGGACAGCAGGTAAGACGGACGCATCGCCTGCCCGTCCCCGCCTGCGGCACACCACGACAGATACAAATGATCCTGCGGCTTTGTCAGATTCTGATACAGGTAGAAACGCTGTGTGTAGCTGTTCTCCCGCGCGGAGGGCGCAAGCTCCACCCCGGAGCCCTTCAACAGTTCCCGCTCCATATCGGACACGATCCCTCCGCCATCCCCGCGCGAGGGCACCCAGCCGTCGTTTAAGCCAAGGAAAAACAGCAGCTTCACATGCGCAAGGCGCGAGCGCTCGATATCGCCCACCTGCACCTGATCGATGCCGGGAGGAATGATACCGACCCGCGCCTCCGCGAATCCCGCATCCAGGATCTCAGAGAATTCACTCCCGCTGACCTGCTCCTCCCCGAGCAGATCGACCATCTCATCGAGAAGCGCGATCAAGATCCCATAGATCTGGCTGTATTCCCGCGCTTCCTCCCGCGCGCCGGCCATCTCAAGAGCGCGCTCCCGATCCTTCAGGCGCTGCTGCACATGGCACGCCTCCAGAAGCTCATACAGCGCGTCCGCATACTGCCGCAGGGTCGCGCCCTTCTGCCGCATCTTTCGCGCGAACGGCAGCAGGGCTGCCGCCGCACGTTCACGAAGCGCATTGCATTGCGCCAGCTCCTCAGGGCTCATTCCCTGGGGAAGATATGTCCACTCCTTCTCCCAGCGGGCGAGGCCGCGGATCCCGGCAGCCAGCACATAATTCTCCAGACGGTCGGTCTCCGCCGCGCTCATGCCGGGCAGCCCTGTGCGCAGGCAGCGAAACACGGTCTCGTAAGAGAAGTCCTTCTCCGCCGCGTTCAACGCTCCACGCACAAACTCCAGGCATGGGTTCAGGAGGATGTGCCGGGTCTCGTCAAGAAACGCCGGAACCTCATACATTGGAAAGATCTTCTTAATATAATTGTCATAGGAACTCAGATTGCCCGTGATCACAGCGATGTCCTGATAGCGGTAACCCTCCTCGCGCACCAGACGGCTGATCGTGCGGGCCGCAAAATGTACCTCCTGCGCCGGCGTGGAAGCTGTGTGCAGGGAAATCTCCGGAGAGCGCGCCTCCTCTGATCCTGTTTGTTCCCCCGCTTCTGTCTGTTCCCCCGCGCGATATATTTCTCGCTTCCCGCGGAACAGATTCCGCTCCAGATGCATCAGCATTCCGCCCTTGCGGAATCGAGGAAGTCCTCTCCTTCCGAGCACCAGCGGCTCTTCAACCGACGTGACCTCGCGCGCTGCCTCGCTGACGCCGTGGATCATCTTCTTGCTGAGCGCAAACAGCTCGTGCTCCCGTATCTCTCCGTAGAATGCTTCCCTCTCGTCGATCGTCACCGTCACCCACACGCGGGGACACAGCGCGAGCAGCTCGCGCAGCACCTTCATCTGCGACGGTGTGAAGCCGGTAAATCCATCGAAGGCAAGCGTACTTTTTTTCAGGAGCCCGGAATCCGGCGCCAGCTGGCACAGTACATCCATCAGCTCCTCCGGCTTCATGAAGCGATCCCTCTGATATTCCAGAAACGCGCGATAGAGCACCCTCAGGTCCGCAAGCTTCGCGGCAAGCAATGGCCGCGCGCCGGCAAACTCCACCATCTGCTGCATCTCAAAGTCTGTAACCTCATACTGCATCAGCTCGGACAGCACGGACTTGACCTCCGAGACATAGCCTGGCCGATTCATACGGCTGCCGAGCACCTGCAAAATATCCTTCTGCTCCATCGCCACTCTGCGCAGCATCAGATTCTTACCGGTCTCCGTGAGCACGCTCCGCCTGTCTGCCCCTACCTCCTCAAAGATACGGTGCGCGAGCCTGCGAAAGCTGAGGACGTCAAGATTCATGATCCCCCCGTCCGGGTGCATCAGGACAAGGTCCCTCTGCGTCTGCATCGTGAACTGCTCAGGGACGATCATGATATAGCTGCGCTCCGGATGTCTGCGCGACTCCTCGATCAGGGTCTGACAGAGCAGGCGCGACTTTCCGCTTCCGGAGCTGCCGAAAATGAATTGAAGGGACATGCTGCTACCTCTTATTTACACCTGATTTTCATTCTGCTCCCGCACGATATAGGACTCCGTCTCCACCGGCAGCTTCTGCTTCCGCAGCGAATGCTCCGCAAGACGCTTTACAAGATAGTACAGTGTCGCAAAGAGCGGCACGCCCACAATCATGCCAAGGAAGCCCAGAAGCCTCCCGAAAAGCAGCATTGAAACCGTCACATACAGCGCGGAGAGCCCGGTCGAGTTGCCAAGGATCTTCGGGCCGATGATATTGCCGTCAATCTGCTGCAGGATAACGACAAAGATCACGAAGATCACGCACTTTGCCGGAGATACCAAAAGAATCAGGAACGCGCTCGGAACCGCGCCGATGAACGGTCCGAACATCGGGATAATGTTCGTCACACCGACGATCACGCTGACAAGCAATGTATAGGGCATCCGCAGAATCGTAAGGCAGATGAAACAGATCACACCGACGATCAGGGAGTCGACCAGCTTGCCGGAGATAAAGCCGCTGAAGATGCGATCCGTCTGTCCCACCGCCTCCAGCACGGCGTCGTTAAACCGGCGATTACGGCTGACCGCGAAAAACAGCTTGCGGCATTGCGCGATGTAGCGCTCACGGTCCAGCAGCAGATAGATCGACACGATGACCGCTACCACAAGGCTGACCATCATGGATCCGATCGAGAGCACCTGTCCGGAGATTGTGGATACTGTAGAAAGCAAATGTGTCCGGATCCAGTCCGTCAGATAAGTCTCGGCGGACTCGACCATCTGCATCACCGCGGCGCCCGCCTCGCTGTCGGATTCGAGATATGCGCTGATCCTGCCAAGCTGCGCCTGCACCTGGCCGGGCAGCACCCTGACAAGTTCGCTCACGCTTCCCGCCAGCTGCGGAAGGACGATCGCGCAGAACATGCCCAGCACCGCGAACGCCAGGATCAGCGTGGCAAACACGGCCGCCGCCCGCGCGAACTTTCCGAGCTTCCGGAACTTCTTCTCCAGAAACGTCGCGACCGGACACAGCAGATAGGCCAGCACCATGCCGATCAGTACCGGCTCCAGCGCCGACAAGACAACAGAAAACATTCCCCCGATCTGCCCTAAGCGGAAGATCAGAAAGAAAAACACGATCGTCGCAGCCAGGCTCAAAAAGATCGTCAGGCCAAGCCTGCGATAGTCTTGATTTTTCTGTTCCATAACACATATCCCCCTCTGAATTTCATAGATCCATTTATCAGTTATTTTACATCAGATACACAGCGAATGCAATGTTTTAAGGCTTTGCAAAAGCATTGTTTTTGAATAATAAAACTGCCGCAGACAGCTCGCATGCTACTCACGCGACGCTATCCGCGACAGCTTTTTTACATATAAGGCAACGCCTGTTTTAAAAACTTAGTCCTCCAGGTCCATCTCCTGCTCCGCCTGGATCTCCGGGAACATGGAGAGCATCGGCTTCTCATTCTTGCCGTGGAGCCTGCGGTCCACATAGTTCTTCGTACACCTCATGACAATCGGCGAAAGCACGAGCACGCCGATCAGGTTCGGCACCATCATCAGACCGTTGAACGTATCAGAGATATCCCAGGCGAGCTGCGCCTCCATCACGGAACCCGCAAGTACGATCACCACGAAGATCACGCGGTAAACAATCACGGACTTTGTCTTGAACAGATACTCGCACGCGGTCGCTCCGTAGTGGCTCCAGCCGAGCACCGTCGAGTACGCGAACAGCAGGATCGCCAGTGTGATGAACCACGCGCCCGGAGCGCCGAAGGTCTCCGAGAACGCCTCGCTGATCAGGGCGTTGCTGTTGATCGCCGCGCCTGCCTCCGTGAGTTTGCCGGTGTCAAGGTCGATCAGTCCGGAGGTGAGCAGCGTCAGCGCCGTCAGCGTGCAGACGATAATCGTGTCCGCGAACACCTCGAAGATACCCCACATACCCTGACGGACCGGCTCCTTGACGTTGGAGCTGGAGTGCACCATGACGGACGAACCCAAGCCTGCCTCGTTCGAGAACACGCCGCGCTTCATCCCTTGCTGGATCGCCAGGGCGATGCCCGAGCCTACCACGCCGCCGCCGACCGCTTTCATCGCGAACGCGCCCTTGAAGATCGCCGCGAACACAGCCGGAACCGTTTCGAAATGTACAGCGATGATGACCAGCGTGCCGATCACATAGATGACGACCATGAACGGAACAAGCTTCTCCGTCACGGACGCGATCACCTTGATACCGCCGATAATCACGAGTCCCACCGCGATCATCAGGATGATGCCGATCAGATAGACGCGGAGATCGGGCGACTCCGTCTCAGGAATCTTGAGCACGTTCTTCACATTGCCCACCATGCTGTTGACCTGGCTCATGTTGCCGATGCCGAACGACGCCAGCAGGCAGAAACAGGAAAACAGGACCGCGAGCACCTTGCCGATCGTCTTGCAGCCCGGCTTGCTGCCCAGACCGTCGCGCAGATAGTACATCGCGCCTCCGCACCACTCGCCCCGCTCGTTCTTGTGGCGGTACAGGATACCGAGCACGTTCTCGGAGAAGTTTGTCATCATCCCGAAGAACGCGATCAGCCACATCCAGAACACGGCGCCCGGTCCGCCGACCGCGATCGCGCTCGCCACGCCGACGATGTTGCCGGTGCCGACGGTCGCCGCCAGAGCCGTACAAAGGGACTGGAACTGCGAGATCGACTTATCCTTCGTGTGCTTCGTGACGCTGCGGTCGCCGAAGATCGCGCCGATCGTGTTCTTCATCCAGTGTCCGAAATGACCCAGCTGGAAAAATCCGGTCAGGCAGGTCATCAGCACGCCGACGAACGCCAGCAAAATCAATGCCGGCCAGCCCCAGACGATGTTGTTGATAAGACTGTTTACATTTGTGATCACATCAATCATTTACAACCCTTCCTCTCTGTTTCGCAATTGTCTCCTGTCGACAATCGCCTTTCACAACCTCCTCAGGAGATTCTCACAGACGTCCAAGCATTGTGTCATTCGCCCCTCTGTTCAGTATACTTGTCTCGTCCCGGATGAATACCTGCATGCGCAAAGAAAAGGACAGATGAATCTCTCATCTGTCCAAACAAACACACCAGAATAGTCTGAAACCGTCTCTGTCCTTTCGCCTGAGAGATTCGCGCACCGCGCTTTGCACCTTCGGCACCCACTCCTTCGTGGGATTCTCCAGAGTGCAGTCCGTATCCGGTCCCGTCATCCCCGGCCTCTTGTATGGTTTACCGATCGCTCTGTTCGAGATATAATGATATGTATGCGATCCGCAGCCTTTCGTTCCGGCCGGATGACCCCTGTAAGTGTAACTCCTTCGGGCGGCTTACGCCAATCTCCCGGGTACTTCATCCTGCACATATTCAATTGATTTACTACATTAAAATATCACAGCAGGAAATAGTTGTCAATGTTTTTGTTTATACGCGAAACACCAGCTTCTGCTGAAGCTTGTAGCTGATAAAGAACAGAACCGTGTCCACGGCGATCTTCGGCAGAAGCTCCGGGAACGCCGGGAACGCTTTCACAAGTATCGTGACGAGCGCCGCGCTGCACAGCATCTGCAGCACGGCCAGGAGCAGGTACCTCAGGCCGGACGTCGCTACGTTTTCTCTGCTCCTAAAGACAATTCTGTAGTTGATCGTATAATTATACGCCGCAGAAAAGATTCTCGCGGCAACCGTGGCGATTCCCACATACATGCCCGGATATTTTTTCTTCAGTACACTGCAGAACAGGCTGAACAGGATCAGATCCAGTATGCTGGAGGACAGCGAGGAAAAGATAAATTTCAGAAATCTTCCGGCAAAGATCCTGTAGATCCGCAGCGAATCCCGGATCGGCTTGAAGTGCGTCTGATGATTTTCCTCGGAATCATAGATCGTCTCGATCGGAACCTCTACGATCGGGAGTGTTTCGGCAGCCTCCAGCAGCATCCTCGTCTCGAATTCGAAACGATCTCCCTTCACATCCAGCAGCTTTTTCATAAAAGAACGCGGTATGCCCCTGAGTCCTGTCTGTGTGTCGCTCACATGGATTCCAGCCGTATATGCGAACACCTTTTCCGTCAGGCTGTTTCCAAACCTGCTCTTCCAGGGAATTCCGTCTCCTTCAAACTGCCGGGCGCCCAGAACAAGCGCATCCGGATCCTGTTTCATCCGATCCATGACCCTGACAATGCTCTCCGGCGTGTGCTGCCCGTCAGAATCCGCCGTCACCGCGCCGGATGCGTCCGGGAAGCTTTCCAGAATGCAGGCAAAGGCTGTCTTCAGCGCTCTTCCCTTGCCCATATTTTCCGCATGGGTCAAAAGGCGGCCTCCTGTCTTCCCAACGATCTTATCCGCCCGCGCAAAAATATCCTGATACGCCTCTTTGCTGCCGTCGTTGACAAGGATGACCGGTCTCACGCCGGCCTCATGAAGTTTTTCAAGCAAAACGAGCAGTCTCTCATCCGGCTCGTACGCAGGTATTATGACCGGGATCTCGTTCATTGTCTTGTCTCCCTTTCGATTACCACTTTTCCCGCCTGGTCCGGGTAATTGTCCCGAATCCAATCCTGGATCACCGTGTTTTCCGAATCATAGACAAAAATATATTTCGCGTCGATACTGTACAGATCGTCCCTGTCGGTTACCACCATTGTCGTCACATCATCGGACTGGAAAAGATACTTTCCAAGAAAATACACATATGTGCGTGAACTCTCATCCTGTATCAACACACAATAGGATTCACCGTCCGGAACCGCGTATTCATTCCTCGTCTGCTCCATCCAGTCTCTCGTTACCGAGCTGTCATTGCCCTGCCAGACAAACCTGACCGCTCCCATCGAAAGCTGCATATAAACAAATGGAAGTACAAACATCACAGCCGCTGCCGCGACGGACGCATATTTTCTCATATTAAGCTCTGCCAGTATTTTCATGAAAAGGATCACTGCCACATAGAGAATCGCGATCAGAATCGTCTTGACATACCTGTCGCTCCCGGCTAGTGCAGTTGCTTCTTTTCCCGGCATTGAGAACAGATACATCCCAAGCATACCAACCTGATAAGTCACATACACTGCCACGGAAAAAAGAATCGCTTTGACCCAAACACGCCATTGTTCCTTGCAGATCAGCACCGTCAACAGTCCTGTCAGCAGAAGTATCCCAAACGTGATCCACACCCCTCTGTGTGTGACAGAAAGCTTGAGCATTGCGGTGCAAGTCGTCTTGATCTCTTCCGCCGACTTTGCTCCAAAGACTGATTTATAGTTGTCTGATGTCATCGCGTGCTTTGATACCGCCGCATTCACAAATACATACCTGCAATGCTTCTGCCAGAGAATCAACGACCCAAACGGCAGGCAGACAGCCGCTGTCCTGCTCTTCCAGTTTTTGTTTCTGCAACCCTTATACAAAATCCAGACAACGGCAATCAGGACAAAATAAATTCCCGAATTCTTGATCTGAATGATCTGCGTCAGATATGCTGCGGACAGACAGATCGCCGTCCGATCCGTCTTTTCCCCGTCATCACAGTATAAATATACGTAAAGCAGCGCACACATACCGACGATGGGCAGCAGCGTGTCGACCAGCAGGTTTGTCACGGTAATATTATACACAAAGAAGAAGTTGGTAAAGCTCAGCCCGACTGCCAGCGCCGCCGCTCTGTTTTTCTTCGCGAAGCAAAATACCGGCATGATGCACGCTGTCATCATATAGATTTGGGCCAGCATCTGGATGTGCTCTCCCATATTCACGATCTTGGAGAAAAAATAAATATAAGTGGCGCTTCCAAGCGGATATTCCTGAAACATAATGACCGTATCCTCAAAATTGGGATATCGATTCGTATTCAGCATACGCTTTACGACAAGCGCCCAGTGGGAGAAATTATCATAACGTGCGAATATTTTTCCCTTCACATAAAAGAGCATCACGGCCATCGTAACAGCGCAGAAAATATATGCGACGTTCAAATAATTTTTCAGGAATGCAACGCTCCTGTCCCTGGCAACTGAGACACATAAACACACCATTCCGAACAGCCACAGCACCGCCACTGCTTCCTTCAGCAGATTCAGTATCCCGGCCACAAATAAGAAGGAAACCTGAAGAGCGATCGTCAGGCTCGGGAAGAAACAACTATCGATCTTCGTCTTCCGGCGAAGAAATTCCCACATTCCTAAATTAGATAAAATAAAAAGCAGTAATCGGAAAACTGTCGTCACGTGAGCATCCTCCTGTTTTCATCCCGTCAAAATACTTTTTCGTCTGTATTATCTCTTCTGTATGCATGCTTTGTCAATCATATTTTTGGCTCGATCTTCCCACACAAAAACAGAGCCATCGCACAATGCGGACAAGCGTCGCCATGCAATGGCCCTGTTCTATCGTTTCTAATTAAACAATTATCCCCGCATGAAGCGGCTCAGGAATTCCTTCGTCCGGGGATTTTGCGGATTGCTGAAGATCTGCGCGGGATCGCCCTCCTCCGCGATGACGCCGTCCGACATGTAGACGACATGATTGGAGACGTCGCGCGCGAACGCCATCTCGTGCGTCACAATGATCATCGTCATGCCCTCCTGCGCGAGCTGCTTCATGACGTCGAGCACCTCGCCGACCATCTGCGGGTCGAGCGCGGACGTCGGCTCGTCGAACAGCAGAAGCTCCGGCTCCATCGCCAGAGCGCGCGCGATCGCGACACGCTGCTTCTGCCCGCCGGATAGCTGACGCGGCTTTGCGTTGATGTACGGAGCCATGCCAACCTTCTCGAGGAAGCGGAGAGCGTTCTGCTTTGCCTCCTCCTTGCTCTTCTTCAGCACTTTGATCTGCCCGACCATGCAGTTTTTCAACACGGTCATGTTGCTGAAGAGGTTGAAGCTCTGAAACACCATACCGACCTTCGCGCGGTAGGACGCCGCGTTCATATGCGGCCCCTCGATGTTCTGCCCGTGGAAGAGGATCTCGCCGGTCGTCGGCGTCTCAAGCAAGTTGATGCACCGCAGCAGCGTGGACTTGCCGGAGCCGGAAGCGCCGATGATACAGGTCACGTCGCCTGTGGAGACCGAGAAGTCGATATCGCGCAGCACAACGTTCTTGCCGAAGCTCTTGCTCAGATGGTTGATCGCGATCACTTGTTCTCTGTCCATTCGTCCTCCTCCTTCCCCGGGTAGTTGTACATGCCGCTCGTGTGCGCGAGCGTGTCCGTCGTCGCCAGGTCATAGCTGTCCGATCCGTCCATCCTGTCCTCCCAGAAGCGCAGGATGCGCGAGCACGCGAACGTGAGCACAAAGTAAATGACCATAGCCACCGTGAACGACTCAAAATACGTATAATATGCGCCCGCCACGCTCTTGGCCGCGTAGAACAGCTCCACGATGCCGATGACGGAGAGCACGCAGGTATCCTTGATGTTGATGATCAGGTTGTTGCCGATCTGGGGCATGATGTTGCGCAACGCCTGCGGCAGGATGACGTAGAGCATCGTCTGCACATGCGTCATGCCGATGGCCTTCGCGCCCTCGGTCTGCCCCGGATCGATGGAGAGAATGCCGCCGCGGACCGTCTCGGCCATGTACGCGCCTGTATTGATCGACACGATGAAGAAAGCCGCGAACCACATCGACATGTTAATGTTGAACAACACCGACGAGCCGAAATAGATGAACATCGCCTGCGCCATCATCGGCGTGCCGCGGAACACCTCGACGTAGGCGTTCAGCACCAGCCGGACGATCCAGAGCAATCCCCGCTTGATGATATTGTCATTTTTGCTGACCGGGATCGTCTGTACGATGCCGACCGCAAAGCCGATGATACAGCCGATCAGGGTGCTGACCAGCGCGATGATCATCGTGTTCTTGGCGCCGTCCAGATAAGACAGGCCACGTGTCTGCAGAATATAGATGATCCTGCCGAAAAAGTCCTGTGGCATTTGAATTCTCCTTTACTCCTCTGCGTCCGCGAGCGGCTGCACGGAAATCGCCTCGTTCATCATTTCCTCATAATCCTCGACGGTCATGTCAGCGAGCACGCCGTTGATCGCGTCGAGCAGCTCCGTGTTGCCCTTCTGGACAGAGATGCCGATGTTGATCTCCTCCTCGGACACCTCAAAATTGTCATCCGACTCTGTGAAGTCAAGCAGCTTGAAATCCGGATAGGCCACGCATGCAGCCATGCCAGTCGGCATATCGGTCACGACGATGTCGCACTTGTCGGCCTCGAGCGCCACGAGCATTGCCGGTGCGGACTCCTGCGCCGGAAGAATATCCGCGTCCGGAATCTGCGGTAGGCACACATCATACCATACCGTGTTCAGCTGAGAAGTCGCCGTCGCGCCGGAAAGGCCTTCAATACCTTCCGCGTCCGCGTAATCGCTGTCCGCCTTCGTCAACGTGATGATCGACGCATAGTAGTACGGCTCCGTGAAATCTACACTCTCAAGACGCTCGGATGTGATCGACTGGCCTGCGATGACGCAGTCCACCATGCCGGACTGCACCGCCGGTACAAGGGAATCCCAGTCGAGCTTTACGATCTCCAGATCCCAGCCAAGCTCCTCGCAGATGTGCTTCGCCATCATAACATCATAGCCGTACGCATACTCCTTGCTGTCCGCGATCGGCACCGCGCCGTTGGAATCGTCCGCCTGCGTCCAGTTGTACGGAGCGTAGCCGCACTCCATCGCGACACGGAGCGTCTTCGTCTCCTCGTCCGCAAAAGCCGTCATGCTCATCAGAGCTGCCATCGCCGCTGCACACAGCAGGCCAACCGCCATCTTACCGTTTCTCTTCATAATCTTCTCCTCCATTTTCCTCATGATTCTATCGCTTCATACCGCCGAAGATCCTGTCTCGTCTCTTCGGCCTGTATAAAAAGGGACAAATCACCCCTTCGGATCGGGGCTCCCTTGTCCCTTGCGTTCATAAATATAACATAGAATCACGGAGAATACAATTCTTTTTTTGTATAGCCATGGGTTTTCCAAAAAAGCAGAAAAAGAGCTTCTGCCCGACCGTCTGTCAGCCATAGCAGAAGCCCTTTAAAAAGAGCTAACATCAAATCAGTTTTCGATCACATATCGTTTCCGTGTACCACTTATGCTTATTTCACAGTTACTTTTACTTTTACATTTTTCTTACCAGACTTAACAGTGATCGTTGCAGTTCCTTTGCTTTTTGCCGTGATCTGTCCCTTATTATTAACCACAGCAACCTTCTTATTTGAAGACGTATATTTCACCTTATCGTAAGATGTAACCGGCGTAATGACAGGAGCAAGTTTTATCTTCTGCTTCTTTTTCAAAGTCAGTTTTTTCTTCTTAACTTTGATCTTTGTAGTTCTGACCTCTGCTTTCTGCACCTTTACCTTGATTGTCTTGGTCTTTCCACTTTTTAAGGTAACCGTCAGTTTCGCCGTACCGGTCTTTTTCTGCGCCTTCAATTTAAATGTACCATTTGCTGCAACATTTGACACTCGCAGGAGCTTCGTATTGCTTGATTTCACAGAAACCAAAGAATCATACTCTGACATAGTCGTCACTTTAAACTTTGTCGTAGATTGTCCTGTTTTCATCGACAAATTCCCGTCCGTCAGTGTAAGCACCGGTTTAAAGCTCTTAGACTCTCGTGTATGGCAAGTCGCGCATATCCTCGTCAAAATTGCTTTCCCCTGCGTAGTAATCGACCAGTCGCTCCATTTATGCTCAAGTTTCGGGATCAACGTAGTGGAACCCGGCTTCATCTCCCCACAACTACTACAGTAAATTGACTGTTTCCCTTCTGTTACACACGTAGGTGCAATATCTACAGTCGGCGCATTCCACGAATGGACATGATACTTGGATACGATCACAATCTTCACCCACACCGGAGTGTCCGGAAAGTATAACCTACTACCATCCCACTCGCCTTCACCTGCAAGAAGTGCATAAGTCCCAGTTTCACTCGGATCAACCGGGCTCTCTATGCTCTTGATCCTGCTCAGATCCGGACTACCATCTGCGTTGAACGGACAATATCCAAGATCAAAATATTCTTCATACTCATCTTCATCATCTACATCAATCACCAGGCTTCTGCCATCCGCATAATTCACTCGCACCTTCATTCCCGCAATTTTTGCATCCACATAATAGCAATCATCATCCTCATTATACTCTACTGCATACGTCGTCTCTGTAGGAGGCGCCTCCAGCGTCATCGAAGTTACAGTATATTCTTTTGAAAGTCTTACTGCCGTATGAGTTTCCGAATAAAAGCTTACCCCAAAATAATATGTCTTTCCACTTTCCAGAAACTCATATAATGTATCCAATGCCGGAATATCGTCATCCCAATAATATTCAAGACAAAGGGATGAACTATCGTAGATCGATACACTAGCAACGCCCGTTGTGTCGCCTGTCGGAAAATCAAAAATATAATATCCACTTCTTGTCGGAGTATAACTAAATAATTTATATCCCAATCTATCTCCTGCGGAAGAATCAATCAGATATTCTTTGTCCAGGTCAAGCGGAGCTATTCCATCGGTACAGGTCACTTTAATAGGTATCTCCTCCGCTTTTATCTCTTGATTTTCTACATAGGCAATAACTTTATAATTTCCTGGTAAAACAACGAGTTCGGAAGCCTTTGGTATACTCGCGTAAGAATTGTTTAAATTTTTCAACTCAACGATTACCTCGTCATGATATCTTGTTTTCCCAAACATACGAGAATAGTAATGACCAGTTCCATCACTTTCAGTATACCATTTCCATTTAGTAACTTTTTCTTCTGTTATTCTACCCATATCTGAAATATAATTCACATCCACTTCTAAGTCATAACAGAACAAATCTCCGGTTTCACTTACATCATAGGTATTTTTTTCTATACCTTCTATGGAAATTGAAATAATTGTCTGCTTCCCCTCCAAGCTCATTTTAACATCATAAGTAGACTCTTCGCCCTCTGCTTCCTCTAAAACAATCCAATATTCTTTTCCTCTATTCAATCTAAAATATGTATCAAATTGCCCTCTCCAAAAATCCAGTTCTTCATATAGTGGTTCGGATAAGTCATCTGCACTTCTTTCATACACTTTTATCTCACCATAGCCGCTTTCTATCATCTCGTCAAAAGTAATATATAGGGTTTTGTCCTCCCCTTGTGCGGGTATGTGATAGTACTTTACTCTGTCGGCTTCAAGCGTATCAGCTATTGTGCTCGTCACTTCCGTTACGTTTTCTGATGGAAATGACAATGCAATTTTATTATTTTGCAGATTTTTAATCTCATTGGTTTCGGATATCGAACCCTTATATACTTTCAGTTCACATTCCCCGACAAAAAGATCATCAATGTTAACCATCTGTCCATCTCTGTACAATGTCAGAATAAGCCTGCGACCATTTCGGGCATAGCCATAGCAAACCATTTTTTCATCTGTATCAAAATAGTAAAAGTCATCCTCCCATTCATCAATCATTTCCCGGCTTCCATCTTCATAAACAATCGTTATCGGCGAACTGAAAAACTTCATCTGAATGCTATCAAAAATATTATATGATGTTTTCGCTGGAAATATTACGGATGATATTTCTTCAGCATCCAACTGAATGCCTGCCTCGTCCATCACTTCAATATCATCGACCGTCAGAGAGGTATCCATCCCAAGCGCCGGAGTATCCTGCGTATCTTCATCTTTCGCAGGAACATCCTGTGTACTTTCGTTTGGCATCAAGTCTTCTCCCGCTGGTTCATCTAACAGGAGAACTTCTTCCGGCTCATCCGATATCCCCTCATTTCCAGAAGTCTGTACATCTTCATCAGTCTGCAGCTCTTCCGACAACGTGCTCTCATCTGTCGCCGAGCTTTCTGTCACTGTTTCGTCTGTGACCAAACCGCTCTCCGTTACCGTAGTTAGATTGGCTGACTGTCCTTCGACCGTTACTTCCTCACTCTCGTCCCAAGTCACGAGTGCAGTATCCCCGGCATACGCCGTGATCCCTAACGGAGACACGCAAGACACCGCTAATACCATTGTCAAAAAAAACGCAATTGCTCTCTTCTTCATAATTCCATCCTCCCTGCTACTACAATAGATTTATGGTTAATACCCCTTACAGCCAGTAAGGAATTACCCATCTTGTTGCTTAAGCTGTTAGAA
>CANRDO010000023.1 GCA_947629385.1 uncultured Lachnospiraceae bacterium
TGTTGCCTGATTTTCTGAAAAATTTAAAAGGGTGTGGAATTTAACTCTGCACCTGAATTTAAAATTTCAAGTTTCGAAATCGGCTGGTTTGGGCTCCACATCAATGTCGCTGTTTTTCCCGTGATCGACAACATATAATCTCACAAATGTACGTTTTCGTCAGAAAAAATAAACATCGCATCCCCAAACGAAAAGAACCGGTACCGTTCCATCACCGCCTCCGCATAAGCGTTCAGGATGTGTTCCCGCCCCGCGAGCGCCGATACGAGCATCAGCAGCGTCGATTCCGGCAGATGGAAATTCGTGATCAGGCCGTCGAGAACCTTGAACCGATAACCGGGATAGATAAAGATCTCCGTCCAGCCGCTGCACGCTGTGAGCGTGCCGTCTTCCGCAGCCGCGGACTCGATCGTCCGGCAACTCGTCGTGCCGACGCAGATCACGCGCCCGCCCGATGCTTTCGTCTCGTTGATGATACGCGCCGCGTCCTCATCGATCTGGTAAAACTCCGAGTGCATGTGATGTTTTGTCACATCTTCCACCTTGACCGGGCGGAACGTTCCCAGCCCGACATGGAGCGTCACCTCCGCGATCCGCACGCCCATCGCGCGCACTTCGTCGAGCAGCTCCGGCGTAAAGTGAAGCCCTGCGGTCGGCGCCGCCGCTGAGCCGTCGTATTTCGCGTAGACGGTCTGATAGCGGTTCTTGTCCTTCAGCTCATGCGTGATGTACGGGGGAAGCGGCATCTGCCCGAGCCGATCCAGAATTTCCTCGAATACGCCCTCGTAAGCAAAACGGATCAGCCGGTTTCCCTCCTCCACGACGTCGATCACCTCGCCGATCAAAATCCCGTCTCCGAAAATGATCCTTGTCCCGGGCTTCGCCTTTTTCCCTGGCTTCACGAGCGTCTCCCAGACATTGTTTTCTTTTCGTTTCAGCAGGAGGATCTCGATCATCGCCCCGGTGCCCTCGCGCACCCCGTAGAGCCGCGCAGGGATCACTCTCGTGTTGTTCAGCACGAGACAGTCGCCCGGATGAAGATATTCCAGGATATCCCGAAAATGGCGATGCTGTATCGCGCCTGTCCTCTTATCCAACACCAGAAGCCGCGACGCGGAGCGATCCTCCAGCGGATCCTGCGCGATCAGCTCCTGCGGCAAATTGAAAAAAAAGTCCGACGTTTTCAAAGCGAAAGTCTCCGGTCTCTTGTCTTCCTTGTCTTCTCCTGCCTCCATCCTCATCGATATAGGGTTTGCAGCCGCCCCGGACTTCTGTCCTATATCCGTGACTTCCCCCGTCATATAGTCCGGCGCCTGATTCCTCCGGTCGGCCGGATCATAATAAATCCTGTCCTTTTCCACAATCGACCACTCACACTCGCCGTCCGCCATCTTGAGCTCCGCGATCGTGACCGCGCAGTTTTTCGGCACGCCGCCTGCCCAGAGCTCCTTCCCGGCGCCCTTTGTCATGCTGAGCAGCAGCGCGCGCGACGCCGCCCCGTGCGTGGATACCAGGATCGTCTTGTCCTGCCATTCCGCTTTCGTCTTCAATTCCTCCAGAAAAGCTTCCGTGCGCTCACAGAGCTCGCGCACACTCTCCCCGCCCTCCGGCGGCACATACTCGTCTGGCTCGTGAAAGAAACGATAAAACTGCGAATTCGGGTCCTCCCGCTCCTCTCTGGACAAATATACGCCCTCCAGCGTCCCGAAGCTGATCTCCCGGATCCGTTCCTCATCGATCAGCGGGATATCCCTGCCTGCCAGCAGGATCTCGGCCGTCTCGCGCGCCCTGGAAAGCGGACTCGTGAGCGCAAGGTCAAACGGGATGTCGGATAACGCCTGCGCCGTCACCCGGGCCAGCGCACGTCCATTTTCATTAAGCGGGATGTCCGTCTGTCCCTGCAGCCGCAGCTGCGTGTTCCACAGGGTCTCGCCATGTCGGATTATATATAATTGCATCAGCTTTCTCCGCCTTTCCTCTATGCAGACTCGTCCCGGCACTGACTGTATCGCTCGAATGCCGGGACAAGTATAAATTCACTTCTGAAGTTTCTTTCAATCTGCCTACGAGCGGATCTCGATCCCCATCGACTCCAGCCCGTTCCAGATCTTCTTCATCGCTGCCGTAATGTCGCTCTCCTCAAGCGTGCGGTCCTTCGCGCGGAATACGACAGAGTAAGCCATCGACTTGAAGCCCGGCTTGATCTGCACACCCTCGTAGACGTCGAAGAGCTGGCAGTCCTCCAGGATCTTTCCGCCGCGCTGGTTGATCATCGCCTCGATCTGTCCGGCCAGGATCGCCTTCGGAACGACCATGCTGATGTCCCTCATCACCGCCGGATAGCGCGCGATGCCCGTATATTTGCGGTCGAAGGTCGCAAGCGGCGTCACAGCCTCCATATCGAGCACCGCCACGTAAGCCTTCTCCCCGATGCCGTACGCGTCCGCCACGAGCGGATGTACCTCTCCGAGATAGCCGACCACGACGTCCTCACAGCTGATCTGCGCCTGACGGCCCGGATGCAGATACGGCTTTGTATCCGGCGCGTAAGTCCGGTGACCGCTGACGCCGAGCTTGTCGAGGAACTCCTCGATCACGCCCTTCATCGTATAGAAATCGCCGTCGCCGTACATACCGAGCGTGAACTGCATGCGCTCCTCGGGAAGCTCCGTGAGCGGCAGCGCCTTCGGCAGATAAATGTTGCCGAGCTCGTACAGACGGACGTTCTTGTTCCTGTGATTGTAGTTGAAGCCGAGCGAAGTCAGCATGCCGTTCATCGAAGTCGTCCGCATAATGCTGAAATCCTCGCCGAGCGGGTTCGAGATCTTCACCGCCGTGCGCAGCGGGGAATCCTCCGGAAGGCGCAGCTTGTCGAACACCTTCGGGCTCTCGAACGAGTACATCATGCCCTGCGAGAAGCCGCAGAACTCCGCGATGTCCTCCGCCACCTCGCGCACGCGCATGTGGAACGGAAGTTTGCCCGCGGTCGCCTCTCCGGTCGGCAGCGTCGTCGGAATATTGTCATAGCCGTAGAACCGCGCGACCTCCTCGGCCAGATCCGCGGTGCGGAACAGATCCTGGCGAAACGTCGGCGCGATCACCTCGCGGGCCGCCTCATCGTACCCGAGACCGATCATTTCAAAATATCCCAACATCTCCTCTTCCGGAACGTTCGTGCCAAGCAGCGTGTTAATCTTCTCCGGCTCAAACGGGATGCGCACTGGCTCCTTCTTCCTGCTGTATACGTCGACCATGCCGCCGACCACCTCGCCGGCGCCGAGCTCCTCCACGAGCTGGCACGCGCGGTCGATCGCCTCCTGCGCGTTGTTCGGGTCGAGTCCCTTTTCAAACTTCGCGGACGCGTCCGTGCGCAGGCCGATCCGCTTCGAAGAAAGACGGATGTTCGTCCCGTCAAAGCAGGCCGCCTCGAAGAGCATCGTCTTCACATTGTCCGTGATCATGGAATTCTCGCCGCCCATGATGCCGCCGATGCCGACCGCCTTCTCGCCGTCGCAAATCATCACGACGTTCTCATCCATCGTGCGCTCCTGCCCGTCCAGCGTCACGAACTTCTCATCCTTTGCCGCGCGGCGCACCACGATCTCATGCCCCGCAAGCTGGTCGTAATCGTAAGCGTGCATCGGCTGTCCGTACTCCTCCATCACATAGTTCGTGATGTCGACGATATTGTTGATCGGGCGGATGCCTGCGGCCGCCAGTCGGCGCTGCATCCACTTCGGCGACGGAGCGATGTGCACATTCTTCACGATCCTCGCGCAGTAGCGCGGGCAAAGCTCCTCGTCCTCGATCGTCACCTTCACATAATCTGACGCCTGCTCGCTGTTCCCGGTCGGCGTCACCACCGGCGGGTGGAACTCCTTGCGGAACGTAGCCGCCGCCTCGCGCGCGATGCCGATCACGCTGAAGCAGTCCACGCGGTTCGACGTGATCTCAAACTCGAAGGTCACATCGTCAAGCCCGAGCGCCGTGATCGCGTCCGCGCCCACCTCGGCGTCCTCCGGGAAAATGTAAATGCCGTACTCCGGCGCCTCCGGGTACATGTCCCTGCTGGAGCCGAGCTCCTCGATCGAGCACATCATACCGTTCGACTCGATGCCCCTCAGCTTGCCCTTTTTGATCTCGATGCCGCCCTCGGTCATCTTGCCGTCGTGCGTGCCCGCCACGCGGCCGCCGTCCAGTACAACCGGAATCTTGTCGCCCACCTTGACATTCGGCGCGCCGGTCACGATCTGCACCGACTTGCCCCCGCCGACATTCACCTGGCAAACGATCAGCTTGTCCGCGTCCGGATGACGCTCGATCTGATCGATCTGGCCGATCACGATATTCGCAAGGTCGCGATCCGCGGCCTGATAGCCCTCCACCTTCGTGCCGGACAGCGTCATCGCGTCGGTAAACTCCTGTGCCGTCACATCCAGATCCGGCACATATGCTTTCACCCATGATAATGTTGTGTTCACTCTCTCTTCCTCCTATATTTCAAACGTACCCGCCTGCGTGTCTGCCGAAAAAATCCTGCTTCGCACAAAGCCATTCCCAGTAGCAGTCTTCCATCGGCTATTCCTTAACTAAACCCGGCGGCAACTGTCAAATTGTTCTTCTGCTTAGAACTGCTTCAGGAACCGCGCGTCGTTCTCGTACAGCAGCCGCATGTCGTCGATCTCGTACTTCAGCAGCGCGATGCGCTCCAGCCCGACGCCGAACGCGAAACCCGTGTAGACCTCCGGGTCGATGCCGCACATCTCAAACACATGCGGGTGCACCATGCCGCAACCGAGGATCTCGATCCAGCCCTCGCCCTTGCAGAAACGGCAGCCCTTGCCGCCGCACTTGAAGCAGGAGACGTCCATCTCCGCGCTAGGCTCCGTGAACGGAAAATGATGCGGGCGGAACTTCGTCTTCGTGTTCTCGCCGAAGAGCTCCTTCGCGAACTGCTCGAGCGTCCCCTTCAGGTCTGCGAACGTGATATTCTTGTCCACGACCAATCCCTCGATCTGATGGAAAGACGGCGAGTGCGTCGCGTCCACCTCGTCCGAGCGGAACACACGCCCCGGAGCGATCACACGGATCGGCAGCTTGCCCTGCTCCATGATGCGCGCCTGCACCGGCGAGGTCTGTGTGCGCAACACGATATCCTTCGTCACATAGAAGGTGTCCTGCTCATCTTTCGCCGGATGATTCGCCGGGATATTCAGCTTTTCAAAGTTATAAAGGTCGTACTCCACCTCCGGGCCCTCGACCACCTCGTAGCCCATGCCGATGAAGATGCGCTCCACCTCCTCACGCGCGATTGTGTTCGGATGGCGATGGCCGACGTTGTTCTTCTTCGCCGGGAGCGTCACGTCGATGACTTCCTCCTTCAGTCGATGCTCCAGCGCCTGCTGCTCCAGCTTCTCCTTCGTCTCCTCGAGCACACGCTCGATCTGCGCACGCGCCTCATTGACGAGCTGCCCGAACGCCGGACGATCCTCCGGGGCGACCTCCTTCATGCTCTTGAGCACAGAGGTCAGCTGACCCTTCTTGCCCAGGAAGCTGACCCTGACATCGTTCAGCTTGTCCAGGTCGACCGCCTTCGCAATCTGGGCAAGCGCCTCTTCTCTGATTGCCTGCAATTTGTCCTTCATGGTATTCGTCCTTTCTTTTAGAAAATGAAAAAACTTCCTCCCGCATAGGGACGAAGTCTGATCCGTGGTACCACCCTGATTCCTGTCCGCAGACAGGCACTCAACGCGCGTAACGTGCGCCCGCGTCGGCTCCTACTAAATCTTTTCAAAGCCGCGGCTTAGGTGTGAAATTCGATCCCTGTCTGAACCCGGACACGCTCCCAGCCAACGGCGTATCCTCTCTGTCGGAAGACAGCTCTCTACTGTGCACCTTCACAGCCTTTTTCTTTCAAGCTAAAGCTTATTCTATCCACATCAGGAAATTCTGTCAAGCTGTTTTTATGCTTTACGTCCGATGTAAAGTCTTATTTCAATTATCAGGGTCTTGCGCCTTTTCCTCTTCCGGCAGAGAAAACATCTCCGGCTGCGTAAGGTAATGATTGATCTCCGCCCCGATGAACAGCAGGTACATGCTGCCGTAGAGCCACAGCATCACCACCACAAGCGTCGTCAGACTACCGTAGATCACCGACATGCTGCCGGCATAGTCGAGATACAGAGAAAAGCCGTAAGAATAAACTGCCCAGGAAATGGCGGCAAACACTGCCCCGGGAAACTGCCGGAAAAACTTCTGTCTCACATCCGGCAGGAACGTATACAACACCACAAACAGCAGGATAAGCACAAGGAGCGCGATCGCCATCGGCGTCACCAGAAGATCCCCGGTATACCTGCCCAGATTCGGAAAGCGCTTCGACAGATATTCCTGAATGCTGTACCCGAACACCAGGATTGCCAGGCTCAGGATCAGCGCGAGGATCATCAAAACCATGTAAAACGCCGCCCGTATCCGCGTCACCAGATAATTCTTGGTCTTCTGCACACCGCAGATGGAATTCATCCCGTCCGCCAGGCCCATGATCGCCTTTCCCGCCGTCCAGAGGGCCGCGATCGCCGTCCACGAGATCACCGCGATCGGCTGATTGTAGATCGCGTCGACGATCGGCTCGAGAACCTCGCTCATCCCCATCGGTGTGATGTCCTCGATCGTAATCATCACCTGCTGCTGCGTGATCGGCGTGAACTGCACCAGCGTCAAAAGCAGCATCAACACCGGAAAGAAGCTCATGATGATAAAGAACGCTGCCTCCGCCGAATGCGCCCTGACACGGTCTCTGTCCATTTTATACATAAACCTGAGGATCAGGTCTTTCAGTCTCGATATGAATGTCTTCCCCACACACTTTTCCTCCGCAGTATTTATCCAGACAGCTCACACTGATAATAATATCCTAGAATCTCCCGATAGTCCAGTCCTTTCTTTGCCATGGCCGCGGCGCCGCATTGGCTCATCCCGATCCCATGCCCGTAGCCGCCTCCGTGAATCACCACTCTGTCAATCAAATGCTCGCCGTTCTCACCGTTTTCCGCAAACAATTCGCTCTCCGGCTCCCGGACACTGTCCGACTCCTGTGCTCCGTCCGGTTCCTGCTGACCATCAGTTTCCTGCATTCTATCCGGCTCCTTCTGCTCGCCCGATTTCTGCGCTTCACCAGACCCCTGCTGCCCGACGGTCTCCAGCCAGAAAAATGCGCTCGGCAAAAGCCGCATCCCGGAATGCTCTTCCCCGTCCCGCAGCCGGATCGTCGTCTGCGCAGGCGACAACAGCTTTCGGATGGAATACTCGCCTTCGATCCTTTCTTCAGAATCCCCGCATCGCAGCTTCAGCTCCTGCGCCTGCCCGTTCCCGGCCCGCTTTGTGACACAGATCTCATCGATCCGATCCGCCTGCAGCCCGTACCCGGCAGCCAGCTCCCGCAGAATATCCTGCGCCGGGATCTCCGTTTCCCAGCGCAGCCACGGCGAATCATACTCCGCCCCCGCGTCCGGCTCCTGCATAAGAAAAGCCCGCAGCGCCTCGTCGCTGTCCAGATCGTCCCGATGCTCCGACTGGCAGGACGTCGAATAATACAAAATCTCGTCAAGCGGCAGGGTCTCTCCCCTTGTCGCCTCCACGGCCTGTCTCGACTGCGCCGTCGCCCGATAATTATTGTACACCTGATAATTTACACTGTCGTCCAGATCCGCGATGGAATCCCCTGCCCGCGCTCTGCGGATGCAGCTGCACGCATAGGTCCGCGCGCAGACCGCCTGCGCCTTCTGCGCCTCCTCCGGATAATCGGACGGCATCTCGCTCGAGACGACGCCGCACAGATATTCCTCGAGCGGAAGCTCATTCACCAGCGCGATGCCCTCCGGCTCACGGTACAGCCAGAGCGTCCTGGCATACTGCGGATGACCGTCCGCGCGCGTCAGGCTCTGCACCGTAAACAACGCATCCTCCGCACGGCAGCTGAGCTGCAGCGCCTGACCCTCCTCAAGCTCCGACGCGCTTACGCTGTAAGCCTTTCCCTTTTTGATACGCTTTCCGTCCAGCCGCACAGTAAAGCTTTTCTCGCACGTCAGCTCGATCCTGGCGTGATACTCACCGGCGAAGTCATCTGTCAGAATACGCACGCGCACCGTGTCTGGAAGCGAATCGCTCCCCTCCGCCGCCGTCTGCGCATCCTCCTGCTCCGTATCTTCTTCTCCTGCCTGTTCCTCCCGTACGACTGCTCCCGTCTCCCTCGCGAAGCGTTCTCCGTACCGGACATAGCGGTACAGCAAATATATGACAGCCCCTGCGATCGCAGCCGCCGCCAGCACCTGCAATCCGGCCAGCGCCCGATACCTCCACCTTCTTCTCCTGTCCATCCGGCACCCCTGTAAAATAGGATTGGCTGCATTACGCCGCCCTATTTTACACTATGCCGGCCCGTTCGGTTCTATTACATGTTTTATACGCAAACGCCCCGCCGCGCCGGGGAAAACCCGAAGCGCACGGGGCGGTAAACCGTCTATGACTGATTGATATAATTGATCAGGCCCTCTGCCTTGATGATCTTCTGCATGAACTCCGGGAACGCCTGTCCCTGGAAGCTCGTCCCTTTCGTGCGGTTGTAGATCATACCGCTGTCAAAATCGATCTCAACCTCATCGCCTGCCTCGATCCCCTTTGCCGCCTCCGGGCACTCGATGATCGGAAGGCCGATATTGATCGCGTTGCGGTAAAAGATCCGCGCGAAGGTCTCCGCAATCACGCAGCTCACGCCGGCCGCCTTGATCGCGATCGGCGCATGCTCCCTCGAGGAGCCGCAGCCGAAATTCTTCTCGGCCACGATGATATCACCCTTATGTACCTTATTCACAAATTCCTTATCGATGTCCTCCATGCAGTGCGTCGCAAGCTCCGCCGGATCCGAAGAATTCAGATATCGCGCCGGGATGATGACATCCGTGTCGACATTGTCGCCATATTTAAATACTCTTCCTGATGCTTTCATGTTAATCCGATCCCCCTGTTCTAAAATTCAATTGGCTGCGGCTCAAAGCCCAAGCTCCGCCGGCGCGGATATCTTCCCTGTCACTGCGCTGGCCGCGGCGACTGCCGGACTCGCCAGATACACCTCCGACTTCACGTGACCCATCCTGCCGACGAAATTGCGGTTCGTCGTGGAGATGCAGCGCTCGCCCTCCGCGAGGATTCCCATGTATCCGCCCAGGCACGGTCCGCAGGTTGGCGTGCTGACCACAGCGCCCGCCTCGATAAAGATCTTCAGAAGGCCTTCCTCCATCGCCTGCAGGTAGATCGACTGCGTCGCCGGGATCACGATGCAGCGCACGCCCTTCTTCACCTTGCGCCCCTTCAGGATCTCCGCCGCAGCGCGCAGGTCGTCCATGCGCCCGTTCGTACAGGAGCCGATCACCGCCTGATCGATCACCACGTCCTCCGTGATCTCATCCACCGTCTTCGTGTTCTCCGGAAGGTGCGGAAACGCTACGGTCGGCTTCAGCGAGCTCAGATCGATCGTATACTCCTCGTCGTACGCGGCGTCCGCGTCCGCCTCATAGATCTTGAACTCCCGTTTCGAATGCTCCTTCATGTAGGCGATCGCCTTCTCGTCCACCGGGAAGATGCCGTTCTTGCCGCCCGCCTCGATCGCCATGTTCGCGATCGTAAAACGATCATCCATCGAGAGCTGTGCAACGCCATCGCCGACGAACTCCATCGACTTGTAGAGCGCGCCGTCCACGCCGATCATACCGATGATATGCAAAATGACGTCCTTGCCGCTCACCCACTTCGCCGGTTTGCCGGTCAGATGAAAGCGGATCGCGGACGGTACCTTGAACCAGGCCTTGCCCGTTGCCATGCCGGCCGCCATATCTGTGCTCCCCACACCCGTGGAAAACGCGCCGAGCGCCCCGTAGGTACAGGTGTGCGAATCCGCGCCGATGATCACGTCGCCGGCCACCGTCAGCCCCTGCTCCGGAAGCAGCGCGTGCTCGATGCCCATCTGCCCCACGTCAAAATAATTTGTAATGTCATGCCTGCACGCGAACTCGCGCACGCACTTACAGTGCTCAGCCGACTTGATATCCTTATTCGGAATAAAGTGATCCATGACGAGCGCGATCTTATCCTTGTCAAACACCTTGTCCTCCGTGAATTTGTCCATCTCGTGGATCGCCACCGGGGAGGTGATGTCGTTTCCGAGCACCAGGTCAAGCTTCGCCTCGATCAGCTGTCCGGCCTCCACATGGTCCAGTCCGGCCGCGGCCGCCAGAATCTTCTGAGTCATCGTCATTCCCATAATCTGTACTCCCGCCTTTCTTACTTCATAAATTTTTTTATAGAATAGCACATTTTTTTCACACTGTCAGCAAAAAAAATGTTATGCTATCCTTAAATATCCAAAGAAAGGGGAACCCTCTCCATGAAAAAAAGGTTGATCGCTCTGCTTCTGCTGCTTTTCTGTCTGCTGCTTCCGACCTCCTGTGCAGGCGCCGCAGAGACCTCGGCAAAGTCCCCCGCAGCCCAGACTACTCTCCAGACAGAGTCCCCCGCAAACCAGACGACGCTCCAGACAGAGTCCCCCGCAAATCAGACGACACTCCAGGCAGAAGCGCCCGCACAGCCGACGGTCAGCTATAAAAACAAGCTGGTGAGAGAGAACGGCGTTCTCCATTACTATGACGCCCGCGGCCGCATGCTGCGCGGCAAATGGAAAACAATCAAAAAGAAACGTTATTATTTTACCGGCACAGGAGCCGCGGCGACAGGCAGCACCGTGATCAAAAAGAAGCGCTATCTGTTCAGCAGCAATGGCGTGCTGATGAAGAAGGGCTTTCGCAGCTTCAACGAACATACATATTATGTATATTCAAACGGCACCGTCGCGACCGGTTGGCAGACCATCGCGAAAAAGCGTTACAATTTCACCCAAAAGGGCGTGATGCGCACCGGCTGGTTTACAAAAGGCGGCAAGACCTATTATCTGACCAAAAAGAAGGGAGCCTACACGGGCTGGCACAAGATCAAGGGCAAAAAATACTATTTCAATGAAAACTATGAGCTGGTCAAAAATCACTGGATCGGCAGCAAATATGTGGGAAAGACAGGCGCGTATAATCCCGACAAAAAGCGGAAGCTTGGCTCGCTGGAATCCTCACTGCGAGGCGCACTGCGCTCCTATTCGGGCACATGGGCGGTCTACGTGCAGAATCTCGACACCGGAGAATCCTTCTCCATCAACAACCAGTCCATGTACGCGGCCAGCCTGATCAAGCTCTACGCCCTCGGCGCCGCCTACGAACGCATCGCGCAAAAGCGCCTGAGCGAGTCCTCAGTCACTTCCACCCTTCGCAATATGATCTGCATCAGCGATAACTACTCGTTCAACCAGACCGTGCGCCGGGTCGGCATAAGCTACATCAATACCTGGTGCCGGGCAAACGGCTACACCCAGACCAACCAGGGCAGAGGTCTGGAGCCGAGCGGCAACAGCGCCGGGCTGAACAACGGCAGCGGACGCAATATGACAAGCGTGCGGGACTGCGGCAAATTCCTTGCGAGCGTCTACTACCGCAGCTGCGTGAGCAAAAGCGCTTCCGCCAAGATGCTGAACCTCCTGAAAAATCAGGAACGCCGCTGGAAGATCCCTGCCGGAATCCCGAGCGGCGTTACCGTGGCGAACAAAACGGGCGAGACGAACGACTACACACATGACGCAGCCATCGTCTACTCGAAAGGCGCCGATTATATCCTCGTTGTGATGGGACACACTCCCGGCTCGGGCTGGAGCAGCGCGAGGCATATTACGAGCATATCCCGGATCGTGTACAACTACTTTAATTAGTTGTTGATCAGCTTGTCCTCGTTGCTCCAGCTGTAGAGCTTGCGGACCTCCTCGCCGACGATCTCCGACGGATGCTCCGCAGCCAGCTTGCGCATCGCCTTGAAGTGCACCTGACCGCCTGCCGGAGACATATCCAGAAGGAAGTCCTTCGCGAACGTGCCGTCCTGAATGTCGGACAGGATCTTCTTCATCGTCTTCTTCGTCTCCTCGGTGATGATCTTCGGGCCGGTCACATAATCGCCGTACTCAGCCGTGTTGGAGATCGAATATCTCATGCCCGCGAAACCGGACTGGTAAATCAGGTCAACGATCAGCTTCATCTCATGGATGCACTCGAAATAAGCGTTTCTCGGATCGTAGCCCGCCTCGACCAGCGTCTCGAAGCCTGCCTGCATCAGGGCGCATACGCCGCCGCAGAGCACTGCCTGCTCGCCAAAGAGATCGGTCTCGGTCTCTGTGCGGAAGGTCGTCTCCAGAACGCCCGCGCGCGCGCCGCCGATTGCCAGAGCATAGGCCAGCGCCAGGTCCAGAGCCTTGCCCGTCGCGTCCTGATGCACCGCTACCAGACACGGAACGCCCTTGCCCGCCTGGTATTCGCTTCTCACCGTGTGGCCCGGTCCCTTCGGAGCGATCATCGTGACGTCCACATTCTTCGGCGGAACGATGCAGCCGAAATGAATGTTGAAGCCGTGCGCGAACATCAGCATGTTGCCTTCCTCAAGGTTCGGCTCGATGTCCTTCTTGTAAAGAGCGGCCTGCTTCTCATCGTTGATCAGAATCATGATGATGTCCGCCTTCTTCGCGGCCTCGGCCGCCGTATATACCTCGAATCCCTGCTCTTCCGCCTTCTTCCAGGACTTGCTGCCCTCGTAGAGGCCGATGATCACGTGGCATCCGGACTCCTTCGCGTTCAGCGCGTGCGCATGTCCCTGGCTGCCGTACCCGATCACGGCGATGGTCTTTCCCTCCAGAAGAGAGAGGTTACAATCCTTCTGATAATAAATCTTTGCCTGCATTTTTCATTCTCCTCACTTTTTTATTATAGTTTGCCGTCGCAGGGGAAAGCCCCGCGGCATCCCGGCTCTTGCACAGATGCCGGGAAGCAGCAAATATCTGCTCAAAGTAACAGCTTCGGTACCGGAAATCTCTACAGATACCGGATATCCTCCGTACCGCGCGACAAGCCTGTGATGCCCGTCCGCGCAAGCTCCAGGATCTCATGTCCCTCCAGAAGCCGCAGAAACGCGTCCAGCTTCGACTGCTGGCCCGTGAGCTCCACGATCAGCGAATCGACACCGACGTCGATGACGTTGCCGCGGAACACATTCACGATCGCGATGACCGCCTGCCGGTCTTCCGCGTCTACCCGAAGCTTGACCAGCACAAGCTCCCTGCTCACGCTCGTCTCATTCTCCAGGATCTTGATGTCCACCACATCGATCAGCTTCGCCAGCTGCTTCGTGATCTGATCGAGGATCTGCTCGTCCCCCGACACGACGACCGTCATGCGGGAATAGCGCGGATCCGCCGTCTCACCCACCGTGAGACTGTCGATATTGTAACCGCGGCGGCTGAACAGACCAGCCACACGGCTGAGCACACCGGAGGTATTATCCACCAGTAATGATAAGACTCTCTTCTTCATACTGCCTTCCGCTCCTGCCTTTTTTCAAACTTTTGCAACCGTTCCGACAAAGAACAGCTGCAAATCAAATTTCCCTACATTCTATCAGCAATCCCTGCTTTTGTCAATTCATCGGCCCGTCAGACGCTGAAATAATTCTTGATCACAGTCGCCACCGCTTTCGCCATGGCTTTTTTACTCTTGTTGTACACCTTTATATCATCATAGTCGTCGATGAATAACGTCTCCAGGAGTCCGTACGACACCCCCTGCGCCTGACAGGTTCTCGCATTAAACAGTCCCGCGGAGCGCGAGATACCCGTGCCTCCTCCCCAGATCGGAAAGCCGCCCGCCTTAGCCACAGCCGCGACGATCTGCTCATCAATCTTCGTATCCGCCTTGGAAGCGTTGACATACATGCTTGTCCCCTTGCAGGCTCCGTTTCCGTTCGGATCCTTGAGCGGATTATCCGTGGCGTTGAAATGAACCTCAAGGACATAATCATAAAGCTTAAGATCCGGCTTCGGCCCGGCTTTCTTGCCGGACATCACCTGATAGCAGTCATAGTTCTGATCGTACATGACTACATTCAGTCCCGGCGCGATACTCGTCAGCTGCTTATAGATCAAGGTAGTAAGCTCTCTTGTGAGAAGATCCTCCCGGTAATAGACAGAAGCACAGGTCGAAGAAGCCCCTGCATCCCCTTGTCCATGCCCGGCAATCAGCAAGACGGAAACCGACGACGTGCCATCCTCTCCGATCTGGATCCCGTCGACGACCTTGTTCTTTACCATCTTTCCATTGCTGGCAAAATAATAGCGTTTGCCGTCGCAGACCACCCAGCCGGTCTGAACCACGCTGTCCTTTATATAATACTTGTTGCCCTTTACCGTGACCCAGCCTTTGCTCTTGCGCACGCCGTTCGCCTTGAAGTAATAGCGCTTGCCCTTGATCTTCTTCAGCCCAGTCACCATCTTGCCGGACGAATAGTAATAGGTCTTGCCGCCTATTTTCACAAAGCCGTTTGCCAGCTTCCCCTTCACTCCCTTGGAATCAACCAGGTAGCCGTCCGGCGCCACGCAGCTCTTAAGCATCTTCCCGTCGGCGTCGACATAATACTTTCCGGAAATCCAGCAGCTCTTCTTCATCACGCCCTTCGACGAAAAATAATACCGCTCCTTGCTGATCGTATGCCATCCGGTATACGCGGCGCCATAACTCGCCGAAGACTTTTTCTTCGTAAAAAAGTATCTCTTATTCTTGTAGAGAACCCATCCGGTGTGCATTTTGCCGGTCTCATCAAAATAATAACGCTTTTTATCGATCTTCTGCAGACCTGTGTATATCCGGCCGATCTGCCCGTACGATCCCGTCGGCTCACAATAATAGCGCTTACTCCCCACGGTCTGCCATCCGGTCTGAAGAACTCCCTCTTCATTGAAATAATAGCGGTAAGAGCCGATTTGCTCAATGCCTGTCACCGCGCTTCCGCGAGGGGCATCCGGCGTCGCCGTCACACGGAAATAGTAGATTTTCTTTTTTACTTTCTTCCAGCCGGTATACAGGAAACCATTGCTTTTGAAATAATAGAGACAGCCATCCTCCGACTGCAGGCCACGCTTGTCCGACGGCTCTGCCGGCGATAGAGGAAGCGCAGCCTCTGTCTGCTCTGTCTGTCCCACCTGTTCTGTCTGCTGTGTCTGTCCTTCCTGCCCCGCCTGCTCCGTCTGCACTGTCTGTCCCGTCTGCCCGGAAGGATCCGTCTCTGCCGCCAGGGCCGTCAGTACCCCGTCTGACAGCGCAAACGCCAGGACAAATGCCGCAACCAATATCTTTACTCTACTCCTCATTATGTATCACTCCACCTTCATAATTGTTACATATTTGTAACATTCTATCACAGTTTGAAGGATCAGACAAGCTTTTTATATTGATTATAGTAATATTCTATAATACTTTTTCTTGTAATAATTCCGATAAAAACACCGTTGTCGTCGATGACCGGAACAAAATTCTGGTTCAGGGATGTCATGACGAGATCCTCGATATTGCAGTTCACATTGACCGGCTGATTGTCCCGCCTGCGCTGCAGCCGGCGAATCGGAATGTCCTCCGCCTTGCGAAAATCAAAGCTGCCCTGCCGGCACACCTCCCAGAGCACATCGCCCTCCGTGAGCGTCCCGATATAGGCCCCTGCACGATTGATGATCGGCACAGAGCTATACTTGTGGTGCTCCATCTTCTCCAGCGCCTGCCGGAGCGAATAATCGTCATACAAATATGCCACATTGCTCTTCGGTACAAGATAAAACAAGATATTCATACGGATGTCCCCCAATGATTGCAAGTATCGCTGGGAACAGTATATCATACGGGACAGGCCGTTTCAATCAATACAGACTTTTTTCACATTTTTTACATTTTGGTAAGAAAGTGTGACCTGTCCCTGATGATTACAAGAGGATCGAACGATACTCAAGGATCTCTATTGCGAGATCAACCTCCGGTTTCGAGTCGTTTTCCTTTTCTTCCTGCACGAACGCCTTCAGCTCTTCCTCCGTCCGAAACCATGCGTGGCAGGCATGTCGGAATCCATCCTGTCCCTCTGCCGTGTATGTCAGCAAAAACATTTTATCTAAACTCTTCTCCATCTTTTCCTCCTTATGGCGCAATGAACGCATGCGCTCCATGTATTATTTCTATTTTATACTATTACGCGGCCATTGTAAACCGAATTAGCTCTACCCGTCATGCTCTGACGTCAGAACCCGATCTCCTTCAGGTATCTCGCCAGCGCATCCTGCCAGGTCGGAAGCGGCGTAAAGCCGTTCTTTACAAGCTTACTCTTATCCAGACGCGAGTTGGACGGGCGCTTCGCTTTTGACTCTCCATACTCGGCCGTCGTCACCGGGATCACGTGCAGGCGGTCCTCGTGGTACTCCTCGTGCCCGAGCGCCGCGGCCTGCCGGAAGATCTCCTTTGTGAATTCGTACCAGCTGATATAGCCGCCCTCGTTCGTCGCGTGGTAATAGCCATACTTCTCCGTCCCGATCATGTCGACGAGCAGCCGCGCCAGATCGCATGTGTACGTCGGCGTCCCGACCTGGTCCGACACCACACGGAGCGTATCGTGCGTCTTCCCGAGATTCAACATCGTCTTGATGAAATTCTTCCCGTTCACGCCGAACACCCAGGCGATCCGGACAATAAAATACTTCTCCAGATTCCCGGACACGGCCAGCTCACCCTCGAGCTTGGTCTGCCCGTAGACATTCAGCGGCTTATAGTCCCTGCAGTCCGGCTGCCACGGCGCCTCCCCCTGCCCGTCGAACACATAGTCCGTCGACAGGTAGACCATCTTGCAGTCCAGCTTTCTGCAGACAAGCGCGATATTCTCCGTGCCCTTCGCGTTCACGAGGCGCACCTTCTCCACCTTGTCGTCATCCTCCGCCAGATCAACCGCCGTCCAAGCCGCGCAGTGCACCACCACGTCCGGCGCCGCGTCCGTGAGCACCCGCTCCACGCACGCCCCGTCCGTGATGTCCATCGGCACATAGGGCATCGCCGTCACGGCGGTGCCGTCCGCGATCCCACCGTACTCCGGCGCCAAATCCGAACCGATCCCCTCATATCCTCTCTTCGCAAGCTCATTCATCACGTCGTGGCCAAGCTGACCCGCGACGCCGGTAACCAGGACTTTCATTTGTTTCCTCCTGTTTCAAGAACTTCCTGTAGCTCAGGCTCATTCTCTTGTTCCAATTGCTCCTCATCCGCAAACACGATTCCCATCATCAGATACAGCGCAATCCACGGCAGCCAGATAAATGGCTGCTCAACGTTGTCCCCCATGGACGTCAGGATCGAAATCAGGCATATCCAGAAAGGCATGCCTGCGTATTTCACGTTCTTCCTGCTGTGCCGAAAAGTTCTTATCAGCACAGCCCCCAGCATCATAATATACGGAACAGCCGCAAATATCCCATACCGATAGGCAATTCCCAGGATCGCATTGTGCGGCAACCGCCTGTGGCACCACATAACCGGATACTCTTCATGACCAAGCAGATTCATGTTTCTGAGATATGTGCGGTAATAATAATCCCTCCTTGACAGTATATCCGAAACCGTAGCGTTCATAAACTTCTGTCCAAGCCGCGTTCCGGCCAGTTTTTCTCCGATACCGGCAGCACGCACAACCATCCCCCAACTTTCTCGCGCCACCGGCTGTTCGTTTTCAAAAACAATCGCCGTTTCCAGCTTCTGAGGTACATGATTCAAAGCCCAGTCCGTCATTCCATATACAGGCATCAGCAAAAGAACAAACAGGAGGATCGCCGTCACGACCTTTCTTCGCATTTTCATCTTTCCTGCGTACCAAAGCATCCGCAAAAACCACAGGAACGTGACCGCCAGCATACACAGTATCGGCCCCGCAGACTGTGATTTCCAGCAAAAGGAAACGACAATACAGCCCTCTATGATATACGGGATTATCCTGATGGCAGACCTTCGCTCCCTTATTCCCTGCTCCGTCTCTCCGAGGATTACCACCCAGACCACCCCCAGATACAACGAAAAAACACCCGGATTCTTACTGAACCCCGCGTACCGTATCCCCGGTGTTTCCGGTCTGAAGCAAACACAGAATACTGTTGCAAAGCAGAAAAAAACATGAACTGCCCGTACAAAATCTTCTGTGATTTCGTGCGGTTTTTCTGCGTTGTTCCACACGAAAAAGAAGAAGCCCACTGTCAAAATCATCACATACCCCAGAAATCTGTAATTCTTGGGCACAAAAAAATCAGAGACACATGCCATTGCCCACAAGGCAAGCCAGCTCCAGACAAGCGTATTGTTCCAGTTTCGGCGTTTCAGTTCCGGGCCTATTGTCAGGGCAGTGATCAATACGATCATCAGCATATAGAATACCAGATGATACTTGAATTTGTCATTATACGTGCCTTGCATTTCAACAAGCACATTATACACAAATATCGCCGCGAACAAAAGCGTCCTGAAGCATCTGCGCCCTCTGGCGAGCCATGGAATCTTCGATACAGATTCATGCAACCTTCCGGCAACAGAAATATAAAACTCTTGCAATACCTCCACCCATCTGTAAAGTCTGCATTTCAGCTTCATTTTTTTCCAGATAAGTACAATGGCACAAGCGATCAAACAGTATATCGCCAACGCTTTCGCATAAATGCGTATGGCTGCTTTCCAGGTAAACACCGATTCAGTCTCCCTGAACTGCATCTTTTTCACAAAAAAAGAAGCCCCAGATTCTCCACATATATATATGCACAGATAATTGAAAGAATTCTTGGGGACCTCAAAGCAGTTTGTCCCCTCCACGAGACTGCCCGTCCGGTCTTCTTGTTCAACCACTGTGTCATTTTCTATCTTCATAAACTGCAAAACAACCTGAAGGTTCGCAGCCTGTACATTTTTCAAATCCAGATAGAAGTAATTCCACTTATTCTTATTCTTTTCAATCCAAACAACATATGCATATTCCCCGTTATCGAGGATTACCTGCCCCGATAACTCCTGGTGACCTTTCACCTGCTGATCGTGCTTATTATAGACTGTATTCGCAACTTCGTATACATCTCCCACATTGTAGAAATTGTAGATAGACCCATTTCCGCTCAGAAAAAAACCCGTTGCAGAAAAAGCAAACAAAAGCCCGAATAAGATCCAGGCGATATATATCGCTTTCATTCTTCTTCCTCTGGCAAGCATACAAATTCTCCCCTACCGTATATTCTGAAACCGCCTATTCCGTCCATGCATGGCGGAATCCGAAAATCCCGCTCTGTCCGTCTGCTGAAATTCTCTCACAAATTGCTGCGATTATCAAGCCCTTTTCTTTCATTGTTCATACTTGAGTTTGCAAAGCGCTTTGGGCTCGTTCGGGTCTTTTGGCGCGCCATGACGCAAACGAGGGCAGCACCGGAAAATCGGTTCTGCCCTCGCAGTCAGTTACTGAACACTTATCAGCTTTTCGGGTTTTTTCCAAACTTTAAATGTATTTTCCTGATTCCAATATACTGACTTCCCTATCCATCAGGGAAAAACTATTTTACACATTTATCATCACATTTTCCATAATCCCAAGAATCCGTTTCCTGTTTTGTTCTTCTTCCAAGTAGAAATGATCTCCACTCAATTGTTCAAAGTGTACATCCGTGCCAAATTGCTTCCAATTATCCATCCGTGCATATCTCATCCGCGTGTCCTCTTTGCTGTATAAAACTATAATCGGCACGTCCAATACGGCACAGGGTTCATAAACATATTCAGACAAAATCCTGAAATCATTCTGAATCGCCGGAAAGAATATCTTACGAAATACTTCTGATGTTCTCTGTCTCTCAGATGCGCGTCCATACTCTTTCATATATCGCATCAAGGCTTCATCATTTTGGTACTTTCTATATGCTTCGGCGTTCAAACAGTCTGGCGGTTCACAGGCAGAAATGAATATGGCTTTCGGCTTATCTTTTATTCTCTGTGCAATCAGCCACGCAATCAATCCACCCATGCTGTGTCCAAACAGAAAATACTCTTTGGACTTTACAGCTTCAATCTTTCGTATGACATCTTCTGCAATCTCATCCATATTTGAAGACAATGGCTCGTGAAAGCGAGATCCATGCCCACTGTATTCAATCGGATGAAATGTAAAATTGTCGAGCTCCCATCTATTATACAATAGAGAAGTTCCTCCTGCAAACGGAAGCAGAAATATGGTTTTATCCGTACACATATCTTTTCCACCTGCACCTGCCCTTATATAAAACCACGTCTTGGCCTTACACAAGTCAAATTCCAAATATTGTAATTAGCTCTCCCTATTGATACCGATACATGCTGGCTAATTCTATTTTTCCCAATCTCTGTCAAAAATGCTGAAGCGGACAACATCGGAATACTCACCGTCCGCATCCAGAACCTCGTTTTTAAGCACTGACTCTATCGTGAATCCGGCTCTGTTTAACAACGCTGCTTCATCAAGGAATTTGTAAAACACGTAAGAATAGACTTTATGCATGCCAAGCTCAGTAAACGCCTTGTTAAGCAACAGCTTTATGGCAATTGCCTGACTCTCCGTATTCCATTCCTGATCATCACTCGTAAAAATACAAAGCTCGCAACGCTTGTTATTTCTGTCAATATCTTTGAGATAAACTGTCGCGATCGGATAGGATGATACGCCAAAGTCCTCATCGATACGCTCAACAATATACTGTTGATAGTGACCGGCTTCCACATAGTCTTTATAAAATTTCGCATTCGATTCAATCGATATCGGCTTCTGATTCATGCAATGCGCAGAAACTGAAGGTGTATTTCTCCATCTTACAATTAAAGAACCGTCTTCCAAAGTTATTGGTCTAAGATAGATTCGCATTTCGCGCCTCCTTTGCTTACTGTGATAGATTTTTTATAATTTTCTCTTTCATCAAGTCGGCACTCAGTCCGCTCTCCCGCATTTGATAATGATAGCTCCCTGAATGGGCAAAAAAATCATTGATGGCAACAGGTAAAACCGGCGTGTGTATGCCGCCTCTGCAGAGCACTTCAGAGACCGCACTGTAAAGTCCCCCGATTATATTGTGCTCTTCTGCTGTAACAAGAAGCTTATGCTTTTCGTTCGCTTCCATGATCGCGTCGATATCCAGCGGTTTAATAGTATGCATATTCAAGACAGTGCATGATACCCCCTCTGTCTCCAGAAGTTTAGCCGTTTGCATCGCATGATAAACCATTGATCCCGTCGCTATGATACAGACATCTTCTCCCTCCTGAATCGTCACTGCTTTCCCAATCTGGAAATCATAGTCTTCCTTATAAACGATTGGTGTATTTTGCGGTCCGGTCAGTCTGATATAAGTAGGTTCCGGTGTTTCAGCAGAAGCAATGACAGCCTTTATTATCTCTGTGCAATCAGCCGGCGAAATAACCGTGATATTCGGGAGAGCGCGCATAAACGCGAGATCTTCAACACTCATATGTGTCGCCCCGAGTACTCCTGCCGCATATCCGGCTGTCAGGCCAATCAACTTAACAGGCAGCTTCATATAAGACATATTTACTCTGACTTGATCCGCGCATCGGGATGTGCAAAAACTGGCATAGGTGTTTACAAAGGGAATAAATCCCTCTTTGGCAAGACCGGCCGCTGCGCCAATCATATTCTGTTCTGCAATGCCAAAATTATAGAGCCTGTCAGGAAATGCGCTTTTGAATCGTTCCAGTCCGGAAAAAAAGCACAAATCTGCCGTAAGCATTAAAACATTTGGATTCGTCTCCGCCAGTTCAATTGCTGCCGTCCCGTGAGCCCCGCTGGGACCGAGCAAGGACCATGTCCTGATATTTCTCTTGTTGTATTCAATCATATGGCAGTCTCCAATTCCTCCAACGCCTGTTTATAAAGTTCCTCCGTAAGGCTTGCATTATGGTATTTCCAGTTATCTTCCATAAATGATATTCCCTTTCCCTTTACCGTATGGGCAAGAATTACAAAGGGTTTATCACCCTTATGTTTATAAGCATTCAAAATCTCAGCCATATTATGTCCATCGATAACACTGGTATCCCAGCCAAAATCTCTCCATTTGTTTTCAAACGGGCTCATATTCAGGACATCGTCTGTATAGCCATCATATTGAATAGAATTTATATCCACCACTGCAACCAGTTGGTTTAATCCATAATGCGCCGCGCTTGCAGCCGCTTCCCATACGGAACCCTCATCGCATTCTCCGTCTCCGAGGAACACAAACACACGAGACTCTGTATTTCTCTTTCTTTTTAAAGCCAGGCAAGTACCCACACCCAAAGAAAGCCCCTGACCCAGGCTGCCGCTGGCAAACTCAATTCCCGGAAGTCCGTTTAATGACGGATGCCCTCCCAGACGGCTGCCGTCTTTCTTAAATGTACTTAACTCCTTCTCTTCTATAATGCCTGCCTCTGCCATTGCAGGATACAGAGCCATAGCTGCATGCCCTTTGCTGAGGATTACCCGATCCCGCTCTTCCCATGTAGGATTTTCAGGGTCAAATCGAATGGGCCCGACATACAGACCGGCCAGCAATTCCACCATAGACAAGCTTCCGCCCAGGTGCGCCCCCGCATTTCCTGTTCCATAAGTCATCTCGACAATGTTTCTCCGTATCCTTTTCGCAGCTTCCCCGCATCGTTTTATCATATCTTCATTCGACATGTTATATCCCCCCGTCAACACGAATGACCTGCCCTGTAATATAGCTACTCATATCACTTGCCAAAAAGGCAATTGCATTTGCCACTTCCTCCGGCTTTCCCATTCGCTTCAGGATCACTTTAGAGAGCATTTCGTCTCTGAGTGTTGTTTCAATTTGTCCGCCCATGTCGGTAGCAATCATCCCCGGCGCAATCGCATTGACGCGAATATTGTCAGGCGCAACCTCTCTGGCAAGATTTTTCATGGAGCCGATCAGAGCGGCCTTACTGGATGCGTAGGCATACTGAGCAGGCGTACCGTCAAGTCCGGCTATTGAAGAAATATAGACGATGCTACCTTTGTTCTGTCGAATCATCAAGCGCACAACATACTGCGTCAACAGCGTAACAGCAAAGTAATTTGTCTCAAACACCTGCCGGATGTTCTCCATTGCGCTCATCGGAAAGGAAGTCTTGTCCCCGACAATTCCCGCAACTGATACCAGTATATCCACATCTTTTTTCTGCCGACGGATCATTTGCACTGCCTGTTTAACCTGTGCTTCATCCGTCACATCAAAATACACCGGCCAGATCTCTACCCCATACCTGTCTGCAAGACTCTTCATATCAGTCTCAAAGGCATCGTCCTGCGCTCTGGCACACGCCCAAACATTCGCTCCCTGTGCCGCAAATGTCTCTACTGCGGCTCTTCCGATTCCACGGCGTGCCCCGGTAATAATTGCATTCTTATTTTTTAAAATCATCCTTGTACCAACCCTTATATACTGATTTGTGTCAACATACCCCTGACATTCTCAACGGAATCGAAGAAACCTCTATATTCCTCCGGCGCCCATTTTTCACGGATTCTTTGCTGTACGCCGGACGGTCCGACTACGGAGGGTACACTCAGCGCCACATCACGGCATCCGTGCTCTCCCATCAGTACAGAGCTTACACTGCTGATTGTAGGCCTCTGATTGATAATCGCATCTGCGAGCTGACAGATGCATGTGGCTATACCATAATGCGTTTTTCCTTTCGCCGCGATGATCTCAGCGCCCATCGTTCTGGTCTGCCCCGCTATCTGCTGCTTCACCTCTTCATTCCACGCAATCTTAAGCTCCGAACAGTACTCCTCAATCGGGATACCTCCTACTGTCACATGACTCCATACTGGAACCTGTCCGTCTCCATGTTCTCCTATGATGTAGCCGTTGATCACCCCTGTACTCAATTCCAGATAGTCCGCAATAGAGCGAACAAACCTGCTTGTATCCAGAATACATCCCGAACCGAAGACCATGCCGTCCGGAAGCCCCATCCACTCTGTGGCTTTATAGGTCAGGATATCCACAGGGTTTGAGATGACAAGGATAACTCCTCTTGTGTAGTATTGCTGAATAGAGCTTACGACGTTCTTTATTATCTGCACATTGTCATTTGTAAGGTCAAGCCTTGATTCCCCGGGCTTTCTCCCTCTCCCGGCCGTGATTATGATCAGATCACAGTCTGCACAGTCAGAATAATCTCCGCCGTACAAATCCGCCGTTCCCATGGCAGGGATACCATGACGGATATCTTTCGCCTCACCATTTGTCTTTTCCCGGTTGATGTCGATCAGAACAATCTCCCTCGCGACATCCCTGAGAGCCATCGCATACGCAATAGAGGAGCCGACATATCCCGCCCCTATGATCGCAACTTTTCGATTCCCAATTGTATAGCCGATTCGTTTATTCATATCCGTTATCCTCATAGGATTCAAATCAGGTTCAGGCAAACACTACCGTTCTCGTGAGCAAAGCGGGCAGGTTATAGCCGTCCCAGATAAGGTCGAAATCCATCGTCTTCCCCATCGGAACTACGCGGTCAATTCCCTTTACTCCTGCCGTGATCAACGGCATTACCGCTTTGCTGTCCCCGATGTATGCAATGGTCTGACACCTTTTATCATTGCACAACCCCGCAATGGAAAGAATATCTTCACAATTGTATTCAAAGAAATAACCACTGTTATCCTTATAATCCATGAGGAAATCCGTCACTTCAGGGATAGTTACCCGAATAATCAGGTTATCCTCGTGCGGCTGTACCTTAACCCCCGATTCTGCCGCAGCAAGTAAATAACTGCTGGTCAGTTTATTCACACCTTGAATAGGCTGAAAGGTATATTTTTCTTTGACAAGCCTGTGCTCTTCTCTCCAGAAAGTTTCCTTTGCCTCCTCGATCCTGTCGCCTGTCCACACGATAATCCTCGGGCTGGTGCAGGCGTTTTGGTCTGAAAAGAAAGTATCATTATAAAAATCATCAGCGACTTTAGCCTTATTCTTAATCTCCAGATAGCTGTCCGAGTCAATAATAGCCAAAGAATATCTGTCTGCGAAAGTAATCTCTCCGGAACGCGGGGGAAGCGGTGATTTCCTGAGTTCACTGATGGTGGCGTCACCGCCCCATATGATCCTCACATCCGCTGCGGAACTAAACAGGTCGTTGATCTCCTTATCGCGGCCATATCGAACCAGAAGCATATACGGCCTCATCTTCTCATGATGTTCCAGCACTTTTTTAAATGCCTCTGTGAGAATCAGCACCTGCGGAAAATCCTTGCTCGGAACACGCACAATATTGGCGTTTCCGGTCAGAAGCCCGGAAACGAGAGAATAGGCAAAATTTACCGGTACATTCGACGGCGCGATGTGGAAAGCGACGCCCTTGCCCAAATGCAGTGCGTCATCCCCTGTTTCAAACCGTTCTTTTAATTTCATTACCGAAGCCTTGCGTATCCAAAAACCAAAAGTTACAACATCCGAATACACCTTCGATCTCGGATCCTTCAACAGAACTCTGCTCACGTCATTCAGAAACTCAATGATCGCTTCGTCAAAAGGGAGAAGCGCCGATACCTCCGAAAGCTTTGCAGCGATATCAGCCGAACCGATCAGATATGTGACTTTATTCAATATGTTCCTATTTTCTTCAGAATTTAGTCGCATAGGTATCGCTGCACCCCCTTATTTCAGCATTTTTCAAGCGGCCGTTGATCTTAAAGTACTTTCCCTTTCGGCCGCAGGGACAATCGTCAATACCCTCAACAACCCCCTCATCCTCCGTCAACAGACTGTGCCCGGGATAGGACTCCGGGATCGTACTCACAACCTGAATAATACCGGGCTCTCCAATATCAGCTTCCGAGAAGTCAATCGGTCTTCTCACTATCACATCCGAGAAAATACTTGCGTGCAAGTGTCCGCATTCACATTCCATATAGATGCAGCCCGTCTGCTCAACCATCCCATAATAATCATGAATATGCTCCAGACCGCAGGCATCCTTTAGCTTTTGATGAAATTCATCATGGCTGACCGCCTCCGAAATCAGTTTTTTCCAGCCTCCGCCATGAATCAGGATGCCATTTGAGAGGTCAAAGGTAACGCCCTCTTCCTTAAGTCTTAGCAGCTCCTTATAAAAATGCTGCCAGATCATGAACGTAAAGCCAAATAGCAGAATTCTCTGTCCTTGATACTGATCCAGAAAATTCCGGACGCCCTCAACATCCAGCCTCATATCATCGTCCAGCGCATAGATCTTCTTTGAACCAAAAATAGAGAAACCCAGAATACCGGCTCCTCTTGCGCTGAACATTGCCCGATTCTTCACTACGCCCGGGCAATCGATTATAATCATCGGCATACGACTGGACCCGGTGAAATCCGACACGATCTTCACCATTGTCTTCTGCTGGTTGGACGATGTCGCCCGATCCAAATAGATCTTACTTACAGCCTGTCCGGTCGTTCCCGATGAAGTCATTGTCTTGACCACATCCTCCTGCGGAACTGACTTCAATTCAAGTTCTTTAAAGAGGCGCACCGGCAGGTATGGCAGATCGGCGTATGATTTTACTTTTTGCGTGTCAAAATCAATTGCCTCCATCATTCTCCGGTACTCCGGGCAATTCTCCTGATGAAGCCTGGTCAATTCCCCAAGCCGCTCTGTCAAAAGCTTCTCTTTTTCTGTTTTCCCTAAAGAATAAGGAGGAATATTCAATATTTCATCAAATGTCATGCCCTCACCTCTGCCCGAATTCAAGGATTCTCTTATTCAGCGTAATACTTTTTCAATTCGCTGTAAAGCGTCTTCCCGGAGTCATTCTTCGGAATCTCATCTATAACGACCGTTTGGAACGCTGCCGGATTCAGTTTCGTCTTGTAAATCACAAACTCCCGAACTGATTCAGCAATCTCGGCATCTGTCACAAAGATATACAAGTGATCATCCACACCGGCGCTGGCAGCCTCTATATCGTATTCGCCCTTGATCAGTCGGTCAATCTCGTCCAAATTGACGCGGTTGCCATAGATCTTCAGAAATCTCTTCTTTCGGCCTACGATATAATAATACCCGTCCTCATCAAACTGAGCCATGTCGCCGGTCTCAAGTGTCCCGTGGCGTTCATCGCCCTTTCCCAGGTCCTCTCCACATTCCGCATAACCAAGTGTAACGTTCTTACCCTCATATATAAGCTCACCCGTAGTATACGGTTCTGTAATCTCTTTTCCATCCGCATCTGCCAGATGAAACTTTCCGCCCGGAATTGGGATTCCCATTGATCCTTTCTTTTCAACGGCTTTTTCCGGTGGCAGATAGCCCATGCGCGAGGTCGCCTCGGAAGCGCCGTACATAACCACAAAATTCTTTCCCTGCTCTTTTGCATACTTTGCAAACTTCTCATGCAGCTCCGGCGTGATCTTCCCTCCCGCCTGCGTCATGGTTCGAAGACTTGGCAACTTCATTCGATAGAAGCGGAGTCTGTCCAGCATCTCATAAGTATAGGGAACCCCGCCAAACGATGTGGCCTCAGCTTCCCTGAAAAAGCTCCAAAACTCTTTCTGCATAAGACCTTTTTCTGTCAGAAGCAGTGTCGCGCCTACCAAAAAATGTGAATTGATGATGGAAAGCCCATATACATAATTCATAGGTAATGTTGTGATCGGGCGCTCCGAATCATCCAGCTTAAGATATTCCGCAATAGACCGGGCATTTTCCCGAACATTTGTATAAGACTGCCGTACAAGCTTTGGGGAGCCAGTCGAGCCGGAAGTAGTGATAAGCAAAGCCAGTTCCTCATAAAGAGGATATTTTGTGTCATACCCAGATCTCAGCAGAACATAGTCATACGCTTCATACACTGTTTCCATGGCCGGAAACAACGCTGTCTGATCTTTAGGAACCCACAGATATTCCGGACAATATGTCTTAAGAAGATTATTTAATAGTGCTTCTTCCAGATGACTGCTCACCATAACCGGAACATATCCATTATTGATAAATGCGGTATACCCCAGAACAGAGCCAATCTCATTGCAGCACAAGGCGAACACCAGACAGCGATGGCCTATTCTTTCTGTCAGAATACGTGATTCTGAGATGAGATCATCATAAGTCATCCGACCGCCAAACTCATCTATGAGCGCAGTCTTGTCCGCATGTTCTTCCAAGTCCCATATCTTTCCCATTAAAACTCAACTCCATATTCATCCTTCGCCAGAATTTCCTTGCCTTTTTCGTAAGAACTAAGGTCAATGATATCGTCTGTGTCCATCATGATATCAAATGCATCCTCCAGCGCCGCGATCAAACCCATGTGGCCTACAGAATCCCATGCGGCTATGTCCTGATACTTCAAGCCTGCAAGCTGATCCTCTGTAATCTCAAAAGTTTCAATGAATGCGTTGTTGTACTTTTTCAGATTATCCATTACTCTATTTACTCCTTTTCTTTTTTTCACGATACAAAATTGAACTCAATTTTTTGTCAACCGTTTCAAAATCTTTGCGCCAATTTTCTATCTTTATGATTTTCCGTCCATTTTCATCGGTTTCCGGAGGGTAATGCTTACCCGCGAACTGCTTATTAAAACGAATGGCTCTCTCATTATCCGCATAAATAAAAGCATCAATACACTCCAAACCCAAAGCTCCATAGGCGAAGCGGAATGCCAATATCTGTGCTTCAAGCGCCTGAAACGGATTGCTTCCCTTAATAGCAAGCCTTCCACTTTCCGCATGATCACCGTCTACACCATAAATGCTGATTGTGCCAATGCGCTTTCCTTCTTTATCCCATACAACAAAGAAATAGTCGCCCGACTTTTCTCTTTGACAGCGAATCCATGCTTTTTGTTGCTCCAATGTATTGTCAATCGCCGGGAGATATTTTACAAATTCCGGATCCTTTCGAATATCCCTTGTAAATTCCGCATCATCCTCAGTGCAGGATTTTAAATCGACATAGCGTCCTTCAAGCGTCCCTGTAACAGCCATAATCTTTCCCTCATAAATATCGCGCAAAATTCATTAATCTCTACGCCCTGCTGTAAATTTCATTCATACATTTTTTTATAGAATCATTTTTACTTATAGCTTTCTCCCTTCTTAATTTCCATCACATACTTCACGACAAGTCCTGTAATATATTGCACATCCTCATAGGATACTCCCATATGCATGGGCAAAGAGATGATATGATCACTTACGAACTCTGCTCTCGGGCAAGTTCCCCTGCCATAATCATACATGCGATAATCCGTATTCACTACATAATGAACACCCGGATATACCTCGTTTGAATTCAAATACATCATCAAACCGTCTCTGTCTTTCACCATAATCTGAAACAGATGACGCGACGAAACACAATCATCCGGGATTTTTACAAGTCCAATTTGATTAGGATACTGCGCAAAGACTTCTGTATACCACTGCGCCAGTGTCCTGCGGTATGCGTTGTCGCGATCCAGCAACGGCAATTGCGCTAATGCAATACCTGCCATAATTGCATTTCCGTTGTATTTATCGCCAACATACTCAACATCATATTTCCACTTGTAAGTACCTTCTTTATTTACAGTTCTGGAATAAGTATCCTTGTTGATACCTAACCAGGCCTTTTTTCGAAAGATCTGATCGAGCTCTTCATCATCAGTACAAATCATTCCACTATCGCCAGTTGGCAGATTTTTGACTGCCTGGAACGAATAAACTGTGATATCTGCATCACCGTTTGTCCCTGGAACACTGCCGTCACGATATCTGGTCCCTGACATATGCGCAGCATCCAGAATAAGCTTCAACTCATGTGTTTTACATATTTTCACAACTTCCGCCAAGCTACCGGTATTACCCCCAAAGCCGACAAAAATAACTGCACGGGTCTTATCCGTAATATGCTCTTCGACAGATTTCGGATCAAGACACAGAGTATCATCAACGTCTGCAAAAACAGCTTTCAGATTACTCTTCACAATTGCATGATTTGTGGATATAAAAGTCAATGGCGTCGAAATAACTTCGTCGCCGTCTTCCCACCCAAATTTTTCTTTTAACGTATTCACAGCCATATATAGACCCGCAGTATTTGAATTAACATAATATGCATATTTATGTCCTGTATAACGTTTCCACGCTTCCTCAAACTCTACGGTTTTAAAACCCATACCTGTCCATCCTTTTTCAAGGCATTCACGCACCTGAGCCAAACATGCTTCCACATCAAAACTAGCTTTAAAAAGTTGAATTCCCATTATCTTCCGACCTCCATAATTTATAACATTATTAGCCTTAAGCAATAAAACTATAACGTCAAACCTCTCAGTTTCCAACCGACTATACGTTTACTTTGCATTCATCCTTCCGCATCAATCTCCCTCCCGAACACGATTACAGAGGCTTAGTATATAATCTCCATATTCTGTCCCTTTCTTTCTTTCCCCATGCTCTCTCAGCTGTTCCAATGAAATAAAACCTCGCCGCCACGCCACTTCCTCGATACAGTATACATTCATCCCACAGTTATCCTGGACGATCTTTAGAAAAGCGGATGCCTCCTGAACATCCGCCCAGTTGTCCACCTCGATCTCAACAAAACCGCGATCCAGAATCTGGACAAAAAGTTCCTTTTCGGATGCATATCTGGCAATATAAGAGGAAACGTCTGCCTCTACTGCCATATCAGACAAAAGTTCCGTTGGAAAGAACAGAATCGGAATATCGCTGAAATCATATTGCGTCCACATTAGTTCATCTGAATCCGAACTGACAACCTTTTTATCCCGATCGATAGAAATGCGAGAGGATGGATGATTGAGCCGTTTAGGAAGCACAAGCATCGTGAACCGATCCCGGTTCATCATCGCCTTCTGAAAAAAACGGGTCTGATCCACTCCGTAGAGCAGGCAACGTCCATAAACCATCATGGTATTCTTTGCCGTCATATTGTATTTTACAGCATCCTGAAACGAACCGCAGACCGTTCTCAACTGAACCCCATAATCACTGCCGTCTCCAAGTGTCTCATCGATATGCTTCTTATCATCGGCGGAGCAAACGATCAGGATGTCTCTGATTCCTACAAGAAGATAATAGCTCAGGAGAAAGTAAACGATTGGTTTATCATAAATGATCGTCCCAGCGTTAATCTTGTATGGATTCTCATTTAGCAAAAGAATACCTTGCCAGCCGCTGTCATGATGAACGACATCGCCGGCAAGCAGGCTATCTGTATCTGTATCCAAAAGAATAGAGAGCTTCCTCAGATATCCAATATCCGGCAGTCCAAGTCCTCTCTCCCATTTTGACACCGCCTTATCGCTGATCCCAATCCGATTCGCAAGATCCTTTTGGGTATAGCCCGCACGCTTTCGCAAATATGCAATTGCTTTTCCAATTTTTTCCGCTTCCATCTGCCAGCCCTGCCTTCCCATTCCTGTTTATGGTTCAGCTGTGTAATCACCTTTGGCCGCTGCCGTCAAAACCTGATCTGGCACTCTGCCAATGTAGGATTCCTCTTATCCTTATCACTCAAAATGATCTCCCCGACTTTTGGCCAGTCAATATTTATATCCGGATCATTCCAGAGAATACCTCCTTCGTCCTCCGGATGATACTTTTCATCACATTTGTATGCAAACTCCGCCATGTCAGATACGACAATAAAACCGTGGGCAAATCCTCTCGGGATCATAAACTGGCGATGATTCCCCTCTGAGAGCAGAACTCCGACCCAACGCCCATAGGTTCCGGATCCTTTACGGAGATCCACCGCTACGTCAAACACCTCACCTTTCAAAACTCTCACCAGCTTGGCCTGAGGGAAAGTCTTCTGAAAGTGAAGTCCACGAAGAACTCCTTTGCGCGATGATGACTGATTGTCCTGAACAAACTTATAGTCTAACCCGGCAGCAATGAAATCTTCTTCCTTGTAAGTTTCCATAAAGTAGCCACGGTTATCACCATAGGTTTTAACATCAATAATATAAACACCTTTTATTCTGGTTTCTGTAAATGTGAAATTACTCATTCCTGTTTTACTCCTCTTTCCATGACAGACTATATCTCATTCCGTTTATTGAATTTCTTAATATCTCACTCAATGTAGCAAGTATTACCACTACCACTACTACCGTCAAAACATGTGCTATTATGCTGTACCTCCATCCTACTTTATTCATAAGATAAAAGAGTAAGTCGAACGCTGTAGCATGTATCAAATAGATAACATATGAATTGTTTCCAATTATAACCAAAAGATTATTTTCAGAAACCTTCAAATGCTCAAAAAGCATAATCAAAGCAAATAAAAGCACAACAAGTATTATATAATCACTCAAATTACTAATCTCATGAATCGTTGAGTCAAGCATTAATGTAATGCCAACTATCATTGTCATCATTAATGTCAATAATACCTTACGATTTAATTTATCAATCAGCATTTTTTTCTCAATCAAAAACAAGCTGTAATACATCAGTGAGCCAGTGAAAAGCCATAATAGTGCATCTCGTCCGTATATGATATATTCCAGCCAAGGTAATCCAATTACGATCCACCCCACCTTACAGCCGATGATTAATCCCAGTATAATAATTACAAAAAATGGATATGCTCTCCTTGTACATTTCATAAAAAATGGTGTGACTATTACCCAGAAGACCAGTTCAAACTGTAATGTCCATTCGACCGTACATAGGAAAGTATGATCCCCGGGCAAAATTAGAAGGCTCTTCCAGAAATCATAACTTACATCCACGCGATTATAGACAACGAGTCTCATCAGAATCACAATTGAGAGGCACAACCAATATAGCGGATAAACGCCCCAGAATCTACTTAAAATATGATGTCTTGCAGTCCCTCCCGCAAGGTGTATCTTTCGTGCTGTTAAAAAACCTGAAAGAATAAAAAAAATGCATACATAATTAAGCATTCCCACACGTCCGGGGAGCAACAGACTGCCAGAGTCAATCGCAGCAAAATTAACTTCCGCGTAGTGGCAACTATGTGCAATCAAAATGCCCAGACAACATATTCCCCTGAGAACCTGAAACCCATTTAATCTTTCCAAACCAGTCTTATTCATCATACTCCTTCCAGCTTTTGGCACATAAACTTCACAGTTTCTATCAAGCCTCTGGTACGTACCTGTCTAACTAATTTCCCAATTTTGTCTTCATAGTAAAATGCGCTTTCTAATATTCTGTTTTTCTTCCAATATATTTTTTTTTGTACATCTAATCTTATTACTTCATCCAATTTTTTTCTCAAATCATCTGCAATAAGATCTACTGCATAATTAGCTTTCAAATCCTCTTGTGCACTTATACCAATTCTTCTTACATCCTCAATATTCTCTATACAATATTTTAATATCCTATACCAGTCTTGACCTGTATTGTTTACCAAAAAACCATTCTCCCCATTTCTAACTGCATATGTGTATGGTTCCATATTTGAATATACACCTGCAATAGCGAGTTTTCCGTATTCTATATATTTATTAAAATATTTCATTCTGGAAAACCTATCATCGTTCAGCGGTGCAAGGCCAACATCAAATGTATGCATTCTCATATATTCATTATATTGCTCTAATGGCATCAATGGTATAAATTCAAAACTATCAGAATACCCTATACTCTTGACTTTTGGCTCTACTCCAATAAATGTAAAATGAATAATATCATGATATTCATCCAACAGTTTCTTTAGGACTGGATTAATTACCGCTTCAAAAATAGATGCATGATCTTTCCCTGCGGCATATACAAACCGGATGGGCAATGAATCATGCGGTGTGTGAAATAACTCGCTCTCATCAACTGCTGTATTTACCACAAAATGATTCTTTGAGTATCGACCGTACTCGCTACATAGCGCAGGATTAGCTCCGAACACGGCATCTGACATTCTAAGGCACTTTTTACTACTTTCATTTCTTTTCGCAATCGTACCCTCTCGATTAACTAAATCATCATCAAAATATACGATATACGATCTTCCTGACCTTTTTATTGCCTTCCCCAAAAGACAAGACATAGGTGTATTTGGTCTAACAGCAATATAAATATCACACCAATTTAAATCCTCTTCTGTAATTTCAGCAATGTACTTGAACACGTATGAATATTCAAGCATATCCAGAAGACGCCCAAACCCAAAGCGGAAATTTTCAGTTGTATTGTTTCTTTTTTCCATTTCTATAAGAAACTTGGCATTCGCTACTTTCATATCTTTTATTTCTTTTGGTTCAACTTTCTGTTTATTCTTCGAACTAGTCCTTTAATATTTCCCGATCGAACACATGAATACACTGTAAATATCCAGCCTCTTATCCGAAACAGCCAGTACCTGAAACGAAACCAATAAATAATAAATATATTCACTTTTCCTGGCGGTGATTTATACTCTGCGAATTCCGGAATTGCCTCAAGTACAGATTTAGATACTGCTTCCTTACTCATGTGCTCGCGAGCATAATTCTGAGCTCCCTTTGCAATTTGTACTTTATAATTCGTATCATCTACCAATTGACTAATTGCATTAACCCAGCCATCTACAGTATTTTCACATATAACGCCGCTTTGACCTGTTTGAATAACAGATTTGTACAGCTCACAATCAGAATATACTCCGGCTACACCCGCACGCGTATATTCTATAAACTTATTAATATACTTGAATTTTGAAAATCCAATATCATCTAAAGGTGCCAAACCAATATCAAAATGTTGATCTGCAATATACTTAAGAAAATCTTCATAATTCATATGCGGGACATAATGTATATCCAATTTAGCATCCAGATCATGCAAATTTGGATGGACAGCTATAAAATATAGCGATATCTTGCCAGCATAAATTTCCGCCAATTTATAAAAAACAGAGCGAAGATATTTGTCAATCATCGCTGTCGTACCATCATTTACATAATAAATGATCTTTACTTTACTGCCCGCTTCTTGAGGTGAAACCATATGATCAATATCAACAGCTGTCTCGACTTTATATGTCCTCTTTATGTTTCCATACTTCGAATACTTCTCAATCAGATTTTGGTTTGATGCCATCAGGCAATCTGTGTACCTTAATACTTTACTCAAGCATCTCTTTTTTTCTTCCCTATAGCCTTGTCCATCCTGTCCATAGTCTTTTCCAAGAGAAAAAAAATCATCATCTAATAATAGAATCCAATACTTTCCAAGTTTTTTTGCATACTTTGCCAAAGAAGCCTCAAGAGAAGACGTACTTCTGATGGAAAGAACAACATCACACCATTCCAAATCATCTCTTGATACTTCAATACAACGCTTATTCCGCAATGAAAAAAAACCTTTGCTTGACATTTCGGAAAATAACTTATATGCCTCTTGATTAGTTGGCTCATAGCTTTCAAATGTCATCAATAAATTAGTCATATCTTTTTCTCCGAAACAACCTGCTTATTACATAGTCCCTTAAAAACCTGTAGTTTACATTTTGGGTCAAGGCTGACATAATCACATAAGCAATCAAGCCAACAAACAACTGTGCAACGAAAATAACGCCTGATTCCGAAGTAACCATGGCGATACTCCTTACAATCAATCCCATTATGATCGACATAATCAGTGAAGGAAGTATATCTATCAAAAGTTCACGAAACCTGTATCCAATGCATTTACTTACCTGATACTGTGTATACAAGGCCACAAGCAAAGCAATCACAACATTCATTGCCGCAAGGATATATATTGATTTCTTTAACAAAATAACTATTACAATAAGATTCAAAATCATAAAGATTGATCTTGCTGTTTCAATCTTTACATTTCTTTTGCTTTCTCCTCTGGCATAAAAAACGCTATAACCTATTGAACGAATCGGATTTAGAGAATAATATAGGCACGAACAAACCATCACCGGAATGCAAAGATCCCATTTGTGTGTAAGAAGTACGCCTACAAACCTGTCAGAAATTGCAATAAGACCTATCATCATTGGCAGAATTATATATTCCGTAACTGATGTGACTTTTCTAACAACCTTTTTCATTTCTTCCGGATCGCTTTGTCTTGAAGCAAGCGTCGGCAGAAGAACGCTATTAATTGAGTTATATGTATTCAAACTTATAGTTTCAGGATACATATTTCCACGGTTATAATAAGCCAATTCAGATGTACTAAACACACGGCCTATCACAAGGCTGTTAGCATTATTTCCAAGAAAATCTAAGAAGGAAGCACCAAGTACGCCAAGAGTAAATTTAAGCATTTCTCCAGCTTTCCTCTTAGAAAATCTCCAAAAATAATTCCACTTAAACACAATGGTCAATAAGATCATGTCGAAAAAATTAGCAAGCACCTGCTGCGCCACAAGTGCCCAAACTCCAAGCCCGATATAAGCCATAAACAGACCAATCAAACTTGCTGTCACATTCCCGAAAATTGCAACAAACGACATTTCCTTGAATTTCAGCTCTCTTGTTGCTTTAGCACGAATGACAGTTGCTATTGACTGAAAAAAAATTAAGACCGTAATAACTCTTAGAACATCCTTTAATTCGGGGGAATCGTAAAAATTTGCTAACAAAGGTGCCGCAAAATAAAGGATCGTATAAACAACGGTCGAAAATCCCATGCTGAGCAACATTACAGTTGAATAGTCTTCCTCATCAACCGATTCTTTTCGTATAAGCGCAACATTGAAGCCATTTAATATAAATATGTCTGAGAAAGTTATAAAGACCGTTGTCAGCGCAACTACCCCATATGCTTCCGGCGCCAGCAATCTTGCTAAAATAGTAGAAATCACCAATGCTACAATCTTACGGACGATGATTTCCGTAAACTTCCAAAGTGCGTTACTTGCGAACTGATCCTTTGATACCTGATTCATATAAATATCCCCAGTCGTTTTTTTCATCTGACATGACAAATTGTAGTACACGCCTAACTTTTACTATCAAAATCATAAAAACAAGTAGTAAACACATTTCTATTCTATATATACAATCCGAACAAAGCACTCCAAGAAAAACTATTATAAAATGTCGGTATTTCTCTATAACCGACACTTACCATTGATGAGATTAGATAGCAAGAAAAAAGTATAATAAAAGAAATAACCATTAATACCCGTCTACTGTTTTTCGAATAAAAAGCAGCCTGAACAACAACTAAAAAATTTATAAAAAGTATATATTTAAAGAGTCTAAAATAATTATGGGTTGCCAAATATAACGGTATTAAAATTATAGATATTATATTCAAATTATATATTTTATCTATAACTTTCCTACTCATAATATGTTCATTTACATTCTCAGGCCCACCATTTGGATATGCCATTCTTCTTACATATGCAATATATATAACCCAAATTACATGCCCAATAATTGCCGAAATACTCCCAAACTTATTTTCAGATATCCCAACATTTAACCATCTTAAAATCCGCTCATTATGCGTAAATATAGCAACTACATTCTTGACAAGGCCAGAATAAAAACCAATAGTAAACAACACAACTAACAGCAAGAAAAATCCTATTATTTTGTTATAATTCATTTTTCTATTTGCCAAAATTGCGCCCAAATAAATTATGCTTGATGGATGTATTATTGTTGCCAACATTATTGAGCCAACAAAAATAATTACACTTTTCTTATTCTCACTGGAATAATAATACATAATTGCAAAAATAACTATAACAGCACTTATTCCATTTCTAAGCTGCCCATAAAATGAATCGCCCGGAAAAATAAACGCAAAAGCGCAACATATCGCAGGCCAAACAGAATATCTTCTATAGAATCTATATATAAATAAAAAAACAAATACTCCAAAAGCTAATTTGAATCCCGCAAACGATAACCCAATGTTTTTAGCCCATCTTAGAATCCATTGAAATCCTAAAGGAAATTCTTCAATTCCATACCAATAATCATATCTGAATTGTAATGCCTTAAAATCATTTCCTTCATTACAACATACAATGATAAGCGTTCCCAAACAAAATAACAAAATTGGAAATACTCTCGATTTTTTTTGTTCACAACATAGCAAAATTAATAGTATTGCACTATCTGTTAATAAAAGAAAAGGCATTAGTTGATTCCCCTGTTTCCTTTGTAATAGAAAATGATTATCCTTCGATTTCTTCTCCGGATTTTATTATTTCCTCCAGCATTTCATCATAAAATGCATGCTTAAAAAAATCAGTTTCCAAATCAACATATGGTGTATCAAGGAATTCCTTCAAATTATTCATGTCATCTTTTCCAAGGATAAATATATTGTTTGAATTATAAAAATCATATTTAACAATATCGACATCATCTGTAATAAGCTTTATCTTGTGAATTAATGATTCTTGAATGCGCAATGTAATACCTGCCTGCGCTCCCTCTAGTAAGTGTAGTATTGCTCGACTTTTTCCAATATACTTAAGGACATCATCGTATGGAAGAAAGGGGCGATGAATTCCATCTTTTTTTCTTTTCCAACTCTTTTCCCATGTAATATAGAACATAGTATTAATACCACGTTCCTTCATATCCTTTTCAATTTTCAGGAGTTTATCTAATCTATTTTTATCTTTTCCTATATAGAATACATCGTATTCAACTTTATCTTTGTTAACCGTCCATTGTGGCAAATAACCTCCCCCAGTGAATACTCTAATTCCATATTTTTTAGCGTCGTCTTTATCACAAGTCCATTTCTCGCACCAGTCACCAGCAATTTGATCTGGCGTGACATTGCCCGTAACTTTATTTGTATAGAGAAGCAAATATCTACAATTACTACAATTACTGTGCAACCATTCTAGAAAATCCTTAGTTATCAATGATTCATATATTACAATCGTCTTGTTTTTAGTTACACAGCATTTGTTATAAAACAGCCATTTAAATGGAAGCTTAAATTTAAACCAAATCTCTCGAATAACTCTTAGCAGAAAAGTATTTCCTCTATAAGGATTATAAACTTTATACCCTAATTTCTCTATATATGGCACCAGCCATGCATGTTTAACATAAATAATATGAATACTTTCCTTTTCCAGCACTAATATATCTCCTTATATATTATTAAATTTCCATTAAATCTAACTCAAAAACTTTTTATATCTTTAAATTACTGGCCACACGTTACTTTGCTTTTCTAAGAAATGTATCAGACAATTTCTTCATAACACCCATAGGCGCTATATGCATAATTATTTGTCCCATAGTTACCACCACTAAATCCCATAACGAACAATACCCTCGTTTATAATTCTCTCTTTCAACATCTATGTAACTTTTACAGTATTCCCAGCTCTTGCGACGTTTATAATTATTCTCATTTGAACGAAAAAGCAATAATGATTCGTTGATGTTCAGCGCGTAACAATTCATATTAATCATACGAGCAAACAGATCCAAATCCTGTTTGCGACGCATTTTTCCATAACCACCACACCTGATCACCTCAGACTTCTTAAACATAACTGTTGGGTGATTGAAAGCACTTCTACGCTTCATAAATCTACAAATATTTTCATAATCACTCGGTACTATACGAGAAGATACTATATTGTTAGGATTATCATAAAATTCATCTATATTAGTTCCGGCAAGTGCAAGTTTAGGATTAGCGTCATAGAGCTCTAGTAACTTTTCACACCTTTGCGGCAATGATATATCATCCGCATCCATTCTGGCTACAAGTTCATTTCTACATTCTTGCAGACCAATATCAAGCGCCTTTCCTAATCCGCTATTCTCTTTCAACTTTACAATTGTAAACAAATTATTATATTTGTCTGAATACTGATCAATGATCCTCGACAGTTCTTTTCCTATTGGTCCATCTTCAACTACTACAAATTGATCACATAACACTGTCTGATTAAGCATACTTTTAATGCTTTGAGAAAGCTCATCCGGCAAATCTTTATTATATACTGCCATTAAAACACTATATGGCTCCATTATTTCTCTGTCCTTTCAATACTAGTCTTTAAATCCACTACCTGATACTTAAGCCAGTACTTGCTCATACTCTGATCATATGTCAGATTTCCAAAAGCCTTATTTGCCAGCTTTCTCGATTTCCCTGGAATAATCCCAGCCAGTTTCACCAACCAGTTCCACCCCTTTGAAATTTGGATTTTATGGCCACGTACTTCTGCAATCATTCGAACCATTTCAGAAGTCTGTACATACTCAGCATTCTGGGGAAAAAACACCCCACTTTCTCCCCGTATCATCACCTGAGCTAAAAACTCGCAGAGATTTTCTATATAAAGCATGGAGCGCTGGTTATAGTAATCCGGAAATACAGGTAATTTCTTCGCCATCTTGCTCAGCACCGGATAATTTCCTTTAGATCCTTTCCCATATATCATGGGAGGACGCAATATACATGTTAAAAAGTTATGATCAGCAAGCTTCTGGATACCAAGATCAGCCTGAAGTTTTGAATCCCCATAAAAATTAGAAGGTGCAGGTGGGGTCTCTCCTGTAATCATCTTAGGTTTCCCGCAGGGGGCTGAGTCGCCATAAATAATCGCAGAGGACATGAACACAAACTGCCTGACACCCTCCGCCTTCGCTTTTCTGGCTGTTTCAATCGCCAGATCTGTATTTACTGCATAATACCTGGCCTTGACCTCCTCCGTTACCTTTCCAACATCAGCGTGGGCAATGCCGGCCACATGATAAACAACATCATACGCAGAAAAGTCTTTGTCTCTCCAGCTGCCGTCGATCATATCGACCGTATCAATGGAAAGATAGTCCTTATAATGTTCTGTGACATACTTTTCAAAACTTGTACCGATATAGGAATTAGCGCCTGTGATAAGCACCTTTTTCATTTTCTGTCTTCCTCTTTTCTCATCTCTCCGGTCCCGCCTTCGACAACCCCGCTGGATCTCAGCACGCTGAGAAATGTTCCAAAAAAGCATCTGCAATCAAAAGCAAAACTCAGCCGGTTGACATAGTCTCCATCCAGTTTCGCCTTATCTGCAATCTCCAGTTCATCTCTCCCGTTGATTTGCGCCCAGCCAGTAAGTCCGGGTCTCACATTATTCGCATTATATTTATCCCTTTCGGCCGTGAGAATATCCTGATTCCACAGTGCAGGCCTTGGCCCTATGATAGACATGTTTCCTATAAAGATGTCCCAGATCTGAGGCAGTTCATCAATGCTGTGCTTTCGTATAAACCGTCCTGATTTGGTAATATATTGTTCAGGATTTGACAGCATATGAGTAGGGACATCGCACGGTGTACTCATCTTCATGGATCTGAATTTGTGCAGTTTGAAATATTGCTTATTTTTCCCCACTCTCTTCTGGATAAAAAGTACCGGCCCAGGATCATCTATCTCAATTATAACGACAATAATCAAAAAAATGGGAGACAGCACAATCAATCCGCAAAAGGAAAGAACAATATCAATAGAACGCTTTACAAAACGTTCATAAAAGCTCGGGTGATACTCCAACGTGCCTGTGGCCTCCAGATGTCCTCTCTCTCCGTCTGCATTCTCTTCATCATTTTCATTTTTTACGAAAACAGTTCTTTTTCCTTCCATGGGATTCTTCTGATCAGGTTCATTCTTATACACAGAAGCTCCCTTCTTTAGCGAAGCGACAATCTTCAGACAGCTAAATAAAACCGCCAAAATGATGAGTAATATTCTCCCAAATGAATCAAAAAAGTTCCGGCACATCTCATGATTTCTCCGTTTTCATCTTCTCTCTGTTCATAGCTGCTTCCGTCAAAACAGAGTTACCCATAATATATTCTGTACCACTCGGCAAAAGCGCGAAGCCCTTCCCTGATATTAGTTGATGGCGTAAATCCATAATCCTCTTCCAAGGCCCTGGAATCAGCATATGTGACAGGGACATCTCCCGCCTGCATCCCAACAAGCTCCCTGTGTCCCTCAAAATCATAATCAGGAGGCAGCACTTCCGCCCTCACCAGTTCCTCCTGAAGTGTCGCAATAAAATCCAAAAGATTCTCTGGCCGACCTCCCCCAATGTTATATATAGAATATGGCGGAACCGGCAGCCCGTCTTCGCCATCCGCTTTCTCAGGGGCGCCCTTCAGCACACGAACAATTCCTTCCACAATATCATCAATATAAGTAAAATCCCGCTTCATGTTTCCATAATTGAATATCTGTATCTTCTGCCCTGCCGCAAGATTCTTTGTGGCCGAAAAATAGAACATATCCGGCCGGCCAGCTGGCCCATAAACCGTAAAAAAACGAAGACCTGTCATCGGTATGTTATACAGCTTGCTGTATGCATACCCCAAAAGCTCATCAGATTTCTTAGTCGCAGCATAAAGACTCACCGGATGATCCACCTGATCCTCCACTGCAAAAGGCACTTTCTTATTTCCACCATAAACAGATGATGAACTGGCATATACCAGATGATCTACCTGGTAGTTTCTGCAGGCCTCCAGAATATTATAGAATCCTATCAGATTTGACTCTATATACGCATCCGGATGGTATATAGAATATCTGACGCCTGCCTGTGCCGCAAGATTTACAACCACGTCAAATTTGTACTCTTCAAAAAGATCGTTGAGTATTGCTTTATTCGCGATGTTCCCTTTTACAAAAATATGTTTGACCGGACTGTCTTCAGTCTCCTTTTCAATCTGTCTTAACCTCCACTCTTTCAGGCTGACATCATAATAGTCATTCATGTTGTCCATAGAAACAATGACGGTTCCTGCAGATAACTCCCTGAGAAGTCTGATAACAAGATTAGCCCCTATAAATCCCGGACTCCCTGTGACAAGTATCTTTTTCCCGTTTAAATCTACCTTTTTCTTCATACCGCTTCTGTGATCACCTAATCTCTCCTGAACAAGTCCCTTGTGTACACTTTATCCTTCACATCATCAAGCACCGGATCATATCTATTGGCAATAATTGCATCACACTGGTCTTTAAACGACCTGATGTCATTCACAATCATACTTCCAAAAAACGTCGTTTGATCTTCCAGCGCAGGTTCATATATGATTACCGTGGCGCCCTTGGCCTTTATACGTTTCATTACGCCCTGAACGCTACTCTGGCGAAAATTATCACTGTTTGATTTCATTGTCAGTCTATATATACCTATAACTACCTTCTTCTCTTTCGTCTGATCATATGCCAAACCATCTGAATAGTTATAATATCCTGCTCTCTGTAATACGCGATCAGCAATAAAGTCTTTTCTCGTCCGATTACTTTCAACAATTGCCTCAATAAGATTCTCCGGTACATCCTGATAATTTGCCAAAAGCTGCTTTGTATCTTTCGGCAGGCAATACCCACCATAGCCAAAGCTTGGATTATTATAATAATTTCCGATACGGGGATCCAGACTGACTCCCTTTATGATATCTACAGAGGAAAGTCCCTTCAATTCAGCGTAAGTATCCAGTTCATTAAAGTAACTGATTCTCAGCGCAAGATAAGTATTTGCAAAAAGCTTTACAGCCTCCGCCTCTGTTATTCCCATATGGAGGACCTCCACATCCTTCTTTTCCGCAGCTTCTACCAGCATATCTGCAAATTTTTCTGCTGCAGCTCTGGTATTCTTATCACTGCCCACTATGATTCTGCTGGGATACAGATTGTCATAGAGAGCTTTACTCTCTCTAAGAAATTCCGGAGAAAACAAAATACGGTCTGTTTTGAATTTTTCACGTATTCTGGCAGTATAGCCTACAGGAACAGTACTTTTAATAACCATTACCGCTTTAGCACTATTCTCCATCACAAGTTTAATCACTTGCTCTACTGCTGAACAATCAAAAAAATTTTTCTGTGGATCGTAACTGGTTGGCACCGAAATAATAACGTAATCAGCTTCTCTATATGCTGCTCTGTCATCCATAGTGGCAGTAATATTCAATTTTCTAAACCCTGATTTTGCTTCCGCTAAGTACTTCTCTATATACTCATCCTGTATTGGAGATACATAATTGTTCAACTTCCTAACTTTTTCAGGAACAACATCTACAGCTGTTACATTATTATGCTGCGATAATAGCACTGCCAACGACAGCCCTACATATCCCGTCCCTGCAATTGCTATGTTCATAATATATGCTCCTTTCTCGTTTCTGTATTTCATCCAGAAAAAAAGAAGCCGCTCATAGAGCATGCTTCCTCTGATTATCTTATATTTATCAATTTGTATTTATCTTTCTTATATCTATCTGCTGCCTGTCCTGCACCCGTACTCTGATTAATCCCTGGACAAACGTCTGCAAACGGATCTCAAGCCGTCCTCAGGCTCTCCGTCGACACTTTCATTTCCAGATCCCTGTCAAACAGGTGTACCTTTATTTTGGTCTCCCGGCCTTCTGTCCTGCAGACGACTGCAGGCAATCCGGCAAGACTCCCTGCCGTTATGATCACAGCTTCGCCGGGCATATGGACTGGCTGATCCTTTACTGGTTTTTCCGACATTCTGTATTTCTTCGGCACCTGCACAGGCGCCTCGACCTTGCCAAAGGAAAGCTCTCTGCGAATGTCGTCGTTCAGGATAAGTCCCAGACGGATCTCCTTCTCCTCCCCGCTCAGCATGAGTCTGATTGACGCATAACGCTTTCGGAACCGATAATTTACGGCATTCTCCCTACATGCCTCCAATGGCCCGGAGACGTAGGTAATATGGTCTTTTCCATCCGTCGCCACATAGGAGAGGCGGATAATGTGGTCCTTGTCCAGAAGGCTTACAAGAAAAGCCGCTTCTTCCTGATGTACCGGAATGAATGTAAATTCTTCGCCAGCCAGTGCTCCATCCGCCAGCAGTTTGGACATGGACGGAACGTTTTTCAGACAGAGGAACAATCCCTTCGGATCCTCAGAAGCGATAAAGACATAACCGGGAAATGTTCTCTGGATATGAATCTGATTTTCCTGCTGACGTTTCCAGAGCTGTTCATGATAAATCACGAAACAACTGTGATAGAACTGCCCGGGAACAACGCGTTGTACCATTTTCACCAGTTTTTCTTCTCTTCCGGTATAGGTCTGTATGACATACCAATGCAGCATTCTTTTTGACCTCCCTTATCGCAGGCAAAGCTCCGCCATTTTGACCTGTCCCTGTAAAACAGCCCAAATTGTATATGCCAATATGACGCCAGTTAGGGAAACATTGCCGCCTGGCCCATGTTTCCCCGCCCGGGTTTGTCCAAAAAATAATATTACAATTATATCACAATCGCGCCCAAGACCTTTACATTTCGATCCGCCGCCATCTTGCATTCCTGACAGATCATGCGCGTCGATGAGACATCCTTCTTCTCTATGAAAAGGATTTCATCATAGCCGTTTAACTCTTCCAGCGCAGACACGTCAAAGATCAGCTGATGATAATCAGAAAATGAAACGCCGTCTATCTTCTTTGCAAAAGCAGCACAGACATCTGCGACGTCTCTGGAGGCAACAGTACCCGCAAGCATGACTCGTATTGTGTTCCCGGCTGCCAGCGATGCAGCTGCTTTTATGTTGGCAGCCACGATTTTGACCTGCTCATCATAAGAAAGGTTCGCGTATGCTCCCTCCCGCAGGCGCTGAAATCCACGATCCAGAGCCCCGAATAATCCTCTGCTCCTGACAGGTTCAATCACACGTCCCAGCAAGTTTACGCCAAATTTTCTTTCAAAGTTCTCCGTGCTCCGGAGCCTGTCACTCATGAGGAACAGTACCACCAGAGCAATGCAGGCCAAAATAGCACCCAGAACAAGTCCCAGTATGGCATACTTGACGCCTGCTCTCAACGGACTGGCAAGAACAGGTTCGGTGAGCACTTCGGATGCCACATTCTCCGTATCGAGATTGTCCGCAAAACTCTTCGCCTCTGTCCGCAACATATTCAGATTCTGCATCTCCGTGATATAATCGCCCAACACCTTTGTCTGATAGTCCTGGATGGCCTGATCCCGGCCTTCCGATACGCCGGAGGCAAGCAGCGTGAGTTCATGTGCTCCTACCTGCTCCTGCAGCTTTGCGCTGTATGACTGCACCGCCTGCACTGCCGCCTCTATTTGCTTCTCACAGGCCGTCTCATCTTCTGAGACGATCTGTATCTGGAAAACGCCCTCTCCGAATCGACTGGCTGCAGCGTCCGGTTCAGCAGTATCCAATGTCGGTCTATCATCCGAAGAAAAGCTGAGTAAGTACTGAGAATCCGCAATCGCCGTATCCTCATCCTCAGAATAGATTACCCGAGCCAGCCGCCCATCCGTCACATATGCTCTGAAAGCAGCAATCAGGGTAGAAAACACATCCTCTGCATAATCTGTATCCTCCAGCTTCAGGACAAAGCTCAGAATCCCCTTCTGAAGATGATTGGCATCCATTTTCATGACTTCGGAATTCCCCAGATAGTCTTCCCACGACTGCAGTCCCTGTGAACGTCGTTCAATCACAGATTGATAATATTGCAAAATATCCACATCGTTAACAGATGGTTTTTCCTCTGTCCCCAGATTGTTCCACTGCTCCAGTGCAGCCTGATTGCTCCTCTTGATAGAATAATATTTGTATCCTCCTGCCAACACGGCTACAATCAGCATTGCCGCGGCGATCCATCTCCATTTCTTCAGGCAGTAGAACAACAGGTCTATCAGGCCTGTCAGGTTAGCCTCTTCCCCATAGGCATTTTCATGCATATCCATTAGCTATATTCTCCTTATTCCGCATAGTCTATGCGATAAGTTGCTATGATTTTTTTCACTTCTTCCTTAATATCATCTGCATCATTATCGCAAAACATCCTCAGCTTGTCAAGTTGCGTCCGAAATACAGACTCGTCAAATTCGATCGGTTTCCCGATGAAGATTCTGTGATTTCCGGTCTTCTGCAGACCTTCCTCCGCCATCAGCAACTCCTCATAAAGCTTTTCTCCGGGGCGCAGTCCGGTGAATTCAATCTTAATATCTTCTCCCACCTTCAGCCCGGACAATCGGATCAGATTTTCCGCCAGATCGACGATCTTTACCGGCTCTCCCATGTCGAGCACAAAGATCTCCCCGCCTTTGGCCAGTACACCCGCCTGAAGCACCAGGGAAACAGCTTCCGGTATCGTCATGAAGTAGCGGATGATATCCGGGTGCGTCACTGTCACCGGACCGCCCTCCTCGATCTGTTTTTTGAAGAGCGGAATCACGCTCCCGTTGCTCCCCAGCACATTGCCGAAGCGCACCGCGGTGAAGATCGTCTTCGAATGTCGGGCAAACATCTGGATGACCATCTCACACATCCGCTTGGAGGCGCCCATGATGTTGGTCGGATTCACTGCCTTATCCGTGGAGATCAGCACGAAGCGCTTCGCGCCGTACTTGTCCGCAGCAGCAGCCGTCTTGTAGGTGCCGAACACATTGTTTTTAATTGCCTCATTTGGGCTGTCCTCCATCAGAGGCACATGCTTGTGAGCCGCGGCGTGGTACACGATTTCCGGCCGATATTTTTCAAAGATTGATTCCATGCGGTGTGTGTTGCGCACCGAGCCGATCAGAACGACCAGATCCAGATTTGGATAAGATTTTTTCAGTTCCTGCTGGATATCGTACGCGTTGTTCTCATAGATATCCAGAATGATCAGTCTTTTCGGCTGATACCCAGCGATCTGACGGCAGAGCTCACTCCCGATGGAGCCGCCTCCTCCGGTCACCAGTACCGTGCGATCCCGCACATAGGTCATGATCTCGTGCAGATCCGTCTTCACCGGCTCGCGTCCCAGAAGATCCTCGATTTGGACTTTCCGTATGCTCTCGATCGAGACTTCCCCGTTCACCAGCTGGTAGATACCTGGCAGGATCTTCAGATCGCAATCCGTCTGCTGGCAAATCTCCACGATCTCGCGGATGTTCTTCTTCGGTGCGTTTGGCATGGCGATGATGATCTCATTGATCTGGTATCTCCTGACACTGTCCTGAATCCTGTCCCTTCCACCCACGACCTTCACGCCGCGAATGTACGTACCGTGCTTCCGCTCATCGTCGTCTATGAGGCAGCAGATCTTCGCATCCAGTTTATCGCTCGAGGCCAGCTCACGCATGACTGTATTTCCCGCCTCGCCGGCTCCTACAATCATCGTCCTGCGCATATGCGCTCCGTGCAGCCGTCCACGATAAACGCTCCAGTAGAAACGGTATCCAAACCTGGTGATGACCAGGCAGATCGCCAGCACTACCCCATAGAAGATATAGTAAGAGCGAAACATCGGTCTGTAACTGAGTGAACAAGCGACAAGACTGAACACTACGCTGATGCCGGTCCCGAGCAGGATGTTTATCAGCTCCGTCAAACCCGCGTATCGCCATAAACTGCTGTACAGCCGCAAGAAAGCAAAAACAATGATGCTGAAAATGATATTAAAAAGCATGACGGACTTCACCGATTCTGCGTACACCGGCGGAATCTGTCCTCCGTCGATGCGGAAGCGCAGCACCAGCGCGGCGTACCCGGCGAGCACCATGCTCAAAGCGTCCAATATAACTAACAGTATTTTGTGCAGCAGAGAGACTTCCAATTTTTTCATCGACTCTCATCCTCTATAAGTACATGATATTATTCCCAATATGAGGCATTAAAATACTTTTACTATGATACTCTATTTTTCTGCAAGTGTAAAGTACTAATTTACATCATATTGTATACACATAATTTATATGTATGAAAATATTGTGGCGAGATGCCGGAAGAGTTTCCATCGCAAAACAAGTATTAAAAAACAGGCACCCCATTTCGTCTGGAGATGCCTGTTCTCATACTATTTCAGGATACCCGTCTTTGGTAGTTAGCGCCATATTTTTTGGAAGCAAAACCAACATATATCTCTTACAAATGCCCATATATTCG